>DATNQO010000242.1:0-16117 GCA_036704005.1 Leptolyngbyaceae cyanobacterium | reverse complement strand
TGTCCTAAGTCTTTATATCAACAGGTTAATAGCGACAATGATACAAAGTCATTATGTCCTAGTTATTTTTAAAACAACTTTCCCTACCTTGGCAAATCAATTGTAGGGCTGGCGAATAGAAACGGGGGGATTAACCCACCTAACAGGTGTAGTTTTTTATTGGTGTTCCAAAAACCTTGGTTTTAGGGTGTAAGGGTATAGGGGTGTAGGGGAGCCAGTCGCGTGGGCGGGTTCCCCGACTTGAGCGAACTGGCGTGTGAATGAAACAACGATTTTCTCGTTAGTTTTAGAGTCCTTACTCACTGCTAGATTAAAAACCTACCCTTTCCCCTTTCCCCTTTCCCCTTTCCCCAGTCCCACTCCCCACACAGGACTTGCATCAGGGTCAGATTTGGTGAAAAATTGATCCGCGAGTAGTTTGATACCAATTCCCCAGAAGTTAATATCTGGTTTTTTGAATTTTGAATTGGTACTTCTCGTTTCGCCAGAGACGCAAGAGGGAATCAGTGAAAGTTATAGTTGTAGGTAACGGGGGACGGGAACACGCTCTAGCGTGGAAATTGTTGCGATCGCCGCAAATTGAACAAGTCGCCTGTGTGCCAGGAAATGGGGGAACGGCAACTCTGCCACGTTGCCAAAATGTGCCTTTAGCAGTGGACGATTTTGCCGGCATTAGTGAGTACGCCTTGAGTCAAGGTTTTTCTTTGGTTGTAGTCGGGCCAGAAGTGCCTTTAGCTAAGGGAATCACCGACTATCTACAAGATAAAGGATTGAAGGTATTCGGGCCAAGTAGAGCCGGGGCGCAAATTGAAGCGAGTAAGGCTTGGGCAAAAGCGCTGATGCAGGAGGCGGGGATTCCCACGGCTAAGGCTGCGGTATTTACGGAGGCATCAGCAGCTAAATCATACATTAAAGTGCAGGGAGCGCCGATAGTAGTTAAAGCCGATGGTTTAGCGGCGGGTAAGGGTGTCACCGTTGCCCAGACAATTGCACAGGCAGAAAGCGCTATTGATGCCATCTTTCAAGGCCAGTTTGGCAGTGCGGGGGAGTTTGCCGTGATTGAAGAATGCTTGACTGGGCAAGAAGTCTCAGTATTAGCGTTGACAGATGGGGTAACAATTCGTCCGTTGCTACCAGCCCAAGACCATAAGCGGATAGGAGAAGGTGATACAGGAGAAAATACAGGAGGGATGGGAGCCTACGCCCCAGCGCCTATTGCCACACCGGAAATTATGGCACGGGTGCAAACAGAGGTATTAGAAAGAGCGATCGCTGCCTTAAAATCCAAAGGTATAGATTATCGCGGTGTATTGTACGCCGGCTTGATGATCACACCCAATGGCGATTTCCAAGTCCTAGAATTTAACTGCCGCTTTGGTGATCCAGAAACGCAAGTTATTCTCCCCCTGTTAGCTACCCCCCTAGAAGAGTTGATTCTAGCCTGTGTAGAACAGCGCTTAAGTGAATTACCCCCCATCGCTTGGCAACTCGGCGCATCCGCCACCGTAGTCGCCGCTTCTGGCGGTTATCCAGGGGATTATGAAAAAGGCAAAGTGATTACAGGTATTCCCCAAGCAGAAGCCACAGGCGCGACAGTGTTTCATGCAGGCACAAAATTAAACCAGGAACAACAAATAGTCACAGACGGCGGTAGAGTCCTGAACGTAACGGGAATCGGAGAAAATTTTCAACAAGCCCTCGCGCAAGCGTACACTGGAATTAAAGCCATTGACTTTTCTGGTATATACTACCGAAAAGACATTGGGCATAGAGTTCTTCGTTGACAACTGACAACTGACAACTGTCAACTGTCAACTGACTAATGACTAATGACCAAAATAACTGTTAATTTTTAAGTTGTTGGGGTTGATATCCAGAGCTACTAACAACTTTAATTGAGATGCTGGCGCTGTTAAAAACAATTCGAGAAGCGATCGCCAACTGGTGGTCAGAGTTCACTCTCCAGACTAAACTGTTAGCCGCCGCTACTTTGGTGGTCTCCTTGGTGATGAGTGGTCTAACCTTTTGGGCGGTAAACACAATTCAGCAAGATGCCCGAATGAATGACACCCGTTTCGGGCGAGATTTGGGGCTGCTATTGGCTGCTAATGTTGCCCCCCTTGTTGCTGACCATAATTTGACTGAGGTTGCCCAGTTTTCCCAACGCTTCTACAGCACCACCTCTAGCGTGCGCTATATGCTCTACGCTGATGAAACTGGGAAAATCTTTTTTGGCATTCCCTTTTGGCAACCAGAGGTGGAAAACTCCCTCACCATTGAGCGACGCATACAACTACCAGAAGAATACCCTGGTGAAGGTGAGAAGCCAATGGTACGGCAACACATGAGTCCAGATGGCGTTGTGACTGATGTGTTTATTCCCCTAATTGTCGATGAAAAATACTTGGGTGTATTGGCTATTGGCATCAACCCCAACCAAATAGCCGTCACCTCTACCAATTTCACCCGCGACGTTACCATTGCCGTATTTATCACGATTTGGGTGATGGTGATTTTAGCGGGAGTGGTCAACGCTTTGACCATCACCAAACCTATCAAGGAATTATTGGTAGGGGTAAAACAAATCGCCGCCGGGAATTTCAAGCAGCGTATTGATTTACCGTTGGGGGGCGAATTAGGGGAGTTAATCCTCAATTTTAACGAGATGGCGGAGCGCCTAGAGCGTTATGAAGAGCAAAATATCGAGGAACTAACAGCAGAGAAAGCCAAACTCGAAACCCTAGTTTCCACCATCGCCGACGGTGCTGTGTTGATTGATAACAATATGCAGGTGGTTTTAGTCAACCCCACAGCAAGACACATTTTTGGCTGGGAAAACCCTGACGATGTGGTGGGTAGTAATGTATTACACCACTTGCCCCCGACAGTACAGATGGAAGTCACCAGAACCCTCTATGATATGGCATCTGGTGAATGTGAAAGTGCCGAGTTTCGCCTTACCCTCAACCAACCCAGCAACCGCACCATCCGCATCCTTTTAACTACAGTCCTCGACTTGCAACGGGAAAATATCAAAGGCATTGCCATCACAGTACAGGATATTACCCGTGAGGTAGAGTTAAATGAAGCCAAAAGCCAATTTATCAGCAACGTTTCCCACGAACTGCGAACGCCCCTATTTAATATCAAATCTTTTATTGAAACCTTGCACGACTACGGCGAAGACTTAAGCTTAGAACAGCGCAAAGAGTTTTTGCAAACGGTCAACTATGAAACAGACCGCTTGACCCGCTTAGTGAACGATGTTTTAGATTTATCTAAGTTGGAATCTGGTCGTACTTACAACTTTGATGGTGTAGATTTAGCTCAGGCAATTGAACAAACGCTGCGTACCTATCAACTCAATGCTAAGGATAAAGGCATTGAACTCATTCAAGATGTCGCCCCTGGCTTACCGCTAGTTTTGGGAAATTATGATTTATTATTACAAGTCCTAGCGAATTTGGTCGGGAATGCCCTGAAATTCACTCCCGCAGGCGGACAAATTGCCATTCGTACCTACAAATTAGAGCCTAAAGCCAATTCTCCTAATCAGTCTGCTCAAGTGCGTGTAGAAGTTTCTGACACTGGTATTGGTATCGCCCCAGAAGACCAACAAGCCATTTTTGACCGTTTCTTCCGGGTAGAAAATCGGGTTCATACCTTGGAGGGTACAGGGTTAGGGTTGTCGATTGTCAGAAATATTGTGGAACGACACCACAGTAGAGTTCACTTAGTGAGTGAAGTCGGTGTTGGTACTACTTTTTGGTTCGATTTGAGTTTGTTTGAGGATGAAGCAATAAAAAATATGGCTGCAGCTATGGATGAACAAGCAACATTGCCGACTGTTTAGTGGAGAGTGGGGATTAGAGGCTAGGGGCTAGGGGCTAGCGGGAAGCAGAGAAGAATAAATAATTATACACAAGTTGCTGGGGCGATCGCTTTACAGATAACATTCTGCTTGACACAAAATTTAGTCAGAAAATTAGGAGTAAAATATGAACATCATCTATATACTATGCGTTGGCGATCGCCTAACTCATGAGCAAAGCTAGGATTCTTAACCCATCCGAGAGCTATACTTTCAGCAAATATGCCGAATTAGCCTACGATAGCGCCGATATCCTAGCTGAATTTGGTGTTACCCTTAACAATAGCGCACTCCAACTTCCACAGCAGCTACCAATAGATCCAGAACCACTGAGAACAGAACTACAAGAAAATCTCACTTTGGTAGATCCTGTTTCCGAAACAGCTAGACGTGAAGCACTGATATTTCCCATTCTCAAAACTGTTTGTAAATTTATCCAAGTACCCCTCAAAATTGAATATCCTGTCAGAGTGAACAATTGGCTCAAAGGCAGTTTTGATTACTTCATCCCTAGTAAACAAAATTTATTGGTAATAGAAGCTAAAAATGCCGATTTAGCAAGAGGTTTTACTCAACTCGCTGTAGAATTGATTGCTCTTGATCAATGGACTGACTCAACAGTACCAATGCTTTATGGCACTGTTACCACGGGAGACACCTGGAAATTTGGCATTTTTCAGCGCCAAGAAAAAATAGTTTACAAAGATATCAATACATACGCCATTCCCAGCGATTTAAATTTGGTACTTTCTGCTTTGTTTGGGATAAGCTTGAGTTAAACTAAACTGCTCAACTCTCCCAAACTCCAAATACTCCACCTTCAGCTTGAAAAAGCAAGTTAAAAGCTTCTTCCTATCAAGCTTTTATAGTTAGTTCACCCTGTGTTTCTTGAAAGCCTCCCACAGACGCGATGAACGCTCCCGCAAAATATGAAAGAAACACAACTATTCCCTATTTTCTTGTTTCTGTAACCTGTAACCTATCCCCTGTCCCCTGCTATAAAATCAAATTATTTACTGATATATTTTACTTTTAGTATTGTGGCAAAAATTTCTTGTCCCCAGTGCCAGCAACAGGTTGATAGTCAGGCTATAACTTGTCCTTACTGTCGTACAACGCTCAAAGCTTACGGTCATCCTGGTATGACTCTACACCGGGCTGCTAAAGGCACGTATTTGTGCGACACTTGTACATACCACGCTGATGATAGTTGTACCTTTCCCCAGCGTCCTTATGCTAAGGACTGCACCCTTTACCAAAACATGGCTGAGAGAAAGGCACAGATAGAAGAACAGCGTACCTCTAATAGTTTTGACACATCTATCAAAGACTGGATTAAACGCAATCAAGCTGTAATATTGCTACTGGGTTTATTACTTATCTGTTTGCTGATAGTCATGTTCACCTCTTAGGGACTTGCAGATAAAAAAATATCCAAAATTGTGGGGTGCGTCAGTAAGAGAAACCCTAGCCACACAAAAAAATACTCATACTGACGCACCCTACTAACTAACTGTCCCCTGTCCCCTATCACCTGTCCCCTGCTATAATTGCATCTAATTCTCTCAACTTCTGATCAGCAAACTCCCTGACTTGCTCATCTGGGTCATTGTGGGCGCGATCGCGGAATAATTGTATAGTCTGGGGATGGTGGGGATATTGTTCGATAATAGTTTCTAGGGCTAATTGGCGGGGGTTTTGTTGGAAATTGTACTCACGCTGAAAGGGGTCGTTCATCGCACAGTGATAAAACACTTCAAACATATCAGGGTGATTTTTAAAACTGCGCGTCAACTCTTGCAATGCTGTGTGTCGCACATCCAAATGGGCATCTGTGATAGCACGTTTTTTCAAAATTGGCAAGATATCCGGGTCATCTTTAAAGCCCCTAGCTAATTCCTGTAATGCAGCTTGGCGGACGTTGGCGTATTTATCAGATGTGGCGCGTTTTTTGAGAATTGATAAGGTTTCGGGGTCATGTTTAAAACCCCTGGCTAATTCTTGCACAGCCGCCCGGCGCACAGACTCATTATCGTCAGATGTGGTGCGCCCTTTAAGAATTGGTAAGGTATCGGGGTCATGTTTAAAACCCCTAGCTAATTCTTGCACAGCCGCCCGCCTGACATCCGAGTGCATATCAACAACCGCACGTTGTTTGAGAATTGATAGTGTATCGGGGTCATGTTTAAAACCCCTAGCTAATTCTTGCACAGCTGCCCGCCTGACATACTTATCATTGTCAATGGTGGCGCGTGCTTTCAACCAGGGGAGAGTTTGCGGTTCATCTTTGAAACACCTGGCTAATTCTTGCACTGCGGCTTGACGGACATTAAAAGAATTGTCAGCGATCGCACTTTGTTTGAGAATAGATAGAGTATCGGCATCATCCTTAAACACCCTAGCTAATTCCTGCACTGCGGCTTGGCGCACATACTCATTATCATCGCTAGCCACACTCTGTTTAAGAATAGATAAAGTATCGGCATCATTCTTAAACACCCTCGCTAATTCTTGCACTGCGGCTTGGCGCACAGTCCAATCATCACTAATAGCACATTGTTTCAGCCAAGATAGAGTATCGGGATTATTTTTAAAAGCTCTGACTAATTCTTGCACCACAACTTGTCTCACCGCCCCCGAATTATCGGCTACAGTGCGTCCTTTAAGCCAAGGTAGGGTATTCGGGTCATCTTTAAAACTCTTAACTAACTCCTGCACTGCGGTTTGGCGGACATACTCACTATCATCAATTGTTCCCCGTTGCTTGATAATTGACAGGGTATCAGGATCATCTCGAAAACCCCTAGCTAATTCTTGCACTGCGGCTTGACGGATAGTCCAGTCATCATCTGTGGTAGCGCATCTTTTCAACCAAGGTAATGTATTGGGGTCATCTTTGAAACTCCGCGCTAATTCTTGCAAGGCGGCGCAGCGCACATAGTCCCGTTCATCACTTGTAGCTAGTTGTTGCAACCAAGGCAAAGTTTCTGAGTCATCTTTCCAAGTTGTAGCGACAGATGTCACTGCTTTGGTACGAATTTCTTGTACTAGCTGAGTTTCTTCTTCATCGAAATAATGTTGATAATAGTAGCCAAGGTCATATTTAGTTAAAGCTTTGATTTTTGGCAGTAATTTAGTTGCTGTGGATGCTACTAATAAGCGATTTCGTACTTCTGCCAGACATTTAGCGGCGAGAAAGATATTAATAAATTTATCTTGTTCACCATTCTGAACCATTAAATATTCGATAATTTCACAGACAAACCTTGGTTCAATCATGGCTGTAATTAAACGCAGAATTTCATGCCAAGTTTCATCTCGCCAATGTTTACCAAATACTTCTTGATTTAAGTCATGAATGGAGAGAGTTTGTGTTTCTTTAAATTGCCAGACAAATTCCCAAGCACAGAAATATTCTAAAAAAGTCCGGTGGACAAAAGCATAATAATCTGCGCCCAGGTAAGATAACATAAAGTTGCGAGTCCGTAGTTGATTAATCATGACTCTAGCAACTATGATAGGTTGGTCAAATTCGATATTTTTTAAATAACGAACTAAAATCTTTTCTAAATCGCTTGTACTAATCAAATTACCAGCCAAACCCTTGGCGCTGGTTTGCATATGATAAGCCACTTGACGCAACATGGCTTGCTTATCTTTATAATCGATGGTTTTCGGGTCTAGGCGATAATCTTCCACCAAAGCGCGTTCTACATCCCATTGATGCAGTAATACCCGTGATGCTTGCTCATACAGCGTGGCTCTATCTCTAGGTAAATCTTGGTTACGGTTGAGGATAGCCATCATAGTTAATAGTAAAGGATTGCCTGCGAGTTCAGCGATCGCATAGGACGTATCAATAGCCCTATGCAGCCGTTCCTTTTTCCTTCGCCTATCACCTGCATCACTGAACGTTAATTCATGCCAACGATGGATAAAGTCTTGTATTTGTTCCGCCTCCAAATCTTGTAACATAAAGTGGCGAAATTCTGCATCTCGCAAACGTTGAGGCTTGTAGCCAATAACGCGAGAAGTGACAATTACTCGCACATCAGGATACTCATTAGTAAAACGATGAATATCAGTAATAATATCTTCCCGTTGTCCTGGTTCAAATACCTCATCTAAACCATCAAACATGACCAAAGCATTACCAGTCTTTAGCTGTTCATGCAGTTTGTGTTGATTAAGATGGTGAACTATACCACTGCTTTTATCGAAGAAATCGATAAAATTACTACATTCGTTATTTTCTAGCCGCCGCATATAAGTCCGTAATTCAATTAATAAAGGTAGCGGCTGAGAAATAGCATTTCCTAGTGGCGTTTCTGCCCAATTTAAGGCGAGGAATTGTAATAAAGTCGATTTGCCTGAACCTGGATCACCTAAAATCACCATATATTGATAAATTTGGCGATTATTTATCACATCTAATACAGAAACAGGTGGCTGATTAATATAAGCTTGTTTGTAATAAGCTAATTCGTCTAAAGAAATATCCTCTACTTGGTTACTTTCTCTTAATTGTTTTAAATGTTCCTTGGGTAGTTCATGGACTTGAGGTACAACTTGATGAACTTCCCGCACATTCTGCACAATAAACATTTGCCACAACTTCAACTCATTGTAGGCGTAACCACTAGTATCTAAACTATCTAACTTCAAGTTACCATATCGTTCTCGCAGTGCTTTTTGATAGCCAAGCAAATCAAATTCCGTAGGAATAGTAGCTATTTGCTGTAAACTATCCTTAACTGCCTCTAAATGTTGAGAATCTAAAATCGGGCGTAACTGTTCTGACTCTCTAATAATAGCTTTAACTTTTTTAAGATAACGTTTAGCTAGTCTTTCCCAATCAAATTGTTGGGGCAAAGGTGGTAAATTATCTTCATACCAAGCCTTGGCTAAACTCTGAGAATCAATAACTTGACAATCTGGTTTAAAAGGCAGACTCAGAAGATTTTTCAGAGTTTTGTTGTGAATAAAAATACTTAAAGGACGAGTATATTTTTGCAGTTCTGCTTCTTCTAAATCTGCATCTTCTAGTTCCTGCTGCATTAACTGTAAAAACTCCTTCAAGGCTGTACCAGCAGCAGTTTCCACATCTTCCTTTTGCAGTTTCTGTAAAATATTATTCGGGACAGATTTTAATAAGTCCTTAGCCCAGTCTTTCACCGCGTCCTTTGCTAAGTCTTCAAAAATAGACTTAAAAGCAAACCCCACAGCTTGAGTTACGCCCCAGACAGCCAACCAATCCAACATAATACCCGCGTTTGCCTAACTTTAAACTTTGAGTATATCTATTAGTTGGAGGAATAACTGTAGATTTTAGCATATTTGAAGAAATATAGTGAGTAAAGTGTAGAAGGATACTCTTAGTAACAAGCTGGTTTTAAATCAGTTATCAGTTATCAGTATTGAGGGCGTATATTGGGGGATAAACAAGCTCCATTCTACTCCTTTCACCAATTGGTTTGGTGTTTCACTTTCGTATTTAAGTAAGGGCGGGTTTAACGAACATATCTGTTTTTAACATGAATTCCTCAATGAACCCGCCCCTACAACTGTTCACGTTAAAGGTTTGTAGTCAACATTTCAGACGCATTATTCAATCAATAGTATATGGGTTTTATCCTGGCGATCGCAGTATTTTTACTTCCCTTATTCTGACATCATCGCTAAAAATCAATCTACTCTAAATATAAGTTTAAAGTTAAGAAAAAATAAATACTCAAATTAGCAAAAACCTTCAGTAATTTTAAAAATGTCAATCTTGCACTAATCGATAATTTAAATACTCAAAAAATATAAAATTTATATTTTTATTTTAAGAAAAATCAACACGAAACCCTTTTACTGCAAGACTTTAACCCTTATTATACACAGCAAGAATTAAATCATATTTCCATAATACGTTTCCACAAAAAATAATTAGAGATTCAATCAATAAATTAGTAAACCTGTGTTAAGCTAACAATAGGAATCAAAAAAGTAAGCAAGCGAAAAGACTTCAAGTTAAATATTGGGGTAACTCAATTAAAGTCCTTTTGCTCTGGTAAATCCACTTCAATATCGTTATGCTTTTGTATAGCGATAGAAATAATCCAGGTAAAGAGGATAGTAACCTCAGAAAAAACTTGAAGTCAATCGTCACTGGCTGAGGTAATAATAGTCAGTCATAATTGCCTAACATAGCTAGTATTACTAGCCAGCGCAAATTACTCTAGGAGCCTGGGAAGAAAGACTCTTAGTACAAGTTGGCAATTCAAAAGCAATCAGAACGGTTATTGAACATAGTACCAAAAGAATTAACTATTTTGGTTTACAAGCTATGTTATAACAATTGCTAATTTTGGCAAGGAACCTGCAACAAATAGCAGATACCGTTCTCAGAGATTCAGGAGTTTTAGCATATTGTAAATAATCACCAATACATTGCCCAAATCGTGGTTTTAGGGGTTGCTAATGTATCGCTCTAATGGTAGAGGTAAATACTTATTTACCTGGATGAATTATGAGCATAGTGAGTTATTTTTGCAGGAATATTAGCTAGAAGTATCAGCATATCAGCCAAACTGAGAATTACTCAGCAGCCAGACAAATACAAGAGCAGGAAACTTGTCAAAACCATTTAGAGTGGATAGCAATTTTGGTTAGTTGGGTTCAGGTAAACCTCCTGAATAAAGTTAAATTGCTGCTGTAACCACTCTTAAGGCTTGAGCAACCAATGGAGATTTATCACAACAACCTGCAATGTATATCTCAAGCTTTTCTCAGCTTTAGTCTGTATGAGTACCAACTTTTTCTGAAGATGAAGTTGTATTTACTTCATCTGAGAAAACTATCTGGCTTTGCCTCTGGTAATACTTGCAATCTTTCCTTAACTTAAATCCTCATCTACGCAACCTCTAACCAAATATTTACTCTAGAACTTTGCATTTACATTCATTGTAGGAAAACACAAACCATGAGTATTGACAAAAAAATTAGACAGATTGCTTTCTACGGTAAAGGCGGTATTGGTAAGTCTACCACTTCTCAAAACACCTTGGCAGCTATGGCAGAAATGGGTCAGCGCATCCTCATTGTAGGTTGCGACCCCAAAGCAGACTCCACCCGTTTGATGCTACACTCCAAAGCACAAACAACCGTACTTCACTTAGCTGCTGAACGCGGTGCAGTCGAAGATTTAGAACTCGAAGAAGTCATGCTTACAGGCTTCCGTGGTGTGAAGTGCGTGGAGTCTGGTGGCCCTGAACCCGGTGTAGGTTGTGCTGGTCGTGGTATTATCACTGCCATCAACTTCTTAGAAGAAAATGGTGCTTACCAAGATGTTGACTTCGTATCTTATGACGTACTAGGCGACGTTGTATGCGGTGGTTTCGCAATGCCTATCCGCGAAAATAAAGCGCAAGAAATTTACATCGTGACATCAGGAGAAATGATGGCGATGTACGCTGCAAACAACATTGCTCGTGGTATTTTGAAATATGCCCATACTGGCGGTGTGCGTTTGGGTGGTTTGATTTGTAACAGCCGTAATGTTGACAGAGAAATCGAACTCATCGAAACTCTGGCAAAACGTTTGAATACCCAAATGATTCACTACGTACCCCGCGACAACATTGTTCAACACGCTGAATTGCGTCGGATGACAGTTAACGAATACGCACCCGACAGCAACCAGTCTAACGAATACCGGATATTAGCTAACAAAATTATCAACAATCAAAACCTGAAGGTTCCTACTCCAATTGAAATGGAAGAACTAGAAGAGTTGTTGATTGAGTTTGGTATTCTTGAAAGTGAAGAAAATGCTGCCAAAATGATTGCTACTCCTGCTGAAAGCACCAGTAAGTAAATAACTCAACGTGAGTTCGATGAACCTCTCCCTCCCAACCTTCCTCTCCTAAAAGGCGTTCGCGTAGCGTCTCCGTCAGGAGAGGGAGGAGAAACGAAAAAATACCTCACCCCCAACCCCTCTCCTCGTAGGAGAGGGGTTGGGGGTGAGGTCAAAACAACGCTTGTCGAACTCACGTTAACTCAGAACTGGCATCTTCTCAAGAAGAATTTGGTGGGCATTGCCCACCTACTAAATACCCCTCTTCATGTCACTTTCCAGAATAAGAAAGTGATAGAAGAGGGGTATTTGACCAATGGGCTTGACCCACAGTTAACTCTTCACTGATTAAGTGCTATTTGGCTAATTGCTTCTTCCGTAACGCGGCAAATTCGCCAATCATCTAATATTGATGCTCCCATACGACGGTAAAAGGCTTGAGCTGATTCATTCCAGTCAAGAACACTCCACTCTAATCGGCCACAACCGCGTTCGACGGCGATTTGGGCTAATTTGGTGAGGAGGGCTTTACCAATGCCTTGTCGGCGATATTCTGGGAGGACGAACAAATCTTCCAGATAAATTCCCGGCTTGGTGAGGAAGGTAGAGTAGTTATGAAAAAATAGGGCAAAACCTACAGCTTGACCTGCGGTTTCCGCTAAAATTGCTTCAACGTATTTTTGCGAACCAAAAAGATGCTCTTGCAGTGCCAGAACATTACCAGTTACAGCATGAGTTAATTTTTCGTACTCTGCCAATTCTTTGATTAAGCCAAACAGTGTTTCACTATCAGCAGGTTCAGCAAAACGCACGGTTAAATTGTTAGTCATTGGTCATTGGTCAGTTGACAGTTGACAGTTGACAGATTATGTCCACTGTCCACTGTCCATTGTCCACTGTCCATTGTCCACTGTCCACTGCTTCAGTCCCTCAGATCAACCAACCCTTCAGCCGTTTAGCTATGTGAGGACGGCGCAACTTCCGCATGGCTTTACTTTGAATTTGTCGGACTCGTTCGCGGGATAGGTTGAACATATTCCCGACTTCTTCTAGGGTGCAGGGTTCGCTGGTTGTTAAACCATAACGTAAAGAAATTACGTCTTTTTCTCTGGGGGTAAGCACGTCACCTAAGACTTCCCAAATCTCCTGACGCATCATGTTTTCGTTCATTTTTGCTTCTGGAGATAGGTTATCTTCATCTTCTAATAAGTCCATCAGTTCGGTATCTTCTTCTTTACCGACTCGATGATTTAAAGATAGTGCTTGTCGCCTTAGTTGTTGCAGTTGGCGTAGTTGGGGGACGCTTATTTCCAACGCTTCGGCCATTTCCGCTTCTGTGGGGTTGCGGCTGAATTTTTGTTTGAGTTCCCGTTGGGCTTTTTTGAGTTTGTTGAGTTTTTCTACAATGTGAATTGGGAGGCGTATTGTTCTGGCATCATTGGCGATCGCTCTAGTAATTGCTTGTCTAATCCACCAGTAAGCGTATGTGGAAAACTTGTATCCTTTATCGGGATCAAACTTTTCTGTAGCCCGATTTAATCCCATTGCTCCTTCTTGAATTAAATCTAGAAAAGGTACTCCCCGATTGAGATATCGTTTGGCAATTGATACTACCAATCTCAAGTTCGAGCGAATCATTTTTCTTTTAGCTACTCGACCTTGATACAAGCGATTTTCTAATTGTTTTTCTGTTATATCTAACTCAGCCGCTATTTGCGCTTTTGTTGGCTGTTGTCCCAATTGTGATTGTAAAGCAGCTTGTAAATCTCTAAATTCTTCTAAAAATCTGACTCTTCTGGCTAATTCCACTTCTTCATCTGGTTTTAGCAGGGGATAGCGTGCCATTTCTTTAAAAAATGCCCCTACTGCGTCATCATGCTCAGTTTTATTATACCCAGAAGGCCGAGCGGCAGCCATTTGATCCCCATCGCGTTCGTCTGTTTCCAGATTTTCTACTACCGGGGCTTCTTCTTCTATGATTAGTTCTATATCGAGGCTATCAAGTGGATGCTCTTCATGTTCGACAGCATTCACTAGTATTTCCATTGTTCCCAATTCAGCAATATTCATAGTTTCCTTGAGGGATTCATGCTTTGTTTGGTACATAATTTAATGATAGATATTAACTACTGAGAGTTGGTAGTTTCCCTAACTCAAGATGTGCCTGTTTATTGGCAGAATCCAAGTTTCCGTAATTCGATTTTTAGAAATTCCAATTAATTGCTAACCTTGTGTAGCTGCTATCTTTAACTTCTCTGGAATATTCAAATTGCACCCAAATTTTATTTTCTCAGTTTCCCACAAATATATTGCTTATTTTTTTATTAATCCTTTAATCTGTCAAACCCCCTCAACCTCTCTTTTATTTAACAATCAGAAAGAAATATAAAGAAATTCTTCCTTTAACTTTAATAATTATATACTTTTATAAAGTTTTTTAGCTTTACCCTGGGAGAGACATGAGAGCAATCATATTATTTGTTGGTCTGGACTTATTAATAGCTTCAGTAGTTTTTCCGAATGCTAATAATTGGGCAAATTAATATTTCCAAGAAATTATTTGTATAAAAGCATCTCATAGAGACAAAGGAATGAATATCTATCGATGGGCGGAAAAAAGGCTCTTCCCTATTTAGTACTTAGATAAAATCTTTCATAAATTGCCAGGAAGTTAGTTTGATTTTTTATAGTTGTCTTCAAATATTTATTGCACGTATGGTCGGGTCAAATTTGTCTAGTAGATTACATAAGAGGTAACTTATCAAGTATTATAAGTGATAAAAGTAGTAAGGTTTACAATTTACCTCTAAAGAAAGAAAAATTAAAGTCTGACAAGCTAAGTAAATTTAGCCGGCTCGGTCTAAGGAAATAAGAAGATTTATCTTTAGAATTAAACAATTATGTATATTAATGACAACAATTCAGTAGGTTTATTGGTTAGCGAAAATAAGGATTTATACCGAGCCGCAACAAATGCCAATCAGTACGTTGAAGTATTAGTAGACTTTCCGGGTAATTCAGGGTTATTTACTTACCGGATACCAAACCAGTTAGAAATCAAACCAGGAGATATATTAAGTGTACCTTTCGGCTCGCAGCAATTAGGCGCGATCGCCATCAGATTATCGTCACAGCCCAATGTTGACATAGCACCTGAAAAAATCCGCGCAGTAGAGGATATAGTCACTTCCGGGTTTTTTGCTAGCGCTTATTGGGAATTATTAAATCGAGTAGCCGCTTATTACTATACGCCTTTAATTCAGGTGATACGGGTAGCCTTACCACCGGGATTATTAGGGCGATCGCAAAGAAGAGTCCGCTTGATCAAAAGACAAAAAAATCAGTCATCTGTTCCCTTTTTAAGTCCGCCAGCACAGCAAATTCTGCAATTATTGCAAGCCCAAGGGGCAGGGGATTATAGTTTTGCTTATTTGCAGCAAAAAGTTAAATCAACTTACAGAGGATTGCGGGAATTATTGCGTCATGGTTTAGTAGAAAGTTACTTAGAACCGCCCCGGACAACAAAACCAAAACTGCAAAAAGCAGTGATATTAATTGACACAATTGACCGTGACTTAACAACCAGGCAAAGAGAAATTTTGGATGTATTGCGAAGAAGTGGAGGTGAGTTATGGCACAGTGAATTGTTACAAATTTGTAGTACCAGTTCCTCTACCCTGAAGGCGATGGAACAAAAAGGCTACATCGCTATTGAAGAAAGAGAAATATTGCGTAAAGAACAGGCACAAGTATTAGATTTAGATAGACCAAAGATATTAAATGTTGCCCAAAGTAATGCTTTAGCAACCATACAAAAGCTAGAGGGATTTGCTCAAGTATTATTGCATGGAGTCACAGGTTCCGGCAAAACAGAAGTATATTTACAAGCGATCGCCCCACTACTGGCACAAGGAAAATCAGCCCTAGTTCTAGTCCCAGAAATCGGACTTACACCCCAACTCACCGACCGTTTCCGCGCCCGTTTTGGCAACAATAAAATCAGCGTTTATCACAGCGCCCTCTCCGACGGCGAACGCTACGACACCTGGAGACAAATGCTGACAGGCGATCCCCAAATTGTTATCGGCACACGCAGCGCCGTTTTCGCCCCCCTACCCAACCTCGGCTTAATCATTCTTGACGAAGAACACGACAGCAGCTTCAAACAAGACTCCCCCATCCCCACCTACCACGCCCGCACCGTCGCCCAGTGGCGTGCAGAACTAGAAAACTGCCCCTTGGTTCTAGGTTCCGCCACACCATCCTTAGAAAGTTGGGTGAGTGTCAACAGTCAACAGTCAATAGTCAATAGTCAACAGTCAATAGTCAATAGTCAACAGGAAAATTTAGAAAATTCTCCCTCATCTCCCCCCACTCCCCCATCTCCCTCATCTCCCCCCACTCCC
>DATNQO010000241.1:0-4493 GCA_036704005.1 Leptolyngbyaceae cyanobacterium | reverse complement strand
CCTGTCCCGAAGCCGTGAAGCGGAGCGGAACATGGGTATCAAGCCCCGCCCTTCTAGGGCGTTCTCAATTGGTCGGAGTACAAGATCCGTTACTACATCCCCCCTGCTCCCTGCTCCCCGCTCCCCTGCCTCTTTTGACTAACCGCCAATTTGTGACATGGTGCGGGTATAGGTTCCTGTAGTACCGGAATCGCGGCCTTTGAAGTTGATTTCTGGCTTGATTTCTAATAAATGTCTAACCTGTTCTCGTAATTGACTTGTGCTGACACCAGCGCGTAAGGAAGTTTTTAAATCAAGTTGTCCAGTTTCATTTAATAAACAAGGGCGTAGCCAACCGTCAGCAGAAAGACGCATCCGGTTACAGCGATCGCAAAAACACTCCGACATCTGACTAATAAATCCTAATGTCCCTTTTGCGCCAGGGATTTGAAAGACATCTGCGGGGCCTGCACCACGAACTTGTGAATTTGTCAAGCCCCAGCGATCGCGGATTTGTTGACGGAGTTCGGCGGAAGATACCCAACCGCGATCGCCAAATAATTCTCCGTTACCGATGGGCATAAACTCAATAAACCGCACGTGCCATTGTTTATCAATAGTTAAAGCCGCTAAATCGAGAATTTCGTGGTCGTTGACACCAGGAATTACTACTACATTCAACTTTAACGGGTCGAAGCCTACGCGATGAGCCTCTAGAATACCATCCCATACCTGTTGCCAGCGAGAACGTCCACGACTACCGATAATTTGGTCAAATATATGTGGGTCGAGGGAATCTAAACTGATATTGATACGTCGTAAGCCAGCATCGTAAAGGTTTTGCGCTAGGGGCGCTAGTAAAAAAGCGTTGGTAGTTATGGAGAGGTCTTGCGTTTGAGGTAAAGATGCGATCGCTCTCACCAAATCCACAACATGGGGACGCAGTAAAGGTTCTCCCCCTGTCAACCGAAAGCGGCTAAAACCAACTGGTATAAATACTTCTCGAATTAAGGTCAGCAATTCCTCATCAGTCAATAATTGTTGCTTGAGGATATAGTCTAGTTCCGATCCCTCTGGCATACAGTACTGACAACGAAAATTGCAGCGATCTATTAAGCTAATGCGGAGGTAGTCTACCTGGTTCATTATGGTTTTTATTTCTATTATGCGCGTTAGCGTAGCTTACCGTAGGTATCGCTTACCTATTGATCATAGAAACTTCCCCAGGTTTTGCATTGCTAATATAAAAGTAGGGTGGGAAGTGCATCGCCAAAACCATCAGGACTTACGCATCAAAGTTTTCTGTTGACGCAGGATGTAAGGGTGTAAGGATTTTAAAGATTTACACCCCTATACCCTTGCCCAAACGCTTGATTTTTCGTTTTTATGCGTAAGTCCTGACCATTATACGGTGGGCAGTCCCTACAGATATAGCAGGGGACAGGTGACAGCCTCACAAGCTTTTCCGCCTATGATGCTTGATTCTTCATCAACCTTTGCACGCTGACTAAAGCGCGATTTAACTCGTAATTTCGTCTTTGAGGATTTTGTAAATAAGCCTGCTGTTCCTCTTCAATCATCTGCACATCTTTAATCACTAGACCATCAAGGAATTTTTTAGCTGCATTAAACAAACTATCTTTGACGAAGCGCCGAAACCATACAGGTAATTTATGCAGTCGCCAAAAAGCATTTAAAGATGTGAAATGAATTAAATAGGCTTTGGTTTGTGTCTCATTTACCGGACACAACAAACAATAAATTATAAAGTCCTTACCCAAGGTAGACTGCCAATGGGGATAAATATAACTAACATCCAAAGGTTCTGGATGTAAGCGCCGTAAAGCAGGGAAAAATAATTGCGAAATAGACCAAATTTTATCTATTTTGTAATAACTTTGAGCCTGATAATGAGCATCGACACGCTTATCAGTTTCCTGAATATCTTGTAATTCTGCTTCTGCCCAAGCTTGTAAATCCTGATGTAAATGTCCGTGATACATATCCATCAGATTTTCAATTAAATAAGAATAATGAGCCTGACAGTTAATAACTGCCACACTAGCAATGTAATTCAAATGATCCCATTCTGGTAAACCCAGAGGCTCGACAGATGGTTCACCCTCACCAGGAAATAACCAAATAAAACCATCTTGTTCTTTAACTGGGTAGCGGTGAATTGTGCAGTTGGGGAGTTTCTGATTTTCGGCTAAATATGGAACATTTGCACATTCACCATGATGATTAAAGCGCCAACCATGATAAGCACATTCCAACTCATTGCCAATAACTTGACCGTGACTAAGTTTAACTTGCCGATGGGGACAACGGTCTTCTAAAGCGTGAATTTGTCCTGCACTGTCTCGATAAAGTGCGATCGCCTGATGCCAAATTGTCACCCCCAAAGGCTGACTTGTGACTTCATCACTACGCGCCACCACATACCAATGATTCAGGTTAATACCCAACTGACGCACATCACGAATAGGTAAGGTTTGGGACATATCAGTTGACAGTTGACAGTTGACAGTTGACAGTTGACAGTTGACAGTTGACAGCTTATTTCCACTGTTCACTGTCCATTGTCAATTGTCCATTGTTCACAGACACAATATTACATCTGTCTGCGTCATTACAAGTAAGTTAGAATGAATTTTTCACAGTGGCTGGTGGTATAGGTAAATACCATTAGCCAAGGAGTCTGATATGGAAGCTTTAGACTTGAAATGGATACGCTCTCAGTTTCCTGCACTTACACAAAAAATTAACGGACAACCAGCAATATTTTTTGATGGGCCTGGTGGCACACAAGTACCAGGATCTGTTTTAGATGCTATCAGTGATTGTTTAGTTAGGTCAAATGCTAATGCTCACGGGGCTTTTGCTACCAGTGCGCGGACAGATGCTTTAATTATTGCAGCTAGGGCAGCGATCGCTGATTTTTTAGGTTGCGATAGTGATGAGGTGGTTTTCGGCGCTAACATGACCACACTCACCTTTAGCTTAAGCCGTGCTATTGGGCGGACACTGCAACCAGGGGATGAAATTATCGTCACCCGACTTGACCATTCCGCTAACATTTCTTCCTGGTATGCTTTGCAAGAACAAGGTGCAACTATTCGCGTTGTCGATATCAAAGTCGATGATTGCACCCTAGATATGAGCGATTTAGAACAACAACTTAATTCTCGCACCAAGTTAGTAGCAGTCACCTATGCTTCCAATGCTGTAGGTACAATTAATGATATCGCCACCATTGTTAAACTAGCTCATGCTGTGGGTGCTTTGGTGTTTGTTGATGCAGTCCATTATGCGCCGCATGGGCCGATTAATGTGCATGGTTTGGGGTGTGATTTTCTCGCCTGTTCCGCCTATAAATTCTTCGGCCCCCACGTTGGCGTTTTATATGGTAAACGAGAACATCTGGCGAACCTAGAACCCTATAAAGTCAAACCAGCACCCGATGAAGTTCCATCTCGTTGGGAAACCGGAACCCTCAATTATGAAGGAATGGCGGGTGTAGTAGCGGCGGTTAACTATTTGGCAAAATTAGGTTGTCATGTCTCGCCCACAATTGACCAAGAGTTAGTTTCTGCCTTAATTGAGGCTGATAGAGAAGGCTTGGAACATTTCCACTGTCCCCGGTTTTTAACATCAACCGAACAACCAGCACATGAAATTGCCTCAGCTTATCACAGCCGTCGTGCAGCCATAGTTGCTGCCATGTCAGCCATCCAGCAATATGAAAGAGAATTGAGTCATAAGCTAATTTCCGGCTTACAAGAAATTCCTGGCTTAAGCATATATGGTATTACCGACCCACAACGCTTTGCTTGGCGGACACCAACAGTAGCAATAAGACTGCAAGGGAAAAGTCCCGCAACAGTTGCTCAAGAATTAGGCGATCGCGGTATCTTCTCTTGGCATGGTAACTTTTATGCCCTAAATCTCACTGAAAAACTAGGAGTAGAAACCAATGGCGGTTTATTACGTCTGGGATTAGTACACTACAATTCAGTAGATGAAATTCTGCAATTACTACAAACCTTAAAGGAAATCGCGCATTAAATCACATCTGTTTTAACAATTCTTATACTAGTCAAGGTTGGTAATGATATAACCCATTACCAACCAAATTAACTATATTAGGACTTACGCAACTGGCATATTTTTTCTGTAGGGTGTGTGACGCTGCGAAAATATTTGAACATGGTAATGAGACTTGTAGCGTCACGCACCAACCACCAATTGTGATACTTGCGTAAGTCCTGTATACATAGCAGGGGAAAGGTAACAGGTAACAGGGTTAAAAGCCTTTGAAAATAAAGGTTTGAAGATTGAATGATGTCCTAATCTATAAGGCGACTGCTATATTTAACGTTGCGCTATTCATCCCCACCTTCAACGAAGTAAGGTGGGGATGAATAGCGGGCTACGACGAAGCAGCATCTTTGACCATCATCAACCGTAGGTTGGTAAGGAAAAAGATGTATGTTCGCGTAGCGGCACGTAGT
>DATNQO010000240.1:0-34023 GCA_036704005.1 Leptolyngbyaceae cyanobacterium | reverse complement strand
TTGAAAAGGTTTTTAATTTCTGTGTTTACTCCCACATTTGTCAGCCACTGCGTTGGACGGGTTCCCCGGCAATCGCGCAAGTGGCGGTACAAGATGCGCGGATTTATACTACCTGTCTTTCCGGATCAGGAGCAGTCCGCTTGATCTACTTCGTCTTTTATTTGTGCGCTTTACCGCTATTAGTTATACTACCTCAAAAGCCGCCCTAGAAGGGCGGGGCTTTAAACCCAGTTTTTCGGTAAACATTGAGGAAGATAATTAAATGCTAAACTCATGGTTTCGTTTCTGGTGGTACTGGTTAATTATTGTCACCTGTGCAGGAATTCTCTTCAGCCTGAGCTTAATTATCACACCAGATTTCATGCAGCAGTATTTTGATGCAATGTTTGCTTCAACCATTCCCACACATAATAGCTTTGGTGAAGCAGAATATTCATACATTAAATTTTTGTATGGACTTCTTGGCGCTATCATGGTTGGTTGGACTGTGGCTTTACTTTACATCCTTTTAAAACCATTTCGTCGTGGAGAAATTGAGGGATGGTTCGCCATGACAGCATCAATACTTGTTTGGTTCACCATAGATAGTTCTTTTTCTGTATCATCTGGCTTTTGGCAAAATGCCGTCTTTAATTTAGTATTTTTGGTATTTTATGCAATTCCTTTAGCAGCTACATACCAGAACTTTCAAAAATAAATGTAAGAAAAATTTAAAATGTAGATTATAAAATTTATGACAGACTTTGATGAAAATAACATTATTTACGTGCGAGAATTAAGAATAGATGATATTGCCCCTGTATATCATTTAGGAGAAGAATTATTTACTAGTGATTTATATCCTTATCTTTACCGTACTTGGGATGAATGGGAAGTAATTGGACTCTATAACACAGACCCAGAATACTGTTTAGTTGCTGAGACAGATGGAGAACTAGCAGGATTCATTTTAGGGACTATTATTACTAAAGCATCTTGGACTTATGGCTATATTTTATGGCTGGGAGTTAATCCTAAATTCCAACGCCAGGGAGTTGCTGATAAATTAGTTGATAAAGTAGTCGCCCACATGATTGAAGATGGGGCGCGATTTATGCTAGTAGATACTGACCCCACCAATATACCAGCAGTTAAATTTTTTAACCGCAAAGGTTTTGGCAATATCCGCCAGCATATTTTCTTATCGATGAATTTAAGTAAACATCCATATTATGGCAGACTAATTGACTACGAACATCAAAAGGCAGAAAGAGCAGGATATAGACGTTCTCGCCCAGCTATTCGGGCGCGTAAAGCTGATGGAGGTGCTAACGAGATAGTTATTAATCCTTTAATTAATGATGAATCAAGTCCAATTTAGTCAAGTGAAGATTAATCTTGATAGTTGGGAGAAATGATGAGTAAGCTGTGTTTTGAAAACGCAGAGGTAGGCAGAAGTTTTATAGAAATAATGGCTATCTGCTTTTCTCACGTTCGACGAAGTAATGTAAAGTTATCACAATTCAGTTTGTAGTAGCGTGGCAAGGCTAAAATGTAGCAATAGATTTATAAAAAATTGAACGTAGATAAACGCAGATGATTAAGATGAGTCATTTTTCGCTAAAGTACAAGTTTAGCCTTGCCAAGCCAGTAGTGGACTGTCTAGGCTAAAATAGTGCAATCTGTTTTCTCTCTAACCTCTGTGTCTCTGTGGTTAGCTAATGCCACATTTTAGGCTAGACACGCCAGTAGTTTTATTTTTACTTTATGAATATCCTCTAAGTCATTGGTGAGAGATGGCAACTTTAAGTGTAAACGCTAGAAACTGATTTCAGGTGACTTTGGCTGTTGAGAAAATCCACCCTCTGAACGACTAGCTGAAGTCGCTTCTTCAGTGCCTAACATATGATGAATCTCACTTAAAGAATTTGGTTTATTGACAAATTCTTCTTTTAATTCATCTTTGTACTCAATTAGGTCTTCTACTTGACAATTCAAGGCTTTACAAAACCTAATAATTCTTTCAATGTGGTCTGTTCCAGTCCGGCCACTTTCCCAGTTTTGAATAGTGCTTTCAGTTACACCAACAAGACGGGACAGTTCCAACTGAGTTAATCCTGCTTTTTCCCGCAATAAAGCGATTCTCGGTTTTGGCTTTTGTTTCACAGCTACAGCACTTTAAACTTACCTATAGTGCTAGATCCTAGCACCAAAGAAAACCTGCATAATCAAATTACCAAAAAAATTAGGCTCTTTTGTCTCCCAAAAAACCACATTTATTAAAATATCTTAATTAAATTATAAACTTTATCTTAATTTTAAATAATAAATAACGTTTATAAGTTAATATTTAAAATTTGTCAATAGAAATCGAATAAATAGCCCAATTTACCAAAATTTCCAGATTTTTTCACAATCATTTAGACGAGATACGTCTCCTCTCAACTAGATGTAGTCTCCTGTAACTGACTTTCTAAATCGATACGCAACCATAACTCACTAAACGACCAGACACAAAATTGATAACTAGATGCAATAAAACTTTCAGGGTGATTAGTGACGATCGCATCTAGTTGATAATGATTAAGGCAAGCCAACTCTATAGCCGATTCAAAATCCTTGAGGGATAAATAACGTGATTTCTGCACTAAACCTTGGTCAATAGTACAAATTTGTATTTGTTCTTGTAACCACTCAGTTACAACCTCAGAAATATAGCTGTTTCTTAAACAGGATGTATAAGCAGAAATTTTTTGCAAACCAACATCTGTTAAGTATAAACGAATCGAATGATGTGAATTTTCTAATAGTGCTTTGATATCCTCAGCAAATTCAGTGCGATTCATCACAGCATCTAATATTAAATCAGCATCAAATAAGATTTGGTACATTTTTCCTCACATATAACCTTAGTATTAAATGTCAAAAATTAGTAGAGTCAATTGATGTGACTATTACTCCTTAAGTTTTATCAATCAGGTTGTTTTGCTATAGCAGGGGACAGGTGACAAAGGACAGGGGACAAGCGTTTAAGCTTCTGTCCATAAATATTTTACGATTTATCAATGTCCTAACCTATGTGGCTACTGCTATATTACTCATCAAAACAACAGTCAATTGCTGAAGTTAGCACATTCCTATATACAACCCGCGACAAACTAATTTCGGTAATAAGTTCAACAATTTAATTTATTATTCAACAAATTTCTACAACACATCCATTATCAGTAGGGCGCACAACTATGTGTCCCTACCCAGGTATCTGTCGCCTTCTTTTTTCAAATTACTATTAGAATACTGTTGAATGCTTACAGCTTTTCAGGAAGTAAGCTCTTCCAGATTTCAGTGATATAAACATGGCGGGATATTGTCCAAGCTACAAGAGTTTAATCTAATTTCAACATACAAATTAGATATTTTTCACTTGATTAAGAAAACACAAAAAAGCAATTAAGTAGAAGGACTAAATTAAACTAAAAAAGAGGTTGCCGGGTTTCGACTGCGCTCAACCCTCGTCTTCTCTGGGATTGAGCATTGAGCGTAGTCGAAATGCGTCTTATAAATAATTGTGTCTACCTACTTATCGAAGTTCACTGTTACTAGGGCGCGTCAGTACGATAAACCCTAACTATACCAAAAAATATTCATACTGACGCACCCTAGATTTTGGATGTTTTTGATCTGCAAGTCCCTAATTGCGAACTGGGAATTGTCATAACAAGCACAGCACAACAAAAAACCGGGAAACTAAGTTTTCCCGGTTGATTTACATGAATATCAAAAATTTTGCAGAAGCAAATTATTGCCTCTATTAACTTTTTGACTAAAATTAAACCTTAGCAGCAGCTTTGGTAACAGCGTTGAGTTCACCCTTAGCATACTTAGCAGCAAAATCTTCGAGAGTAACTTGCTTAATTTTGCTTGCATTACCAGCAGTACCAAATTGCTGATAGCGTTCAGCACAAACCTTCTGCATATATTTGATGGAAGGCTTGAGGAAGTGACGGGGGTCAAATTCCTTGGGATTTTTTGCTAAAGCTTCGCGCACAGCTGCGGTGATAGCCAAACGGTTGTCGGTGTCGATGTTAACTTTACGTACACCGCTCTTGATACCTTTTTGGATTTCTTCTACAGGTACACCGTAGGTTTCAGGAATTGCACCACCGTACTCGTTAATCAAAGCGATTAAATCTTCAGGTACGGAAGAAGAACCGTGCATTACCAAGTGGGTGTTAGGTAGACGGCGGTGAATTTCTTCAATGCGGCTAATTGCCAAAATTTCCCCGGTTGGTTTGCGGGTAAACTTGTAAGCACCGTGGCTAGTACCGATAGCTACAGCCAAAGCATCTACTTGGGTTGCTTCTACGAAGCTAACTGCTTCATCTGGGTCAGTTAACAGTTGAGAATGGTCAAGAGTACCTTCAAAACCATGTCCATCTTCAGCTTCACCTGCGCCGGTTTCCAGAGAACCCAAGCAACCGAGTTCACCTTCTACGCTTACGCCCAAAGCATGAGCTACATTAACAACTTCGCGAGTAACATTAACGTTGTACTCAAAACTGGCAGGTGTCTTGGCATCAGCTTCCAAAGAACCATCCATCATTACGCTTGTGAAGTTGTTCTTGATGGCTGAGTAGCAGGTAGAAGGAGCATTACCATGATCTTGGTGCATGACAATGGGAATGTGAGGATAGGTCTCTACCGCAGCCAAAATCAAGTGGCGTAGGAAGTTTTCGCCTGCATAGTTACGAGCGCCACGGGAAGCTTGCAAAATGACGGGGCTATCTGTCTCTTCAGCCGCCTTCATGATTGCCTGAATTTGCTCCAGGTTGTTAACGTTAAAAGCTGGGATGCCGTAACCGTTTTCAGCCGCGTGATCCAACAGCAGCCGCATTGGTACAAGCGCCATAGATAGTCCTCCTAATTTGGTTGTCAGCTAGTCGGTGTGAGAGCAGCGTATTAATTACGCTAATTCTTAAGAGTTTTTTCAACTTATAGGAAATTATAACTAGTGTGGGGTGTTTATGTTGAAAAAGTTTACGTGATTAATAATCAAGATGCCTTATGCTTTATTTAAACTACTGTCAAGTATGCTACGTTACAGTGATAGGTTTTGGTAGTCTGTGATCCCAGATAGGATAGGATGAGCGATCGCTCCTCCCTCAATTCAGCATTTATGCAGCACTGTGTCAATATTATAAGTCGATATTCACTGGCTTTAGCTTCTAAGTACCAGCCAATTTTCTGGTTTATTAGACTACTGAATATACACTGAACTGTTAAACATTAAGTCAAGACCTAAGTTGATTCGGCTTTGCGTCTGGCTAACAAGCGATCGCCTATTCCCACAGGATGAAAACGTCTCTCTGCTTCTTGACGAACATCTCTTGCAAGGCGCTGACGTTTTAGAAGATATTCATCCACTTCGGTTTGATGTCGTAAATAATAGCCGATAACAGAATAAATATCTGAAAGTTGAAGCGATGGGTACTGTTCCTTTATTTGTTCTGCTGTAGACCCTTCTAGAAAAGCTGTAACAACTGTATCTAAAGTGACGCGAGTTTTGCTGATGCGGACAACGCCATTAGCATCAGTAACAAGCGGAATCGTTTCAGCAGTTGAGACGAGTAGCATTTGCAGGGCAATATTTTTCTAGTCTTCGTTTTTTAGTATAGGCTGAAGTTGGGAGCAGTTTTGAGCGATCGCTTCACTATCTTAACTTCAGCCAACACTTTTATTCTGTTCTGTGTACATTGTTACTCTGCTGCTGGCGCTGGGCAATTTCCATTAGTAATCTTAATGCGTTATTCACTGCTTCATCGTTGGGAAAAGCCTGTGCAACATCGGGATCTAAACATACTAGGTTCGTTTTTGTCCGATATCGCTCAACATATTTACCTTTAACTCCTCCTTCCATTTGGGCAAAGTCATATTCAGAACGTAATTCATCTTCCATTTCGTTTTCAACTTCCTGATAAAATTATTTACTTTTTCACGTATTAATATCTTTTTCTAGATTAGAAATTTCAGTTTTTATAGATTCAATCAAGCTTTTCTTTAAATTATAAATATCTGAATTTTGCTGATTACTTGATTGAGTGTTAAGTACAAATATAGCATCTGTGATTAATTTAGCTTTTTCAATCACATCTTCTGATGCCGTTAATTCAATTTGACAAAAGTGTTGTCCTACACGTTCAAAATCTTTTGTACTATTAAATTTTTTTTCTATGGAAAACAATATAATTCGATTTACTTCTCCTAAAAAATCGGCATAAAGTTTTTTCCGGCTAACAATTTCGTCTTTTTTTATAGATAAACGCCATTCTGCAAGTTTTAGATTTTTATTTGATAAATAAGTTATTATGTTTCCTGTTATAACTCCTAAAAGTACTAATAAACCGCTAATAATTTGTGTATTCATAAATCCCTTAATCTCCATAAATTATGATTTTTTTCATAAAGATTTAACCTATATAAAATGAAACACACAGCTTTTGTACTAGTAAATTAACTATGGTGTTTTTTACCAGTATAAATTGTAGTATTCCCAAAAAACAATAGCTTCTATCACTACTCAAATAAATTTTTTTACTTCTTATTATCCTTACAGACATCAGATTTTGCAGACTCTTAAGATTTTATTAGATAAAAAATATCGAAAATGTAGGGTGCGTCAGTGCGCTAGACCCTAGCTATACCAAAAAAATATTCATACTGACGCACCCTACTAACTGCGATTATATTTAAAAAATTGCTTTACTCAAACAAAGTTTCTTTTATAGTCTCTACCTTCTTTCTATGCAAATAATTTTATAAATCAAAGCCAACTGAATATATTTAACTTTCTATGTCTGCTTCAAGTAAGCCTATAATTTCCTCGTTACGTCTTATTAAGATATTATTTTGCTTCTTAATATCTTCGAGATGAGTCACTGTTTTTTCCAATAAAATTACGATGTGATCAACTCTAAATATCCATCTCAGCAAAGCAACCTGTATTATAAAAACAAAGAAAAGAATGATTAGAATACTTATAAATTCCATGCTATTTTTTTGACAAAATTACTGTAAAAATATAAGTATACTCCAAGAAGACATAAAGTCAAGGTAATTTTATTCATCTTTTACAGTTAATTCCGAGTTTATACTTATACCGACAATCTCAAGAATGTTTAAGTCCCATTAAGTACATGAGCTAATATAAATCAAAAACGAAAAGCCCGCATTAGCGGGCTTTCTAAATTAATTAACTGACTGCTTTACTTATCTTTTCGCTAACTTCTTCGCCATCTTCCGTAGACGAATAGATTGAGGTGTTACTTCCACCAACTCTTCGGGGCCGATGTACTCTAACGCCCGTTCGAGACTCATTTCTACAGGTGCTTGCAACTGAACTAACTCATCGCCACCGGATGCGCGGTGGTTGGTTAACTGCTTGGTTTTGCAAACGTTTAATTCCAAGTCTTGGGGACGGTTGTGTTCACCGACAATCATTCCCTTGTACACCTTAGTACCAGGAGTGATAAAGAACAAACCTCTATCTTCTGCGTTCTTCATGGCGTAGAAAGTTGATACACCTTCTTCAAAAGCAATTAATACACCTTTGTTCCGGGCTTCAATTTCACCACAAAGCGGACGATAATCTAAGAAGCTGTGGTTCATGATACCTTCGCCACGGGTCATCCGCATAAATTCACCACGGAAACCAATCAAACCACGGGCGGGAATAACAAACTCTAACTGAGTACGGTTGCTAACGCCTGGCTGCATATCCTGCATTTCGCCTTTGCGTTGTCCTAAACGTTCAATACAGCTACCAACTGCATCGGAAGGAACATCTAACACCAACAATTCATAAGGTTCGCAAGGTTGACCACTTACTTCGCGGTAAATTACCTGTGGCTGAGATACTTGGAACTCGTAACCCTCACGGCGCATGGTTTCGATTAAGATACCCAGGTGGAGTTCACCACGACCGGAGACGAGGAATTTATCGGGGGAGTCGGTTTCTTCTACGCGCAGGGCGACGTTAGTTTCTAGTTCGCGGAATAGGCGATCGCGCACTTGTCTAGATGTCACCAGTTTACCTTCTTGACCAGCAAAGGGCGAATCATTCACCCAGAAGGTCATCTGTAAGGTAGGTTCATCGACTTTAATTAGTGGTAAAGCTTGGGGTTCGTTGGGGTCGGTGATTGTTTCCCCGATGTTTGCATCAGCGAAACCAGCCACAGCCACAATATGACCTGCGGAGGCTTCTTCTAATTCTACCCGCCTCAAACCTTCAAAACCTAGCAATTTACTAATTTTTGACTTGACAACAGCACCACTTTCTGTTACTAATGCTGCTTGCTGTCCACCACGAATTGTGCCGTTGTGGATTCTACCAATAACAATCCGTCCCAGATATTCAGAATAATCTAGGGTTGTGACTTGCAATTGCAGAGGCTTAGTAGCATCACCTACTGGGGGTGGAACGTGGCGTAAAATTGCGTCAAATAAAGGCTGCATATCCTTGGGTTCGTCTTCCAAAGATTCTTTCGCATAACCAGACAAACCAGAGGCGAACAGATAAGGGAAATCACACTGGTCATCATCTGCGCCTAATTCCAAGAACAGATCCAATACCTTATCAATAGCACCGTGGGGTTCTGCTTGGGGACGGTCGATTTTGTTGACCACAACGATGGGGCGTAGACCTTTTTCCAGGGCTTTTTTCAACACAAAGCGAGTCTGGGGCATAGGGCCTTCGTTCGCATCAACAATCAGGATACAACCGTCAACCATGCCGAGTACCCGTTCCACTTCGCCACCGAAGTCAGCGTGTCCAGGGGTATCAATAATATTGATCAGGGTTTCTTTATAGCGAACGGCTGTATTCTTCGCCAGAATCGTAATTCCTCTTTCCCGTTCTAGGTCATTGGAGTCCATAACGCAATCCGGAACGTCTTCACCTTCTCGGAAAATGCCGGACTGTCTCAGGAGTGCATCAACCAAGGTAGTTTTGCCGTGGTCAACGTGGGCGATAATGGCGACGTTACGAATTGGGAGCGTCATAGAAGCTTTTAGTGAGTCTAGGGGGAATTTTACAATTTACATTTAGGTCAAGGCTGTTTTAACAGAATCGGGGATGTTAAGCAAATTCTGTAAAGAAGCTTTAATAATTCTAGCGTAATTGTCACAATTCTAGTGGACTTTATCAATGCGGCTTTTTTCCTCCATGATGCACTTCTAGCCATTTTTCCGCAGAATAGACAAATATATAGTGATTAGTTGCACCTTTGCCCCATTTACGGTTAGTTTCCTCAAATTTAGGACAAGATAACTGCGATCGCCTTTAACTTAAAATCAAATCATGGAAGCACAACCGCGAGAAGTTCGACGTTACATAACCCCTAATGTATAGACATTGCCTGCAACGTCTCGGAGCGTACAGAATACAGTGCATCTTCATCAATAAACAGTATAAGTTTGTCGTTAGGAGTTGAGTTTTGCAGGAAGGACTAAAGTCCTTACTACGAACTCAATTACAATAATTTTGCTAATGCTAATGTAAACCCTGGTACAATAGCTTCACCGCTTAAGATGGCTGTGGCTGGATATTGGGTAACTGAACCGTCTTCACGGTATACTAAAGCTTGTCGATTTCTACTATCAATTAACCATCCTAACTTGACACCGTTAGCAATATATTCTTCCATCTTGGTTTTGAGTTTGGATAAGCTATCATTTTTTGAACGAATTTCTATCACAAAGTCAGGCGCTAAATTGATAAACTTGTCCTCTTGCTGATCCCAATTTTCTGGTAAGCGTCCTTTAGCAACAAAGGCAGCATCAGGCGATCGCACCGCAGAATTAGCTAATCTAAAACCTGTACTCGGCCCAAACACTTCACCTAAATTCTGGCTTTCCACCCAATTAAAAAGATACGCTCCTGCTTTCGCCTCTCGATTACCAGAAATTCCCCCAGTTGGTGGCATAGTTTCTATAGTTCCATCAGCATTACGTTCAAACCTCAGTTCTGGGTTTTGTAAACTCATCAACATCAGTTCTTCATCAGTGACAGTGTAAAAAGACTGCACTGTTATTTGTTCGCTGTTCATGATGATGCTATGAGAGGCAGGAAAGTTATTCCCATTATATGCTGAGGAAAATCACGGTAATTTTTCCACTGTGGCACGATACAGTAGCCTTTCGCCTTGAATATAACCAGCGTGAGTTACTCTAACTGTTTCACCAGGCTGTGCTGTTCCCTCTTTTAACTGGTGCATTTGCGGATCATAAGGTATTTCCACGCCTACGGATGCGATCGCTTCTATCCCCCAAGCTTGTAATAATTTTTCTAAAGATTTTTGTACTAAAGGCACAATTTTCACAGCCGCTAATTGATGATCCTCTTGCGCTTTCTTAGCGGCTGTCGGCCATTGCAATAATAAAGTTTCCAGCAATTGTAAACTCGACTGCTGGAACTCTTGCCGTAATATTTCTCGCTGCTGTTGTAGTTGTAGCTGCGATCGCTCGTACTCTTTTTTTAAATCAGCGATTTCTTGGGAATTGGGGACTGGGGACTGGGGACTAGGGACTGGGGAGGCTGCAATATCTGATTCTAAGAAAGTTGATAAGAATTGGCTCAGGGGTATTTTTAGGGCTTTGGACAGCTTTAATAGTATATCCAAGCGCATCTGTTCTAGCTTGCCTTGACGCAGGCGCAACACTTGATACTCGGAAACGCCTGCTTGGCGACTCAAAGCTTTAAAACTAGAAATACCTGCCTGTTGCATTAAATTTTGCAACTTTTGAGAAAAATCAGACATTGGGGATTGGGGATTGGGTACTGGGGATTGGGTACTGGGGAGATGTGGTTCGACTTCGCGGTAGTTGAGCGTAGTCGAAACTCACCAACCGGAGGATGAGGGAGATATAAATTCTCCCCCAGATCCCCAGTCCCCAGTCCCTAACCCCTATTCTTCCAGCAAACTTCTCAACATCCAAGCAGTTTTTTCATGCACCTGCATCCGTTGAGTTAGTAAATCTGCCGTGGGTTCGTCGTTGACTTCATCTACCACAGGAAAAATAGAACGTGCTGTTCTCACAACAGCTTCCTGTCCTTCCACTAGCAAGCGAATCATTTCCTTAGCTTTGGGAACCCCTGGAGTTTCAGGAATTGAACTCAGTTTGGCGTATTCGCTGTAAGTCCCTGGTGCTGGATAACCAAGCGCTCTAATTCTTTCAGCAATTAAATCCACTGCTAGAGCTAATTCTGTATACTGTGTTTCAAACATGAGGTGCAGTGTTTGAAACATTGGCCCTGTCACGTTCCAATGAAAATTATGTGTTTTCAAATAAAGTGTATAGGTGTCAGCCAACAGGCGAGACAACCCCTCGGCGATTTTAGCCCGATTAGCTTCATCAATGCCGATATTTACATTGTTAATTGTTCCTTGAGATGCCATAAATGTCTCCTAATTGAGTAATTATTAATTGGGGAAGGGGGAAAGGGAAAAGGGGAAGGGGGAAGGGGGAAAGGGGAAAGGGGAAAGGAAAAATATTGCTCCTCTGCTCCTCTGCTCCTCTGCTACCCACTCCCCACTCCCATTCTCTACACAAGGTGCATCTTCAAAACACTACGCGGAGCTTTGCGAACTCTAGCTAAAATGGTTTCTTTACCTAAACGTTGGCAGGCTTCATATCTATGGCAACCAGAAAAGCCATAATACTGTCCATCTACCTCTAAAACGTCTATGGGTTCCTGTTGTCCAATTGCGGCGATCGATTCCATTAGGGCTTGTACTTTATGGGGATCGTTGCCACGAGGCAATGGCCGCCGAATTTGATTTAACGGAATTTCTTGTACCCTAACCATGAGGTGTAAACTCAATTAATTCTGTTTCGTATCTATATATAAATCATAGTCATAATGACTTCGTTTTGCAACTTTTTTAGAGCAAAACCGATAAGGGTATTATTTGGAGCGCTCATGCGACAAAACCACGAATTTATAGAGCAATTCCCCCCAGATCAGCACCACAGCACAGAGAAAAAGCATCATAAAGCCGTAAAACATCCGTTCTGGTGTTTTTCCTATCCAGTACTGATGACATTCTGCTTGTTGGGATTGACAGGCGCATCAGCTACTGAAGATAGGATTAAGGATTTAGAACTGAAAATTGGCATTGTGCAACGATTTGGGGAACAACCCAAAGCTAAATTGCAACTAGAACCAACAACAGGCGATCGCTTAAAACTCAAGTTTGCCGAAGGTAATCAAGAACGAATACTCGTTACCGACAAACCCGTCAAGCTGGAAACAGTCATGCAAACCTTACCCAAACCAGCAATTGAAGAAGTTGTAGTTTTGGGTACATATCGCACCTACGAAACGGCAGAAAACAGTGCCGAAAACTGGCGTAAGCAGGGCATAGAGGTAGAAATAGCCCAGCCAGAACGCTGGCAGGTTTGGGCAAAACGGGATGTCTATAAAACTCCCTTACTACGACGCTTGTTATTTGGGAGCGTTAAAGCCGGGGGTAATAAATTAGCATATATTGATACTAAAGTGCAGCCGAAAGTGCCGCGAGTTAGCTGGGTAGTTGATGGTAAGCGCTACACCCCAAACACCGTAGAGATTAGCACAGCTAAAAACTTAATTCGGTTGAGAAAAGGTGAAAAACTAGATACATCGCGACTTTATCCTGGGCAGATTAATGTTCAACCCAACGCTTACGGGACATACACCCTTGTAAATAATGTAACTTTAGAAACATACTTGCGTGGCGTTGTTCCTCATGAAATCGGCACTAACGCACCAACAGCCTCAGTAGAAGCCCAAGCTATTTTGGCAAGGACTTACGCCTTAAGAAATTTACGTAGATTTGCTATAGATAATTATCAGTTGTGTGCTGATACCCACTGCCAGGTTTATTACGGACTGGGCGGTACAAACGCAAAAATAGATCAAGCGATCGCCGCAACTAGGGGTATGGTACTTACCTATAATAATGAACTAATAGATGCACTTTATTCATCTACCACAGGTGGGATTACTGCCTCCTTTAGCGATGTTTGGAATGGCGAGGATCGACCTTATCTGCGCCCAATAGTAGATGCACCCACCAACGTTTGGGACTTTTCTAAACAAAATTTACAAGATGAAAGGAACTTCCAGAAATTTATTAGCCTGCAACAGGGATTCAATGAAAGTAGCTGGGATGTATTTCGTTGGTATAAAGAAACACCATTAGACAAAATTGTCAAAGACTTGCAGAAGTTTTTACGGGCAAAAAATAGCCCTTATGCCAAATTCAAAACTATTGAGGCAATGGCTATCACCGAGCGTAGTCCAAGCGGACGTATTCTAGAACTAGCAGTCAGAACAGATATTGGTGTATTTACCTTACATAAAGACGAAGTTCGTAGTGCCTTTGCTGCCCCCGTAAGTACACTTTTTTACCTAGTACCACTCAACAAAGGCAAAGAAGATTTATGGGGATTTGCTTTTATTGGTGGCGGCTTAGGACATGGCGTTGGTTTGAGTCAGACTGGCGCACAAAATCTAGCAAAACTAGGTTGGTCTAGCTCTAAAATTCTCGAATTTTACTATCCGGGTACAAAGCTGCAACGTCTCAGCGAGGAAATCAAGTTTTAATTTAGGGACTGGGGACTGGGGACTGGGGACTGGGAAGATGAGGGAGTGGGGGGAGATGGGGGAGCAGGGGAGCAGAGGAGCAGTGGTTCGGCTGCGCTCACCAACCGGAGCAGGGGAGCAGGGGAGCAGGGGAGAATATCAACTGATAACTGATAACTGATAACTGATAACTGACAACTGTCAACTGTCAACTAACAAAAAAGCTAGAAACTAGTGTCTAATCCCTAGTCTCTAGCCTCTATTTTTCCACTATGTTGACTCTTAGTAGAGTTCTTCTTCTTTGTGGGTTTGGATGACTACATCAGAAGTTGGGTAAGCAACACAGGTCAGGACGTATCCAGCTTCGATTTGATCGTCGTCTAAGAATGATTGGTCAGATTGGTCAACAGTACCAGACACTAATTTACCAGCGCAGGTAGAGCAAGCACCTGCACGACAGGAAAAGGGTAGGTCATAACCCTGTTCTTCAGCAGCGTCTAGAATATATTCATCATCTGGAACTTCGATTTCATTCTTAGTTCCTTCAGCTTCGTTGATCAATGTAACCTTGTAAGTTGCCATTTTCGTAATCCTCTCTTGTGTGAACGGCAGTATAAGTTATCCTAAAGCGAATCTACACGGCTACTCTTGGGTGATTAGCCGCAGATTTAAAATTAGTTCACTTCTGATACTACGAGAAAAAGTCAAGTATATAACTGGAAATCCACCACGATTAGTAATGAAATTTAGTTACCTGATAAAAATAAGTTTTATTTATATTTGAACTACAATAAAGTCATAAGTATCAGTAAAACTTATGATTTGAATCGAACATATCAAAATAAATGTAAGGGGTTGGTATGGGGTCAGGACTCACACCATTTCACTTTAAGTTTGATAGGACTTATGCAAGTGTCATAATCAAATTAACTGTAGGGTGCGTCAGCCCCAATAATTTCGTACACACTCAAGGATTTTTCACATCTGACGCACCCTACCCCAAGTGCTAGTTGCGTAAGTCATGTTTGATACAAATAGTCCGTAGGGGGGAGAGGAGAAGGGTTTGCTCCTTCTATCTATGGACTGTTGACTATGGACTAATGACTAATGACCAAACAAACAAAAAGGTTGCTGAAGTCAGCAACCTTTAATTTTGGGAAAACATTATTTTTTTATTCAACGGATGCTAAACCAGCAACTGTTAAAGGTTTTGTATTATTTGTTTGCACAATTGATTTTGTACTAATAGGGTCTGTGCCTACAGAATCTGTATTAAATTCATTGCTGCTAGGGTCGTCCATGACCAGGCGATCGCACGGAATGGTGTCAGATATAATTGCACTTGCCATCATACCCGTATGGATTTCCATGTGAGCTTCTACAGGAGCTTCAAACACGAGGCGTTGTCCAGGAAATACTACCCTTTCAAAGTACCAATTAGGAATATTGGTGATGCGAGCGACCTGGATTTTGCTCGTGGCATTAACGTAGCAGCAGAGAACTTTTCCTGATTGCTCAGGTGGTAGAGGGTCTAGTATTTGAGCCATAACTGCGGAGGAGCTGGTTGCCACAATTTTACATTACACTTGCAAACTTAACACTTGCTGATCCCCATCTGCTGTAACTCCGACTACCAACTGAAAATTTCTACGTTATTTCTATCTAAAGTTATGTTCAAGTTATCAAATTTTTATACAAAAAATTGCATTCTTTATAATTTTACAGTAATAAATAATTTTTTTTAATTTTTTCCCTAATAAATTAAGAATCTCTGCCTTGAGGTAGGGATCAAAGATAGCAATGACTCAATTGCTGACCATTGCCGGAAAATTTTTGATTTTCTTCATTGTGGAACTTGCCAGCAGGGATCATCGCTTAAGGAATGAACTCAATGTTATGGTAAAGATATATGAATTTTTTCTTCATAAACCCAATCTATATGACGTTGCTGCCAAGTCACTGTGATTATCAAAAATCTGCTTAAATGTCAAGCAAGCTTGTCATCAAGATTTCTCAATAACTCATACTTGGCATATTGATTGTTTCTTTGAATTTCCCCGATACAAGGCAAGATGGAAGTTAAAACACCCATGATGGAAAATCGCATCCTTTACGTTCGCCTTCCTTGTAACCCCATCTTTCCCATTGGGGTTGTTTACCTGAGCGATCATGTCCATAAGATTTTTCCTCATATCGAACAACGCATTTTCGATTTAGGAACAGTCCCACCTTTAGATTACGCCTCTGCCTTAGATCGTTGTATAGACGAATTTCAACCCACATTATTAGTATTCTCTTGGCGGGATATTCAAATTTATGCCCCTGTTGGTGGACGTGGTGGTAATCCCCTGCAAAATGCCTTTGAATTTTACTATGCGAAGAATCCGCTAATTAAATTGCGTGGTGCTTTGGGTGGTTTACGCATCTTCATCGCCTACTATGTAGAGTTATGGCGTAACTTGGGACTGATTAAACGTGGCTTAAAGCGTGCCGCTAAATATCATGCTGAAGCTCGTGCGGTTGTGGGTGGCGGTGCTGTCAGCGTCTTTTACGAACAACTGGGTAAAAGCTTGCCCAAAGGTACAATTATTTCCGTCGGTGAAGGCGAAACTTTATTAGAAAAGTTCTTAAGCGACAAAGAGTTCCGGGATGAACGCTGTTACGTAGTGGGAGAAGCGAAACCACGTCAGCGCCTAATTCACGAACAACCTACGCCACTGGAAAAAACTGCCTGTAACTACGACTATATCGAAACTATCTGGCCGGAGTTTAACTATTACCTACAAGATCAAGACTTTTACATCGGTGTGCAAACCAAGCGCGGTTGTCCGCACAACTGCTGTTACTGCGTGTATACCGTTGTGGAAGGTAAGCAGGTACGCATTAACCCAGCCGATGAAGTCGTAGCGGAAATGCGACAGTTATATAATCGTGGCATTCGCAACTTCTGGTTTACCGATGCCCAATTCATTCCGGCACGGAAATTTATGGATGATGCTGTTGAATTGTTACAGAAAATTGTCGATTCTGGCATGACAGACATTCATTGGGCAGCATACATCAGAGCCGACAACCTCACACCAGAATTGTGTGAGTTGATGGCAAAAACCGGGATGAACTATTTTGAGATTGGCATTACTAGCGGTTCTCAAGAACTTGTCCGCAAAATGCGGATGGGTTACAACCTACGGACTGTGTTGCAAAACTGCCGTGATTTAAAAGCTGCTGGTTTTAACGATTTGGTTTCTGTCAATTACTCCTTTAACGTCATTGATGAACGTCCCGAAACCATCCGCCAAACCATCGCCTACCACCGCGAACTGGAAAAAATCTTCGGTGCGGATAAAGTCGAACCGGCGATTTTCTTTATTGGGTTACAACCGCATACTCATTTAGAAGAGTATGCTTTGAAAGAAGGTATCCTCAAACCAGGTTACAATCCCATGAGTTTGATGCCGTGGACAGCTAAGAAACTCCTATGGAACCCTGAACCACTTGGTTCTTTCTTTGGTGAAGTTTGCTTGCAAGCTTGGCGACAAAACCCCAACGATTTCGGGCGGGAAGTCATGAATATTTTAGAGGAAAGATTGGGGCGTGCTGATTTGGAAGCAGCACTTTCTGCATCAATGGAGACAAAAGGTAAGCAATTAGTGGAGGTTTAAGTCTAAATAAGCAAATAATGAGTAATTTGTGTATTAACTACAAATTACTCATTATCAGGAGAAGTAACTTGCCACTACTAACGGATATTCGTTGGCGAACCATTATTTCTATAGCTATTATCCTCCCCATTGGGCTTTTATACAGCCACTATCGGTTTTCTGTTTCGTGGTTAAACCAAGAAGTAGGGGGAATTTTTTATGAGATATTTTGGTGCTTGTTCGCCTTCCTATTTCTTCCTACTCGCCGCGCAGTTTGGCAAATCCCTTTATGGGTATTAATAATCACTTGTTTATTAGAATTTTTACAATTGTGGCCTTCACCGTTTCTCAATTGGGTGCGTTCATTTTGGGCAGGAAGAATGTTAATTGGTAATGCCTTTACTTGGGCAGATTTCCCCTATTATTTTGTTGGTAGTGGCTTAGGATGGCTGTGGCTACGGCTGATGCTTCTGGGAGCAAAGGTAAAATAAGTTATTATTTAAGCTGGTATTTGGCTCTCTTGTGGAGATACAAAAGCTAAAAGAATGTCTTCTTCTGCAATACCTTGTGCAATTAAATCTTGAGTAATTCCTGATTCTATTCCATCATATTCAATAATTACTTTTTCTCCTGATAAAATTAGGTAAATTAGATTACCTCTAACTCGTTTACCTCTGTCCCATCCTGTCTGCATTAGGGCATACCTATCTTGAGACTCATCAAAAATAGTATCTAACCTGATGTTGCCATGAGATGGTCTTAATTTTGAGTATTGAGTGACTACTTCCTTAACTATTTGACGGTACAAGTTTAGTTTATCCATTTTGTTATTTCCGCTTTTTGCAAATTTATAATAATCATTTTTAATGGTAACTCTTGTATGACAAGCTCACCTATCGGTTCTTGAAAAAAATCTTCATAAAGAGTATCGCTGATTGCTAAGTATATATCACGTCCTGGGTCTACTTTCTGCAAAAGTAATTTATATAAGATATACTGTCCAACTGCTTGCTCTAAATCTTTAATTATAGATTTAGCTTTAAATTCTTTAATCTCTATGGCAATACGACTATTGCCTTTTTCAGCCCCAATCACACTATGCTTAATACTATTAGCTGTAAATTTACTTGCCCCAAGGTCAACAAAAAGAAATCTCTCTCCGTAGGATATGACATAAGGGTCGTCACTATTTTTAATTATCCAACCATCTTTAGTAAGTGCTTGCTTAACAATTTCATGAATTGCATCCCTTGGTGGCACTTATATTTCTCCTGCATGAATGGTTCAGTAATTCTCATAAAAAGCAATAAGAAATCAATATTACCTCTGTATATTTATCTTCAATAGTGGGTGTTTGATGAATTATCTGGTGGTAGTATTAATCTTTCTGCTTCCGCCTGCTGCATTTCGGCTACCATCTGTTGGCTACGGCGCAAATATGCGACAAATAATAAAATTGTAAAACCGATGATGACAAGACCGAGGAAACCATCGCTAAAGGTGTTGTATGCACCGTGTAACACCGCAGCTAAGGACACGCCAATAAACATGATTTGTCGTTGTCGAGAAGGGTTAATTGCTGCTAGTCCGAGAAAGTAGCCGACGATTCCGGCTAAGATGGCATGAAATAAGGGGAGTGAGACGAAGCGAATGGTGTTTGCCAATATGTATGAACCGAAACCAGATTGACCTCTGGCTAAGTTGAAAGCATATAGTATAGAGTATGAACCACCTTCGGCGATCGCAAATCCTAATCCTGACATAGCCCCATAAAATGCGCCTGTCAATGGTTCAGTTAATTTTCTCTTACGCAGCAAAAATAAATATACAGGTATGGCTTTACAAGTTTCTTCTAATACTCCCACGCCGAGAACAAAGCCGATTAACTGGGGAATAATCCCCAAATTCGATTCTGTAGCCGCGTAAAGTAGCTGAAATAAGGGAAATTGCTGAATCAATAGCAGTAAAGGAATACCAATAATTGCAGTGAAGAAAACACACTTTAGCGTCTCGCGCCAAGAAAACCAAGTGGGTTTGATTAAGTTGTATAAAACTACGCCCCAGATACTGGCGTAGTAGATACCTAATATCCAAGCTGTTTGTTCTAAATTGGCGGGGTTGGCAATTAAGCCGATAACTAGGGGGAATAGTCCAAAAAATAACAATAGTTTTACCGTATTACTGCTATACAGTTCGGCACTAAACACGTCTTTATAGGGAATGACTGAAGCAAGTTTAAACGTCCGTAGGGTTGCTATAAACGTTGCTGTTTTCGCCTGCGGCTTTACTAGAATGAACATTTCTTCCCAGTCGGGGAAGGGTTCATTAGGTCTACGCCCATAAACCCGTACAGTATTAATTAATCTTGGTTGCCAAGTCGAAAGTTCCTGACGAATAAACGCCATAGATGAGGCTTGATTAGGAATCTGCTCAGATTCTAAGATTAATTGTAAACAACCATCCTCAAGACTAGCTTTGGCAATAATGCCCTGTGGTTGAAAATAGAGATTCATCAACCAGGCGATCGCATTTATATCGCCTTGTTTAGCAAATTGTAAATAGTCGTTGGTCATTGGTCATTAGTTATTAGTAAGTAGAGACGCGATTAATCGCGTCTGTACAGTTCACAGTCCACCCCACCCATTACCTTAGTTTTAAATGTAATTATCATTTACAGGGTAAATTTTTGTATAGAAGCTCAATCTTTAACTCTTTATAGACACATAAGAGTATGTTTGAAAAGTCCCTAATGGTGTATCAAATACTTTTAGATCCCCCTAAATCCCCCTTAAAAAGGGGGACTTTGATTCAATTTCACCCCTTTTTAAGGGGGGTCGGGGGGATCAATAAGTCTCTAAAATCACAGCTAAATACTTTTCAAACAACCTCTAAGACTGTAACCCAGATTGGAAAACCACTGACAAATAACAACTGACACACAAAGCGCAGTAAACTAAAGATTCAGAAGCATAATAACCTTTAGCTCCAATTCCATTGTCCTCTGTGCCTCTGCGGCTTATATAACCAAACCCCATGTTAGAAGGTTCCATTCTACAACAGCTACAAGTGTCTCATCGTCACAGCACCAGACCGATTAGATTCGGGGTATATTACAAAAATACTCTGGTTGCTCTTTGTCATGCTTTAGAAGACCATATATTGGCAGATGACAGTCAGCCCTTGGTTATTACTGCCTTTCAACGGGGTAAGTGGTATTTACAGGAAGCCCAAAGATATGCAGATATTGCCAAGTGTAGCCGCCAGATTGCGATTATGGCAGCACCAGATGCGGGTTTTGCGGAACATCCTACCAGCCAACTACCAAATGTTGATTTAGTGGCTTTAGAGCCATCTGACCCAGTAGCGCAAGAATGGCATTTAATTATCTTGTCATCAAAATACACGGCAATGGTACTTTGTCAAGAGTTATCTGATGCTGATTATGGTGTAGGTGGACGACCGAGTTCTGATTTAGAGCGGAAGTTTTACGGGTTGTGGACTTTTGAGCCGGAGTTGGTGAGGGAGACGGCAGAGTTAGCGATCGCGCATATCCAAAAGTACAATCCAGAGTTAGCCGACAAGCTACTCACCCATGACAAGGGAATTGGTAAGGGAGCGATCGCATCAGCAGAATTGAGTGCAGTTGTCTCTCGTGTGGTAGATTACCTCCAAACAGGACAAGAACAATTATCAATCCCCGCAGCCATTCGCCACCAAGCCCTAGATAACAACTTGGTTTCTAACGAAATTCAAGCATTTTTGCGGATGGCGCAACTGATGGATTTAGCCGATATCAAAAATCCACAAGCAGCCGCCGAAGTAGCAACTTTAGCCGAAACTTTGGGACAACTTTTGGATTTACCTGCATGGCAAATTAAACGATTAAAACTTGCAGGATTATTACACCGCATAGATCCACTACAAAAAGCCGAAAGTATTTTCACAGCTGGAAGTTACCCACAATATCAAGAATCAGCCCCCAGTTGTCCCTTGACTTGTGCTTTAGTACCAGGAGCGCAAGTATTACGCAAGATGTCAAGATTGCGAGCTGTGGCGCAAATTATTACTCATCAAACCGAGTGGTGGGATGGTACAGGAGAACCTGCGGGTTTAGCTGGTGATGAAATTCCTCTAGAATCGCGAATTTTGGCTTTAGTGGCAGACTTTCAATGGCAAGTTAATCAAAAAAAAGCCACAAATCAAAATCGCCAAGAAATATTTGTCCAAGCCTTAGAAGAATGTCGCCAGCAATCAAACCGCTTTGACCCTAAACTGATAGATGCCCTATCTTTATTAGTCATGGGTTTACAACAAGGACTCGACTTACCCTTAATGACACCAAAATTTAGTACAGGTATGTGGTTACTTGATTCCCGATGGGACAGCCATAGCCAGACCAGTGAGCAGATGAGTAGTTACCCACAATGAATATTGACGCAATTAAACTAGGAAAACTCAAACAACTGCCTGGAGCTAATCTAGAAGATGAAGAACTCTCCCAACTAGATTTAAGCCGCATCAATTTGGCTGGCGCTAACCTTGTCGGTACTAATTTCTCTCGTTCTAAGCTCGAAGGCGGGCATTTAGAAGGGGCTAATTTGATGGGTGCAACCCTGCAAGAAACCGACTTGAGGGCGAACTTGATGGGAGCCAACTTGATGCAGGCAGATTTAACAGGTGCAGACTTACGCGGTAGCAATCTGCGTGGTGCTAACTTGATGGGAGCTAGACTGAGCGATGTTTCCTTGGCTGGTGCTTTTTTGAGTGGCGCTAATTTGATGAACGTCAATCTCCAAGGCGTTGACTTACGCGGTGCTGACTTGCGAGGCGTTAACCTGACTGGGGCTAACTTGAAAGGTGCAGACTTAAGCCGTGCTGATTTACAAGGCGCGTTGTTAAGTGAGGCAAATTTGGAAGAAGCCGACTTTCGGGGGGCGAATTTAGCCGGGGCAAATTTGACAGGGGCTAACCTACTTTGTGCAGAGTTAGAAGGTGCAAATTTGCAAGGTATTAACTTAGATAAAGCTTGTTTCGTAGGTACATTACTAGAAACGGGCGAAATAAGATAGCTAACTATGGGGATTGCTAATGGGTAATTGGTAATAGGAATTTCTGAATACATGATTCTTGTAAGGTAGGTATCTTGCCCATCCCACAAACTCTGAAAATTATCCTGCATTCATACAACGCCTAAAAACAATTACCAATTACCTATTACCAATTACCTAACATAATATTATTAGTCCTCGTCCTCGTCATCTTCGCGGTCTCTGCGGGAACGGCGGACATTACGAGAATATTCCTCGTCATCTTCTTCGTCCTCCTCATCATCGCGGGAACTGCGGTAATTGTCAGAATATTCTTTGTCCTCTTCATCTTCATGATCACGATAACGGCGATCGCGTCCCTGACGTTCCCGGTAACGAGAGTCTTCCTCACGTTCTTCGTTTCTTGAACCACCGATAAAATCTTGGGCTTTGCGTAAAAAGTCATCTACCATAATTTAGCTCCTGCTTGCGGTGTTTTAATATCAAATCTCAAAGTAGTAAAAACATTGTCGTTTTATAGGCAAAAAAATCTGCCTCTGCTAGACAACGGCACAAAAGCTTTCACTTTAATATGATGAGAGGATTTGTTAGATATTCCGTCCTACCTTTGAGGGACATTACTCTCGTTCTTATGGTGGTGCATGAGCCTAAAGCCGTAACACAACTGCAATCAAGCGGTAGAAGCCACATCTGTTTGCCTCTTCTACTTTATATTTACTTTATAAATAACCTCTAACTGTTGCCATAAAGCATCAACAGTAATGAATTGGTAGCCTTGTTGTAGTAATTGCGGGATTAATAGTTGAATTGTGGCAGCGACATCTTGTCCACCACAAGCACCGTCATGTAGAACAATGAGTGAGCCATTCTGCACTTGCTGGAGAACTCGCTGTACTACTTCGCTGACTCCAGGTCTTACCCAGTCTTCTGGAACCACACTCCACATGACTGGACGATATTTCCACTGTTGGAATAGGTTTAAGGTTTTGGGTGTAAACAAGCCGTTGGGGGGTCTGACATCGCGTACTTTTTCCGGTGGGAGGTTACAAGCATTGTAGATGGCGGCTTGGGTTTTTTCTAAACTATCTTTGAGTTCGGTGGGCGATAGCATGGGGAAAGACCGATGATCGTAACCGTGCAAGCCTATCCAGTGACCCCGATCGCATATTGCTTGTGCAATATTAGGGTTGCGGTTGACACAAGCACCCAACCAAAAAAAGCTAGCAGTGATGTTGTAGTGATCTAAGACTGCTAATAATTCGGGGGTGTATTGGGGATGGGGGCCATCATCAAAAGTGAGAGCGATCGCTTTGAAGTGGCGATCGCCACTCCAAAGACAGCCAGGAAAAGCCGGCTGGAGAATCCGATGAATAATTGGGAACAGAGGCGCAAACTGCATTTTGACTATTCCCTAACCTGAAATGTAGAGGTTATATCTTAACAGATTTTTGCGGACTCAATTGTCCCACAGCTGGAAGCTTGACTCTCTTCTTACCTAATAACTCAAAAAATAAATCCTCATATTGCTCAATTGCTTGCTCAAAGGAGAAATGTTCCTCAGCAAATTTTCTACCTTGATTGCCTAACTTGGTGGCAACGGTCTGATTATTATATATCTCTAATACTCCTGCGGCTAATGCTTCTGGTGATTCTGGCTCGACAATGATACCGCCACCACTTTCTCTAATTACCTTGGCTGCTGTACCAGTTGCAGGTACTGAACCGACAATAGGACGACCTGAAGCTAATGCTAAGGGTATCTTAGAAGGCATATTAAAAGCAATCACATTACTTTTCTGCACAATTAAGCTAACATCAGCCGCCGCCAACATTTGTGGTAATTGTTCCCTTGGCTGCAAAGGTAATAGTAAAACATTATCAGCCCCACAAGACAGACAATATTTCTGCAATCTAGATAAAGCTGTTGATTCTCCAATAATCACAAAGCTAATATCTGGAATGTGGCGCAAGTAGGTAGCTGCGGCGATGACAGTCTCTAAACCTTGTGTGAGGGCGATGTTCCCAGAGTACATCACCACGAATTTATTATCTAGTTGATGGACTGCCCTCCAAGAATTTTTCTTAGCTAAGGGACGAATAAAATTGACATTTACCCAATTGGGAATACAAGTAATTTTCTTGGCACTTACCCCTTTATTGATTAAATTCTCCCGAAATCCATCAGCTATAACACTAATTTTAGTAGCATTTTTATAAGCAAACTTCTCTATAATTTCGCAAAAGCGAATCATTAATTTATTGGTCATCAGTCCGACGCGCACGGCTGCTTCCGGTAAGATATCTTGTACATTTAACACTACAGGACAATTATAAAACCGACCAAGTAGGGTTGCTGGTAGTGAAACCAAAAGTGGAGGTACTGTTAATAAAATTAAGTCTGGTTTTTCGCCGTTAAAGGCTTGGGGTAAGCTGGTGAAAATAAAACTTAACTCTAGTAATAATCTATCTATGAGGTTGGGTTTAGATTTAATACGTAGGTAACTGCGCTGGATTGTTACGCCATTCTTTTGTTCTGTAACGTACCACTTACCTTTATATTCTTCATAAATTTCTCGTTGGGGATAGTTAGGCATTCCTGTAATCACTCGCACCTGATGCCCTCTTTGAGCTAAACCCTCCGCCAGTTCAGTCATTAAAGGTGCAATCCCGATTGGCTCTGGATGATAGTTATAAGAGTATATAAGAATGTGCATGATTTATTTATTGCTTTTTGTAAAGTGAGCCAGAACTTATCTGGTATGTTTGCGTATTTAGTTAAATATTGATATTTGCTTTCCTTATATTTATATGCAAAATAATCTCAAAATACTTATTAACAATCCTTGCTTTTAGTAAGTCGATCTAGCCAGAACACATATGTGTCTAGGCATTATTGAGCGGATATTATTTTATTAACATAGGCTTTACATGATTGATAATGAAGATTTTCAGTATATAAAAACATTCTCCTCTACTGTAATTGTTACTTTGAATAATTCAAACCGTATTGTAACTTTACTAACTAAGTTTTTTAAGCGTTTTCCTTGAGTATTTATCAAATCTTTAAATTATCAGCAGATTTTAATTTGAATCTTAATACTGTCTCAAGGGCAAATATCACCTACATATTTATTGCATAAAAAGTACCTTTTAATCAAAAAAACTATCTAGATTCAGCAATTAAGAATGCTTGTTAACCGAAATTTTAAAAAATCAATAAATTACCAACATACTTTTCTACACATAATAAAGTAAGTAAATTACGGGTTTGACTAATTTTATAAATACTAGGACTTACGCACCAAGGTTGTCTGTGGAGGTTGGGTATAAGGGTGTATACTTCCTTACGGGACGCTACGTGTAGCTTGCTTCCACGGAGTGGTACGACTGCGCTCAGTCACCGGGTGTAGGGGTGTCACTGGACACAGATTAGGGATAGGGTAGCTGTAAAGCACTAACATGGCGTTGAATCTGTGTAGCGATCGCCTAGCTTGTTCAATGCCAGTGTCCGGCAAAAGCACAGCAAACTCTTCCCCACCGTATCGAGCAACTAAATTATCAGCGCTCTTAACAGTATGAGAGTAAAGTTCTGACTGTTGAATGGCAATAGCAGCCTGCTACTCAAGCTGGTTAAACAAGTTAATTTCTGCTTTTTCTTCTCAGCCTTCCCTAGCGTTCGCGTAGCGTCCCGCAGGGATGGGATATTTATTTACTTGAAAGTTACTTAAACTTGAAACAGAAGTAGGGTGTGTTGTTGTATAGCGCCAGCATTATCTTGCTATCATAGGCGGTGTTGAGAGTTACCAGATAGATTAAGAAATAAATTAATTATAAAATTACTTTAGGAATGAACTTTTAAGCCTGTGCCTTGTCCCCTATCTTTTGTTCCCTGCTATACTTCATGATGCTGCTGGTGGCTTATTACCAATTAAGAGTTCTTTTTTACTGCGTTTCAACTGTTTCCAAAGGATTTTGATCTGCTCGAAAGCTTCATCTGGGTCAAGCTTGCCATTAGTTTCTAAACCTGTGATGTAGGTGACTTTTTGAGCAAATTCTTGTAAGTTAGCATTGAAAATTAAGGTTTCTGGTTTAACTTGACCGTAGTAGCGACTGCGAGGGTAAAGGAATTTATTTTTCTCATTCTGATTGGGCTGTACCATCACGAAGACTCCTGATTACAAGTTTTAATCAAGTCGGCTAATTACTTAATAATATGGTTAGTTTAAGCGGTAATTGATAATAGCTAATAGGTGAGTTCATTCCTGTAGGCGGGTTTCCGTCCGTAGGGAACTGGCGAACCCGTTCGCGTAGCGTCCCGTAGGGAAGGGCGAACCCGGAGGGTAATTGTTTTCTACCATTACCAATGACCAATGACCAATTACCAGTCACCACGATCTGATAAGTTTAGGACTTACGCACCAAGATTGTTTGTTGGGATTGGGTGTAATGGTTCGACTGCGCTCACCAACCGGGTGTGAGGGTATAGGGGGGTCACGGGTTTTGAACACCTACACCCCTATACCTTTGCCCAAACCCTTGATTTTTCGTCTTCACGCGTAAGTCCTAAAGTTTTTAAACAGATATGATATAATGTGGAATCTACTTTAAGTCCTAAAAGGACGGATTCTGTGCTAGTTTGCGGATTAGCTCTCGAATCACATCCGTTGTTGGTCTACCTGTCTGCTGACAATACTTTTCCAGCCTGTTGGCTTCATCTGATGTGAGGTTGATAGTGATTCGCTTGACAGTCCATTTCTTGTTCATAGTTGCTATCTTATTCCTGACTTAAAACTCGGTACTATCCGCATCAAGGACTTGCAAAAGTAATTCCTGAAGCAATAGATGTGTTGTGTTTTTAACTAAAACTTTTGATCTGTGCAAATAATACTTTGATTTGTGGTGCTGTATATTGACGCTTTTTGCGCAGTTTTTGTCTAATTTTCGCCTAAACTCTCATGCAACGCAAGCCTGCGTATCTCTATGTGAGTACGGAGAGAATTTGGGTAAATGACAGGAGTTGATACCAAGTTGTGTTCAAAGATATTCGTTTTGGCAGACAGTGGTTAGACTTCGCTCACCAACCAGAGGCAGAAGGTAAAGTCTTACTATTCCCAGCATTCAAGCTTTGAAAATGTCCTAACCTATGTGACGACAGCTATACTACCTTTGAGAGCAACTTAGTATGAGCTACTCTCATGCAAATATGGTTGTTGAAAGAACGGTTTTTTAGAGTTTGGCCTTGATTAATCAAGCAAATTGCTGTATTGTGAAATGGTGATGCTAGAAAGTTATGGCCGAAAAATTACACAACATTGTTTCAGTGTGGGCTTAAATGTTTTATTATTAAGCATTGATAGCTATGTTTAATCATGTTAATAGTTGGTTAGTAAATAGTAGAAGTTGTGAAAATTTTGCTGGTAGAGGACGATGTAGCATCTGCGACTATACTAAGTGAGATTCTCACGGCGGAGCATTATACAGTTGAACTGGCAACAGATGGTCAAAATGGGCTAACGTTAGCAACTTTATCCAACTTTGACCTGATATTGTTGGATCTACTGATTCCTAAGCTTGATGGAATTAACCTTTGCCGACAACTCCGCGCCCAGGGGATTCAACAGCCGATTCTTTTACTGACTGCCAAGGATCACAGTGCTGATGTAGTCAAAGGATTAGATGCAGGTGCAGATGATTATGTTACTAAACCCTATGATATTTCTGAGTTATTAGCAAGGATAAGGGCATTGCTACGCCGAGGTACAAGCCAACTTACACCTAGCTTGTTGAGTTGGGGAAATCTCTGCGTGAATACTGTGTCGGCAGAAGTGACTTATGATGGACAACCGATATCTTTAAGTCCTAAAGAGTATAGCTTGCTAGGGCTATTTTTGCGTAATCCACAACGTGTTTTTAGCCGGAGTGATATTATTGACCGCTTGTGGTCACTTGATGCTACACCAAGTGAAGGGGCGGTGACTAATTTAATTAAAGACTTGCGCCACAAGTTGAAGACTGCGGGAATGTCTGCTGAATTACTAGAAACGGTTTATGGCTTGGGGTATCGGCTAAAAAGTCCACCCCAAAGGCTGGATAGGGAACAAACTCTCTGCAAACGTGAAAAAGCGATGACTGGCGATCGCACAAAGACCATCGCCGCTATCAACAAAACTATAGAACGCTATAAAAATACCTTTGCCGGGCGGCTAACTTTGCTAGAACAAGCCGAACTAGCCTTACAGACAGGACAATTACCGCCGGAATTACAGCAGCAAGCAAGTTCCGAAGCACACAAACTAGCGGGAACGCTAGGCTCATTTGGTTACGAAACAGGTTCCAAGTTAGCTCAAGCAATTGAACATCTACTCATCGCCGAGAAAAACTTAACCTCACAGAATGCTGTGCAACTGTCGTTACTAGTTGGTCAACTCAGAGAAGCGATCAGCCAACCTCCGACATTTTTAACTGAAGACAAATTTGAGTCAACCCAACTTCCCTTGGTCTTAGCTATCAATGATGAACCTTTGATTAACCAACTGAAAAGCCAAGCTGCAAGTTGGGGATTGCGGCTGGAAGTAGCCGCTAATTGGGAAAGCGTTCAACAAAACGTTTATCAGTCTCCGCAAGTGATTTTACTCAACCTCAATGGCAGCAAATTGAGCCAAAAAAGTTTAAAATTGCTGGAGAATCTGAAACAAAAGTTTCCGAATAAGCCAATTCTCGTCTTAGCAGACCAAGACAACTTCACACAGCGAGTAGCTGTTGCTCGTTTAGGAGTCGAGGCATTTTTGAGTAAGCCGACTACTACTGAAGTATTTGGGGCAATCACTCAACTTATACCTCAATCCCAAACTAGTCAAGCAAAGGTGATGATTATAGACGATGATCCCCTGATGCTGGATATATTGAGCAATATGCTGCAACCTTGGGGAATGACGGTGAAGACCTTACAAAATCCTCAAAAATTTTGGGAGACATTAGTTAGCACAACTCCTGACCTGTTAATGATTGATTTAGAAATGCCGACCTATAGTGGTATCGACTTGTGCCGTGTAGTCAGACAAGACCCATATTGGGGAAATTTACCGATTTTGGTTGTTACTGCCCATACAGAGATAAAATTCATTCAACAGGTGTTTGCAGCAGGAGCCGATGATTTTATTGGCAAGCCTGTAGTCGAGCCGGAGTTAATAAATCGCGTGATCAGCCGCATTAATCGTTCTCGTTTACAGGCAAAACTCAAAATCTAGAAACGGAGGATGGGCAGGTGTGGCTCTCCGATTTGATTGGCAGAAAGCAAGCTAACAACAAAAAATTGAAGATTTCTTTAAGGCTTGTCCTGACTGTTCCCTTTGTGTTGTTAACTGGGGGAACAACTGCTTTAGTCAGCTATGAATCATGGCAAAATTCCCAGCGTTCAGTGAATAGTTTGGCATATCAGTTGATGAGCGAGATGAGCGATCGCATCCATTTATATTTGAGTAATTATTTAAAGACTCCACATTTAATCAATCGTCTCAATGTTCAAGCCAGCAAACTTAATCAAATAGATATCACTAATCCCCAAAGTTTAGAACCTTATTTTTTTGGTCAAATTCAAGAATTTGGTTCCAAGCGCATCCATTTTATCAACCCCCAAGGCGGACTTGTGGGAGCCGGCAACGATGAACGAGGTCTGACGGTTTCCTTCACCAAAAATTTTGTTAAAGGGGAACTGTATGTATATGGCGTAGATAGTCAAAGGAAGCGGCAACAGTTATTAGTTCGTGAGCCAAATTATGATGGAACTCAAAGACCTTTTTATCAACAGGCAATCTCCAAAGGCAAACCAACCTGGACACCAATTTATGTATATGTGCCGGCTTCTAGAGGTTTAGGAATTGCCGCCGCCTACCCTATTTATAATCAAAGACGGCAACTTCTGGGGGTTTTTGCCAGCGATATAGACCTGCTGACCATTAGTAAGTTTCTCAAGAAATTGCGGGTAGGCACTCACGGACAAGTTTTTATTATGGAACGTTCAGGATTAATGGTGGCTGCTTCCACCCCTGAACCGCCCTTTTTAGCAGATGCTAAGGGGACACTGAACCAACGCCTGATGGTGAGAGATAGTCAGCAACCGCTAATTCGTTCAGCAGGTGAATATCTGCTTTCCCGTGGGGACTTAAGTCAAATTCAGTCTACACAGAAACTTAACTTTGAGATAGAAGGGCAAAAGCAATTCTTACTCGTCATCCCTTACCGCGATCAATTAGGGCTTGACTGGTTAATTGTGACAGTTGTACCAGAGACAGATTTTACCGCAGAAATTGTTGCCAATACACGCTTCACTCTAATTTTTAGTTTTGTGGCTTTAGTGGGTGCGATCGCTTTAGGATTATTACTGACGGAATTTATTGTCAGACCTATGCAAAAATTGGGTCAAACTAGCTTGGCGTTGGCAGATGGAGAGTGGAATCAACCCATTAAACAAGATAGCCTAATTGCTGAGTTCCAAGTTCTGGAACAGTCTTTAAATTGGATGTCCCTGCAGCTAAGACAGTCTTATGAGTCCGTCAAAATTGCCCTAGAACAGTCAGAAGAACGCTTTACTAAAGTATTTCGTACCTGTCCCGAAGCGATGGGAATTTTCACCCTCAACGGGCAATGTATAGATGTCAATGAAGCCTTTATTGATTTATATGGTTGTTCTAGGGAAGAAGTTATTGGTAACACAGTGACAAAGCTGAACTATTGGTTCAATATAGACGAGAAACAATGTTACATCCAAGATTTACTCTCAGGTAAAACAGTTCGTAACCAAGAATTTACACTCCGGGACGAAACAGGTGAGATTCTCACAGTGCTTATTTCCGCAGATATCATTGAGCTACAAGGACAACCTCATATAATTACTGTTACTAAAAATATTAGCAATCGCAAACTGGCAGAATTAGAACTGCGGCGGCAAAAAGACTTGCGCGAAAGCATTTATAACGAATCTGCCGATGCTCTATTTTTGGTCGATGTAGACACACTGTTAATCACCGACTGTAATCAGCGAGCAGTGCAACTATTTGAAGCGGAAAGTAAAGCGGAACTAATTGGTATTTTAGGTCACACTCTACAAGTACACCCATTTACCTCAGAAGAACTAGGAGAAATCGGCAGCCAAATACAGGAGAAAGGTTTTTGGAGTACCGAACTGCAATACTTTACCCGCAAGGGAAATTTGTTTTGGGGCAACCTCGCCGCTAAGGAAGTGGCGATCGCTCACCAAGTCATCCATTTGGTACGGGTAACAGATATAACTGAACGCAAACGAGCTGAGGCAGCTTTGCGACAAAGTGAAGCGGATCTGCGTCGCGCCCAGCAGGTCGCCCATGTGGGTAGTTGGAAACTAGATATCAAAACCCAGAAAATTACATGGTCTGAGGAAAGTTTTCAAATCTTTGGTTGGGATATATCTTTGCCAGAACCCTCCATATCTGAATTTATGGAGCTAATTCATCCCGAAGACCGAGAATTGGTGAACAAAAGCCTTGAGCAAACGATCGCCACGCAAATCCCTTATAGAATAGAGTTGCGAGTTATTCAACCTCATGGCTCAATTCGATATATTGAAGCCAGAGGAGAAGCAGACATTGACGAACAAGGGAAAGTAATTCAATTACTGGGAACAAATTTAGATATTAGCGATCGCAAAGAAATTGAACAGGCTTTGCGTCAAAGCGAAATTCGCTTCCGAGAGTTAGGCGCTGCTTCCCCCGCAATCATTTACACAATTGAGGAATATCCAGGTAGACCTGTGCGGTTTGAATATCTCAGCCAAGCCTTTGAGGAAATACAGGAAATTCCCTTGGCTGAAGCACTCAAAAATCCAATGGTGGCATTTGACTGTTTTCATCCTGAAGACCGAGAAGGGCATCAGCAAGCAGTGATCCGAGCGATTGAAAATATGCAGCCGTTTCAGCATGAGTGGCGGATCATTACCCCTAGTGGCAAAATTAAGTGGGTGCAAGCAAATTCTCGACCAGAATACCGGGAGAATGGCGTACTGGTATGGCATGGTGTGATGATGGATATTAGCGATCGCAAAGCCATTGAAGCCGCCCTACGACAAAGTGAAGCCCGCTTTCAAAAAATTGCGGCTGCTTCACCTGCACAAATTTACATCCTCACCTATTACCCAGATACAGGTGAAATGCGTTATGAATATATCAGTTCCGGCGTGCGAGAAATTCAGGAATTAGAACCCGAACAGGTTTTAGCAGATTCTCTCATCACATATAGGCAAGTGCATCCTGATGATATCGCTCTCTACAATCAACTAACTACCCAAAGTCTCAAAACCTTAGAACCCTTTGCTCACGAATGGCGAATTCTTACTCCCTCCGGCAAAACTAAATGGGTACGGGCAAATTCCCGCCCAGAACGCCGCCCCAATGGGGAAATTGCTTGGTATGGAGTGTTACTAGATATTACTGACCTGAAACAAGCCGAAGCCGCCTTGCGTGAGAGTGAAGAGCGGTTCCGCCATGCGTTTTATGATGCTCCCATTGGGATGGCGCTATTAGGATTGAATCAGCAATGGTTACAAATCAATCCCATGCTGAGGGAAATGCTGGGCTACTCTGGGTTAGAATTATCTAGTTTCAGAGCATTTGAGATCATTCACCCAGAAGATGTGCATCAGTTGGAAAAGAGCATGACACAGGTATTGAGCAATGAAAATCGCCCAGTACAAGTGCAGTTGCGTTACTTGTGTAATGGCGGACGCATCGCCTGGGGATTAATGAGCCTGTCACTGGTGAGAGATTTTCAGAGTCAACCCTTGTACTATGTCTTGCAGATCCAAGATATCACCGAACAGCAAGCTATTGAGCAGATGAAAAATGAGTTCATTTCCATTGTCAGCCATGAACTGCGTACCCCGCTCACAGCAATTCAAGGATTTTTAGCCCTGTTGAATACTGGTAACTATGACAACAGACCAGAAAAAGCTAAATGGATGATTCAGCAAGCTTTAACAAATAGCGATCGCCTCGTGCGTTTGGTTAATGATATTTTGGACTTAGAGCGCTTATCTTCCGGGCGAGTGCATCTGGTCAAGGAAGTCTGCAACGCCGCCGATTTAATTCAACGAGCGGTAGAGGGAGTACAATCAATCGCCGTGACAGCCGCCATCACAATTACTATTATGCCTACTAGCGATCGCGTGTGGGCTTCCCCCGACTTAATTATCCAAACCCTCACCAATTTATTGAGCAACGCCATCAAGTTCTCACCCCCTAACTCAGTGATTACCTTATCGACTCAACCTCAATCAGGCTCAGTGCTTTTTGCCGTCAAAGACCAAGGTAGAGGTATTCCCGCCGACAAACTAGAAACAATCTTTGAACGTTTTGGGCAGGTAGACATCTCTGATGCGCGAGCCAAAGGAGGAACCGGTCTAGGCTTGGCGATTTGTCAAAATATTATTCAACAACATGATGGTAGTATTTGGGCAGAAAGTACCCTTGGCGTGGGCAGCACATTCTATTTCACTTTACCAATACCACCAGGACAGGTGACAGGGGACAGTTGACAGGGGACAGGTGGCAGGCAGTTGGCAGTTGACAGTTGACCGAAGAGGCGGAGGGGCAGGGGGCAGGGAGCAGGGGGAGCAATCCCTGTCCCGAAGCCGTGAAGCGGAGCGGAACATGGGTATCAAGCCCCGCCCTTCTAGGGCGTTCTCAATTGGTCGGAGTACAAG
>DATNQO010000239.1:0-2710 GCA_036704005.1 Leptolyngbyaceae cyanobacterium | reverse complement strand
GGATGATAATGGCAAGCTGACTTTCTGTCGCTATTATCCGGCTTACTGTTTATTAGCCTCAGTTGCTAATAATCCAACAGAACAAGAATTGAGAACTCTTTTCCTCAAACATTATCAAGATGATCCTTTACTTGGTTTAGTAAAGTTTTCGGAGGATTATATCAGGATGATTCGGGGGGAAGAGTTATCAGAATTGGCGAAGAACTTACTTTCTTCTTCAAAAATAAGGCAGGTTGCGTAATGAAAAAACGGACAATTGGTGTAATAGTTTCTGCTACAGTTGGCAGTTTATTAATAGCTGCACCTAGCTATGGTTTTAGTATCAACGATTTTATCAATTCATTAGTCTCCGATTTACTGGGTGAAGTTAGCGAAATTCAATCTTGGGCTAAAGAAGAAATTAACAATTCTTGGGGTGAAATCAAAGAAAACGCTAATGCAGCAATTGACGCTTCTATTGGAGAATTGGGAGCGCCTGATCCTATGTCCGCTAGCCAAAAATTGAAAGATTCACTCAAGGATGATTATTCTTATCCAGTCGCTCAAGAGAAATCACAGGAGCTAGAGCGTGAACTGACGCTTGGTTCAGTTGCTAGTGTGATTGGGGAAAAAGGGCAAGAGCAGACGCAGGAGAAAATAGACACTACTTCCCAAATCGCTCAGGAAGCTAGTTCACTTGCCGAAGAAGCTCAGAATATGGATGCGTCCCAGGATATTCTCAAGGCGATCGCTAAACAAAATGGGTTGATTGTGTCGATGCTGGCTGAACAACGCACTGATTCATTGCTGGCGAGGCAAGATACATCCTATTCAAACCTGATGTTGGCACAGGTGGCGGATCATCTTGATTCACAACGCAAAAAAGAAAATTCCGAGGAAGATGGCAGGTTGTCATTAGTACATGAAGTTGTACTTAATGCACGGTTAGATCCTGCTTCTGCTGAGGAATGAAGAAGGCAGGAGGCAGGAGGCAGAGGGCAGGAGGCAGGAGTCAGAATGCTGCTGTGCGACTGGTGAATGAATAGAAGTTTAAAGTCCTCGGATTTATCTGTGGAGAAAAGAAAAATACGAGCGCTTGTTTGAAATCCCTGACTTGACTGCTTGGGGTATTCTGACTTCTGACTTCTGACTTCTGACTTCTCTTTCCTCTTCATACATTTTTATTAGGTCAAAAAAATTGATTATGTACTATTTATTAGCCAAACTGGATGGTGGCGATATAGCTGATTTCGCCAAGGAAAATGCGATTGAAGTAGCTAAAGGCTTTGACAAGCTTTGGAACGAAACTATTACAGGTGGTGTTTATTCAGCAATCTGTAAAGTTGGCGCTTTATTTGCGATCGCAACATTAACTTTTTTCGTCGTTGAATGGACAAAAAGAATGATGGCGGGGGAAGAACAACGGGCTTACACAGATTTTATTTGGCCTTTAATAGTTGTGGTTTTACTAAGTAATAATGGGAATGCGTTAGGGAAATCCACTTTAGGGATTAGAAACTACATAAATAACGTAAATAATACAGTTCTTGCTGAGGCGGCGGTGGGGATTGACCTGAAAAAAGCCTATGAAAGTGCATTAGGAACTGAAGCAGCACGTAGCGCCATTGGCATAACTGTTAATAAGTGCCAAAATTCGTCTTTAAAACAACAAGAGCAAATAGATTGCCTGGAGCAAGCGAAAGAAGATTTAACCAAAAAATATCCAGATAAATTTAAAAGAGGTGGGTTATTTGATTGGTTTGTTGACTCTATTAACGGTACTATTGATGCTTATAAGGATGCTCTAGAGAAAAAAGCATCACCAATGGATGTAGTTTTGGCTCCCATTAATGCCTTTGTCGGGTCTGCTGTTACGGACATTGTTACTATCATTCTAGTCGGCATGAATGGAGCTTATCAGTGGGGCATTGAACTAACAATGTTAATGACAGCACTGCTTGGGCCAGTAGCAGTTGGTGGTTCTTTGTTGCCTTACGGAGCTAAATCAATTTACACTTGGTTAGTAGGATATTTTAGCGTAGGCTTTGGCAAACTCTGCTTCAATATAATTGTTGGTTTCGCCGGACAATTAGTAGCTGATTCTAAGTCTTATCAGCCGATGTTCTTCCTGTTTACTATTGGCATTTTCGCTCCTTTTTTAGCTACAGGATTAGCGGCTGGTGGTGGTGTTGCTGTCCTCACTCAAATTAATAAAGCTACTGAAACTTACACTGGAATTGCTATTGGAATTGCTAAAGCTGTTGTCACTAAAGGTGGTAGTTTAGCCGGAAAAATGGCGAAGTGATACCTCCCTTAATTAAAAAATGCCCCTAATTAAAAAATGCTGAATCACAAAAATAAGACTCAACCCAAGAAGGAGCCATTGCAGCTCCTTAGCTACAACAAATATGTAACAACTAGAGTAGGAATAATCTCTCTAGCTGGGTTCTCAATGGCGTTCGTATCTATATTATTACAATTCCTGAATTATGGAGCAATTTCGATATTAAATAAAAAACAATTGGCACTGGTACAGCTAACATCTGGGGAAACAATTACAGCTAGAGCCGTAGACCCAAAAGAACGGTCTGATGAAGTAATCAAAAAGTTTGTGTCAGACACGTTTATTAAAATGTTCAATTGGGATGGATTAGTACAAGATTTCAATGAGAAAGGAGAACCCATCACTAAACAAGATACAGGGATAGAAGTGGGGAGACTTAATAATAAA
>DATNQO010000238.1:0-14192 GCA_036704005.1 Leptolyngbyaceae cyanobacterium | reverse complement strand
AAGTAAACCGTCGAAAATAAATTAAACTATGTTAAGTAGTGTAAAGTTATCACGATTGAGTTCGTAGTAAGGACTTTAGTCCTTTTCCCCGGACTAAAGTCCTTACTACAAACCTTGATTTATTTAGTCCGTTCTACTTATGTCCAGAGAATAAAATCTTGTTCTCTTGTAGCATAGACCAAACACAAAATCACTCTAGGTAGCATAGATATGCTCTTGACTTCATTTATAACTTTGGGATTAGCTATATTTTTTGTGGCTATTAGTCTAATAATGACTAATCAAATATGGCGGGTGGTTTCTATATTAATAGGATTTTTTTGGCTATGCTGTAGCCTGAAATTTTCATTTATTCCGTTTGAAGGTTTATTGTTAATTGCTTTGTTTCTGACTAGAAAGTTTCCACGTCAGTATTATCGTTAATAGCTCAGTATCATTTTCGCTATTTTTGCTGAGGAGCGATCGCTTGTACGAGTTCGCTGATTTCTAATTATTATATATTTAAGACAGTTTATAGCAACTTACAAATGCTATTTTTATTTACAATCCGCTTATATTATTTTAATAAATATACTTTTTCAAGTATTGTTAAGAAATATTACATAATTCCTGAAAAAGATTTTGAGCAATTATAGCTAGTGACGTATCAAATGATTTAAATAAAATGCTAACGGGACTTATACCAAATCTCTCTAACAATGAGCTGAATATAATTACAGCAACTTTTGCGTCTTCTCTACGAGACGCTACGCGAATGCGCCTTTGCGTGAGTTATAGAAAGCAATATTAAGCTCAACTTCATAGAGAAATGGTATTAGACAAAAATTAAGCTCAAATGTAACCAAAACTAGCTTTGTAAGCAGCAAACACGTCACGATTTAAGTTCAACCAATCAATGAATCGAAAAGACATAGCTGTTCTAAATGCCTTTTTTTTCTTAAATTTTGTTTAAGTCCCGCTAGTAGTCAGCCAAAAAATTATGATAGGGCAAGACCGGGAAAAGGGGAAGGATTTTATACCTTTCCCTTTAACCTTTTCCTTTCCCCAGCCTACAAGAGTCAATATTTGCGTGGTGAACTACTAGACATCCTACCTGAGTTATGAAAATTATAAAATCTCCATCAACAAGTTCCAAAAAGTTTGTCTATACCTCTAGTCTTAAATAGTCTGATGCTAGCGGCGGACGTACCTCCATGCACTAATAGTTATCCTGATAAATAGGCTCACCACTTATCGGACATCAACAATCACCAAATAGAGTGACAATTACGCGATTGATGGGTAAATTACAGCAGCAAGGCTTGATTGGTTTTGACGGGAAAAAGCATATTCTTATTAAGAGGCTAGGGGCTAGGGGCTAGAGGCTAGGGATGAGAGTTTAGAGGTTAGGGGTTAGATAAGAAGGTTTTCATGGGTAACTTCCAATCTCTAACCCCCAACCTCTAGCCTCTAACCCCTAACCCCTAGCCTCTAGCCTCTAACCTCTAACCCCCTAGCCTCTAACCTCTAACCTCTAGCCTCTAACCCCTAACCTCTAGCCTCTAACCCCTAACCCCTAGCCTCTAACCCCTAACCCCTAGCCTCTAACTCTTAGCCTCTGGAATCAGGCTGGCGCTTTTGCTGGCGCTATCCCAAACTATCCAGCTGATGGAGCTATCTTGATCAACAGGGCTATTGGAGACTTTAAAGTATAGTTTTTCTCCGGCTTTGGTTTCAATGGCAAAATCGGCATTTTGAGCGTATATAACTTTAAAGCCTCTATCTCGTAAACAATACATAGCCCAGGCTTTCAATGATTGCTTATATGGTTCATGGGGAATGGGCGGTTTCGTAATGGCTTCTTCGATGACTTTAAATATCTGCATTGACTTTTGATTCATTGTCTCATATTGAGTTTGACTAATTACTTATAATATGGCTGCTTTGGTCAGTAATAGGTTCTTTGACAAAGTTCCGAGACTTCCGCGCCGTTGAAGGGCGGATTTTCAGCGATCGCCACTGGCAAAAACTCCTACAATACCCACAGCGAGTCTGGAACATCGTTGATGGTTCGCAAGAAGAAACGGTAAATGAAGCGATCGCTCTTGCAAACTGCTGTATGTTATGCTATATTCAATCAGACCAATTGGTCTGTAAACAATATGTCTAAAGGCGAAGAAACAAAAACTCGAATCCTTCAACAAGCGGCAGAACTGTTTAATCAACAGGGATATGCTAGTGCATCGATTTCTGACATCATGCGTGTGACTGGGTTGCAAAAAGGAGGAATTTACAATCACTTCCAAAGCAAGGATGAACTAGCAATACAGGCTTTTGATTATGCGATCGCATCTATCAGCAAGCACTATAGAATAGCCATACGTAGCAAGCGCCATGCAATAGAACGTCTCCAAGCACTAATTGCCGTCTTTAATAGTTTTGCAGAAAACCCACCCATTGCTGGAGGATGTCCACTACTCAACACGGCTGTCGAAAGTGATAATGCACACCCTGCATTACGAGAACGTAGTCAACAGGCGATGAACTCTTGGCTGAATCTGATTCGGCGAGTGATTCAAACGGGAATTGAGAAAGGAGAGGTTCAAAATAATATAAATCCTGATGAAGTTGCCACTATCATAGTTGCCACTTTAGAAGGTGCAATGATGATGAGTCAGCTTTATGACGATACTGTTTATATGCAAACAGCAGTTAATCACCTGAATTATTACATAGAAAATAACCTGAAAATCAATGGTACAAGTTAAAGTTTATGGTTTAGCAAAAACACTGAACCCAATTAAAGCAGAGCTATCAGATATAATTCATGCTTCTCTGGTGGAAGTTTTACAGATTAGCCCTGAGAAAAGATTTCATCGGTTTTTCCCACTGGATAAAACCGATTTCTACTATCCACCTGATAGAACTGAAAATTATTTAATTATTGAAATTGTTATGTTTGAAGGACGTGCTATAGATACAAAAAAAAATCTATTGCAAGAAATATTTAAGAAAATTCACAAACACTTGCAAATCGCAGTTGATGATATCGAAATCACAATTTTGGAAACCGCAAAACACAATTGGGGAATTAGAGGTGTAGCTGGAGATGAATTAAATCTCAACTATAAAGTAGAAGTTTGAGGTTATGTGCGTAACCCATCCTCAAAAAGCTGATAATTTTTTTGGGAAATAACCGACCGATAAGTCTGAGAAAATAGGAGTGATTATGCTAACAGTCAACAACTCACATAGACCATTAGAAGTAGTGGTAAAAATACCCGTAAGAACCTATGACATTGACTTTGCTGGGATTGTCAGCAATATTGTGTATATTAAGTGGCTAGAGGATTTACGCCTCAAATTTTTAGAAGAACATTTACCAATTCACCAGCAAATGGAACAAGGATATGTACCTGTACTTGCTGGGACTGAAATTGAATATAAACGTCCTATTAAGTTGATTGATCAAGTAATAGGACGCTTATGGGCTAGCGATTTAGGGCGCTTAAAATGGACTGTACAAGCAGAGATTTTATCTAATAATCAGTTAGCAGCAGTAGCTATACAGAAAGGTGCATTTATAAATTTGCAAACTGGTCGTCCAATCAGTATTCCAGAGAAACTACAACATAAATATTTAACTAGCAAAAAATCCAATTAGGCAGATAATTAAGAATTAAATTAGGTGCGATTGGTTCTTTAGTTGGCGCTTTATTACTTGTGTTTGGTTGTCTGAAAAGTATTTTGTAGAAATTTTTTTGTTGTCTGACAAACCTATCGGTCTTTTTTGAGAGAGAAAAACGTATGCTCAAGTTCTATTACAATCCTCACTCACCTATGTCCCGTCGTGTATGGCGGACATTACTAGAAAAAGAAATTAAATTTGAACCAGTTCTCATGAAACTCAATGGCGATCAATTGCAACCTGAATTTTTAGAGATTAACCCATTTAATCACATTCCAGTAATCCTAGATGATGGTTTTCGGGTAGTAGAATCTTTAGCAATTATGGATTATTTAGAAGCTAAATATCCTATACCTGCACTGTTACCTACAGATGCTGAATCTTTAGCAAAAGTAAGAATGGTACAGATGGTAACTACACATGAACTATTGCCAAAGATGATTCTTTTGCTTTTTGAAACGAAAGATTCTCCAAAGTTTTTGCAGGCAAATGAGCATATCGATAAAGGTTTAAAATTTTTATCAGAATGTCTAGGTAATGGCTCTTATTATGCTGGCGAACAGTTTACTTTGGCGGATATTGTGGCGGGAACAGATTTGTCTTTGTTGCCAAAAATAGGAATTAGTTTTAGTAATTATCCTAATTTGCAAAGTTGGTTTGAACGTTTAATGGAACGGGAAGTTTGGCAACAGACGGAACTGAGTGTAGAAGATTTTGAAAGATTTAAGCAAGTTTTGCTCAAAATGCGTAACCGCAAGCTAAACCAAGAAAATAAAGCCAATGAACATCAATAATACCTTAGCGATCGCCTGTGCATGAGATAGTTTTAAAGGTGTATTCGCGCATAGTGTAGGAGTGCAGCGCCACGTACTGATTGAGCAGGTGCTTTTAATTTCAAAATACTTGAAATTAAAAGCACCTGCCTAATCACCAGAAAAATTTTTATATTTTACTGATATAACATTAAGCTTCAAGAATAAATCATTTATAGGACTTACGCATGAAAACGAAAAATCAAGGGTTTGGACAAGGGTATAGGGGTGTAGGGGGGTAAACCTTTAAAACCTACACCCTTACACCCAGTCTTAACAGATAACCTTGGTGCTTAAGTCCTGTACTAATTAAGCATTGAAATATTTTTATGGAAAAAAGATTAACCTCACGGTTTAACAATTTTTACCAAAACTGTATTAGGTATATTAAAAAGATAACCCGTAATCGCAACTTCCGAAGTTTGAAAATATATCTGTTTTTCCTCACCATATTGATGGTGATAATCATTAATCCTATAGGCAATTATATACCTTGGGTTGTCAATACCATGCCAACAATTACTGAGAAAATAACTCACAATACCTTGGCACAGCTAACTAATAAAGAATCAAATAAAACAGCAAATAAATCAGCCTACAAAACCTCTTGGATAGGTAATAGTTTTGGTGGTGAAAAATGGGTGCAAATTTACATGGCGGGGATGTATGTTGCGCCAAATGGTACAGCTTACGTCGCCAGTCATTGGGATGAAGGGGGTAGAGAAGCAGGTATTTATAAAGATGGTGATGTAATTGGTAAACTAGATGACTTACATGGCTGGGGACGCTTAGGCGGAATAGCTATTACCGGGAATCAACGGTACATATATTTGGCTATGCAGCAGTCAAACTCAGGTAAGCCAGGTGAAGATTATCCACCAGAGGGAACTGTTTGGTACAACGTCAGACGCTATGACTTGTCTGGGAAACCTGCACCTTTCCCTGGGGGGCGTGGTTGGGATAAAAGTATGCTCATCATCAATAATAGAACTGAGGTAACAGGGTTAGCAACTAGAGGCGATGAGTTATATGTAAGTGATCCTGCTAGCGATCGCATTCTTGTTTACAATATTGACACAATGCAGCAACTACGCAGCTTTAAGGTGACTGATCCAGGTGCGATCGCTATTGATAACCAGAATAACCTATGGATAATTCAAAACAAAAAAGTTGTGAGTTATTCGCCCCAAGGTCAACGACTACCCCAACAAATTACCGATGTTGCTAACCCAACGGCGATCGCCTTTGACGACCAAGGTAGACTATTAGTAGCTGACAACGGTAAGCGTCAGCAAGTCATCATCTATCACATCACCAACAAACCTGTACTAGTTGGCACTTTTGGCGAAAAAGGCGGACTCTATACAGGTATTTATGGAGAAGTCCAAGATTTGAAACTCTATGGTATTACCGGAGTAGGTACAGATACAGCAGGCAATATCTACATCAGTAACAACGGATTTAATAACACAGGTACTGACTTAAGAAAGTTCTCGCCATCAGGAAAACTCCAGTGGCGCTTACTCGGTTTGCAATTCGTAGATAACGCCGATGCAGATCCTGACACTGATGGTAGAGATGTGTTCACCAAAAACGAACACTTCGTCATGGACTACAGCAAAAATAACGGCAAAGAATGGAAGTATAAAGCATATACCTTAGACAAGTTCCGCTATCCAGATGATGGACGGCTACACACCTCACCCACAGCCGCCTTTGTTCGTCGCTTAGGTGGGAAGCGGTTACTATATCTCTCTTCAGATATGATGTCACAACGCCTATTAATTTATCGTTTTGATGGAGAGATAGCCGTTCCTTGCGGTATCTTTGGCAAAGAGCATCTTGACTGGCCTGCTGACCAGCCAAAGAAAGGTAGTTGGTTATGGCATGATACCAATGGTGATGGTGCAATTCAAAGCGATGAATACAAAGTCTTAGGCGAAGAAGACAGTTCCGTTTGGGGTTGGGAAATAGACAGCAAAGGAGATATCTGGCAAGCCGCCGAAGCTGGCTATATCAAACGTTATCCTTTTCAAAAATTAGATACTCACGGCTGTCCAATTTATGGCAAAGCGGCTGGAGGAAAGTTACCCATGCCCACACCTTTTACAACTTTGACCAGAATCAAGTATTTTCCCAAACAAGATGTGATGTATCTGGGGGGTTATACTAGCGATCGCCCAAATCTTGATGGTGATTGGGGATTAGTTGGTACAGAAATTATCCGTTACGACAATTGGAGTAAAAACAGAAAAATTAGATGGCGCATAGCCCTGCCTTACGATACTAAAGCTGATCCCAAACTGCACATTAAAGCAATGGATATTGTTGGCGACAGAGTTTTTGCAGCCGATAGTAAAAGAGCGGGAGTTTATGTCTACAAAGCCAGCACAGGAGAAGCAATTCAAGTATTAACACCCGGACCAGAAATAGGCGCTGAAAGAGGCTGGATAGATATACCCTACGGTATCCGCGCTTTTCGTCGCTCCAATGGCGAATATTTAGTATTTTTGGAAGAGAACGCCAGAGGAAAAGTAATTATGTATCGATTACCTAGTTAGTAAAATGTCAGTTGTCAGTAGTGAAAATACAGCACATTACATCTGAATTATGTAGAGACGTTGTATACAACGTCTCTACAGTTAAGAATACTGACAACTAACAACAAAGAATTAACAAAAACTTCCGGATAATTGCCACTAGATAGGGATTTATTTTCAGTAATGAAACTTAATATTAGCTGACTCTAATGCGTATACTACATATTTTAAATCACGTCCGCGAAATTGGTAATGGTATCGTGAACGTAGCTGTAGATTTAGCTTGTCTACAAGCCAAAAATAATCATGATGTAGCTGTAGCATCGGCTGGCGGAGAATATGAAACATTATTAACAAAGTATGGTGTTAAACACTTTGAGTTAGACCAAACTAGAACACCTGTAAATTTAATTCATGCTACTCGACGTTATCGAAGAATTATCAAAGAATTTCAACCAGATATTGTCCACGCCCACATGATGACGGGGGTAGTGCTAGGGAGATTCCTCAAAGCCTCTGCTGATTACGCCTTAGTCGCCACCGTACACAATGAATTTCAACGCAGTGCCATATTGATGGGATTAGCAGATCGGGTAATTGCTGTCAGCCATGCTGTTGCTAAATCAATGGCTAGGCGTGGCATTCCTGAGCAGAAATTGCGAGTAGTATCTAATGGTACATTGGGTAGTGTCCGCACTCGTAGTATTAAAGAATATTTACCTGTAGAATTACAACATCCGGCGATCGCTACAGTTGCCGGAATGTATCAACGTAAAGGTATTAGTGAGTTAATTGAAGCTTTCGCACAGATTGCCCCAAATTTTCCCCAAGCGCACCTATATATAGTAGGAAATGGCCCTGAAAAGCAGATTTTTGAGGAACAAGCACAAGCAGCAGGTTTTAGCGATGCCTGCGGCGGGCAACGCCAACGCATTCATTTTGCAGGTTTCCAACCAGAACCGCAACGTTACCTATTAGCCGCAGATATATTTGTACTCGCTTCTCATCGTGACCCTTCTCCCCTAGTGATTCCAGAAGCCCGTGAAGCAGGCTGTGCTATTATTGCCACCAATGTAGACGGTATACCTGAAGCACTAGATCATGGTCGCGCAGGTATTTTAGTGCCAGTAAAAGATAGCCCAGCTTTAGCAAACGCACTGACAAAATTACTCAGCGAGCCTAGTCTACTACATCATTGGCAAGACCAAGCACAACAAAATATAGATAGGCTGACAGTTGGGCGTGTTAATCAAGAAACCTTGGCAGTTTATTCAGAGTTGAGAAGAGGGGTGTAGGAGTATAGGGGTACAGGGGACACTATTGATAACTTCTCATCTCTGTGCCTTTGTGCTTCTGTGGTTATTTAATCAAAAATTTGAGCCTTGCCAATATTGGTGTGACGAGGCTTAATCAATTTGGTTAAAAAGACAATAATTGTGGCAATAAAACACAATAAAAAACTAGCGGTAGTTTGAAGCGAATAATTATATAAGAAACTATCAATCAATTGAAAAACTAGGATATATTTGGTTACAAAAAATGCTTTTTTTTACTAAGACAAACAGCAGTATCACTTAAATTGAATAGTACGTTGTCAATCTAGTACACTAAGTTGCCAGTACCCCGCAATTGCCGCAAAGAGTTAATACAATACGGACAGTCACACTTAAATATTCTAATTGCTGCCTCACTTTCTTCATCGGTGAAATCCAGTTCTGCAACTGTATTATCCGACGGACGCGATGAGACTACCATTGATTTAGGTGGAGGTGCAGATTTTGGATCTCTTTCTGTGTCGCGAATACACACAAAATCCTTAAGACCGTGAGGATTGGTGATACAAGTACGACCATCATTAGTGTGTATTAATCGCTGAGTTAAGTTAACATTAGCATGAGCAGGATTGATTACCCCTAGCGTAGATATCAACGATGTGAAAATTGAAGAACTCACAAACAAACTAAGTATGAGTTTTTTGTTCATATCCCTAGCAGAATCAGTATAACTAAACGTCTAGGTTATTCGATTTATTATCAAAAATCAAGTCAATTATCACAATAAATAATTTTGCGAAAGTCCCTCAACATAAAGATACGATTTATTAAGTATAGGTGTATATCTGGTTGCTTAACTGATATCTTGCACCTTCTCAATAAGCTAATGCCGATGCACTGCCCACCCTACGAAATCATAAGCTTGATTTTTGCAAGATACTTAGAGTGTGCTACTTATGAATATTTTCTTGGTATAGCTAGGGTTTTTCGTAAGTAGCGCACTCTACAGATAATGGATGTGTTGCTAAGATTTTTTAAATTTGTAAAATTCACGAATTACAAATTATTTGTAATTCGTTGATGTGCATAATATTTATGTCCAGCCATAGCTAAGGCGATAAAGCACCAGAGAATTATACCTGACAAGCCCAGCATAACACTACCTCCAGGGAGGGCTGCAAAACAACCGATGACAATAGAACGGCAAGCAGCCATAAAAGAATCGAAGCGAAACTCAGTATATTGCAATATCTGATGTAAAACCAAAATTAGTCCACCCAGGTAAAAAACAGCGCCAAACCAACCCAAGGTGAAAAACATATCAAGGATACCACTGTCAATGACAATCGGTCTGAGGATGCCATCTTTATCGATAATAAAAGTATTTCCTATACCGTTACCTAGACCGTTGGTTAGTGCTTTGCTAATACCATCTTCGTAAATCTTTTGTCTGACTCTGGCACTATCATCTTTTTCTAGATTAGTTAAAGTTTGCAGACGTTCATTAATTGCATCCGCAAATGGTTCCATAGTTACTAATGGAATAACGCAGATTGCCATTACTAAAATAGTGACAATTAAGCGCATTTGCAGACGTGGTTTAAGTGAACTAAACATAGTCAGCAGTCCCACAAACCAGCAACCCCAGAGAGTACGAACCATCGTTAGTAGGAAAGACAAGTACCCTACCCCAGCAGCAGCAAAACTAAAAAGTCCGGTGGCATTCAAGAGTAATAGTAAACCTGTCATCATTGTGACCGCAAACGGCCCAGGGGATGACTGAGTACTCCAAACGCGGAGGCCAAGAGGTACAGGATCTCCGAAACTAGTTAATTTTGTGTTGGTTAGCCAGAATCGATCCCAATCAGGCGCAATTAAGTACTGCACAATTCCGTAAGTTCCCATGACGAGTACACCCCAAAGGAATGTGCGTTGAATACTTTGTCGATATTCAGGATAATTTCGCCAATTGATAAATAAGTAAAAAGCAAAAGGAATAGGTGTAAACCAGTCCAACATTGACCGTCCCGCAGTCATGGGCGAGGTTTTGACCAATCCAATCAGAAAACCATATAACACACCTAAAAAACCTAAAATAAAAGGTAAGCCACCTTGACGATAGGACTTAGGAAGGTCTCTGAAAAAGGTATATATAGGGACAAGGCTAACTAAATATTGTGCTATGAGTATTAATCGAGACTCATCAAAGCCGGAGCGATAATCAATTAAGCGAGAAATTAGCGGTGTTAAAAACCATATCCACCAAGTGAAACCTATATAAAATGTGGGATAGCGCACATAGAAGAAAATAGCGATCGCCAAAGATAAAACTATATAACTTGGACGAAAAATGCTACCAGCACCAATAGAAATACATAGGCTTGTAAATAATATAAAGATTGAAATTACTATCCATGCTAGTAGAGTTTCTGGCGTTTCCTGTGTGTCGGTTCTGCTAACAGAACCATTTGACATTATTTGCCTATTAATCACTAATAATCTCCAAAATAAGATAATTCATAATTTTGAATTTTTAATTTTGAATTTTGAAAGTCTGCCAGCCTTGCCAACGTCCTTGGAGTGATGCTAGCCACCTGCGCCCTGCTAATAATCCTTCTTTCGGTAAACAACGAAACCACTGTACAAATCCCAGCGCCTCTTGTGTACCGACCAAAATAGCCCAGATGAGGAATACAGCACGCCGGATAGGTGGTAAGTGTTCTAGTAAAACTAGGGTTTCGTTGTGTACGGAATTGAGGACTGCGATCGCATTTAATCTGTCGCGTTTGTCTTCGTCAAAACGTTGTGCTGGATAATGATCTACTGCAATCATTGGATCGTAGATTAGCTTCCAACCGGCTCTTTTGAGTGTCAAGCATAAAGACATCTCGAAGTGAACTTGCGCTCCTGTACCCCGCATCCGCTCATCAAAACGCAGTTTGGCGATCGCACTACGGCGGAAACTCATATTCACACCCTTGAGGACATCTACCTCACGTCCTGCACCCACACCTATATGATGCTTACCAATCACCCGTCCAAACCACTGGACTCGACCCACTAATTCACTACTACCATCATTCAGTAACTCATTGTTGAAATACACCCAGTCCCTACCACCAACACCACCAATACGACTATCCAGAAGGTAATAGCTTTCTATACGTTCTAGCCAATCAGTATGAGGTGCAGCATCATCATCAGTAACCGTAATAATATCCCCTTGGGCAGCATCAAGGGCAGCATTCAAAGCAGCCACTACTCCAGAACGTGTTACCGTCACTGTCCGTAATGGTAAGGGGTCAAAGTTGTAATTCTCTAGTAGTTTCCAAGTGTCCGTGTCAATGTCACGCACAACCACTAGCAGCTCATTAGCAGGGCGAGTTTGTTGCTTGAAAGCTTCTAAACAACGCATCAAGTCTTGAGGGCGACGGTAGGTAGGAATAATCGCAGTTATGGTCAACATAGAGTTATATACTGTATCTCTTGACTTCGGCCAGGACGATTTGGGGAGTGGGGGGAGATGAGGGAGATGGGGGAGATGGGGGAGTGGGGGGAGATGGGGGAGATGAGGAGCAGGGGAGCAGAGGAGAAAAACTAATCATAACTGTCAACTGTCAACTGCCTCCTGACTAATGACTAAATTCCGAACTGATATGAGTTTACTTAACCAACCTTTAACTATACCTTTGAGCCTTAATTCTGCGTGATGTTGCCATTCAAAAATAGGTGCGAGTCCCCAAGACAAAAGTAAAAGGCGTAATCTTAAAGCTGGTGAATCACCTAATTTCTTTAATAAATCAATTAGTTCTGCTCGTTCTGCCTGATTAAATATGGGAAGGAAACAATATGCGGAATGGATGATGGCAAATTGACGACGTTGTTGATCAATAATTTTTGTATCCCAGCCACGGCGTTGAAAGGCTGGTAATAAACTTTCTTCAAAAATGCGAATATATCCTTTTAACTGCAAATGCTTGCGCTTGGAACGTGCTTTTTTCACATCTGTCCAAACTCGATAACAAGCTAATATTTGGTCTGTATATACATTGCCATAACCTGCGTCGGCTATTCTGACGGATAAATCATAGTCTTCGACAAATTCAGGTCTGTCTTCGTAAAATCGTAATTCTTGTAAGACTTTGCTGCGAAACATACAGATATTCGCTGCTACTCTATAGCCAGTAACTGAGGCTCGTAGTGCATCTTCAGCGTTTTGCATTTCTTGAGTTCTCGATACTCGTCTGATGGAACGATTTTCTCCAAACTCATTGATTTCCTGAACGGCGTTATGAGCATAACCAGCTTCAGGATATTTTTGTAGTAGTTTGACTAAAGTTTCTACATAATTTGGCATTAGCAAATCATCTGAATCTAATCGCACAATAAATTCAGTTTTGGGCTGATTCAAAAGCCAAGTATTGTTACCAGCTATACCAAGATTTTTAGGTTGTCTATAATAGTGCAGTTGAGGAAACTTTTGACATAGTTGTGCCATTACTTCTGGTGTTTCATCTGTACTAGCATCATCAGCGACCCATACTTCAACGTTGGGGTAGGTTTGACTGCAAGCACTATTGACTGAAGCTAGTAGATATTGAGCTTGATTAAAGGTGGGTATACAGATAGTAACTGATGGTAATTCTGTCATAGTAATTAATCGTTTAATGTTATTTTTAATCTCAGATATCGCAGTGAATGAGAGATTTAAGGCTGTAATTCTTCCAATAAATCAACATATTTTTTTGCCATTTGTTCCCAACTATGTTGTTCGGCAATACTACGAGCAGCTTGACCCATTGTTTGTCGCTTATGGCGATCGCTAGTTAGCAACATCATGGCTTTAGCTAAGGCTTCCACATCATCTGAGTCGGCTATAACTATCCCTGATTCCGGTGTGACTAAATCGGCTGCGCCTGTTGTAGCGGCTGTAACCACAGGTAAACCGGAAGCCATTGCTTCAATCACGACTAAGCCAAAAGGCTCGTAACGTGAAGGGAATACCAAGAAATCTACGGCTTTCATCAGTTCGGGGACATCATGGCGCAGTCCTAAAAAATGCACTCGTTCGTGCAATCCCAAAGTTTCTGCTAATTTAAGATATGGGCTTCCTTCTGTAATTCCCGCAACTGCTAGATGTAAATCAGGCACTTGCACTAAGGCTTTGAGAACTGTATCTAAGTTCTTGCGCGATATTCTAATATCTCCAGCAAATAGGGCTAAGGGAACTTCTGTCGGTAGGTTCCAGGTTGAGCGAGGGTTATTTCCTGGGGAAAATTCTTGCAAATCCACACCGTTAACAATCACCCGAATTTTCTGGGGTGGTACACCGATGGCTTGTAAATCTTCCGCCACTTTACTAGAAACAGCTACTACCACTTGTGCGCGGCGAAAAGCTTGTTTTTCCCAATGTGCATTTAATGCTGTGTACAACCACTGGTAAAAGTTGTATAAAAATCTGCGTGATTGTGTAGTTTTAGTGAATTTTGATTGCGTCTTTTTAGAAGTAAACTTCAACCAAGAACTATGGACAAAATGCACAGCATTAACATCACCAGAGGCGTGGGTAATTGCACCATTAATTTTGATTACATCAAGCTGAGAACGATGTTTTTGTAACCAATTTGTAGTAATAAAAGCAAAGACTATGTTACGAAGTAATTCTGTAGGCCATTGCTTAACAGAGATAGGAATCCAATTAACTTGTTCACTTTGTTGTAATTCCAAAGCTACTTGACTAGCTAATAAGGTGACATGATGACCACGGCGAATTGCTTCTTGGGCTATTTCATAATTAACCCGGCCTTGACCATCACCTTTAATTACATTGTGTGTAACGATACTTAGTTTCACGGGATTGGGGACTGGGGACTGGGGATGGGGGATGGGGGAGATGAGG
>DATNQO010000237.1:0-9647 GCA_036704005.1 Leptolyngbyaceae cyanobacterium | reverse complement strand
GTCTGAATTAAGATTGCTATAACCACCGTAATCTTCAATAGATACAATCGGTTCCTTCTTGTTATTAACCCAAACAATTCCGTTTTTTTCTATCAATTCCGGTATAACGCGCAGGTCGTCTTTCCCCTCAACCAAAAGCTTCTTAGCTACGTAACCTCTTGTCATTGCTAACGTACCTCAATTTCTCTTTCAGCAGCAATGACAATTTGAGGTTCTGTAAAGACTATACTTTTATCCTTACCTTGCTCAATTCTGTGGATTCTAATACCATCCTCAGCCGCATCATCCCGTTGAGCAATACTAGCTAAACTCATCCAACAATCACTATTATGAGTAGTAGCGAACACCTGTACATTTAACCGTTTTGCAGTTTCCCAAATCATCCGCCACATATCAGACATGGCTGTAAAATGCAGTCCGGTATCTATTTCATCAACAAATAAATATCCGTCTTTAGCCGAAACTATAGCTAGCGCCAGTCCTAACATACGCCACACCCCATCACCCATACTACCAATTGGTACGCGCTGGTTAATCTCAGATAACAGTACGAAAAAACCACCCCGCGAACCATCTAAAGAACCTCTAAATTTAATGGAACTTATTGGAGCGATGCGTTGAATTTTGGAATCAATTATATTAACTGCTTGCTCTACAAGTTTTTCCTCTGGTGTTAGTACAATTTGGTCAAATAGTTCAATCATCTTCTCAGCATCTAAAGAGGATGATGTGATAAATTGCACTTTTGGTGCTGCATTTTTAGTATCTCCACGAAATCGACGAACATGGTCTATAGCTAGCCCTCCTTTGGAGGATAAAGGTCGCCTTAAAGGTTCTTCTCCCTGCTTATTGTTCCAATTTATATTAAAAAAAAGTAGTTCTTCTGATGATTCTATAAATTCATGATTTAGTAGATCAGGAAATATAGTATTTGGTGTTACATTTTGTGTAACACTAGTTATTATACGTGATTCTATAGATACAACAAGCTCTTCTGAAAGATTATCATTACTACCTGCTATTGAAAATTTGCTTCCTATATTAATTTCATGCCCATAAAAAAGGTTGCGAACATCCAATTCTTGCGAATTGTTAGAGTTTTCATCAAAATAAAATTCACCCCGCTTAGTCATTGCTTGGCGTAGTGGTTCAAGATTATTTCGTGAGCATAAAAGTTGAATAGCTTCTAATATTGATGTTTTACCGCTATTATTTTTACCCACTAGCAGGTTAACTCTACCAAGCTGCTGAAGCTCGAAGGATTTAAAACCTCGAAAATTTTCTATTTTTACAGACTTCAACATAATTTTGCTATGTGGTGATGAAATGGAAGTAAAAATATGTTTTAAAATTAGTAATTATGAATATTTATACTTTAGCAAAAAGTAGCGATCGCACTCCCTACTCCCCACCATCAATTTTCTCTTCCGGCTCTGCTACCCCAAAGTTTACTTTGTCGTATAAATCCTGTAAGCTAATCTCAAAGGGTACAGTGACGAGAGCGATCGCCTCATCCTCCTCATCATATTCCCGCAGATTCCATTGCTTTTTACCTGTTTTGGAAAACTGCTCTACATGAATCCTAGTTTGGTCAATTAACAAATATTCTTGGAAACTAGCAATTGTTCGGTAAGCCTGAAACTTGTCTTCACGGTCATAACCTTTAGTAGACTTTGATAAAACTTCAACAATTACCTGGGGATTGAGAATTGTATCTGTTCTATTGTTAAAAATCTCCGGTTCTCCAGACACAATCATTACATCAGGATATGTGTATATCCGCCTTTGAGGAATCCATAGACGAATATCACTCATGTAAACGCGGTAGTTTTGCTTTTTGAAAGCAAAGTTTAACTCTGTACTTAAATTGAGTGCTAACTGATTATGATTTATTGTTCCGCCTGCCATAGGAATTATTTGTCCATCAATGTATTCGCTTTTATATTCAGCAGTTTCCTCAAGTGCTAAATATTCTTCTGGTGTGTAGTATTTCTGTTGTGTTACTTGCATAATCCTCTAGAAAGTTTATTACGAATTATACTTTTATCCCCACAATCTTCTTCCGGCTTTGCCATTTAACCGATTATGGGTATCTTCTAATAATGTAGGAATATCTAACTTTTCTGGACAACGAGGTAAACAATCACCGCATTCTGTACAACGGTTTGCTTTCATTCCTGGGAACCAATGACCAGCATTTTCAAACATTCCATAACGATATTGTCCGTAATCGGTCATGTTGTACGCAACTGCCAAATTACGTAATCTCAAAACTTCGGGAATATTGATTTTTTCTGGACAAGGTAAACAAGCATAGCATTGACTACACTGTTGGGTTCCTAATACTGTTTTTTGATGATTTTCTAAACTTTGCAAAGTGGCAATTTCTGCTGGTGTTAACTCACCAACATTATCAGCAACTTGTAAAGGTTCTACTAATTCTTCTGGCATGGCTGGCCCTACACTTAAGGTAGTAATGCGTTGGTCACTTAAGAGAAATCTATAGTTTAATTCTAAAGGCGAAAAGGGATGACATAAATCTTGAAGGCTTTGAGGAGGCTGGTATAGCTTCCCGCCCTTATCGGCTGGGGAGATGATAAAAACGCCCATATCTTTGCTTGCGGCTAGGGCGATCGCATCTGCATTTCTTTGAAAAAAATAGTAGTAATGTAGATTGATAAACTCAAAAAAATCTGTGTTGATTGCTGCTAGAATTAACTCTAAAGCCCCGTGGGTGGAAAAACCAACGTGTCTAACTCGCCCGTCGTTCATTGCTTCTTCCACAGCTTTCATGCAGCCGCTTTTAGCTTGCACCCACTCCAGATGTTCCCAAGTATTTAAGCCGTGAATACCTAGACAATCTAAATAATCTAAGTTCAAGCGTTCTAGGGATTCATCAATATACCGACGCATCACATCAGCGTCAGATGTGGGGGGAATTTTAGTAGTTATATGAAGTTGTGAACGAGGTACAGACAACCCAGTTTTGATTGCTTCGCCAAAATACTCTTCACTTTTACCGTAACCTCTGGCTGTTTCTATATGATTAATTCCTAATGCTAAGGCTTTAGCAATAGTTTGCTGCACATTTTCGCTATCAGCTAAATAGCGCATTGTCCCTAAAGAAAAAACCGAGAGGTTTAGGTTAGTTTTGCCAAAGCGTCGGTAGTGCATAATTTGAGTGCTGTTAGCGGTAGCGGGGCGTTCAGCCCGTCTTGAGTGAAGAAATCTCTGTTTGAGGATTTACGCCAAATCATTGAGAAATAAATAAGAAAAGATAGGGCGTAAAAAAGTAAGGTTTAACAGATAAGTTAGCTCAAACCCTGTTCCTTATTTTTACTCAGAACTCGCTACTCGTTACTTTGCACTTTTTTAACTGTCACCATTACCAAAGCGCTTAATTAAATCCTCTGGACGAAGATTGGAAATAAATTCCTTAAAGGCTTGTTGTTCGGCTTCATCAGCGTCACGGTCTACAGGAATCGAAGCATCAGCGATTACCTCTTCCATCACCCAGATAGGGGTATTTGTACGGAGGGCAACAGCGATCGCATCACTAGGACGCGCGTCAATTTCTTTCTTGACTTCGCCTTGTTGAACAATCAACGCTGCATAAAATGTATCCTTTTGTAAGGAATGAATTATCACCTTTTCCAGAGTCATGTTCCACGCCTCCAGAATATTGACAATTAGGTCGTGGGTTAGGGGACGGGGAGGCTTTTGATTCTCCAGTGCGCCCATAATAGCCCTAGCCTGTTCCTGACCAATATAGATTGGTAAGGCGCGGCGATCGGCAGCGTCTTTCAACAAGACAATTGGGCTGCGGGTTATGGCATCTAATGCTATGCCAGCGACTTTCATTTCAATCATTGACTAAGCCTCTATCATCCTTTGAGATATCAAGGATAAGTGATAAATAATACCCTTTTTTGGGTAAGTAAAAGCAGGAATAAACATAGCGATCGTTCTTTAATAATTGTCTCTATTAAACTCCGAACTGGTTGTGAACACCAGAGTAATTCAAATGGGTCTTGGTAGACAATAACCTTCTTCCACAAGTATGCCTTGAGAAAAACGTAATTGTGATAATAACCTTATAATAGATAAAGTCAGAAAATATACCCAGAATTCCAGTCATTCTTGTGAGAATTACCAGTTGATTTTCGGCCAAATTAAGTAATAAATAGAGTTAGTTTTACAAAATAGCCGTGTTTACAGGATTAATACAAGCTTTAGGAACAATCAAGCCTCTAGGGGGCGATTCTTGGCAAATTACTTGTGTGAGTCAATCATTATCAATTATGCAGGATTTGGCTTACGGTGACAGCGTGGCGGTGGATGGTGTTTGCCTGACGGTGGAAGAAATCTTAAAAGATGGGTTTATTGCCTCAGCTTCCCCCGAAACTCTTCGCCGCACCACACTAGGCACTGAGCAAGCACAACAAGGATACGTCAATCTAGAAACTTCCTTAAGAGTTGGTGGTAAAGTCGGCGGTCACTTTGTCATGGGTCATGTAGATGGCGTGGGACAATTGCTAGGGTTAGAACAGACAGCCACTTCTTGGGAAATGACCTTCACTGCACCGGAAGCGATCGCACGTTACATTGTCCCCAAGGGTAGCATCACTGTCAATGGCATTAGTTTAACTGTAGCCGCCTACGAGCCAGAATTATCTCAGTTCACCGTCGCAGTAATTCCCCTGACATACGCTGAGACTAATCTTCGCTATCTTGTCCCCGGCAGCTTAGTCAATTTAGAAGGCGATATCTTAGGCAAATACGTCGAGAAATTCCTGCAACCCGGTCATCGACACAACAACAATACAGATATCACGCCTGGCTTTTTGGTAGAACACGGGTATATGTAGGGAGTTGACAGTTGATAGTTGACAGTTGGCAGTTGGCAGTTGGCAGTTGATAGTTGACAGTTGATAGTTGACAGTTGGCAGTTAAGAGGTTATTCTCACTGTTCACTGTCCACTGTTCACTGTCAACTGAAACGCCTACTCCCTAACAGCCTGCGCTGTACGTGAATTCCTCAGCGATTGGCTGAGGGCAACTTGTAGCTGTACACCAGGGTCAACTGCCACCCAGCCATTTTGTGTGAGGTGACGGACTTCAAAGTGTAGGTGAGGGCCTGTCGAGTTGCCAGTGCTACCAACTCGTCCAATTACCGTTCCTGGTTCTACCCATTGTCCAGGTTGGACTAGTAATTCAGACAAATGGGCGTAAAGGGTTTGTTGCGCCGAACCGTGACTAAGGATAACGGTTAAACCATAACCACCCAACCAATTGGAAGTTGTTACTTGACCTCTGGCTGCTGCTAAAACGGGTGTACCTGTGGGTGCGCCTAAGTCAATACCAGCGTGGAAGCGTTGATTACCCGTGATGGGGTGAACGCGCCAGCCGAACAAGGAGGTAATGGGAGAGGCTACAGCCAAAGGATACATTATGCCTGAACCACTATAGGCGATGGTATTAGTGTAAGGAATTTGTGGTAATACCGATGCCAGGGGAATGTCGTAAGCTACGGTGCTGGCACGAGGCGCAACATTACCTTGTGCCATTGGTGGGGGTAGTGTACCGCCACTGGGGGCGATGAGGGTGGCGCTGGTGGTTGTGGTGCTAATAAAATTGCTGGGGTTGGGAATAAAGCGATTAGGACGATAGGCGGTTTTGGTGACACTACCAGTCCCAACTTGAGAATTGCGCCATGTGGTATTGTTATTGCTGCTAGCCACTAGTCGCCTTGTTGGCGTGAGGGTAGGAACCTGAGCCTTTTGGCTTCTTCTGAGCCAAGAGGGGGATGATTTGCCAGTGGAGTTGGCTACACGCTGGTTATCTGAGGGTTTGGCGCAGGCGTTACCAATACCTTGTCCTGAAGACAAAACAGTGCGACAACCGCTAGAGCGTTCGCTAATAATTACAGAATTTGGGGCTTCATAAGTACCCGCAGTTTTCTCACTGTAATCGGTCGGGTCAATGTAGGCGTTGTTAAAATCCCTACTGTTTGAGGGTTTGGCAAAGGCTGGGAGTTTATCTGTTGGGGAAGGTGTTGTTACTTCCGCCTGTTTGGTTGGTGTAACTTGGGGCGTTTGGGTAACTTGGGGTTTGACTTCTGGGTTTTTAGTAGGAGTAACGCGCGAAGTCTCTACTTGTGGTTTCGACTGTCTAACGCTAAAAACAGGTTCTGGAGAATCAGGTTTAGGTTGGGACTGTCTTGTTTGGGAAACTTCTGGCTTACGTAGCCTTTGTCTAAGCGTAGTTCTTCTAGAAGAGAATTTTGGCTCAGTTGGTGATGCTGCCGGTATAACAATATCTTTTTTTACAGTAGTTGTGCCTGCTGCTGGCTGGGCATTTTCAATAGTAGGAACGATGTTATCTATGGATGTTTCGGTTTGAGCAACCACTAAGCCGCCACTTAAGAGGCTAACGCTACCTAACAAACACAAACCCTGTGCTGGTAAAGTATAAGCTAGGCCTTTTGTGGTTTGACCTTGCGGCTGCGTTTGGTGCAATTGGTTACGGGCAGAGTTATTGCGCTGCGTCATTTGTTCTCTCAGTTAATTTTAAATATGCTAAACAGATGATGGCAGTAGTTTGTCTAGCCCAAAGAGCGGTATTTTAAACAAACCTTATAGTATGCCTAAAGACTTACGATAACCCAAACTAATTGTACCGGGTTCTAAAGAAAGTTCTGATGTTTTGATGTCAGTTATGCAATCTGTTTTTAGAGACACACGTAAATTTCCTTGGGGTGTAACTCCTACCACAATCCCAGAAAGATCATTGACTTGTACGCGATCGCCCATATTCACCAATAATTCACAATAGCGAGACAAAAGTATGCTAATTCCTTCATGAAAAAGGCAAGCCATACCGGACTCTATCCCTAATAAAACCTTGCTGGTTAGGGTTTCTAAACATGAGATGGGTTTATCTACTAGGTCAGCTTGCCATGATGTTAAGTTAATTCCTGTCTCCGGTACGGGATTAGCCCAGTTAATACCTACGCCAACCAGGGCTTGCGAAATCTTACCTTGATTGATTTTTGTTTCTGTTAAAATCCCGCCTAATTTTCGCCCCTCCAAAACTAAATCATTCGGCCATTTAATCCCCACATTCACACCAACTTGGCGCAATTGGTCAGCAATACCCCAAGCACTAGCCAAAGTTAATTGATAGCTAGCATTTGCTGCTAATTTGGGCGTAATGGCTACAGACACATATAATCCCCCAACTGGGGAAACCCATTGACGACCCCATTGTCCCCGTCCGGCTGTCTGCTGTGTAGCGATGACTACACAGCCTGCACCTGCGCCTTGGTCGATTAACTCCCAGAGGGTGCGGTTAGTTGAGGCAACACTAGAAAAAATATGCAGAGAAAATGGTAAATAAACATTCTGCCTTTTTTGTAAGACAGATTCTAATTTTTGCTGATTAAATTCCACAGCCATTACCCGAAATCCCGTCGTTCAAGTTAGCATGAATTGGCTGATGAGTGATTTTCTGTTTAGGTTTGGTTCAAGATGCACACTTGGCACTGGCACAATTGGGAAGGACTATCTTATCTGAGTTGTAGTCTCTTGGGAGATTGGCAACACGGCTTTTTTACGCATCAATTTTGGCCGCGATCGCCCCATGAATTAACTCAGGTGCTGCACCCAGAAGCCTCAGCATACCGCTTGAAACAGGTTCATGGCAATACCGTTCTTACCCCACAAGAAGTTGACAGTCAAACCGATGGCAATACAGAGGATGCTGCTTTAGCCTCAGCCGATGGTTTGGTGAGTCAGCAACCTTTACAAGCCGTATGGGTAGCCAGTGCCGATTGTACACCAGTTTTGATTGGGGATGTGAAAACCGGACAAGTGGCAGCCCTCCATGCGGGTTGGCGGGGTACAGCGAAGAAAATTGTTCCCCATGCGATCGCCCGGATGCAGTCCCACGGTAGTCAGTTAGCAGACTTACGCATCGCAATGGGGCCAGCGATCGCTGGTGAGGTTTACCAAGTCTCTGTGGAGGTGGCTGCGGAAATTGGGGCTAGTATCATACCACATGACGACGCTCACACCATCATCAATTTATTACACGAGTTACCTCATTCACCCTTATTAGCCGACCCAGAACCAGGAAGACTTAGAGTTGATGTGAGAAGAGTTAATGTTTTGCAGTTAGAAAGCTTAGGAATTAGCCAAGAGCAAATAGCGATCGCTCCCTATTGTACATACCAAACCCCTGAGCATTTCTTTTCTTACCGTCGTGAGCAGCAGAAAAAAGTCCAATGGTCAGGAATTGTTAGCCAATAAACCTAGTTAGTAGGGTGCGTCAGTATAAATATTTCCTTAGTATAACCAGGGTTTCTTGTAGTGACGTACCCTAAATTTTGAATATTTTTTATCTGCAAGTTCCTTAATCAAAGTCAGTTTCGCAAAAAGCCTTTAATAAATTAATACAGTTGGCAATTGCACCTAAATGAGCAATTTCATAACCGTGAGTATTTTGAGTAGGAAAAGCTAAACAAGCAGCACGCCCAACATGACCGAATTTCATAGCAATTGAAGCATCACTACCAAAGCCACTGAGCGTTGTTAGCTGTACCTGCATATTCAATTGCTTGGCACATTGGCGTAATTGTCCATTTAAACTTTCATCATATATACCATAGGCATCTTGAGATAAAAGCACGGGATTTTCCCCATCTTTCACAGGATATTCTTCAGATAATGGACAAATTTCTAAAGCAATTAAAGCGTCTAATTTTTGATTTTGGGTAAAAAACAACGCACCAATAGCACCTACTTCTTCTTTGGCGGAAGCTACTAAATAAACGTCGATTGCTGGCTGTTGTAAATGTTGAGCTAAAGCCAATAAAATCGCTACAGATGCTTTGTTATCTAAGGTGTAGCTAGCTATATAGTCTTGCAATCTCACGGGACGCTTGCGATGTTTACCAATTACCATTCTTGTCCCTGGACGAATACCAGCAGCTTCCAATTCCTCAGTTGTGCGTTTGGTTTCAATCCAGGCATTTTCCCATTTAACGGGGGTGTCTTCTTGTTGGACTTTTTGTGGAGATTCGTGGGAGACATGGCGGGAACCGAAACTGAGAATACCGCTAATAGTTTCATCGTCTCCCAGTAAATCGACTACTCCCTCACCGTAAACCCAAGGAAAAGCACCGCCCAGTTTGCGGACTTCTACTTTGCCAGCATCACCGATATTTGTAACAATAGCACCTATTTCGTCCTTGTGGGCAGTGATGGCGATCGCTCTAGTGGCATCTTTCCCTGGGATTTTGGCTATGATATTATCAGCGCGATCGCTCCAAACCTCCACACCCAAAGCCGTAAATTTTTGTAATAAATATTGATTAATTTCCCCTTCTGCACCACTAGGCGAATGATGCAGAACTAATTCTTCAATAGTTGCAAATAATTGGTTGTGATTCCACATTAATGTTTACGATTAATTTATAAATTGAGGCAACTTAGCAAACCTGTTTAATAAGTAGAACGGACTAAATAAATCAAGGTTTGTAGTAAGGACTTTAGTCCGGGGAAAAGGACTAAAGTCCTTACTACGAACTCAATCGTGATAACTTTACACTACTTAACATAGTTTAATTTATTTTCGACGGTTTACTT
>DATNQO010000236.1:0-37965 GCA_036704005.1 Leptolyngbyaceae cyanobacterium | reverse complement strand
TCTCCTCGTAGGAGAGGGGTTGGGGGTGAGGTCAAAACAACGCTTATCGAACTCACGTCGAATACATTCGCCCAGGCTTAAGTTGACACCTATGCACAGCTGTGCGCCCCTACAGATGAGCGATGTGTTGCAAATATTTTTTGAATCGGTATTACCAACTACATTGTTAACGAAATTTAGGTAGAGGTTGACCAAACTCAATTACTGGGAAATTGGGTAGAGTCGGGGCTGGAGGAGTAGAGGAATTAGCGTTGACAACAGTATTTGGTTGGGGAGTGGGATTATTAGCGTTGAGGGGAGGTACAGTCACAAAAGGTTGCTGCGTAGCATTGATTGACGGTAGAGTGCTGGGTAATTGTAGAGAATTAACATTTGTGGGTTGTTGGCTACTTGGTTTTGTGGCAACTTTGACAATTGTTGGATGTAAAACCCAGCGAGTGGAGTTTTTAGGGGAAACTGGTTTTAGTTGCACTTTGTTAGCATCTACAGCCGAGCCTGGGGCTAAATCCAAGACAATACGAGTAACATTAGCACTCATCTGGGATACACGGACTCTTTGCACAGGGCCAGTATATTTTTCTTGGGTGGAAACATTACCTAATTGGGTATCGGGAATATCTACAACTAGTCTTGGCGGTTCGTTGAGGTAAAAGTATTGTGGCGTTTTACCTGATGAAAGGGTAATTTCTAGCTTTTTCGTGTCTGGGTAGAAGCGCCAATTATTTAGCTTTGCTATCTGCTCAACAGCCGCAATACTAGTACCTGCAAACAAGGTAATGGCAACACATAAGCTAGTGCCAAACAATTGCTTGCTTCCCTGGATGTTGTTACTCATTATTGCCTTAGACATCACTATTTATCCTATATGTTCAGCCATCAGGCTGGGAAATCAATGATCACCCGTTGATTCTGAGCCACTGCTGACTATGCTAATGGCTAGGAGAATTTTTCGGTCTGACCTGGGCTGTTTCAGGTGTAACATTAAATTTCAAAGTTTGTGAAATGCTACTGATGATTAATTGCCCTTGCAGATTACCTTGACAAGCCAGTTGCATTTACATTTCCACGGTTTGAGGCGCGGAAATGTTGCAGAAATTAATGTAAAGACCAGACTGACTTTAGGACTAATTACTTTAAGTGCGATCGCTGGGATTAATTGTTCAAAGAAACCTGTATTTAATCCAGCAAGATTATAGCCCCTCATGTTGCTTTTGTATTATCCAATACAATCAACATCATAGTTGTTAACTATACTCCATTACTTATGTAAATTTTTGTAACAATTTTCTAAGAAACACTAATCACTGAGTTATTTTTCAACTTAAAGGTTAATATTTTTATTAGTGTTATTACTTAAATAATATTAATCAAAAAGTGATTAGTACCTCATACCGCTTATTTGTGAGCCTTGGCAAGGGGGGACTAGAGGCTATTGAGGGCAGGTTTTTCATAAAGTAATAAGTGAGGACTCCAAGATCAGGATAATGTGATGGTGGAGGGTTCGCCATTGGGTAAAAGTAGTATGATGAAATTGAAGATTCCACAACTTAGCCTCAGTATATTGAGCTTATTACTTTGGGGGGTACTTGGCATCATGGCGATCGCCAATTTCACACCCCCAGCATTAGCACTTGATTACAACAAAGAAATCTTAATTGAAGCCGACTTTTCAGGACGTGATTTAACAGACTCTAGTTTCACCAAAGCCAACCTACGCCAGAGCAACTTTAGCAACTCAAATTTAACAGGTGTTAGCTTCTTCGCCGCCAACTTAGAAGCAGCCAACCTAGAGGGAACAAACCTCACCAACGCCACATTAGACTCGGCTCGTCTCATCAAAACCAACTTAACAAACGCCATCTTAGAAGGAGCCTTCGCCGCCAACGCCAAATTTGACGGGGCGATAATTGACGGTGCAGACTTCACCGATGTCCTCTTACGTCCAGACGAGCAGAAAAAACTCTGTAAAGTTGCTAAAGGTACTAATCCCACCACAGGACGAGACACCCGCGATACATTATATTGTCCCTAGCTAGAGGTTAGGGGTTAGGGGTTGGGGTGAGAGGCTAGAGGTTAAGAGTATGGTGGATTTACCATACTTGTATCTCAAAAAATCAAACATATTGATATTCAGCCTAGCCCCTAGCCTCTCAAGCAAAAACTAAGCAAATCATGACTTTATTCATAGCTAATTCATGACTTTTTTCCTAGCTTGCCCATTTGTATCTAATTCTATGATTAATATGGGTAGGTTTTAGCTAAATCACCTAATTTCGATGGTATCTTGTTAAAGGGGCATGAATGTAATATGGTTGCTCATCTTGCAAAAATGGTTACTAGTCTGGCGATCGCTAGTATTAGCATCGGTAGCCTTTTGAGCTTTGCACCCCCGGCTTCAGCTCAACAAATAATCACTTGTGAAAGCCAGAATAATCGCAGAAACTCTTGTGCTATACCCCCAACAGGCAGAGTAAGGCTAATCAGGCAATTATCTGATGCTGACTGTAGAGGAAATTGGGGCTATAACCGCAATCGTATTTTCGTGAGGAATGGTTGTCGAGCCGAGTTTTCTGTAGGCAATTCTCGATTTTACAGAAATGGCAGATACGACAGATATGATAGATACGACAGAGATGGCAGATACGACAGATATGATAGATACGACAGAGATAACAGATACTATATAGATCGTAGGTAAGACAGTTATACTTTCTATTTGAGTTCGTAGTAAGGACTTTAGTCCTTCCTCCTACCCTCAAAGGTTAGAACGAGTTACTGCCATCTCACCCATAATATATAACTTCACACCTTAATGGCAGTAACATATTAATTACTACTAAATATAGAATGTTGGCAAGAAGAAGTTTTGCCTTTACTCAACAATTTATAGACTAATTTGCTTTTCTTTATTGTTGAAGATTATAGGCGATCGCTGTTTTAGGTTCTACTTATCTAATACTAGCCTAACTTCATCCATATCTAGATGATCGTAAACAAAAGCCTTGCGTAAAAGCGAATGCGGAATAAACTCATCATACTTTTGCATTTCTGGCGCTTCCGCAGAACTCACCAAAGCCTCGCTGATAATTCTCTGTTCACACAAAGAAACAATCTCTTGCTGCAAATATTTATATTTACCCTTACCTAACTTAACCGTCAAATAATAAGGGTTCACTCCGCCAATACTGCTAATTTCCAAAGATTCTCGACAAAAAGTATTCAGTAACCTTTCCAAAGTACGGTAAGCCACAGTACCCAGCCAAGGAAAAATACAACATTTATTTTTTTCTAACTGCACAATTTGCTGTTTATCTAACTCAAATTTCTTTACTAATTCACGAACATTTCGTAAACGCAGAACAGCATTTTTTTGCAAATAACTATATTCTATATCTTCCAATAAAACCCGGCGCATTCTCTGCAAAACCTTAGTGTGAATTGTCCCACCACCACCGCGCCAATAACTTGTAGCTTTACCTTCCACTTGCTTAACTATAATCACTCTTTTTTTAAAGTCAACTTCTGTAACTTCCCATGTCATTCCCGCCAAAGCAAATTGACTACCAACAATAGGCGGTGTGACAACACTACCAATTTCTTTCGTACCTTGCTTCACAGTATATTCTTTATTCTCGGCGAAGACAGCATAAAACTGATATTTACCTACTATTCTTTCCCCCGCCAAACCAAGAATTAACTTATTTTCTTCAGTATGTTGAATATGACCAATATCAATTAAATAACGTAACAACAACTTAAAATCTTCTTGAGAAATAGCAGCAAAAGGAGACAGACTCAAAACTTGTTTAGCTAAAGCCGCAGGAGAAATTGCTCCCGCCGCTACCAAGATACTCATTGTCTGGTGATATAACAAACTCAAAGGATATTTAATCGGCTTAATTGGTTCAATCCATCTTTCCTCTAAATATAGTTGAATAACCGCTATACATTGTAAAAGTTGCCAAGGAATTTGCTCAGGTAAAGATGCTTCTGCTGCAACTTCATCCTCAGCGCAAACAAAGCGCATATCAGCCGCCTCACCTCTTCTCCCCGCACGCCCCAAGCGTTGTAAAAAACTCGCTACAGATAGGGGTGATTCTAATTGAATCACTCGTTCCAAATGACCGATATCTATACCTAATTCTAAAGTGAGAGTAGCCGCAGTCACTGCCGGACTGTGAGGTTCTCGCATGGCATTTTCTGCCGCTTGTCGTAAGCTAGCAGAAATACTCCCATGATGTACATGATATATATCTGGCTGTGCTTTTTGGCTAGCAATGCGTCGCAAAGCTGCAATGATTGATTCAGTTTGTGTACGATTGTTTGCGAAAATTAAACATTTGCGTGATTCACTCAGATTAAAAATGTATTGCTCGTAGGCTGTCGCTTCTGATTCATCTACATCTTTCTTAATATAAAAGTGTTCTAAAGCTAATTTGATTTGCCGTTTTCCCGCCTCAACCTTTGGTGTTATCACTTGTCCATCAGTTCCAGAACGCAACCACTCTTGCGCCATCGAATAATCGCCTAAAGTTGCTGATAAACCAATGCGGCGGGGTTGGGTTTTCGTCAATTGTGCCAAACGCTGCAATTGGCAAATAATCTGACAACCACGTTCTGAACCCATAAAAGCATGAATTTCATCAATAATCACAAACCTTAAATCGCCAAACAGACGTAATATTTCTTTATGTTTATTAACTAATAAACTTTCCAAAGATTCTGGCGTGATTTGCAGAATACCTTGAGGATTTTGTAAAACTTTATTTTTGCGACTTTGCGCTACATCACCATGCCAATGATAGACAGGGATGTTAGCTGATTTTAATAAATCGTTAAGCCGTGCAAATTGGTCATTAATTAAAGCCTTAATTGGGCCTATATATAATGCACCTATACTAGTTGATGGGTTGTTATGTAGCAGAGTTAAGACTGGTAAAAAAGCCGCCTCTGTCTTCCCCGCCGCCGTAGCAGCTGCGATTAATAAATGCGCGTCGGTGTCAAACACCACTTCACAAGCCGCCGTTTGAATAGGTCTTAATTCAGTCCACTGATGATGATAAATATATTCTTGAATAAAAGGCGCGAGTCTGTTGAAGGCGTTAGTCATTAGTCAGTTATCAGTTATCAGTTGTCAGTTGTCAGTTAAGTAGGTAGACATAATTAAATATAAAATGAGTTTTTGTTCGTAGTCAGCGATTTATCGCTCTATTGCTGGGTTTGAAAGGACTAAAGTCCTTACTACAAACTTATATTTAATTAAGTGTCTCTACTTATCAGTTATCAGTTGTCATTAGTTTCTTTCCCCTTTCCCCTTTCCCCTAGCCCCTAACCTCTAACCCCTCGTTTAGCCATGAAAAAACCCGGCTTGACCGGGCAGATGTACTGTTTGTCGAATTTGTGGTTAGAAATTTATAGTTTGATGTCGCAAGTTAAAGGGCAAGAAGCGTAAACGGTGCTTTGCAATTGTTCTTCTTCTCCGTGCAACCAACTTAACCATTTGATTTCTGTGGGGTGTACACCTTTGACTGTTAATACACCAGCAGCCAACAAAACCGCCATGACATTAAACATAATCAAGCCGCCTGCTACGAATAAAACCGCACTGACAGGCATTACAGATTGCAACACAATTGACAACAGACATCCGACCGTAGCCATCAAAACCACTAATGGAAAACCCACAACCAACAAGCACACTGCCAGTGTAAAAGTCCATATCAAGAAGCTCTTGATAACTAACAAGGAGTAGGTTTTTTCGAGATTAGCACTCTGAGCCGAAACCATGACTTTTCCTCCTAAATACAGAGCAAGTTCGTGATTCAGTAATATTTCGCTTATATAAAATAAACTGAATACTTCAATGAAGTTTCAGTATATAAAACCAATCTGAGAAAATGAGCATTTATTTATTAAACTTTACAATTAATTTTTTTCAATGATAAATGTAAAGCTAGATTTACATTTCAGGATTTATCTAGCTTTCGGTATCTATCTGGAGAAGTAGAAGACAAAAACTCTGACCCAAAAAGTTTACTGCAAACTCTTTACTTAGAGTTTGCTTAACATTTCTTACGAAAAACAGCCCTGTCTCTCATAATTTTCTGGTGACGCTAAACAAGTTATGCACAGATAATTTTGCTGTTAATTGCTAGTTGTTTATGGCGAACTCAGCTTTGAGTTTCTCATTTACGCCCATGAAACTGAACTCAATCTAATTGAAAGTATAAATAAAGACTTATAGTTATAAATGTTTTTGCTGATGCTGTGCTGGGAAAGCTTAGGTTAAACAAGTTTATATGGATATATAGTCCCTTTTTTATTTTATGGTTAAAAAAATTACATAAGCAGAAATATCATTGTAACAGAATGTAAATGAGAGATTTTCAGCAAATCGGCTTTTTTAATGCCGCTTGCCAAAGCTATTAGCCCCTCTAAGAGGATTTTTTTGCTGTTTTCAGTTGATTACCACAAAAACATAAAGATATATGACAGAATCCCACTCTCTATCTAGTTCTAATTCTGTGACTGCGCGTAATATACCGCCAATACCACCGCCACCGCCACCACCATCGTTAATTACCCAACGTCAACATACCCAAACGTTGGATATGTCAGCAGTTAATAGAAGCGCTAATGCTACACCGCCGCCACTGCCTCATGCGGCGCATCGTCCAGGGACTCCACCACCAATCTCTACGCCAGATAGCGATGCGCCTTTAACTTTGGCGCAGATTATCAGAGAGGCTTTTGATAATGGCTTTTCTGATATTCACTTAGGCGTTGGTGAAATACCACGATTCCGTAACCGAGGCGAGATTAACCCAACTGACTATCCCGAAACGGACAAAGAGACTTTTATGAGTTGGTTACGGGAAATCATGACTGAGCCAGAAATTCAACGCTTCCAAGAACATTTGGAATTTGATGGTGCAACTCAGTATGAATTCGCCCGTGTACGGATTAATGTCTTTGATTCTCTCAAAGGCTATGCAATGGTGCTGCGGTTGATTCCACTGAAAATCTTATCTATTGATCAGTTGAGATTACCGCCAGTATTTCGAGATATTTGCCACTATCACAAGGGTTTAATTTTGGTGACAGGGCCTACTGGTTCTGGTAAATCAACGACGATGGCGGCGATGATTGATTATATCAATCGCGAGATGCCTAAGCACATTATCACGATTGAAGACCCAATAGAATTTGTTCACCAAAGTCGCAAGTCTTTGGTGAAGCAACGGGAAGTGGGAATGCACACCCGCAAATTTGATAATGCTTTAAAAGCAGCTTTGCGGGAAGACCCTGATCTGATTCTGGTGGGGGAAATGCGGGATAAGGAAACGGTGAATACTGCATTGAAGGCGGCGCAGACTGGTCACTTGGTAATGGGAACTCTGCATACCAATAGTGCGGTGAAAACTATTGAACGGATTCTGAATTTGTATTCTGGTGAAGAACAGGATGCGATGCGAGTGGCGCTAGCGGAGTCTTTGGTAGCAGTTATTGCTCAAGGTTTGTGCCGGACAACTGACGGTAAGCGGGCTGCTTTCCACGATATCCTAATTAATACGGAAGCGGTTAAGGAATGGGTTAAAGACGGTAAATATGATGAAATTACCGAGCTGATGAAGCAAGCTAGTTTTGATGGGATGATTACGATGAATCAGTCTTTGTACAATCTCTATCAAGATGGGCGGATCACGGAAGAAACGGCTTTGGAAATGTCACCAACTCCTAACGAAATGGCTCAGTTTCTCCGAGGTCGGGTTTAGGGACTGGGAACTGGGGACTGGGGAAAAGGGGAAGGGGGAAAGGGGAAAGGTAGAAGCCTTTGCCCTTTTTTCTTTGTGGAGACTCAGGACTTACGCAACTGGCACTTGGGGTAGGGTGCGTCAGATGTGGAAAATCCTTGAATGTGTACGAAATTATTGGGGCTGACGCACCCTACAGTTACTTATTAATATTATTTAGTTCAGGTTTTTTACTTTGGACTGTTGACTGTTGACTATGGACTGTGGACTATGGACTATGGACTATTGAGTTTTGGGATATCGTGGCTAAATCGACTCTAGAAAATTTATCCATACCTCAGTTATACAAGGGTATTGCCTTGTTTACGCCTGGAGGCGATTTAATTTACTGCATTGACCCTCACAAGCAAGGTCGATGGCATTCCCATTTGTGTGCAGCTTTGCAGGAGATTTTAGATTTACCAGAACCGCCTCATTTTCTAGTACCTTGCTACACTGCAACGGTTGACCATTGGTTAGATACTCAAACTCAGCAGGTAAAAGTTTTTGCGGAAGCTTCGCCAGCAGTGCTGAAGCATCAAGCGGTGCTGAACGCGATTTTCAATACGGTTGACTTGGTTTGGCAGCCTGCTCCTTGGCAAGAGGGTTCTTGCGATCGCCTGGTATTATCAACTTATCGCTCTTCGTTTCCCCAACTCTGGGAAGACCATGATTTAATTGTTAACTTAGACCTTTCCCAACAGGTTCCTAAATATCATCCACCGGCTATGGCGGTACAAAAGACGCAACTGAAAACATACGTTCTGCGTTTGTTCGTTGCTGGACATAGTGCTAATACGGAACGGATCTTGAAAAATCTCCATGAACTGTTGGAGCGATCGCTAGGCTATCCTTACACTATGAAGGTGATTGATGTGTTAACTAATCCCGAACAAGCAGAAATTGACCAAGTTTCTGCAACTCCCACCCTAGTTAAAGTTTGGCCTCTGCCAATTCGCCGCATGGTTGGTGATTTAGACAACGCCGATAAAATCTTACAAATGTTAGGGGCGATAGATCAAACTTAGAGAGGGGACTGGGGACTGGCTGTAAATCTGCTTGCTAGGATTGTTGATTTATCTATGTCCTCATCTCAATCAAAGTCTAATTTGGGGTTTGAGAACACACCTAATCTCTCTCTGAGACATTTTTTAAGGAACTCTGCTTTTGTGTTAAATATTCCTTAATTTCTGTCTGACTTAGCCTTCTAATTTTTGCTTGCGGTCTAATTTTTTGTAAGAAACCGTTCTGGCTGCAATAGGAAGCACTTATTTTCCTATATACGTAAGCAGTAGTCATACCAGAGAAACAAAAGTATTCTCCTGTACGTAGTTGTTGAAATGTCATAAAGGCATTTTGAGTTACCTACTTATTTTATACTTATCTTTACTTTTTGTCTTTAATAATGAAAGTTAAGCTTTTGTATAAATCCAAAAACCATTCATTATTTAATTAATAATCAGTTGAAATTGCCTGTTTATAAGCTATTTTCAAACCCAAAATTCTGGTTGACTTAATTCGATGGCGATCGCTATGAGATTGGCAAAGTCTACTTGATAAAACAGTCGCCAAAAGCGAAGTTGTTGGCGGATAGTATCATTACCGCCAGAGAACATTACTCGCCTAGCTTGTCTGAGCAAAGATAACCAAGGATAAGTATTACGAAGGAGACGAAACCAAATATAGGAATATTTGTGGGTAAATTGAGAGTAAAAACACATTTTTTTACTGTTTCTTGTAAAAGTTAATATTTATATTTTTTCAGTTACATAAAATGGTCAATTTACTTTTGCATCTAAATTTTTTCAAGAAACACAGGGGTGTAGGGGTGTAAGGGTGAATGAAACAACGATTTTCTCGTTAGTTTTAAAGTCCTTACTCACTGCTAGATTAAAAACCTACACTTGTGAGCATAGCCCTATACCCTTGTCCAAACCCTTGATTTTTCGTTTTCATGCGTAAGTCCTGGTTGTATTTCTGAGTCCAGTTTTATTGGCTGAACTGTGCAAGAATTTATCGCTTGCATGGCAACTGATAATATGAACGATGCTCATATTTATAAAATATGAACAATGTTCAGGTTTTGTCAAGGATGAAATGAAGATTTATGAGAGAAAACAGTCTTCCAGGTAACTCAAAGATGCGTCGTCAACCCCAGCAGGCGAGGAGCCAAGAGCGAGTTAATGATATCCTGAGTGCAGCTGAGGAGTTATTTATTGAAATGGGATATGAGCAGACGACAACGAGGGCGATCGCCACTCGTGCTAAAGTACCTATTGGTTCACTGTATCAATTCTTTCCCGATAAACAGGCAATTCTTAAAGCCTTGGCTGTGCGATATTTTCAACAGGAGTATCAGTTATTTGCTAAACTGCACACCAAAGAAGCAGAGACTTTACCTGTTGCAGTTTATGTTGATCGGGTAATTGATGCGTTCGATCAGTTTATGAACAGCCATCCGGGATATCACGCTGTGTATGAGCAACTGCTGAAGTTAATGACATATTCAGCAATTGAAACAATGGATAACTATGAATATCGGATTATTGATGAGCTTGCTGCTTTTTTTGGTAGAGTAAATCTTAAGTTAGACGGGGATAAATGCCAAGCGATCGCTCTAGTGGTAGTGAAAGTAGTAGGTGATCTTCTTTGGCTGGCTACGAGTCAGCAACCAAAGAAGCGTCAATTACTGTTAGCAGAAACCAAGATATTGATGTTGGGTTATCTCAATAATTATTTAGGCAAGTCTGCCTGAAGAAGGAAGAAATTTTGAATTGGTATTAGTATCTGCTACTGGGCAGAAGTAAAATATCTATAAGTTCACCTACTGTTAGACCCCAACCAGCTAAGACAGTTACAATCCAAAACGAATCTATTTTTTTAAAGCCAGCAAAACGTAGTTCTAAATCGGCTAAAAGAGTAGTTGCTATGGGTATGAGAAACAAACTTAATAACAATGACCAAGTAGCAACTAAAGCAATAGATGCGCTTAATAATATCACCACTACTAGAGTGCGAGAGCCAAAAGAAACTAAACCTTCTAACCAAGCAATACTTCTACGAACTACAGCTATAGCAACAGTAGCAATAAAAGCCCCTACTAACCAAACAATGTGATGTGCTGCCAGATACCACCCTAAAACAGCGTAAGCTAGCCACAGGAGTACCAAAGGCAGTACAGGAATTTTCTGAAAATAACCTATATTCATATAGTTTTGACACTTGTAAAAATATCAGTCAAATACTAATATTTTAATAAAATTACAATAATACATTACTTGATTCAAAGAAGATTCGTTAAAATTAATTATTCCAACTTTAAATAAATTAATCATATTTTAACAAAAAATAATATTTGGTTACAGAAAAATTTTAGCCACTGTAAGAAGTTTTTTACTTGTAGCTGTCTAACTAAATAAAATACAGCACTTTTCACCTTGATGAGGTACATTCATCTAGCCTCTGTTCCTTTGCAAAGTGTACTGCACTCAACTGAAAAAGGCTGTATATAACTTGAAAGTTGAAGAGGCTATTTATAAAGTAAATCTAAAAGTGAGAAAAACGAGCTATGCCAAGGATAAGATACAGAAATTTGAGGAGGAGCAACAGCAGACTAATCTCAACAGGCGATATCTACTGAGGGCTACGCTCCAAAAACAAGACACCCGACTTTGTGGAAAAGCCGGGTATTTATAACTAAGTAATTAAGCAATTAAACTGAAATCGCTACTACTTAAAGTAATATCAGGATTACCTAAACTGGCAAACTCAAACACTGTACTTGTACCCAAAAGACTACCATCCTGGTTGTAGAACAAGCTACCACTACTTTGGCTAAAGACAATACGCGCAGTACTGGCGTTGACAAATTCATTATCACTGACAACCGCAAAATCAGTTAAAGTTTGTCCCGCAGCATTAGTAATTGCATTAAAAGTAGCCTTACTCAACACAATTTTGTCTTGTCCCACCTCAAAAAGGCTAATGTAATCAACCCCTAAACTAGAACTAAAGACACCACTAGCTTGGAATAAATATTGATCGTTACCAGTACCGCCTGTCAAAATATCATCCCCTAGTCCACCCCAGAGGGTATCATTTCCCGCTAACCCTCGCAGTTGGTCATTTCCACTACCACCAGCAAGGATATTATTTAAGCTATTACCTGTCAGACGGTCATTACCTGTACCACCTGTAGCATTTTCGATGACGTTGTTAGCAGAGAGAATTAGCTTGAGATTGCTATTCACTGTTTGTGATGTAGTTACACCCAGATTTGCTTGGACAGCTACAGTAGTACCACTGAAGTTAATAGTATCAACACCACCTGTAGCAGTTTCAACAATTGTGTCAGTTCCCAAGGCAGTATTGGCTACGTAGGCATAAGTATCATTGCCATCTGCACCAGAGAGAGTATTATTGGCACTATTACCTGTAAGGACATTATTTCCCGCATTACCTGTACCGTTAATAGCTGCTGTTCCTGTGAGAGTGAGATTTTCGACGTTGGTTGGCAGAGTGGTAGTCGAAGAAGTTGAGAGAGTATCGGTGATAGTTGTAGTAACAGTGTTCGTACCCAAACTGGCATTAGTGGGAGAAGTCAGGCTGAGTGTAAAGGTTTCATTTGCTTCATTGATGGAATCATTGAGAATGGGGATATTAATGACTTTACTAGTTTCCCCTGGGTTGAAAGTTAGAGTTCCAGTTGTGTTGGTATAGTCTACTCCTGCTGTAGCTGTACCATTAGCAGTGGCATATTGCACAGTGATAGTCTGGCTACTGGCTTGGGACAGACTAACTGTATAGGTGGCGTTTTGAGGGCTAGTTAAGCCTTCGACTATTGTTTGGCCAGCACTAAGATTGATGGTGATGCCGGAGGGATCATCATCAGTAATGGTTCCAGTTACAGGTGTTGTCGTGCCGATGGTGTAACCTGTACCGCTTGCTACCGTCAAAGCAACGGTTTCATTACTTTCATCGGTGGTGTCAGCCGTGGGGTTAATAGTCAGGATGGCTGTACTTGCACCCGCAGCAAAGGTAATTGTGCCTGTGGTAGTGGTGAAACTGGCTGCACCGCTTTGAGAGTAGTCAGTGTTGAAGGTAGCTGTACCAGCAACTCCAAAGTTAATGGTTAAGGCGTTGGCAGTACTTCCTGTGCGGGTAAAGGTGTAAATCAGATTGGGAGTACCGTCTTCAGTCACGCTACTGGGAGAGACGGCTAGGGTGATAGAGGTTAAAACAGTGCCGATGGTGATAGTTTGATCTAAAAATTGTACTTGTTCGATGTCATTCAATATATCTACACCATCACGATTAGCCACTGTATCGGTAATTGTAAATACCCCATTTGTACTTGTAATTTGATATTCGGAACGATTACCTGAATAAACAGCGATATCATTACCCGCACCACCGTAGAGGGTATCATTACCTGCTCCTCCTGATAATCTGTCATCCCCTTGTTCCCCAAACAAACGGTCATTACCAGCATTACCTTGAAGAGTGTCATCACCTAAACCACCAAACAAATCATCAATGTTATTTGTGCCTGTGATATTGTCATTCACTACTGCCGTACTGAAAATGAAATCCGTGGTTAGCAGTTGGGTTTTACTAAAGCCATTGATTTTTAGTTGGTAATTGCCACTGGAGAAGTTGTTGAGGCGTGCCGCAATGGTGGCAATTCCTGCTGAGTCATTATTGAGGAGTAGTTGCAGGGTATTGTTGTCGCTGATACCTACAGTTCTGAGATCGATTTTGTCTTGTCCCTGTACGAAATCTGCAACTACATCCACCGACTGGGACGATGTGGCAGTGTTGAAGGTCTCGAACACAAACACGTCATTACCCGCACCACCGTAGAGGGTATCATTACCCGCTCCTCCTAATAATCTGTCATTTCCTTGTTCACCAAATAAACGGTCATCACCGCCATTACCTTGAAGAGTGTCATCACCTAAACCACCAAACAAATCATCATTGTTGTTTGTACCTGTGATATTGTCATTCACCACTGCCGTACTGAAAATGAAATCCGTGGTTAGCAGTTGGGTTTTACTAAAGCCATTGATTTTTAGTTGGTAATTGCCACTGGAGAAGTTGTTGAAGCGTGCCGCAATGGTGGCAATTCCTACTGAGTCATCATTGAGGAGCAGTTGCAGGGTATTGCTGTCGCTGATGCCCACAATTCTGAGATCGATTTTGTCTTGTCCCTGTTGGAAATCTGTGACTACATCCACCGACTGGGACGATGTGGCAGTGTTGAAGGTCTCGAACACAAATACGTCATTACCTGCACCACCAGTCAGCGTATCAGAACCAGATCCTCCTGATAATTGATCATTTCCACCATTGCCTTGAAGAGTGTCATTACCAGCCAATCCCTGAATAATATCGTCTCCAGCTGTCCCTATTAAGTTGTCGTTGTTGTTGGTTCCTAGAATGTCCATGTTTGTATTGTCCTTTTGAGTATCAAGATGCTTCAGCTATAAATTGATGAATTAGGATGATATGCAAATTTCATCACAACCCCTTTTCATGAACACAATCAATCGTTGGCAGAGATATTTGTTAGCCATCTCTGTCAATCACATTGCATATTCAGGAAAGTTAGGTAGCAATTTATGATCTGGCAATGCCTATACAGAAGTTTTCTGCATAGCATTTAAAATCTGGAATTTAGACTAAGACATAAAAAAGAACTCAGACAAACCGAGTTGAACAGCACTCAACCAAAAAAGTATAAAAATTCCAAATCAAGGTTGCATTGTTGGGGAGTAGCCAGTTTTAATAGTTTCCAGCACAGAATCTCCCATTTGTATACAATTTTTCAGTGATGATGAATGGCATGACAAATTTCTCTGATATTGGTATTGCTTGGATATCTACCTGACTTAGTAGGTAGAATTAGCAGGAAAAGAATTGCCTAGTCAGTTGGCAACACATAAGCTTGCATAATAACACTTAAAAGAAATTCTGTCAGTATTCACGCAACTAACACAATAGTAGAGTGCGCCAGCGTTACTATTTAGGTTAATGATTAATTCTGAGATTTGCTTTATAAACTCTTGAGGTTTACTTTATCAACTATTTACGCTGACTAAGAGACGATTTATAAAGTAAATCTTTAGAGGGCTAGACGACGTAACATAATACGAGTCATAACGGCATATATGGCAACTTCGCTCATTTCCGGGAGACGCTCGTAATTCTTACTCAAACGATGCTACCGCTTAAACTAGGCAGATGTTCTTGATACTACAAGGGCGCTTGAGTAAAACTTCAAAATAAATAGCCTCTAATTACCAATATTATCGGTTAGCTTTGCAATAGCAGACTTGAGCCAGTCGATATAAACTTGCTCACGGTGCATGATTAATTCCCACAGTAGCTGATGTATTATTTGCTGACGAGCCGCTAATTCATTGTCAACAGATACTAACTTAATGGCTTCATAATCGCTAATTTTTTCATAGTGAGCAGCTAGTTGTTGTTCTAGCAGACTAGCGATCGCTTCGTTAGGCAACTCAGCCCCAAAGAATAATTGTACAAGTAAAGTATCCCTGACTGTGGGCAGGGCTTGGGGAGATTGCAACCAGCGCACAAGCTCGGTTTTACCCAGTTCTGTGAGAGAATAGACTTTACGATTGGGGCGATCGCGCTGAATCTCAACATGACAATTAATCCAACCCTGCTCAAACAGCTTATCAAGGGTTTTATAAATCTGTGCTTGATCGGCTGGCCAAAGGTGTGCAATACATTGATCAAAACAACTAGTTTTGAGATCGTAACCTGTCATGTCTTGCTTTTGGAGGAAACCGAGAATTACATATGCGAGGGACATAACGGTTTTCCGAAAATAAGGTAGTAAAAACTATATTTGATAGCTCCTATATTTATTATGCTAGTATATGAATATTCATATATAAAAAATGGATGACAGAACAAAAGCATTCTCAACAGTAAAATTTGCTTTGTTGAGTGCATATCAAGCGTCTAGGAGAGATGGTGAGGTATTACATAGTGCAAATCCATCAGATATAAACCACGCTTGGCTGAAATTGCACTTAGTAAATATGAGAAGTTTTTTGTCATGCAAGTCTGAAGAGAATTGTAGCTATTAAAAATATCGTAATGGAGGATAAATTCCATTGACTTCTAACACACTTTTACAACGAATAAATCAACATCAGCACCTGAAGAATTTACGAAATAAATTACTCAAGTTGCACAAGGTTTTACTAGACGCTGAACGTATTACATACGAACAAACGAGCGGAAGAATATCCAGTGGAGAGTTGCTACAACTAGTAATTAGTCATGAGCAATTTGCTTGGTTACATAGTATTTCCGAAGTAATTGTGCAAATTGATGAAATACTTACCGCAGATGAGCCAATATCCTCAGATAACATCAAACAGTTGATGATAGATATCCGTACCTTACTCTCACCCTCAGAGGATGGAAACACATTCGCCCGAAAATACTATACTGCACTCCAAGGTGAGCCAGGGGCGGTACTAGCACACGCAGAAGTGTCTCAACTGCTTGCTTAGTGGGAAGAGGGCGGGGAAAGGTAAAAGGTGAAGGGGAAAAGGAGAAAGCTTTTATCCCTTCTGATAAATAATCAGGACTTACGTATAAAAACGAAAAATCAAGGGTTTGGGCAAGGGTGTAGGGGTATAGGGGTATAGAGGTATAGGGGTATAAATCTTTAAAACCCTTACACCCTCACACCCTTAAACCCTTACACCCAGCCTTAACAGATAACCTTGGTGCGTAAGTCCTAAATAATGTAAAAGCACTGTCAGAGATTTGGCAGTGCTTTTCTCTATCTATAGGAAGAGTAAATTAGACCAGTGTCTTGTGTAGGATATCCAAGGTTGAACATCTAGATTTTCTAGACCAACTCAGGGATTATCGTGTCCTTGATTATGATTTGTGTGTCTGTCAGTTTCTAGTAGCCGTGAAATAAACACGTCTGGTTTTCTGCTGATAACAGAGACGACTTTATCGATGGCAACGACTTCGCTGATTTTGACAACCATTTCCCATAAAGTATCTTCCTCTGTATCTTTGTTGTGGGTTCTATGTTTGAACCACAACAGATCATCCCAAACCCCAATAATGGTTGCGTAGTACCATTTATCGCGTATTAGTATCCAGATATCTTTCTCTAGGTAGGTTTGTAGAATAGATTTCACAATTACTATAGTAGTAAAACGATGAGCTAAATAGTATTTGGCTATGCAATACTAACGCAATAGTGAAATTGCGTAATTATTAAGATAATTGACTAACAATAATACCGGATACTGCCTATTTATGGCAAGGAATACGGAACCAGGGACAGCAAATAGACTGGAAAGTCTCTTGCTGTGAGGGTTGTATGATTAGTTAATACCTGAATACATATAACAACAGCTATAGGAGTTTATTTAGGGATTCCTATCTTACTTCTCATATCTATACTTGTACAGACATAATTATACTCTACAAGAAGCTATGTTACTTGCAACAACGCGCTTATAAATAATTTAAAAATTCCTCTGGCACTAATCTGAGTTCACCGGACTTAAAACGGGAAATATCTATCCACATGGCTTTATGTTTGTGATTCTCCGATTCATGAAATACTAGACTCTGCAATTGATAAAACTTGGGGTCAGCAAAATCACATCGATAAAGTTGAATAATTTCATGCCCCTTTCTAGCATTAAATATAAACAGGTTTTCTAGACAACCTAGATAACGAATATTGGTTAATTCTGCTTGAATTTCTTCTAAAAATTCTCTTTTTAAGGCTGCCAAACTGGTTTCGCCAAAGTCTACACCACCGCCTAAAGCACGATAAAATGTTAATTGCTTTGCAGGGTCATAGCCTTCAGAAACAAAGATGCGATCGCCATCTTGAATCAGCCCCAAGACTATAACCCGAATTTCACCATGTTTATTCATTTTTAAATTAATTGTCGTAAATGGAGTAAGGGCTAGTTTCACTATCTTCAACAGGCCAATCTTCATTTTCGCCGCCAATGTAAAATTCTTCAATAGTGACGTATTCTTGACTCAGTTGAGTGAGGGCGTTGATTAAAATATCTATGGCGATCGCATCACTAGTTCCCAAGTCAAACCAACATCGCGCCCATTGTCCTTGATATTCAAACTCACCCATGTTGTGCATCAGGGCTAGTAGGCTTTTGTCATAACCTTGGGAGTCATAAGTGATATAACTTAAATCAACCCCAGTCTCCTGTACCTGAAGATTTTCAGCATTAAATGCGCCCAACTTCCCCAGATAAAACCAGGAATTAAACACTTCCTCTATATACTGCTTTTCCCTTTGAGATGGCACAGTGCTAAATTTTAGCCACATCCACACACTAAATTGATCAAATTCACGAAACTGAATGTGCATCTTCTTTACTATTTAACTCACTTCCAATAAGCATATCAGGGGATTGGGGATTGGGGACTGGGGAGTGGGGGGAGATGGGGGAGTAGGGGAAGATGTGCTTCGACTTCGCTCAGCAACCGGGAGATGAGGGAGTGGGGGGAGATGGGGAAGAGTTTTCACTTACACTGTCACCTGTCAACTGTCACCTGTCAACTGTCAACTGTCAACTGACAACTGACAACTGACTTCCCTAACGAATTCCCGCATTGAGGCTATTGACAGCACCATTGCGTTCGCTTTCGATTTGTTGTACTAATGGTTTGGGAAGTTGAGACCTTTTGGTTAAGGCTTTGTCAAAATTGGCGATCGCTTCTTGAATTAGTTGCTGGCTTTTTTCTCTTCTACCCTGCTCTTTGAGAATTTGGGCTTTGAGGTAATATAACTCTGGGTTGTCGGTAGCCGCTTTGATGGCTCGGTTAGCATAATCTAAGGCTTGAGGATACTGTTTTAAATCACGATAAGCAACCGCAATACCTCGATTAGTTAAATACTCAGGAGCTGCATTTGTCCGTAGACGATTAATCGCTTCATCTGGGTTAGCGAAGGGTAAACTGACAGATAACATCAAGTCCATATAGCCCCTGAGCAAATTCAATTCGGGATCTCTGGGGGAAATGGCTTCCGCTTTATCCAAATATTCATAAACTAGCCTGAGCCGACTCAACGCTTGGGATGCGCCTCTGAGGGTTCCTTCACGAGTAATAATTGCTGATCCTTCTAAAAAATGCCCCACAGCAGTATATATATTCCCCCGTAATTGGTCAGTTTTGACTAACTTCTGTCCAGCTTCTAGAGTTCGCCTGCTGTAATTATCCAGCCCACCTAAATCTTTATTAATGTATGCCAGCGATGCCTTCATGGCATAAGCTAGAGGCTCATCTGATTCGCTGGATATGGCTTGGCTGAGGTAACGCTCTGCGGCTGGATAGTCACCCTGTTGGAAAACTGCTTTAAAAGCTGCTTCTGTCTTGTCGCCAATTTGACGTGCTTGACCTTGACTACGGAAGGGATCGCCAGCCCATGATGGGTTGATGATTAGAGTCAGGGCGATCGCTGCACCAAAACTTGCCTGAGCAAGCCTAGTTAATCGGGATAATATTAAGTGAGAGGAGGAAAAATTGCTAGTCATTGTCAGCCTCAGAATAATTACGGTTGTAAAAGTTGTATATGTTACTTAAAATACAAAAAATTTAATTATATTTGCGTGAATTTCAGTTAAAATATGCCAGTTGCCAGATAAATTAGAACTGAGGATAATTTCCCATCCTCATTAGTCACTAGCTCTTAAGCCTGTTCCCTGTCGCCTGTCCCCTATCCCCTCCTATACCCCTTAACCTTAGACTTTGGTAATAATATCAGGTTCCCAAAATTGCTTTAGTCAACACTTTTGGGAAATCTGTCACAATGGAATAATCAGGGTAATTCTTGCCACTCAATCAAACGAAGAGCGAATTTTCTAGTTGCTCTAGTTCTAGTTAATCTTAGTTAGTGAGTTCCTTGCCAACTTCTAGTATCCTTAATAAATGCTCTATCTCCGAAATCTGAATTACCATCCCACAGCCTGCCCAACAGCAATTCTCAAATCCATCAACTTAGAACTACCTCCCCAAACACTGGGTTTGATTATCGGCCCAAGCGGTTCTGGTAAAAGTACATTATTAGAAATTTTATCAGGGCTAGCTGAACCAACTTCTGGTGCAGCCTTCTGGCGAGAACAAGAACTCATAGCCGAACAGCTACAACAATTAGCTGGGATAGTATTTCAGTTTCCTGAACGGCACTTTTGTGGTGGTACGATTTTAGAAGAATTACGTCTAGGACATCCTGAATTAGGGTCAGAGCGAGTCAGGCAAGCATTAAGTGAAGTAGGATTAGAGCATTTATCTCTTTCTGCTGCACCTTATGCTTTAAGTGGTGGTCAACAAAGGCGATTAGCTTTAGCAGTACAATTAATTCGCCAGCCCAATTTACTATTATTGGATGAACCGACAGCCGGATTAGATTGGTCAATGCGTCGGCAATTAGTCAATCTATTAGCCAAACTGAAAAAAGACTGGACATTACTAGTAGTAACACATGATGCTGGTGATTTGCTGGCGATCGCAGATCATTGTTGGACACTCAACCACGGCGAACTTCACTCAGTAGACCCCGCAACGCTAGAGAGTAAAGCGAAGGAACCACAGCCTGCGGCGTAAGGGGAGATGAGGGAGTGGGGGGAGATGAGGGAGTTGGGGGAGATGGGGGAGCAGAGGAGAATAACTGTCAACTGTCAACTGTCAACTGCCTCCAGCCTTTTGACTAATGACTAATGACTAATGACTAATGACTAATGACTAATGACTAACTCATTGCCAGAAATGGCGCAAATTTGGCAGCAAACTCTCAATTGGCAACCGACTGACTCGCAACAAGCGCAATTTCAGCAGCTTTATGAGTTAATTTTGGCAGGTAATCGCCAGTTAAATTTAACTCGCATTACCGACACTCAAGAGTTTTGGGAAAAGCATTTGTGGGATTCGTTGCGAGGAATTGCACCACAGCAACAATTTATCGCCTCTCTCCAAGCGGGTGCGTCTGTAATCGATATCGGTACGGGTGCGGGGTTTCCTGGGGTTCCTGTGGCAATTATTGCACCTAACTCTACAATTACGCTGGTAGATTCAACGCGGAAGAAGATTAATTTTATCGAGAATATTTTGGGTGAACTGACTTTGACTAATGCCAAAACTCTCGTTGCTAGAGCAGAAGAAATTGGTCAACAAGTACAGCATCGACAAAAATATGATATCGCTTTAATTCGTGCGGTTGGTACTGCCTCGGCTTGTGCGGAATATACTTTACCTTTATTAAAACAAGGTGGTTTGGCTGTAATTTATCGCGGTACTTGGACACAAGAGGAAACGTCAGCTTTGGAAAATGCTGTCAAGCAGTTGGGTGGAAAAGTTGAATCAATCGAAAACTTCTCTACTCCTTTAACTAACAGTATCCGTCACTGTGTGTATTTGCGGAAAGTAGGAACCACACCAGCTAATTTTCCCCGTGCTGTCGGTGTACCTACTCAAAAGCCACTTTAAATCATCAGGGTGTAGGGGTGTAGGGGTGTAGGGGTGTGGGTGTTTCAACCAGTTAACAGTTTGTCGCATAATTTTCATCACATTGTGACAACCATGACACCATACCATTTCCCTCTGGCTGTTCAGCAGCCAGAGGGATTTTTATTACTTTTTCCCACCTTGGAAAGCTACGGTGTACACACAAGTCTAAAAGTATAGCAGGGGACAGGGAACAGGGGACAGGGAACAGGTTCAAAAGCTTGTTGTCGTAAAGGTTTTATGATTCATGTATGTCCACAAGCTAATATGGAATGCCCAACTGCGTTTGAAAAGGCTTTTAATTTCTTGGTTTACCCCCACATTTGTCAGCAACTGCGTTGGACGGGTTTCCCGGCATAAAGCAAGTGGCGGTACAAGATGCGCGTATTCTTACTACCAGGGTTTCGGATCAGGGGCCGTCCGCTTGACTTACTTCGTTTTTGATTTGTGCGTTTTACCGCTACGGTTATAATACCACAAAAGCCGCCCTACAAAGGCGGCGGCTCTAAACCCAATTTTTCGGTAAATTATTAATTACGGCAATTAATGACAGTAACACTTTGATGAATAATCGTTGGCTGCATCTGTTAAAGGAAAATTATCAAAAACCATTGGCGATCGCAAAACTAAATACACCAGTGGCTGAAGCGATCGCGCAGATGTATCAAGTCCAAAGCAGTTGTGTACTAATTGTTCAGCAGGAAAAAATTATCGGTATTATTACGCAAACAGATATCATGCGAACCATCGCCCAGCAAAAGACGTTCGCAGATATGTCTGTTGGGGAACTGATGAGCCAACTTGTAATTACGGTCAATGAGGCAGAGCTTGAGGATTTACTTAATATAATACAGTGCTTCCACGAAAATAAAATTAGTCACCTACCCGTGCTTGATAGTGGCGGAAAGGTGCTGGGTGTGGTGACATTAGAGCAGGCTAAAGCAGCACAACTAGAACAAGAAATAGCCCAGAGAGAGGAAATATCTCAGTTACTCTCCGAAAGGAACGCTCAGTATCACGCCTCAAAAGAGATATTAAACGATATTCTCAATAGCGCCATTGGCACGGCGATCGTTAGTTTCCGTGTATTCCCCAATTACGATTGGGAATATGAATACCATTCTGTGGGTTGTGAAACCATTTTTGGCTACACACCAGAGGAATTACTTAGCGATAAGCAATTGTGGTTGTCACGAGTACATCCACAGGATAGAGAAACAGTGATTATACCTGCTTATGCAGAGATTTTTGCAGGTAAAACCTTTAATTTGGAGTATCGGTTTGATCACAAAGATGGTTCTCTGTGTTGGATTGCTTCTACCTACACCTCTCGCTACGACTCAGAAGCCAACTGCTGGGTTGTCACAGCTACTAACATTGATATTAGTGAACTCAAGCAAGCAGAAGCTGCCTTGCGACACAGTGAACAAAGATGGCAATTAGCGATCGCCGGCACAGAGGAAGCGATTTGGGATTGGGATATATCTACTAATCATACCTATCGTTCAGAGCGTTGGTTTGAGATGTTGGGCTATGAACGCCACGAACTGAGTAGTTTTGATGATGAATGGAGCATTCGCATTCATCCTGATGACTATGAGCGCGTGATGGCGGCACAAGCGGCTTATTTGCGGCGGGAAGTACCATCTTATTACAGCGAGTATCGTCTGCGACGCAAAGATGGAGACTACAGGTGGTTTTGTTCACGGGCTAAAGCGGTTTGGGATGAACAAGGAAATCCCATCCGATTAGTTGGTTCACTGGCAGATATTACGGAACGCAAACAAACTCAAACAGCTTTAATGCAGTCAGAAGCTCAATATCGATTGCTGTTTGAAAATAATCCTAATCCCATGTGGATTTTTGACTCGGAAACTCTGCGTTTTTTGGCTGTCAATCAGGCAGCAATTTACAAATATGGTTACTCCCAAGCAGAATTTCTGTCAATGACACTTTGCGATCTTCGCCCCCGTGAAGATTTACCTACTTTCCTAGACTCTATATCTAACGCCAGTACTTCTCCTGCTGCATTCTTTATAGGTGAAACAAAACACTGCACAAAGGATGGAACTGCGATCGATGTAGAGATTAATTCTCATATCATCACTTGGTTAGGGAAGCCAGCAAAATTTGTCTTGGCTAAAGATATCACACAACAAAAAGCCGCACAGTACGAACTACAACAAATTGAGGCGCAACTGCGGGAGAGTAAACATTTTATTGAACAAGTTATTAGTCATTCTCCCCAACTTTTATACATATTTGACTTGATAACAGGTAGTAATGTTTATCTTAATCGCCAGTCTGAGGAGATTTTAGGTTATACGCCAGAAGAAATTGAGCAACGAGGCGCTGAGTTTTTTTTGGATGTTTTGCATCCTGATGACTTACCTCTATTAGAACGTAACCTCAAGCACTGGCAAAATGCGGCGGATGGCGAAGTGTTAACGACTGAGTACCGGATGAAGCATCAGGATGGTACTTGGCGCTGGTTGAGGTCACGGGAGGTAGTGTTTGCTAGGGATGAGAATCATTGTCCTAGTAAAATTCTCGGTACAACTCAAGATATTACTGATAACAAACTGGCTGAATTGGAAATTATTCACAGTCGAGATTTACTGGAAGGCGTTTATAACGGTTCTGCGGATGCTCTGTTTCTTGTAGACATCACCACACTCCTCACTACTGACTGTAATCAACGAGCGGTGGAACTATTCGCCGCCAACAGCAAAGCAGAACTGATGGGAATTGAAGGACAAACTCTACAAAAACAACAGTTCACCCCTGATGAGCTAGTTCAAATTATTGAACAAATTAATCACAAAAAATTTTGGAGTCAAGAAATTGAATATCTCACCAAGCGGGGGAACTCCTTTTGGGGAAACCTAGCTATTAAACAAATCTATGTGGCTGGTAAGGCAATTAATTTAGTCCGGGTTACGGATATTAGTCAACGTAAACAGGCGGAATTTGCCTTGCATGAGCGAGAAGCTATGTTGCGGAGTATTGGCGATAACCTACCTAATGGGGCAGTATATCAGGTAGTGCGGGAATTAGATGGGAGCGATCGCTTCACCTATCTGAGTGCGGGAATTGAAAGACTCATGGAAGTTAAGGCAGAAGATGCTTTAAAAGATTCAAGTTTGCTCTATCGTCTGTTTATTCCAGAGGACTCACCAAGGCTAGAACAAACTATTAATGAGTCTTGCTTGAATTTATCTATATTTGATGTTCAATTACGCATTCAAACGCCTAGCGGTCGGTTGAAATGGTTACATTTTCGTTCTACTCCTCGCCAATTACCAGATAGTCGGGTTATTTGGGATGGGTTGGTTGTTGATATCACCGACATCAAGCACACTGAGGAAACTTTACGCCAAAGTGAAGCACGTTTAGCCGAGTCTCAGCAAGTAGCTCGTCTGGGTAATTGGGATTATGACTTAGCTACTGGCAAAATTACTTGGTCAAAGGGATTGTTTGACCTGTTTCTACGAGATCCAGCAGTAGAAGTACCAAATTATCTGGATCATTTGCAATTTTATCACCCAGAGGATCAGCAGAAACTACACCAAGCTGTGGAACGTGCCATTTCCACAGGAGAATCTTACAAATTGGTTCTGCGTTCATTCAGAACTGATGGCTCTGAGATGTACGTTGAAGCCATTGGACACGCACAGTTTAATTCCCAAGGAATAGTAACTCGTCTTTACGGAACTGCTCAGGACATCACAGAAAGAGAATCTGCTCTCATTGAGCGTGAACAAGCACAAGCTGCTCTACAAGAAAGTGAAAGACGATTTAGAGGCATCTTCAACAACACATTCCAGTTTACAGGATTGCTGACAGTTGAAGGTATTTTGCTAGAAGCCAACCAGACTGCATTGACTTTTGCGGGAATAGAATCCCAAGATGTGATCAATCGGCCATTTTGGGAAACTCACTGGTGGCAGATTTCACCCCAAACTCAAGAAAAATTAAAACAAGCCATTACCTTAGCCTCTCAAGGAGAATTTATCCGTTATGAAGTGGATGTTTTGGGAGCAAATAATCAAGTAGCAACCATTGATTTTTCCTTGCGTCCACTGCATGATGAGACAGGGCAAGTGGTTTTGTTAATTCCCGAAGGTCGTGATATCAGTGAGCGTCAAGCCGTACTCCGCGAACGCCAACGAGCCGAGCAAGAACTTCAGCAAAAAGAACAGTTTTTACGCAGTATCTATGATGGCGTTGCTAATTCTATTTTTGTCGTCGATGTTGTTGATGGTGATTTTCGTTATATGGGTTTAAACCCTACTCATGAAAGAATCACAGGTTTGCTTTCTCATGAATTACAAGGTAAAACTCCAGAGCAGGTTCTTCCGCCTATTTTAGCTGCATCTGTGCGCCACCATTATCAAAATTGTGTGGAGGCTGGAGCAACTATCACTTATGAAGAATATTTATCTTTCCAAGATCAGGATACTTGGTGGATTACGAATCTGACTCCTTTAAAAGACGAAAATTCACGGGTATACCGGATTATTGGTAGTAGCATTAACATCACCGAACAAAAACGCGCCCAACAGATGCTAGAGTTACAGGCTGTGATTACTCGGAATATGGCAGAGGGACTATGCTTAATTCGCGCTGATGATGGTGTGATTGTCTATACCAATCCTAAATTTGAGCAGATATTTGGTTATGAGGCGGGTGAATTAATTGGTGAGCATATCTCGATTATTAACTATGAAGATGGGAATACTAAAGCAACAGAAGTTTATGAGGCGATCGCAGTTGCTGTAATGCAAAATGGTGAGGCTACCTATGAAATGCAAAATATCAAAAAAGATGGCACTCCTTTTTGGTGTCGAGCCACAACATCTGTTTTTGAACATCCTGAATATGGCACAGTTTTAGTCGCTGTTCAACAAGATATTACAGAGCAAAGAGAAACAGAAGAAAAAGTTAAAGCTTCACTCAAAGAAAAAGAAGTACTTCTCAAAGAAATTCACCACCGAGTCAAGAATAATTTAGGCATCGTCAGTAGTTTATTACAAATGCAGAGCAGACGTACCCAAGACTCTCAAGCAAGGGATATATTACGTGATAGTCAAAACCGCATTGCTTCAATTGCTCTGGTACACGAAAAATTGTACCGCTCCAATGATTTAGCTAATATAGATTTCGCTCAATATATTCCAGATTTAACAACTCACCTATTTGACTCTTATAATGTTAGTTCCAACTGTATTCGACTGAATATTCAAGTCGAGGATGTCAGCTTAGATATCGAAACCGCTATTCCTTGCGGCTTGATTATCAATGAACTGGTTTCTAATGCGTTAAAATACGCCTTTCCGCATAATCGTGGGGGTGAAATTCAAGTCAGGTTATTCCAAGAAAAGGATCAGTCATTGACACTTATTGTTCAAGATAATGGTATTGGCTTACCTGCGGAATTTGATAACAAAAAGGCAAAAACGCTGGGCGTAACTCTAGTTCAGGGTTTAGTCAAGCAGTTGAGGGCTAAATTGGCAATTCAGAGCCAAGCAGGAACTGAATTTAAAATTTCTTGTATATCAAGCAGAGTATAAGCATGACTAACATTTGTTCACAAACACAGAGAATTCACACAGTCAAAGTGCTGATTGTGGAAGATGAATATATTTTGGCAATTAACCTCCAAGAAAGTTTAGAATTACTCGGATACACAGTTGTCGATATAGCAGATTCCGCAGAGTTAGCAATAGAGAAATCAACCCAATTATTACCAAATTTAATTTTGATGGATATCAGGCTACGGGGTGAAAAAGATGGTATCCAAGCAGCAGAGCAAATTTGGCATAGTCTACAAATTCCCATCATCTACGTGACAGGACATTCTGATCAAAGCACTGTAGAACGAGCAACTCTCACATTTCCTTTTGGTTATATTCTCAAACCCGTTAGAGAACAAGAACTTTACGTCGCCATTCAAACCGCTCTCAATCGCTATGAACGTGAGCAATTTTTAAGTTCTGTGCTACGGGGTATGGGAGATGGGGTGATTGTCGTTGATACCCAGTTGCGCGTCAAGTACATGAATCAAATAGCCGAAGCCATCACAGGCTGGCGGTTTGATGATGCAAAAAACCAAAATTTAACTGATGTCGTGCGTTTGATTGACGAACAATCTTTCCACTCCATCCAAAATCCCATGATCTCTGCTATTGAGAAAGAAACAACTGTTTATTTAGGCGATCGCATTCTCCTAGTCTCCAAAGATGGGACAATGATTCCCATTGCTGACAGCGCCACTCCCCTACGTAACAACAATGGTGAAATTACTGGCGCAGTCATGGTTTTTCGGGATGATACTCAACGCCGACTCCTAGAAGAACGCAACCTCGCTGCTGAACGCAATCGACAGCTAGAAATTCAAATGGCAGAAATGCAACGCTTTAACCAATTGAAAGAAGATTTTTTAACGGCTACCTCTTACGAAATGAGAACACCGTTATCAAATATCAAGATGGCAATCTCTATGCTAGAAAATGTCATGAATCAGCAGGGTATTTTGCCATCAACAGATCCTCCTGTGTCTGCATCTGTAGCTCGCTATCTAGGTATTATCCGTCATGAGTGTGAACGAGAATTAAATTTAGTAGATGATTTGATCAATATGCGAATCATGGATACAGAAACTTATCCTTTAGAATTAACTTATATTCATCTTCAATCTTGGCTACTGGAAATTGTTAAAAACTTTCAAGAAATTGCCCAAGCTCAAAAACAAGCTTTAGAAGTTAACATTGCTGATAATTTACCACCTTTATTTTCTGATGTCAATATCTTAGCTAGAATTGTTTCAGAACTACTACTTAATGCTTGCAAATATACTCCTCCTCATGAGCGAATTACCGTCACGGTTCATTTCTACCAAAAATCAAAATCCTTCAAGAATCAAGATGCTCAATTTGATTTATCTTCTGTTTCTTCATCTTCCTATTTTCAAATCAGAATTAACAACTCTGGGGTAGAAATTCCTTTAGCGGAACAATCGCAAATTTTTGAGCCTTTTTACCGAATTGTCCCCAAGAAAACTACAGAAAAATTGTCTGTATTTGACCAATCTTATCAACTGCCAGGGATTGATTATGCCCCAAGTAGTGGTACAGGTTTGGGATTAACACTAGTGAAAAAACTCGTGCAGTATATTCAAGGCACAATCGAGGTTTCAAGTAGTCACAACTTGACTACCTTTACAGTTCAATTGCCATTGAGCTTGTCGGTGAAAGGCTAAGAAATACAGGGGAGTAGAGAACAGGAGACAGGAAAAACAACGATGTCAAAGTATCTCCATACCAAACAGTACAATTTTGCTAGTACATAACATCAGGACTTACGCACCAAGGTTATCTGTTAAGACTGGGGGTCACGGGTGTAAAGGTCTAGGGGTGTAGGCTTTGAAGGCTTACCCCTCTACACCCCTATACCCCTATACCCTTGCCCAAACCCCTACCAGAAAATTATGATAGAGAAATTCTTAAATTTTAAGCGGTTGTGGGGCTTTTTTTTTGGATAATGTGAATAAGTATTCATTCTCAAACCAAATGAGATAATAAGCAGATGAGAGTAAAACACAACAAACAAATGCGACTCTGGGCAATGTTGTGTCATTTCTCAGCCTTGTTAGCATGGTTAATTTTATTTGCTGTAGTCTTTGTGGGTATACCTTTATTTTTACCCCTAAATATCTTAGCCCCCTTTCTGATTTGGAAATTTCGGAAAGTCAAATATCCTTGGGTAGATTTTCAAGGTAGAGAATCCTTAAATTTTCAAATTTCCTTAACCTTTTATATTGTATTTGTCATAGCTATCTCGTTGTTATTAGTGCTAGCTAGTTGCAGTGTTGCCGTCACTACTAATGGTGAAATCAATCAAGTCAGTACAGTTTTAGACGGCTTACTATTTATTTGGATGTACTTTACTGTAGCCCTATTTTTATTGCAATCATTTCTTGTAACTTTTGCCGCCGCAAAAGCTTACAATGGTGAACATTATCGGTATCCTTTTACATTGCGAGTTTTGCGGTAGGAGGAGGGTAGAAAACTTGAGGTTCTTGATGAGGAGTAAAACAAGGTGACATTATCTATTCAGCCAGCTTCAGTAAATACTCTAGAAGAATTTCTGCAACTACCAGAAACAAAACCGTCCAGTGAATATATTGACGGTGATATTTATCAAAAACCAATGCCTCAAGGGAAACATAGTACATTACAGATTGAATTAGCCTCTGCCATCAATCAAGTTGGAAAACCGCAAAAGTTAGCTTATGCTTTTACAGAACTACGTTGTACATTTGCTGGTGCATCATTAGTTCCAGATATCTCTGTGTTTGAATGGTCAAGAATACCCATCGATAAAAATGGTCAAATCGCTAATAGGTTTGAAATCGCTCCCGATTGGATGATCGAAATTCTCTCACCTGAACAATCTCCTAATAAAGTGATTCGGAAAATCACCTTTTGTTTGAAGAATGGTACAAAATTAGGTTATTTTATTGATACTGAGGATGAATCTATTACAATATTTCAGCCTAATCAATTACCGGAAGTAAAAGAAAAGCAAGAGATTCTACCTGTGTTAAGTGTTTTGGGAAACTGGCAATTGACAGTTCAAGATGTATTTAATTGGTTGAGTTTTATCTAAAAAATTTACTTCCTCAAATATTGAAGAAACATTGTAAGTAAGTTAACGTTTATGGTTTCTGAATTACATACAAATCAGGGTAAAATCGGCGTGGCAATTGTTGGGACTGGCTTTGGTCAAAAAGTGCATATCCCCACATTTCAAGCCCATCATCGTACCGAAATATTGGCAATTTATCACCGTGATATTCATAAAGCTCAAGCTATTGCTGAAGCTAATAATATTCCTCATGCTTGTGATACCATAACTGCAATAGTCAATTTGCCGCAAGTGCAAGCAGTTAGCATTGCCACACCGCCTTTTCTGCATTATGAAATGGCAAAAGCAGTGCTACAAGCAGGGAAACATTTACTACTAGAAAAACCTGTCACCTTAAATGTAGCCCAAGCGCAAGAACTGGATGAATTAGCGCAAAAACAAGATGTCATTGCGAGTGTAGATTTTGAGTTTCGTTTTGTGCCTGCATGGCAATTATTTGCAGAACTTCTATCATCAGGTTATGTAGGAACCCCACGTTTAATTAGAATTGACTGGTTAGGTTCCTCTCGCGCCGATACTTCCCGCCCTTGGAATTGGTATTCTTCTGTGGAAAAGGGTGGTGGTACTTTAGGTTCGTTGGGTTCCCATGCTTTTGATTATATTCATTGGCTGTTTGGGCCAGTCCGCAGATTGAATGCACATTTAAGTACAGCAATTCCTCAACGGGTTGACCCTGCTAGTGGTGAGTTAAAGCCAGTAGAGACAGATGATACTTGTATGCTGTCACTAGAATTAGCAAATGGCACACCTTGCCAAGTAACCATCAGTGCTGTAGTTCATGCTAATAGAACGCACTGGGTGGAAGTGTATGGCGATCGCGCTACTCTAGTGCTTGGTAGTGAAAATCAAAAAGACTACATTCACGGTTTTCGCCTTTGGGGTTCCCAACCAGGTCAACCACTCACAGAAATCGAAATTCCCCAAAGATTACTCTTCCCCCAACATTACACAGACGGACGCATTTGTGCCTTCCTGCGTGTAGTAGACCAATGGGTACAAGGAATCGACCAGCACAAGCAAATAGTACCATCTCTCAAAGAGGGGATTTATTCTCAGTTGCTGATGGATTTATCTCATCAATCTCACACAACTGGTAGCTGGGTAGATGTGCCAAGTTTAACTTGAATTCGATGAGTATGGTTTTGACCTCACCCCCAGCCTCTGTCCTACAAGGAAAGGGAGGTTGGTAGGGTGATGTTCATCGAATTCACGTTAAATTTACTGCACTATTTTAGCTGTGTCAGTCCAATAGCCAGTAGTAGCGTGGCAAGACTAAACTTGTGCATTAGCGAAAAACCTATCATCTTGTTCATCTGCGTTCATCTGCGTTCATCTGCGTTCAATTTTTTCCAAATCTATTGCCACATTTTAGCCTTGCCAGTCCACTACTAGCGTGTCAAGGCTAAAATAGTGCATTAGCCAACAATCTATCTCTTACTCATCTGCGTTTATCTGCGTTCATCTGCGTTCGATTTTTTTCCCAATCTAATGCCACATTTTAGGTTAGACACGCTACTACTTAATATTTATTTTATAAATAACTTCTAAGTGTAATAACCCGCATAAAATAGCTCATTATAAATAAGAATATATCACAGCGATCGCTGATTAAAGTAAAGATTTTCAAAGTTATTCTTTTCAAAACTGTAATGAATACAAACACCTGCAACTGGCACATTATTAGTAGCACTATATTTTAGGAAAGAGTTATGGCTAAACTCGTTGCGATCGGTGATAGCTTGACACAAGGCTTTCAGAGTGGGGCAATTTATAAAACTGATTGGTCTTTTCCAGCTATAATTGCTCGTTCGATGGACTTAAAAGTACCTACAGATTTCCGCATACCCCACTTTCCAGGGAGTGGTTTGCCTATAAATATCGAGGAAGCACTGCGCTGGATGAGAACTCAACTGGGTAACAACATTGACCTAGCCGAGTGGATAGTGCGATTTCCCGTGCTACTGGGACAATTTATTGATGGGGTAGAAGACCTATATGAACGAGGGCCAGGATCTCACCCAGCTGCTTTTGGCGGAACTTATCACAATTTGGCAGTGTGGGGATTTCGAGTAGCTGATAGTTTCACAATTACTCCCAATTATTGCCAAAAGGCGATTCAGAGCGAGGAGGGATGGATAGAAGATGATTTTTTGGGTCTTCCATCGGCATCCATGTATCGCACTGCATTAAGAGTTCTCAATCCAAGGCTGCGTCAAGAGAGAATGAACTGGTCGCAGTTAGATAATTTGAGGCAAATTGTCAGAGAAGAAGGGCTGGAAAACCTCATCCTGTGGTTGGGTGCTAATGATTCGTTAGGCACAGTCCTGGGTTTGGAACTTAAAGATATGGAGAATACCGACGTTACAACCGATCCCATTGAAAGGAGAAAATGGAATTTAACTAATTTGGAGGTTTTTCGCCGTGATTTCATGCAGCTAGTTGAAAAGGTTCAGGAAATTATTCCAGATGATACGCAAGTTTTCATCGGCACAGTACCCCATGTCACCATTCCGCCTGTTACTCAGGGAATATCATCATTTGATGGCAAATATTTTCAGTATTACGGTCGTTTTTTTGCTAAGAAAGATAACTTTTCTCCTCTCCTTAACAAGCATCTCAAGCGTGAGCAAATCGAGGAAATCGATGCCAGAATTGATGGCTTTAATCAAATAATTCGGGATATTGTCCAAACGCAGGGAGGCAATTGGCACATCGTAGATATTTGCGATGTTTTAGACAGACTAGCTGTCAAGAGGAATGAGATGACTGACACGCCCGAACGCCCTCTTATTGATTACTATGCAGCTAAACGACTTAACGACCACCCGCTACTACGTCTTTCTCCAATACCAAGTATTCTCCGCTTAGGTTTACGTGATGGCAAAAGAGTGAGTGGGGGACTGTTCAGTTTAGATTGTGTCCACCCATCGACAATTGGTTATGGAATAGTTGCTGAGGCATTTTTGACTGTGATGAAGGAAGTTGGAATTCCTGCTGCCGATCCGACTCGGATCAATTGGTCAGAAATTATTGCACATGATTCACTGCTGCAAGCTCCTCCCATACTGTGGCAAAATATCGTCTCAGCTGCGGAAAATAATGCTATTTTGTGGGATGTGCTTTTCAATGTTCTTTACTAAAGTTTAGTATTTTGACTTTAGAAACTGTTTATAAAGTAAATCTTAAGTAGTGGACTGGCAAGGCTAAAATGTTGCATTAATTAACCACAGAGGCACAGAGACACAGAGATAAAAGAGTGATTTTCTTGCAAAGTTTTAGTCCGGTCACGCCACTACAGTAATTTTATTTTTACTTTATAAATAACCTCTTATCCTACCCATTGTTCTTGAGCAAATCCTACAGCTATTCTGGCGAGTAAGGTAATAAACAAACCTAAAACAAAATATCCCTGACGAGGATAGCGAGATAACAACATACCCATTGCAATACTTAAAGGAACTATGCCATAAGCTAAACGGCTGAGGGATATTGTACCGCCGGACGCAAGTAGCAAACCGATACCACAACAGCCATAAATCAAAGTTACAGGAGTCAATTTACTGCGAAAATTCCATAAACTATAGCCACCACCAACAACCATAGAAACATTGAGTAGGCGGTTAAGAAAATCTTCTGGTGCTAGTAGTAATAGGAATAAAACTGAACTGTAATACCCATAGATCATTTTGGCATTCAGGTATTGGCGGAAATGGTATAAACAATATCCTCCGCCTACGACCAAAGTAAACAATAAAGGATGCCAAGGGTCATTAATTAGACCAGACTCTGGTTTCACCCAACCCCATTGCCAGTTTTGGGAACCCAGCACAATTTTCATGATCATATGGAACCATCCTTGCCAATCGAACCCGAAAGATGGTCGCCAACCTCGTTGTGCAGCGATAAATGCTAGGGGGTCTTGGAAACGAAAAGCACAATATACACTAAATAAAATGACTCCTGTAGCGGTGGCTAAACCTGCAATGTAAGCCATAACTGATCTGCGTTGTTGCCAAGCGGCGATCGCAAATGCCGGAACCATCGCCATTCCTGTAGGACGTGTGGCTGTGGCTAACGCACCCCAAACTGCTGTCCAACCATACTGCTTTTGATCAAATGCACGTAAGGCGGCTGTACTTAAAAATAAATACAGCCCCTCTGTATAAACTACTCCGGTAAACATGGAAGCTGGATACCAAGACAACACAACTGTAGCCCATCTGGCAATCCTGATACCGTAGCTATTCTTTAACCACAGGTATAAAAAGTAGAGTGCTGCCAAAAATGCCAAATTATTGATTAAAAGACCTGCGACTTCAAAGGGCAAACCCACATTCATTAACACCCTAATGCTGAAGGGATATAGGGGGAAGAAGGCTAAATTATGCTGTTTACCATCATTAACAAATTGGTAGCCTGTGGTAGCGATCGCTCTGTAATGTACACTATCCCAAGCGTCAAAAACTCCCCAGCCTAAACTAGATAAGCCATCCGGCGCTGATGGTAAATTGGGCGCAACCAACAACATAGTAATCAAAATTACCACTCGACTGAGTAGCCACATGGCGATCGGAAATACAAAGTCATTTTTACAAAAAAATTTTGTGATTAATATTTGCACTTTAGCCATAGACCTGAGTCTTTCCTAAACATCCCATACGCATTGTTCCCTCTACGGTGATCACCCTATAATTTGGCATTCCTGAAAAACTGTAGGAAAAAATTTTCCTTCGTTTGCGAGGATTCCAAATTATATTTTGTTTTTATGTCAGTATTAAACAATTGTCATGTGATGATCTCCGGAAGGATTTTAAGCATTTATAATTAGTAACTTAGTATTCATATATACAAAATTTTGGCAAAGTCTAATTACTTAGTAGCAGTGACCTGAATATAAATACTTTTGATGTTATGAACAAAGGCAGAGGTCAGTATCCCTCCTGCCTCCCGCCAAAATACAAATCAATTGTGGCGATCGCTCTATATTAATGAGTCCTCAGCAATTTATAGTGAGAATGTCGGTAAATCCTTAAGCAATTGTGAAAAGTATTACTCTTGTAGGTTCCACTGGTTCAATTGGTACTCAGACTTTAGATATCGTCACACAACACCCAGATCAGTTTCGGATTGTGGGGTTGGCGGCGGGAAGCAATGTTGAAATGTTGGCAGAACAGATTCGCAAATTTCGCCCCCAAATAGCGGCGATTTCTGCGGCGGAAAAATTGCCAGCACTGCAAGCAGCTATCAAAGACCTTGATCCCCAACCTATTTTACTAGGTGGTCAAGCGGGAGTGATTGAAGTTGCCCGTTACGGTGATGCCCAAACGGTTGTTACTGGTATTGTGGGTTGTGCGGGGTTACTCCCCACCATCGCCGCCATAGAAGCAGGTAAAGACATTGCTTTGGCAAATAAGGAAACCCTCATCGCTGGCGGCCCTGTCGTATTGCCCTTAGTAGAAAAACACGGTGTTAAATTACTCCCAGCCGACTCCGAACATTCTGCCATCTTCCAATGCCTCCAAGGCGTACCCAAGGGCGGTTTAAGGAAAATTATCCTGACTGCTTCCGGTGGTGCTTTTCGGGATTGGGATGTGGAAAAATTGGCACAAGTGACCGTTGCTGATGCTTTGAAGCATCCTAACTGGTCGATGGGGCGGAAAATTACTGTAGACTCTGCCACGTTGATGAATAAAGGGTTGGAAGTAATTGAGGCTCACTTCTTGTTTGGGTTAGATTACAAGGATATCGAAATCGTCATCCATCCTCAAAGCATTATTCACTCACTCATTGAGCTACAGGATACTTCAGTTTTAGCGCAACTGGGCTGGCCGGATATGCGTTTACCTCTGCTGTATGCTTTATCTTGGCCAGAACGCATCTACACAGACTGGGAACGTCTAGATTTAGTCAAAGCGGGAAATCTCACCTTCCGCGAACCAGATCATCAAAAGTATCCTTGTATGCAGTTAGCTTACGCAGCCGGGTTAGCTGGCGGTTCCATGCCGGCTGTGTTGAATGCCGCCAATGAACAAGCTGTGGCTTTATTCTTGGATGAGAAAATCAGATTTTTAGATATTCCTCGGTGTATCGAATTAGTTTGCGATCGCCATCAAAATGATAACTGTGCAAATCCCTCTTTAGATGAGATTTTGGCAGCAGATCAATGGGCAAGACAAGAAGTTTTAACAGCCACTAAAAATTTAGCAACTCAACCTCAGATAATTTCTGTACATTAGTACCATTTCACAAACATTCTGATACACTATATTCTTCCTTGGGTGGGCATTGCCCACCTTATTATGCTTTTGCTGGGCTATGTCTACAGATATTGAGATTTTTTCCGAAATCAAATCAGATTCTTATGTATTACCAGATGTAAAAATATAATACGGGACAGGTGACAGGTGACGGGTTTAAAAGCTCCTATACATAAAAATCTTGTCTAAAAATTTATTTTAAATTCAAAAATCTAGTAATTATTTTATGTATAATCATATTGCAATAATTACTCAATAATTTACGCGATAATTAAAATAATACAATGCTAAAAATAGCACGTGGGCAATAAATTATACAAGTAATTATTAAATATAAAAATATACATCTACTAATTCATCAACCGGAAAATTAAAGATAAATTTCAAGGAATTTCTATTTATGATTCCTACTCTTATTTTAGCTTGGATTGTCTTCGTTATAGTTTGGAAAGTATTAAAAGCAACTATTACCAATGCCTTAACTATTGCAGCCATTCTCGTATTACTAAATATTGGTTTTGGCATTACACCGCAAGATATCTGGCATCAAATTATGCAGTTTGCTCAAACGTTATCACAAGCGCAGGGGAAATAGGGGCTAGGGGTTAGAGGCTAGGGGTTAGGGATGTGGTTCTCTGCGTTCGCGATAGCGTGTCGTAGACAGACGCTCCGCGTAGCTTGCTTCCACGGAGTGGTACGACTTCGCGGTAGTTGAGCGTAGTCGAAACTCAGCAACCGGGAGATGAGGGAGTGGGGGGAGATGATATTCCCAGTCCCCAGTCCCCAGTCCCCAGTCCCTCATCAGTTATTATGTAAAGCAGAAATCTTTGCCAAGGCATCCTTAACGCTGGTGGGTAACTGGCGCATAATTTTGCCTCTCTCTTTATCTAAGGCTACTAAAGTTACCTTGGCAGTAGCGAATAGCTGCTGTCCATCTGTGGAGACAATTGCATAATCCCAGTTGATGCGGACACCTGTCACATCAACCATGCGGGTTTTAACTACTACAGCCATACCTAACGCGATCGCTCGATGGTAGCGTACAGTAAGTTCTACCACAGGTAAGTCACAGCCCAAGGCAACTAAATCAGCAAACTCGATTCCGATAGAACGTAAACATTCTACTCTCGCTTCTTCCATCCAAGTTATATAACTGCCATGCCAAACAACACCTGCATAGTCAGTGTGGTGGGGATGAACTTTTACAGGATACTCAAACCAACTCTCGAACTGACGTAGTGATGCAACTTCAATCGCATCAGTAGGTGGCAATTGTGCTTGATTAGATTGTTCTTCAGACATATTTTAGTTACTCGGCAGTTAAGTTTTTCCACATCTGGAATAGCATAAAAAGGCGCTACATTGTAAAATTAATAGTTGTAATCGTCCTTAAATAAGCTATTCAGCTTTTAAATTGCATAATCACTCATGAGGTTTGTTAACAGTTAACTGTCAACCGTCAACTGTCAACAACCAATAAGAAAAGATTTACAACATTAGATGCGTGACACCTTACTAATTTCCGGCTTTGGGTTGAAATATTAAATATGTTCCGCCTAACCCTTCAACAATTGTCCTTGTGTTAGCAACCATCATATTCTGATAGGTGTCACCATCACTGGTTGGTTCTCCCAATCCTTGGGTATATAATTGCC
>DATNQO010000235.1:0-15377 GCA_036704005.1 Leptolyngbyaceae cyanobacterium | reverse complement strand
GAGAGGGAGGAGAAACGAAAAAATCACCCTCTTACTCCCCTCTCCTCGTAGGAGAGGGGTTGGGGGTGAGGTCAAAACAACGCTTGTCGAACTCACTTTGGTTTAGGTTCCAGTCGTAATCAAGATAGGATATTGGTGTTGTGGCTGTTAAATTGGCATCTATTCTTAAGTATAAAGCAATATATTCTGGAAGTGAAGGTGCTACTTTTAAAAAATCTTGACGATACCACTTGAAGATTTTATTACAGTAGAGTGTTTGAGATGAAAAATCATAACGCACCTTTTCAGGATTATTAATGAAGCGGCTAGCATCTTCCTCTAATTGCTGCATAACTTGTTCAGGAAAATAAGCCCCTGCACGCAGTAAAGGACAACCAACAGAAGCACAAACAATGGCAAAATGTATCCGGGGTTCTTGCAACTTTTCTCGGAGAATTTGATGTTCAATTTGTCCTAAACTGTAATACTCACCAAAGATGTAATAAGCTTTTCTTTGAAAGAACCTTAAAAAAGCCAGCCAGTTAGGAATGCCAAGGAACCGAGGCAAAATTGACTCTAGAGGATATCGTTCTAAAATTGTGAAAATAGTAAAAGCATTGTAGAGATTAATCCATAATGCTAATTGTTCTAAGTTATTGGGCGCTGCAAGTTGGCAATGTTGATAATTCTGTAACCATTCAGTGATTGCATGGGGTTGTTCTTGTTTCCATGCTCGATAGTTTACTCGCCCTTGTGCATCAACATATTGACGCAGCAACTTATCCCAAGGTTCAAAATCAATCATAATATAAATTTAAAATTGCGTAGGGCGCTGCACTGCCCACCATAAGAATAATTAACCGCCGTACCCATTGGGAACCGTAGGAAGAAACGCCGTACCTGTACGGAAACAAGAGGACAACTTGATTTCGCCGCCTTATTATCTGCATTTGGTTCTCCAGGCGTTCTGGCTCGTGGCACAATCGGAATGTTTCACTACGACGAAACCAGAACCCTAGAAACGATTAATATACCTGTGTTGGTGGTTTCTGGCGTGGCTGATATTGCCACTTTACCCCAAGCAAGCGATCGCATGAACGCAGAATTACCCAACTCTCAAAGGGTCTCCATCAAACCAGGTGGACACATGGCGTTGATGGAACAAAATCAGCAATTTAGTCAGGTTGTGCGGGAATTTTGTAATAGGGGTATAGGGGTTTAGGCGAAAGAATGAAGATAATTTTCTCCCTACACCCTTACACCCTTATAAAGTCGCCATTTCTTAACAGATTTTCTTACTTGGGTATTGAACGAATATCATCCACTCCAAGCTAAGGAGGCTCTAGCCCCAGCTATATGTTCTTCCTTTCCAGTTAGCAAGGCGAATAAGGCGTATTCCACGGGATTAGCATTCCAGAGTTCTATGATGTGTTCTTTCATATAAGACCATACGATCCCACCAGCAGTTTGGTAATGTTCAAGCACATCCTGAAGAACTTGCTCACCGAAGGTAGCATAGACGCAGACGAAATCCTTGGCAGGATCACTTACTGCGGCTTCAGTCCAATCGATTAGTCCCATCAGATTTCCGTCTTTGTCCACAAGCGTATGACCGGGGTGAAAGTCTCCGTGAATCAAAGCCGAATGCTCAGGCCACAACGCATCATTGGCAATCCAGTTCTGCCAACGTGTCCAGCGTGTATCAGAAACACCAAGCAGTTCCCTGGTCTTCTCCATATTCTCTGCCATAGATTGCCGCACTTGATCAACTGTTTTAACTCGGATACTGAATTGTTTCACTACCTCAATGCTTGTTCTGTGAAGTTGCGCCAGTGTTTTTGCTACAGAACAAATGTATGCAGCAGGTGGGGACTTCGGATCAATGTACCATACATAATCGCCGATATCTGGATCTATGGTTCCGGCAGGAGTTCCCTTTAATAGCGGATAGGCAACCAGTTCATCCGAAACAATTTTCCAGATAGGAACGCTCACATCGACTTGGCTTTTAACCAGTTCAAGAACTTCTCTTTCATAATACATACGCTCAAGAACATCAAGCCTTCTAGGAAATCGCAATACCCATTTGGTATTATCCTCTTTAGCCGTAGCAAACGTAGTGATAAAATCCATTCCGGATTTATTAATATTTAAGTTGTCTGCGTCTAAAATGAAGCCATTTTTGTCAGCGATGCTGAGTATTGTCCTGGTTTGGTAGTCTTGACTAACAGATTCAGTCATTTTAAATTCGCTCCTTCATGAGCCTTGGCTAACATCTACAGCCTTTTTCAGTTGAGTGGAGTACACTTTGCAAAGGAACATAGGCGCTTAGACTAGGGGTTAGAGGCTAGATGAATGTACCTCATCAAGGTGAAAAGTGCTGTATATCAGGCGTTTACCTCAAATTAGTTCAATGTAACATCAATAATATATAGCCGCACTACACCAGAGGGCTAGAAGGCCTCTGACTGATTTAAGTCCAATACAAAATCTTCGCTTTAGGAAAGTGCTGTTGAATCTCACTTTCAAAAAAGCGCTTCATTGTCTTCATTGTGTCAGCATCGTAAACATATTTCACCCCACCGAACTTGTTGCGCTTGATGGTGCGTTTCTCCTCATCCATGTCGAGTTTTGACTGGGGATACCAAGTCTGCAACACTTCTTTTGACCCTGGTGTAAAGCGGTGCGAAATTAGCTCAAAAGTCAGGTCACAGCCCATATCCAGCGCGGCACTAATCATATCAAACAAGCGACTGTAGTGCATTTGCCAATCATCTATAGGCATAATTGGCGCAATTACCAAGCCTACAGGATAGCCACCACCGCCTTTTTCTCGCGGTAAAGCTAACTTACGCAATGCTTTAAGTCTCGATGTAACCGACGCTGTACCGCCTTCAAATTTACCCGAAATTGGTGCAGCATTCACACTTACACGGCAACGAGTATGACCATTATGAGGTAGGTCAAGTAAACCATCAACCGCATCAAATTTGGATACCCAGCGTAGATGTCCATCGCTACGAGTCCCAAAATAACGGATGCACTCGGCAAGGCTACCTGTCAGATGTTCAATTCCCAGAGGGTCAGTGTAACAACTCACTTCGTAAGTTGTCATCTGTCCCGGTTGCTCGTAATTAGCTAAATTCTCTAATATTTGCGGTAGGTTAGCGTAGGCGCGAATTACTGGCGGCCCCGACAAACTCCCAGCCAAGTAACAGTATTGGCAATGTGCAGGACAACCTTCAGCAAGATGGAATTGCCAATCAGCAGAGGGGGGAATGGGACTCAGTTTCAACTGACTTGGCGGTGCAGTCACAACTGCGAGAGTCCGCTTGGCAATGTCATAAGTCTGTCGTTCGCTTTCACCACGCAAACCTGTCAGTCTATTCCTTGGTAACTCTTCTATTGGTAAGTCGAGTGACTGCACACGCGCCTTAATTTGCTGTCCCCAAGGTTCATCTAACGCCGCAGGTGTAAATAGTACCCGTTCAGGCATCCACAACCTAGCAGGTTTTGTAGACACAGGTTCTGCAACTGTATTCACTAACATCTTCCCTTCTGTGATGTCTGCAATTAATTCTGGAAAACTTACTTAATGTATCGCTCTAACAACTTACTTCTATTGTAAATTCTCAATCACAATCTTTGCAGTAGAAATGAGGCGGCTTCTACTCATGTAAAGGTAGTGGTTTCCTATCATAACTCTGTGCCTCCCTTCGGGTTCACCAGTCGCCTGCGGTTCGCGTAAGCGTCTGTCTACGACACGCTCCGCGAACGGAGAGAGGGAAACCCTCCTACAGCGCTGGTTCACTGTGTCTCCGTGGTTCAAAATTCTTAACCACGGAGACACAAAGACACAGAGGAAAATTTATTCTGCTTCTTCTTTATTAAATAACAATAGACGTGCGGCGAGAACTGCAAAGCCTACAGCCGCGATCGCTTTTAATATCCTTGTTGGTAATAATTCGGCTACGGCTCCGCCTGCTAAGGCTCCTAATAAACTTGTCAATAGGAGTGCGCCAGCTGCGCCAAAAAATACGGTTTTCACAGACTGACCACTACCAGAAAGTGCGATCGCTGCTAACTGACTTTTATCACCTAGTTCTGATAAAAAGACTGTAATAAAACTTATGCCTAAAAGATGCCAATCCATAATTTTGGGGAGTATAGAGTAGATAATTTGTGATTAACCGTGAAATACATCCCAAAATAGGGTGAGGGAGATGAACAACAGCAAAAATCCGGTTGATTTGTCTAAGGTTTTGGGGCTTAAGCGTTTAGATATCCAGCTACCCAAAAGTACACCTAATAAACTTGTGGTGATTAATGCTGCTCCCGAACCTAGAAATACTATCCAGGGTGAATGCGACTCTGCACTCATTAACAAGGTTGATAGCTGGGTTTTATCGCCAATCTCCGCACAAAAGATTGTAATAAAAGTTGTAACAAAAATTGCCAACACTGATTCCTGCTTTTTAGGACTTTCCTCAACAGGCTCAGTAATTACAGTAGATAAATGGGATTGGGTACTTTCTTGTAATGCTGACTGGCTCATAGTCTGAGTTACGCCTACAGGTGTCAAAGGTGCAGAGTCAAGTTTCACAGGTAGTAATTTTTTTCCTAGATGGTTTTCATATTCTTCTCATTTTCTCAGATTGTTGTCATAATTGGCAACTTTTTTTCTTTGACTTCTGCAAACTTGTTGCTAATCTTCCCAGGAGGGTTGATAATCAAACAACCATTTAACAAAATCGGCGTAAGTCCCCACAAGCAACGAATGTTAGGTGGGGATATAAGCCGGACAACGACGTAGCTAGTCTTCTTCGCCAGCAAATTCTGGGGAGTTGATGTAGAGGGGAGTTCCATCTTGACTGAAAAAAACACCCTTGACAATTTGACCACCCTGTGAATAAAAACTCTGGTAAATCTTTCCTGAGTCCAGAAGTTGGTAAACTCGTATGGCATTTCGTTGAATAAAGATACCGCCAGGCCCAGAAAGCATTGCATCCAGTGGACGCTTCTCGTATACCTCTACTTCAATATTTGCATCTAGGCAGGCACGAGCTAAAGTTAACCCAGCAATTCCACCCCCAATCACAATTACCTTCGACACTGAGGGCTTGATTGTTTTCCCTAATGTTTGCATCACTTGTTGCAGATAGATGGTTATATTGGTTTAAGACTTGAGTATTATTACACAGGTATGATTGTGCGATCGCCACTTTCGTTTTGAATGGCGATGATAGTTGTGATGCGTTGGGAATTATAGATATTGCCGATTATTCTGAGATAATACTATGATGAATGCGATCGCCCGGAAATCTGCCCAATTTATCAAGACTAGACACAAAAATATCTGGTGGGGATTGGTATGTGGAATTTTGGTATTGTTGCTGGTAGGCTCGCCGGTGCGATCGCAACAACCAAACCCTCAACCAGCATCATTAGTTCTAGCTACTAGAGCCATTCCCCCTTTTGTATTTGATGATAAAGGTGAACTATCAGGATTTAGTATTGACCTGTGGCGTAGCATCGCCAAAGAGATAGGTACAGAGTTTAAATTTGTGGAGTATCCCACCGTAGCTGATTTGCTCTCATCTGTTGAGAGTGGTAAAGCCAACGCAGGTATTGCAGCCATTTCCATTACTGCTGAACGTCAGCAAAAATTTGATTTCTCCTTACCGATGTTTAACGGCGGACTACAGATTTTAGTACGCAACCCAAAACTCAATAGTGGTAGCGCACTAAATATATTGTCGCTATTTTTCTCAATTACGCTTTTACAAGTCATAGGCTTGGCTCTATTGCTCATGGTAATAGCAGCTCACATCATTTGGTTATTTGAACGTCATCACCCAGAAGCTATGATTCCCAAATCCTACTTTCCGGGAATTTTTAAAGCCTGTTGGTGGGCTGCGGCTACCTTAGCCACTCAAGCTGATGAAATGCCCAAAGGTGTCATCAGTCGCGTGTTAGCTATTATTTGGATGTTTATCGGTGTGCTTTTTGTGGCTTACTTCACAGCTGTTGCTACCACCTCATTAACTGTGCAACAACTACAAGCAGATATCAACAGTATAGAGGATCTACGCGGTAGGTTAGTGGCAACAACAACAGGCAGTACAGCAGCCACATATTTAAAGGAAAACAGAATTTCCATCATAGAAGTCCCCAAAATTGAGCAAGCTTACGAGGCTTTAGAAAGCAAAAAAGCTGATGCGGTTGTGTTTGATGCTCCTGTACTGCTGTATTATGCTGCCAATCAAGGTCAAGGAAGAGTAGAGGTAGTAGGCAGTATCTTTCGTGAAGAAAACTATGGTATCGTTTTGCCCAATAACAGCCCTTACCGCAAACCTATCAATAGTGCCTTGCTGAAATTAAAGGAGAATGGCACTTATCAGTTGCTTTACGATAAGTGGTTTAGCGTGAAGAAAATAGGGGACTAGAGGCTAGATGTAGGTTGGGTTAAGCTTAGCGCAACCCAACAGAGCCAGCAAACTTTGGGATGACCCCTACCAAACTTAACTAGCTACCCAAAATATGTAGTAAAAACCTTTCCCCAGAGGGAGTTTGAGGAATTTGTAACTATATCTTTACAAAATTTACTTAAGTTTTGTGAAGAAGTATGTTATTTTATTAATTGGTCTTAACTATGATTAGCTTTGGTATTTTCGAGCGAGCTGACAGCGATGGCGTTCCGCCCCCTGTCGGCGATCGCTTTTATTTATAGTAGACAGGTTTAGAACCTGTCACCTGTCCCCTATCACTTGTCCCCTGCTATAAATCAGAAACTGGCTTACTCCCAAAGTAAATATTTGTGCGATCGCTTACCAAAATCTAGGACGGGCTGTCCAGCCCATCCCACAAATATGCAACACCAAAAAACTAGATAGATGACTATGGACTAATAACTAATGAAGAAAATAAATCAGGTGCATCAAGAATTTTCAACTGAATTAAGGCGACAATCACCAAAGTATACACAGTTGAAGATATCAAACCAGAAAATATTTCCTTTTTGAAGTTGCGTTCTTTAGGTTCTTTTTGAAACATATCCTGAGAACCAAATTGCATCATGAGAATACCTATCACATTCGATATCCAATAACCGACAATTGCAGAAGGTATGAACAACTTCGGGAAAAATAAACTGCATACATAACCAAAACCGTAGGCGATGGGCAGATTAATTATCAAGTCATTCCACCAACATAGGGGAGATAAAAGATATCCCAATACTAGAAAAAATCCGCCTCTGAGTTTTTTGAAAATGTCTGTTTTGAGTTCTTCAGGAATAGTCTGTTGTGACTGTTCCTGTCTGCTATCTTCTGCTATGCTTAACTCTTGCTCGACTTTTTGGACGCTTTCCATAAAAACCCGCTAAACCTACCAACTTAGCGTAGTTTAATATAGAAATTATGCAAAAGTCTAGTACATTAGCTATGCAGTTGGGAATTTTACTACTTTTGGATTGTGTTCTACTTGATGAGGATACCTGCGCCAGAGGGCAAAAATAGCCAGATAATTCTAGGATAACGCTTTTTTGGCGTAATGGTTGGCGATCGCCTCCAGATGAGCTGCGGCTGCTGATAAATTTCAGTCGCGTTGTTTTATTGTTGTGTTGCCGATTTCGTCAAACGCTCAACGATTAATCTCAGATTGATAGTTAAAATAGCTATAATAAAAATGGCGAAATGATTTACTTAATAAATGACTAATTTACCTTTAACTAATTATTTATTAATAGCTGGAATTGCCTTTCTTTTTATTGCTGTTTTAGGGCAAATAAAACTAGGATTTGCGGAAATCAATCCCGGTTGTTTTGGCAGAACGTTAGCTTTATTTCTCGGACTTTTCAGCCTATTATTTGCTTTGGGTATGGTCGGTTTACCAATAGAGACTTTCGATTTAATCAGAAGCTATGTAACAGAGCAAATTCAACAGTATTTAGGCTAATCTCACAACAGAAGTAGAGAGCAACCTTTTCCCATTTCATGGCGTATTATTTAACTCAGTTGTTCACTACCAACTGAGTTAAATGCTTGAGGATGCGTAGTACGTCATATAACTCATTTCCAGGGTTCCTCATCAAGAAACCTTTCGATAAAGCATAACGGGGTAAGTCTTCTTTAATTAACTTGACAAAGATAAACTCACTACCTGTTGCAATCATCCCATAACTGGGTTTGTCCGGGTGAGGATTACCTAACATATAGGCAATAATTTGTGCTAGTCCTTCTTCAATAGAAAAAGACGCTTTTTTTGATTCAATAATCATCACCCAGAATCGGTCTTTTAATACTAAAGTATCTATTCTGCCTTTGATGATAACATCATAATCTGGTACAGCATCCTAGCAGCAACAGATGCTCCTAAATCACCATTAGCTTCTTCCTCTTCCTCGGTAAAGCTAGGGTATTTTACTTGGTAGCAAGAAATAGGAAAAACTTTGTGGGTGAAAGCTTTATTCTGTGCTTTTATCGGGACTTACGCAAGTGTCATAATCAAACTAACAGTGGGGTGCGTCAGCCCCAATAATTTCGTACAGATTCAAGGATTTTCCACATCTGACGCACCCTACCATTGTGCCAGTTGCGTAAGTCCTGTTATTATCTGTACGTACCTACTGTCGCAGTATTTTTCCAAATTGGTATTATTTTAAAAATAAGCTCCTATGAGGCTATAAGTTAAACTTGCTAAGACTAATGAAGTAATGATGACGTAAATAAATTCGCGTTTTAGTAGGAAAGTCAATAAAGATATAATTACCCGTAAAATGGGGGTAGCAATTAATAATAACAGTCCCAGTTGGATGATGCCACGACGGCTACCTGATAAGACTGCACCAAATACACCGATTGGTGAACGAAATTCTGATGGTGTGCCATGAAAGATGTGATAGTCAGCAGGCTCACTACCATGATGAATTAAGTACAGTATGCCACCTAGTAGGACGACTGCACTAGCTAGCAAAACTCCATATTTTAAGAGGTTGCTGAGTAAATATTCTAATTGCTGTTCAGTTGATGTTTTAACAAAATTTTTATTAACATCAGTTTCGCAATTATTGGTGATTTCATTCGTTTCTTTAGGCGGCACAGAGACAACAACAGATTCACTGTTTGGCTGTACTGTTTTCTGGTAAATGCCAGCATTATATTCATACATTTTACAGCCCTCCCATTAGACTGTTGTAAACCATCTTTAAAGCCATTACCACTAATACCAGACTGAAAATTATTCTCAAAACCTGTGTTTTTGCACCTATCAAAACTCTCGCACCTAAAAAAGCACCGGGTAATACACCCAACATTACAGGCATTGATAAACCTGGATCTATGTAACCTCTAGCTAAATAAACTCCGGCTGATGCGGCGGCTGTGACACCGATCATAAAGTTGCTGGTAGTAGTAGAAACTTTAAAAGGTAGACGCATGATCTGATCCATTGCTAGGACTTTGAAGCCTCCCGAACCAATACCAAGTAACCCAGACAATACCCCAGCTATTAACATGACGCTAAATCCGCCTGGGACTGCATGGACTTGATAAGGTACTAGTCCATCGGGGGTTGGGTAGGTGCTGTTGAGTTGCAGGTAGTCGCCGAGGGGATCGGCGGGTTCATCTTCTATTTGCTCAATTCTAGGTCGTTGTGAAAGGTAGGCGGAATATATCAGCACGATCGCCAATACAATGGTTAAGGCTTTGACTGAGACAAATGTAGCAATAATAGCGCCAGCGATCGCACCAATTGTCGTGGCGACTTCTAAAAACATTCCCAATCGCAGATTTGTATAACCTTTCTTAATATATGTAGATGCTGCACCCAAGGATGTGGCAATTACAGATACTAGGGAAGCACCAACAGCGTATCTAATATCAACACCAAATAAGGAAGTTAATAAGGGAACAATGACGACTCCACCTCCTAACCCAGTTAGCGCACCTATAAAACCAGCGCTAAATGAGCCAAGCCAAACTAATAGAGAAAATTCTAATATATTCAAATTGCCTACCCTTGATTTATAAATTAGATTATCCCCTATTTAAAATAAAGGCGATATTTCTGCATTTAATAAATTGAGCAAAGTCAAGCTACCGCTATCCAAAACTATAAATGCGCCTAATCCCATCAACACAAATGGCATGAACTGATTGCCGTAACGAGTTAAGAGGTTGGCGATCGCAGTTTGATTAGTTAGTTGGTAAGCTAAATAGCACAGCAAGCCGACTGAGGTGAAAAATACTCCTAAAATCACTAGTAAACTCTCCCAATTACTGCTGGCAAATAAAGGGACATAAATACTAATATTGTCGGAACCATTGGCGAATGTGATTGCTGCCACGCTGTAAATTTGCAAATTGAGAAATTGATTTTGCTCTGTGGGACTGTCATCTGTATCTTGCTCTAGCAAGCATTTGATGCCGATAGCTATGGGTAATAAACCAAATAATCCTATCCACGGTCGGGGTAAGATTAAACCACCAAAAAAGCCAGGGATACTAGCTAGTACCAATGCAGTAAACCCTAAATATTGACCTATCACAATATGCCAACGACGAAACTGAGTATTTACCTGAGAAAAAAACAAGGTCAGGATTAATAAATCATCTATATTGGTGGCACTGAAGGCAAATATTCCAGTAGTGATTGTAGAGACTAAACTAGTCATGAATTTAGCGAATTGGTTAATATTTTAATATTTATGCTGACAAATAATAGTTCTATCAAGCCTATTAGACGACTTATTTAACTGTCATTTACAGAAAGTGCCACGATTCAACCAATATTGGATGCTGACATGGTTGTTGGTGCAATTACAGCAAAAGATTGGGCTAAAACTTCACCAAAATAAAAACAGTTCGGCTTTAATCGATGAAGACTCTGATGGGATGATATTTCTTGTTTCATTACTAGGTTCTAGAGTTGAAATGGCACATATATCGATAGGATTTAGGGCAATTCTGTTATTACTTTTGAATTGCCCAGGCAAGCGATCGCCAATTTACTACTTGCAGATATCTATATATCTACCACTGGGACACTTGTTTCTTAAGTTATATTCCTTTAGACAGATTTCATCCTACCCTATGTATTTTCTACAATCAAGTACAAGTGAGAAATAAAGTCTAATTTTTCTTAAAAATTTTTAAATTCGATAAATGTATAGACATTTAGGAAAATTTATTTTAATAAATCAATATGATAATTTTTATTTAATTATAGTTACGAAAAATACGCACACAAGGCGACGGTAATTAGCGTGTTTCAAGCTTGTGTAGTAGTGAGTATATTGAATAATGGGATTTTTTTTTGATAAATTACTGACAAATAAAAAGTATAAAATAAAATTAAGCAACTATTGTTGTAAATTTTAAATTCTAATGATAATGTGAAGCTAAAATTGGCATTTAGCAAACCTAACATAGCAGTATTTTCATAAGGTCTTGAAAGTGATAGGTTCGTTATAATATTGACAACAGTGCTAGATAGTCATAAGCTGCAAGTTGTAAAAACTGGAACGCAAACATGAAAACCTTTAAATACTTTTTGATGGTGGCGGTCTTTCTCACAAGTTTAGTATTTGTTCAACCTGCTTCATTAGCAGACCGCCCAAAAATTACCAAAAACCCTGATTACATTACATTGACAGAACAACTCAAGAGTTTAAAAAAGTCCCAAGAAAAACAAGTTCAATTGGCAGATTACACCCCAGAACAAATTGAGCAAAAAATAAATGAGTTAGAGTTTCAAAAATATGCTCTGGAGTCAGGTATTGACTGGGGACAATGCAGTAATCAAACAGGTAAGACTCTAGCTATCTACGGGCCAGAACCAAACTTAGATGAGGATGAATATTCTGAAGGTGCGGCGTTGTACTTCTTAGGTGATGGTCAAACTACTGAAGATAGATGGAATTGTAAGGGTGTTTATTTACCTAGTGATGTCAATGCTGTAGCTATCAACTCTGATGGTCAAGGTCAAGAATTTATTGGTGGCGTTGTCATCAAAGTTCCTGTTGGTACTAACTTAGTTCTGAAGACAGATCCTGATACTGGCGCAATTGAATTTAATCAGGCTGGAACTCAAGTGGTGAAATCTGATCAGGTAAATTGGTTTATTCCCAATGTGTCGCAAGCAATTGTAGATGCACGAGTTACTAATGCACCGACGAAGAAGGCGTAAATAATTAAGGTTTGTAGTCAGGACTTTAGTCCTTTCTGCGTTCGCGTAGCGTGTCGTAGACAGACGCTACGCGAACACTACGAACTTGAAAACTACTGCTGTTGAAGCATTCTACAATGCAACTTTAGCGGCTGGTGGACGAGATAATGGTGCGCCGGGTTTTCGTCCTCACTATCATCCTAACTATTATGCTGCTTTCGTTCTTGATCCAGACGAACATAATATTGAAGCAGTCTGTCATCAGCCTGAGTCGAAACAGTCAGTCGTCCAGATTGTTTAGAAATTATATTTTATTAAAGTTTACATCATTTTGAGATTTTAAAGAAATTTAAAGCTTAACTGTCTTAACTGTCTTAACTGTCTTCTTACCCTTTAAAAAAATTATAAAAGTATTTTCTTAAATGTCTTATCTGTCATTGCCTTTGTGAATTGGAATTAAGATAATGTACTAGTTTAACAAATTTAAATTTATTTTGTAACAATAAAGGACTACTATGTTATTTAAAGTAACTGGGCGAGTTTATGAAGCTGAAAGTGGAGTGGGAATTTCTAACCTAATTGTCGAAGCCTTTGATAAAGATATCTTCAAAAATGATAAATTAGGGCAAACAAATACCGATCAAGATGGCAGGTTTGAAATTACTTACTCAGAAGCAAATTTCAAAGGTACATTTGAAAAAGTTGAAGGCAATCCTGACTTATATATAGTGGTCAAAACTCCAGACCTTTCCAAGGTTTTATATAGCAGCGAAAAAAATATCCGCCCTGACGCTAGTACACATGAGCATTTTGATGTAGCTATTACTAAAACAACTTTAATAGCCGAAGAACAACGAGCAACGCAAGAAAATAAGCAACTTTTAAAAATCCTGGTGGGAATAGCCTGGCTAGATGGAAAACTCGAACCTGGAGAAAAAGAATATTTATCCAAAGTGGCAACTCAGAAAAGACTAGCTGAAGATCCGGAGATTAAAAGTTTATTATCTGATAACAAGCCAGTACAACCTCAGCAGTGTTTTGAGTGGTTACAAGCTTATTTAGACAATAATTATAGCCCATCCAAATTTGAGGCATTGAATAAAGTTTTAGAAAGCTTAGTTACAATTGATGCAGAAATAGACGAACGAGAGAAACAAATATTGGCGGCTTTTGCAGATAAAAATATTCGCCAAGCTGTTCTCCAACGACGATTAGCCAGTATCTTTCTCGATCCGGATTTCTTAGCTAAAGTTACTCCTAGTACCCCAGATTCTCCACAAACCGCCCGCAAAAATCTCAAAAAAGGCTTCGCCTATGCTCGTGTTCCCCAAGCAGTTTTAAGTAAACTTACATCTGCACAATCTGATCCAGAAATCAAAGAAGAACTAGCTCATCGCTTTTTAACTCTAAATTACGCTCCAGTCCGCAAAGAAATTACAGCCGATAACCTAGAAGTAATTGGTCAACTTCCACAACAGTTGTCAGGTATGTTTTTGCGGATTGGCCCGAACCCCCGCTTTTCTCCTTTAGGTCTTTATCATTGGTTTGATGGAGATGGCATGGTTCATGGGGTACACATTAGAAATGGTAGCGCTAGCTATCGTAATCGTTACGTTCGTACTGAAGGATGGAAGATTGAAGAAAAAGAAGGTAAAGCTATCTGGCCTGGTTTGCTCAATCTACCTCGCTTCGATGAACCTTACGGTATGATGATGAAAAATGTGGCAAATACCGCTTTAGTTTGGCATCATGGACGGTTACTCGCTCTTTGGGAAGGAGGAGAACCCTATGAATTGAGCCTTCCTGATTTAGAAACCGTTGGTTCTTACACCTTTAACGAGCAGTTGACATTCCCCTTCTGCGCTCACCCCAAAATTGATCCTCAAACAGGGGAAATGATGTTTTTTGGTTATCAACCTCTAACCAAGCCCTACGTTCAGTATGGTATCGTCTCAGCAGAGGGAAATATTGTCAAAACCATGCCGATTGACATTCCTTCTCCAATCAGTATGCACGATTTTGCTATCACTGAAAATTATACCATTTTTCTGGATATGCCTTTAGCTCTCAAGCCAATGCGAGTTATCCAAGGCAAAGTTCCCCTGGTGTTTGAACGCAATAAACCTAGCCGTTTTGGTATTATTCCTCGACAAGGTGGACAAATGCGCTGGTTTAGCGTACCAAGCTGTATGGTCTATCATGTAGTCAATGCTTACGAAGAAAGTAACGAGGTGATTTTAGTTGCCTATCGCATGGATTGGACGCAACTATTTATACCTGACAGAGAAAACCCCCTCAATTTTGCTAGCACTGACGGCCTGTTAGAAAAAATCGAACCAGAAATTACTAAATTTTATCGTTGGCGGTTTAATCTTGCCACTGGTCAAGTTCAAGAGGAAATGCTTGACGATGAAGTTTGTGAATTTCCCCGTATTAATGATAGTTTAACTGGACGCAAAATGCGTTATGTTTACTCTGGAATCGGGGCTTCATATATGGAACGACCATTATTTGATGGAGTCAAGAAGTACGACTTAGAAGCAAAAACAGCGCAATCTGTTTATTTTGGTCGGGGACGTTTTGGCGGTGAGTGCGTCTTTGCACCTCGTCCTGATGGTAAAACTGAAGATGATGGGTGGATATTGACTTATATTTATGATGCTGTTGCCCAACGTTCAGAATTGATTGTTTTAGATGCCCAGAATCTCACTGCTGAACCTGTCGCCCGTATTTTGATTCCCCAAAGAGTTCCTTTCGGCTTTCACTGTGAATGGGTTTCTAGTGAGAAAATGGCAAACGCTAAAAGATAGTTAAACTGGTGCTGATCTTTACTATTATATAGGCATCGGCTATAGCTCCCTTATCGGTTCCTTGCCTACAACGCCAAGGTGGTGGTTTTGGCTGATGCTCATTTGGACGATTTAACCATCGACTTCTTCAGAGCGATGCGACCCCAAGACGAGAAACCATACATTATCAAGAACGAGTTTCGCTCAGGCGATCGCCAAGTCTATTGGTATGAGGGTGAAGACAGCAGCGCGATCGTTGCCCAAATCCATCTACAACTGATGTTGGGTTTGAAGGTGATGGTCTTGACACTCCTCGCTCTAAAGAGACGAGGATTCTTGCTTCATCCGTCCTCTCTAGAAATCTGAATACTAGTATTCAAATTTCTCCGTTTGGATACGTCCACAAGCTCACACGGACTGCCCGACCGCGTTTGAAAAGGTTTT
>DATNQO010000234.1:0-21000 GCA_036704005.1 Leptolyngbyaceae cyanobacterium | reverse complement strand
CTCCGACATCTCCCACAGGTCTTTATTGCGGTTATCGTCATAAATCATCAGCGTCCTGGGGTCAGCATGACGGCTCAACTTCTGCACCTTTCTAATATTGCCATCAGTAGCATCAAGCGCCGCAGTAATCGCTGAATGCCTGACCCTGTGCGGTGACATCGGTTTCTTCACCCCCGCCTTTTTAAAAGCTGCCGACACTATTTTATAGACAGCATCCGTAGTTAATCTATGCCCAGAGTTATGAAAATCTAATGCTGTAAAAATGGGTAAATCAGGTTTCAAATCCCCTCGCGCAATTAACCAATCAGCTATCGCCGCAGCCACATCTTTGGACATATCTAAATATTCTTCATTCGTTCCCTTCCCCTTCCCCAAAACCCGCAACTTGCGCCCATAAAAATCAAAGTCACCCACATTTAACTGACATATTTCCTGGCGACGCAAAGCCAAACCCCACAGCACCAAAAAGATTGCATAATTTCTTTTACCAATTAAAGTCTCCCGGTCAAACTGCCCAAGTACAAGTGCTATCGTCTTGCTATCAACCCCCCGCGTATCTCGATATGCCTTGACCTTCTCCCCTTCCACGTCTTCCAGGGAATAGTTACACACCCCCAGCTTGCGCCCCATCTTCGCCAAAGACTTAATCGCCGCCAACCGCCGATTAATTGTGGCCTCCCGTACTCCTGACGCTATCAATTTCGCCTTGTACTTCAGCACCACCATCACTGCCTGCTCACGCTGCAAGTGCAGAAACTCCAGCACACTATCTCCAGTCGGGGGCATCCCCGTCATCTTAATAAAGAAATCCCGCAAATCTTTCTCGTAAGCACGCCGAGTATTGGGGTTACGCTTATCTGCCAACAGCTGCGCCAACACATCGGGGTCGCCCTGAAGCTCTGCGTCAAAATACCTAGTTATCGGCGCAGACAAACACGCCTCCAACTCGACTTTAACTAGCTCTCCAAATATTGGCTCGTTAGGCATAATTGCTCACTGGCTCGTTCTTGATAATGTAAGTTTCCAATAACTTACTAGAGTCATTATGCTACAAAAAAATGTACGGTTGACAATTTATAGATAGTCGCTCAGTCCCATGAATTAAATGTTATGGAGTAGCGACAAGGGCAGGGATAGGTATGGTCACTGAGTATAAAGAATCCTACCCTGCCCTTGTCACTGAGTATAACATTTACGCGCCCGTCAAGCAGCCATGAGTCATATCTGCATTGATATCAATACAGTCGCAACTGCTTGACTCGACCACAGCACCGCAAAGATGGTTGCGGAAACATTGCATATATAGTCTTTGCAACTATCCGTTTTATACTCATTGAGCTAAATAGACTTACGGATATATAAATATCTTATACTTGCAATTAAGACATAAAAACCCACCCCGACTAATCGTAGTGAGTACAAATGTTCTAAATTGTCTCTTTGAGGCGGGAAGCCCCCACCCGGCTTAACGCTTCCCTATACCGCCACCAGTAATCACTAGGATGCCCCCGGAGGATTGCGGTCTAAGGGTTTGACGGCTTCACCCATTTTGGACGCGCGCGGGTCTAACTGGTCTATATCAATTATATACCCCTAGCGGCGAAGTTTGATAGAGATGCCAAGTAGCCCCCCCCGGCTGCGCCGAGGGGGGTGGGTGGGTGAGTGTGGTTGATACAGTGTTAGCTAAGTATAGTTGCATTGCAAACATGGTTGCTACCATCTTGTATATCTGCGTTACGTCTCATAGGCAACAGTGCAACCATGCAGCCGAGCGGCTTGGAGCGGCGACAATACTAGTAGCACAGCGTACCCGTGTGCGTTATTGATAATGCTGCGGCTGTTCTTGATAATGTAAGTTTCCAATAACGTCTATCATACTCCGCTAGGAGGGTGCATTAATCAAAACATTCACTTCGGAGTAAAATATTCCTTGCGGAAGTTGGCAGGTGTCAATTGTAGTTATCAACGACCGCATCCACTCAAAACAATCAGTGTTTCTTGCAAATCAAAGCAGACGCGATCGGCGATTCCCTCGAAATTGATAAACTTATTGAATCTGCGGTGCGCTATTGCCACAAACGACACCCAGCAGTCTTAGATAGAATTTTTTGAGAAAATCGCTTTTATGGCGAAAGTCAGAACGTGTGTTAAGTTCGTCAATTAAGTCTGCTTGCTCTTTTAATCTTGCCAGCAGTCGGTCTAAGTTACTGCTCATTGTTTAAATACTTATTTGCTAGTTCTTTATTCAATTGGGGATTTCGGTTTTCGATAACTTGAATGAGGCTGACTAACCGATTAAACCAATATTCACGAATTGCGTCAATTTCCAGTCCTGCATAGTTTATTGATAACTTTTCATCTGGATTTGTAGAGATGGGTTTAGATACTGCCGCTTGATTAGCTTGTTCTTATGGTAGTCCTTGAATTAGTTCAAAATTAAATATTTTATTTGACATTTAATTCTCCTTAAACAAATCGCTAAAATCCTTGTTGTTCTAACTGTCTAAGTTTTTCTAGTTTCCGATTTAAAAGTGCAGCATCCGTCTCAGGTTCACCATTTTCATCCTTATAGCGTTCATTTTCTAACCATTCTAATAGTTCAGCTTTCGGACGAAATGAGATTATAGGACGCTTTTGGTTGTAATTTTCTTGAGCTTGGTAAAGTGCATCACGATTGCCTTCATTCCAACGCTGCTGAGGTGATTTTTCTCTCTCAATAATTTCTGGCATTAATTCAATTTTGAGATATCCCCCTTGACTTTTGAACTGCCATCGTTTGTTGTAACTATCAAAATGTTTTTTTGCACCTCGTTCTGTCTTCCAACGCTTGCACCAATGAAAATCTCTATTAGTCCAGGCATATTCAGTATCACAACTAAATGTATATAGCCAACCTAATGGTTCATCTTCTTTGGTATAGCAACGGTATCCGTAGTACATTCTCTTGAAGCTATTAACTACTTATCTTCACTAGACAAAGCCAATATTTCTTGCAAGTCAGCAACTTGTCCTTTTTCATCAAACCCTGCATACCAAGGCTTTTTAGCATAAGGTTTCAGTTGAGGGGGCAGTTCACCGTTTTCTTGTTCATAGCGTTCAATCAGCCCACACAGACTCATTACTTCTGGTGTAGCATCTGGTATTTCATTGCTCAACAATAGTCGTTTAGCTTGAATAGCTATTGCTTTGAGTATTTCGTTTTCTTTGTGTAAATACTGTTGTTTATCCATAAATAATTTAATTAATAGGGTCGTGTTCGCTTAGATATTTCTTGATAATTTGCTCAAGTTCTGATTCCATTGCATCCATGTGACCATCTACATCAGCATACCAACCATACTGATTGAGTGCTTTAATAGCAGCCTGTACTGCCAAAGCCGCAGCTTTATCACGCCTACCTTCAGGTGATACCAAGTAAGCCTTGTATTCTTCTTCTTTTTGTTGCTGACGTTGTGCTGCCTTCTCTATAACAGCAGTAGCTTTTTCTACGGTGCATAAATAAGTTGGGTCGCCAAGAGCGCCAACTTCCTTTCCATATTTAGTGTAGCGAGTCCCTGATTTTAGAGTAACTATACCAGTTGGTGATATTTTATCAATTTCTTCAATTACTGCTTTTGTACCACGCTTATCATCATAGAAAAATACTCCAATTTTATCTCCTGGTTTTAGTTCTAGGGTGTTCATTTTTTTATTAGTGAATAAACTCAATTATTGTAGTAACTTTAGAAAGCAAGATTCCAATTTAGTTCGTACTTTCGCCAATAATAAAGAGTTCTTTCTCATTTTCATCATTGTTGGAGTATCTATTATCACGAAATATAACTTTTATGGGGGCTTCACTATCAGCAAAATACTTTTTGGTTTTATCTAACAGTTCTTCTATATTTTCGTCTTCTAAGACTTTTAAAGTTCTGACAAACCCAGGACGTGTTTTAAAAATAGTAGTTGGTACTTTTACCATCCAAACGTTACTTCGAGCCTTACTCGAATAGTCGGAATAAACTAAAATATACCCCCATTTTTTAGCCAATTCTTTAATCTGCTTTTTCCGCATAAATAGTCATTTTTATTTAATTACATATTGTTAAATATAATGTCACAACATCAAATTCAATTCCAGCAGTGCCTCAGTTTGTGTTAACAACCTACCAGTGTATGGCGATCGCCAACATACCCCCGGCTGCTTTGCGTTTTCTTCCTTACACCATCCGACTGCTTGTAGCTTTTGCGCTTGGGCATCGCGTTGAATAATGCCTGCCACAATTTCTCTAGCCTGTGCAAGCGTATTCACTCGCCTCAACTTGCTTTTTTGGGTGCTACTGACTTGAAATGGAGTTGCCCCGCTTTTATCTTCAATCAACCAACCCTTAGCGGCGTTATTCCGTCCTGGTGTCCCGTTGGAGTAATAGGTATTGCGGAGGTAAAACCTGCCATCAGGAGTAAGATATTCACCTGCCTCAATGCGTTGCAGCTTCATGACGGTTTTGGGGATAGTTAGAATATGCGATAAACTACGCCTCACCGGAAGCGATGACGTTTCGTCCACCGTAGGCGATCGCTTATTCTTCTATTTTACATAGTTTACTATGAAATAACAAGCCGCAATTGCGGTTGAGTTGGTAGACCCAGCCACCAGAATTAAGATTGCATCAATGTAGTGGCGGATGTGTATTGCAGTTCAATATATTTTTGCCCTAATGCGATGACCTACGGTCGGCGCAAGCGCCATCGCTGGGCTTTAATTAAGACGATTAGTAACAATCTCTATTAATTTTGCTATTTCATCAGTGCTACTATCCTCTGAAGGGATGATAGATATTAAAGATAGAGAATGGTTATCCAGAACTCTCTGTGTGCGAACTGGAAGATTAGCATAAGTGTATCCGTTTAATTCTGTCTTAATTTCTAACCCGCTTAAAGCTAATTGATTACTGTAAAAATCTACAATTGCTTTTAACCTTTGTTTACCATCAATCACTTCGTATGTATGATATGACCTCTCGTAGAGAACAATTGGCATTACAGGGAAATTAAGAATAAAAGATTCAATTAACTGAGATTTTTTTACATTATCCCAATTAAGAGCAGATTGACTATTACTACCAATAATCATGTACTTAGGATTAGACCTGATATTTTCAACTAATCTTGGTAGCTTTATCCTGTCAATTTCTTGAAGTAATCTATTTATACCGGATTCATATTTGGCATTAATTTCATCGTCGGTCATCATGATGATTCCTTTCCACCCATTACTAAAACTGGCTCAATCCAAACTAATTTTCTTTGCTGCCTGCCTTCACCGTAAGGTTGATTACGTAAGAAGCCTCTGCGCCAGTGGACGCTCTTAGTACCATGTGTACCGCTACTACCTTCACTGCTTTGCGTCCCTTCACGTTTAAGTCTATATCCTTGTCCAAGCCATAGTGGTTGATAAAAATCCTGCGCTTGCGCTTTACCAAACCCTTTATTTACCCTAACTATTTCGCTTGTTGTATCTACAAGTTCGGGGCGGCATTCCATTATCAAAATTAATCGCAGGAAAATTGATTGCAAATACTCATTAAATCCTGCGACTAATTTGGGGTCAATATCTTTAGAATCGGTATAGCTAAGTTTTTGTGCATCAAGTTTAAATCGGCGGCAAAAGAAACTAGACCCATCGGTAGCTGTCCAATAAAGAATATCGGCTTCACTATCGTAATTCCAAAAAATAGCATCAACGCTCTTATTTTCAGGAGAAAGAATTACACCTTTGGGTAAGATAAACATTCCCGTTTTCATTGCCCAGTTTAAACTGTCAATTTCAACAGTTAAATCCGATTGCAGCAATGCTTCTAGCAAATCTTTGTTCACCCAATAGGCCGGACATTTAGCTTGACCGACTTTAAACAAGGTGTATAGGGTAATGTACATTGATTCTGCGGGATTAGCTCTTAATTGGCGCAGTAGCTGTTGTTCCTCCGCAGAGTAATAAATATCAGCAATAATACCGCACATTTTATCATAGCTTTCATAACCGTCTACATGAATAACGGGACGAATAACAATGTCTTTATACCAACCTTTGGGTTTTTTACTCATGCAGCACGCCTTAAAAACTCATCACGATGCCATTGTAGAGAATCGCGCCTTGGATAATACTGCTCTTGGGCAGGTAAGATAATGCGATCGCCGCTAAACTCCCTCATTGGTTTAGCGTTGGGTGATTCTTCCCGTAGGCTGTCAGAGACGATGATAGTGTAATCATCATCAATGGTGAACCAAAAACGGTCAAATGCCCAATGATGATTTTTGCACAGTGCCAGCCCATTATCGATGCGGTCATCGTAGAACTGCGAGAATGGTTTGATGTGTGACCCATCCACAATGTTCTGTCCGAGTGAGTCAAGTATCTGCAATCCGCAGAATGCACAACGGTAGTTATAAGTTGAGACTACAATTTTACGGAATGCACCATCTCGCACAATTACAGCTTGCTCATCTTCTAGTTCTTCTGGCTGATAAACTTTACCACCAGTGCGTTGCAACTGGTCTTGTAGTTCAGCAAAGGCATTAACTTGTAATAATGACTCTATATCCTGTGTACGCTCGTTAAACCAAGAGTCAATCAAAACATGAGTCAGTACAGTCCTGTCTTGGGGATTTTGGAGCAGTGACCAGAGTTCATCATCAAGGTAGGCGTACTCTACTGTTTCTCTGATGGTGCTGGGAGTCCTGATTTTTATTTTGGCTTTTATCCAGCCCTCAAATCCCAGTTTCATTTGGTAATGCCAGAAGCGATCGCTGGTCAGGTGATAGAAAGGTAAACCTATATCTGGCTTACGTACTGGCTCCAGGTGGCTCCATAGTTTAAGAAACGTGGCGATAAGTTCAGCATTGAAGGGGATTTGGTTTTTGGTGATCTGCCTCGTTGCTATCATTTCGATGACAGATAGCAGCAAAATGGGCTTATTTGGTGCGCCAGGGCTAACGTTTAAACCTATTTTGTTTGATGCGGATTTAGGAGAAAATTTCTTAACGTAGTAAGCTAAATCTTTATTCATTTGCAGCCATGCGCGAATATCGATGTACACGTAACGCATTATACTTACACGACTGCATAGGTCGAGATGACCTTAGAGAACGCCAGGGTCATTACATCTGGGCAATCAATGAAGAAGCTGCTTGGCAAGAAATGGCGCGGCGGTATCCAGATGAAACTGAGGCAGGGTTTACTGTGGAGGAGTGGGAAAGTTTTGATGTGAAGGTGGTGGAAGTGAAACGTGATCAGAATGGGAATATTATAGATGAAAACTCTGAATTGGATTGATAAATCTACATGGGCAGACGGTGAATGGCAGCAAGAACCAGACCGAATTGAATGGGTTTATCTGGGATTCCCTTGTTTAATAATCAGGCAAGATGCAGGTTGGTTATGTGGTTATGTGGGTATTCCCCCAACTCATCCTTATTATGGTAAGGATGTGCTAGATGATGAATTAAAGTTCATTCCAGTTTACGGAAAAATTACATTTTCTAAAGCATCCCATCATAGTGATAACCAGAGCGCAGTTTGTCATCAATTATTACCGACAGATGGAAATTATTGGTGGTTAGGGTTTGATTGTAGTCATAGTGAAGATGTTATCCCAATTATGGTGAATTTTTTTAACTTTGGAGATAGCACCTATAAAAACATGGAATATGTGAAAAATCAAGTTGAAAGTTTAGCACAGCAATTAAATAACTTAAAAACAGAATAAATGATGTTATCAGATAGTACAGTTCTCAAGTATGAGAGCAAGGTAACAAGCTATAAAATCTCCTTACTACGTGCCAAAAATGAATAAGTCACTAAATGCTGCTTACAGCGAACTACAAGTTATGGATTTTTTTGCAGCAGCCCTCCAAGATAAAGTTTTATTAGACAAATTAATGGAAGCAATGGGTGCAAAAGATAGCGCTGCAATCATAACTATGGCTGCGGAGCTTGGCTATAATTTCTCTCAAGAATCATTGCACCAAGGGTTAGCAAAGGTATTTCATTTGATTACGCCAATCATGCAAGAGCAAAACTTATCCTTGTCCAAAGAAATTGATTAAGGAGTATGAAGTGATATTAAGAGAAAAAATTCAGCAACTCCTTGACCCCTATGATTCTTCTCAAACAGAATGCGATGGTATGACTCGCATCTGTCACACTGTGTTAACTAATCACAGCATTGACCATCAACCCATGATTGGGGTTTTGACTCGACAAAATCAAGAAATTGAGCCGCATTTTTGGATAGACCTACCATCAGGTGAACGTATCGATTATCGAGCCAAAATGTGGCTTCAAGGAGAAAATATTCCTCATGGAATCTTTCATCCTCAAGACTTTCCAGATGTTATCTACACTGGCGAACCAATAGAGTTAGATGTGTTTTCACCAACACTATTTGAAATACTGACGCTTAGATTTGATTGGGAAAAGTTTCAGCCATATGAAACACCTGATGCTTAATTTTGCATAGGTTCTACCGTCATGATATATTGACCATACGCACGACCATTTTCCCATTCCCTAGCATCAACTATATAATAAGTATTCTCCAACTTGAAGACTGCCATTCTTTTATTTCTTTTCGTCGCTACTTGGATTGCAACATTGACAAGTTCTTGAAAATTATCAGATGCCATTTATAATTCCAATTCAATCTTGATAACCTGCTAGTTTATAGTTTTTTGGTGATTAATTATCAAAACTGTAAATAAAAAACATATTTATAGCGATTCCCAGTTAAATGAGATATAGAACTAATGTTTTTAAACGCAGATGGGCGCGGAGGTTGCCCAATTTTATTAGAGGTGTACTCAGTACCTTAGCAGAATAAGAAATGCTATAATATTTTTCCATCTACAGGCTATTTGTTAAACTACAATATTCTTACAAAGTCGCTTAATATAAACAAACTATAATAAAATTGAATAACATCTATATTTTAACTCTTAATGATTAATTCATTCCGGCTGACAAATTTTAAGCCTTTTGAAAATCAATTGATTGACTTCAAAGCACTTACGCTAATCTCTGGTTACAATAATACTGGCAAATCCTCTGTATTGCAAGCAATATCACTGCTGCATCAATCTTATCAACAAGGTCTACTACAAAACACTGGCTTACTACTAAATGGAAATTTGGTAAATATTGGTAGGGCAAGGGATGCTTTGTATGAAAATGCAAAAGAAGACTATGTAGGATTTGAGCTTATTCTAAAAAATGGAACTAAAGGAATATGGCATTTTAACTACAAATCATTAGAAAGAGAAGCTGATGTTTTAGAGATTGGATTCAAATTAGTTGATACCGATGTTTATTGCTCAAGTATTTTCAGTGGAGAATTTCATCATCTTCAATCAGAACGTGCAACAACTAAGTTCGGAATCTTAAATTACCAAAGGCGACAACTTAGACAAATTGGTGTGCTTGGCGAATATACAGCACATTTTCTCTACGCCTACGGTAGTCAACCAATCCCCATCGCTCAACTTGCTCACCCACAAGCAAAATCCATGAATTTGATAGACCAAGTTGAGGCATGGATAGGAGAAATAAGTTCTGGTCTAGGTATTCAAGTTAACGCACATTTAGATATAGATTTGGTTAACTTAAAATTTAGTGACCATGTTGGATACGGTATTACCTACGTTCTACCAATTATCGTAGCAATCCTTGGATCTAGTCCAGGTGCGTTAATTCTTATTGAACATCCAGAAACCGGACTCCACAACCAAGCACAAACAAAGCTGGGTAAGCTGTTAGCACTAGCTGCTAAGTGTGGTGTTCAAGTTGTCCTAGAAACTCATGGCGATCATATTTTAAACGGCATTCGTCTTGCGGTGCATGGCAGAAAAATTGAGTCAGAGGATGTGCAATTACATTACTTTCAACGTCAAGAACAACAAGATCAAGCTTTTATTCAAGTTGTGTCACCACGCATTAATCGGGACGGCAGAATTGACCGATGGCCTGATGGGTTCTTCGATGAGTGGGAAAATAGCTTAACAGCTTTATTAGAGCCTGCGAAATTATAATTTGTTGCTGTAGTAATCTGTCATCTCGCTATTCCATGATCACAATCGACAAATAAATGGAAACATATCAAATTAGGTTACAAAACTGGTCACAAGAAAGTTACATCAAAGCCTATAGATTTGCAGCACACGCCCATCAAGGGCAGAAATTCTCTGGTACAAACATACCTTATATCATGCACTTAAGCTTTGTGAGCATGGAAGTAATTGCCGCCTTAAGTGTGGAAAAAGAACATGATGGAGACTTAGCAATTCAGTGTGCTATTTTACATGACATAATTGAAGATACTGATACCACTTTTGAGCAGATAAAAGCAGAATTTGGTGAATCAGTCGCTAATGGTGTGTTGGCATTGACTAAAAATAATTCCCTAGAAAAACATCTCCAAATGGCAGATAGTTTGCGAAGGATAAAGGAGCAACCACGAGAAATATGGATGGTGAAATTAGCAGATAGAATCAGCAACTTCCAAGCACCGCCACATTATTGGAATCAAGATAAAATCATTCGATATCGAGAAGAAGGGATTGAAATTTATGAAGTTTTGAAAGATGCAAGCCCCTTTCTCGCATCACGCTTGGCTACTAAAATTGAAGATTACAAGGGGTTTATCAAGTAAATACCTACATTAGAGCAGGCGATCACCATTACTCATCCGATAGCTATACTGTGGCAACCCAACTTGTTAACAAGCCAGATGGTTATCAACCTAGCTTGCCATATTCATGACTTGCCAGTAATCTCGTAAGCAAAATGCTTGGTTAAAATTCAATGATTATCGCATTGGCAAATCAGAAAGGAGGGGTAGCAAAAACTACTTCTACTATCTCTCTAGGAGGACTGCTAGCTGAAAAAAATACTGTCCTGGCTGTTGACCTTGACCCTCAAGGTAATCTGACTACAGGGCTAGGGGTGGAAGTGGCTGATGACCAAATTAGCTGCTACGACGTTATTACAGAAAAAGCAGAAGTCATCGATGGAGTAGTTTCTACTAAATTTGGACTTAGCTTATTGCCTGCTGACATCAACTTAGCTAAGGGAGAAACAGAAATGCTTATGAAGGTAGGTAACTTCTCCATCCTTAAAGAGCGACTGACTCCCGTACTCAAGCAATTCCATCACATTTTAATTGACTGTCCACCTTCTTTGGGACTATTAACGGTTAATGCCTTGGCTGCTGCGGATGCAGTTCTTATTCCAGTACAGTGTCAATTTTTCGCTTTAAAAGGGCTGGCTGCACTGTTGGAAACAGTTGCAAGTGTTCAGAAACGTCTTAATCCCCAATTACAAATACTAGGAGTCTTGCCAACAATGGCTGAAAATACCGTCATGACTCAAGATGTCTTAGCCTCTTTAAATAAGAGACTACAAAACATTCGGATATTTGAACCTGTTCCAAAGTCAATCAAGTTTTCTGAGTCAAATTTAGCTGGTGAGCCAATTCACATCTATGCTAAAGACCCCAAGCTGGTGCAGCCTTACCAGATTATCGCTAATTTAATTGCTGCAATCTAATTAAGGTGAAAAGACAGATGACACAACGACGCGCCAGATTAAATGACGATAATGATCCATTGTCCTCGACCGATAAAGTGTTAGCTGGGTTTGAGCAATTTAACAAGTCTGCAAGTCAGCAAGATGAAGTGTCAACCAGTAAGGAAGCTGACAAGTCAACCAGTCAACAAGACAAACCATCAACCAGTGGTAAATTTAACAAGTCTGCAAGTCAGCAAAATGAAGTGTCAACCAGTAAGGAAGCTGACAAGCCAACCAGTCAACAAGACAAACTATCAACCAGTAATAAATCTAACAAGTCAACCAGTCTGGAAGCTAACAAGTCTGCAAGTCAACAAGACACATCAAAAACCAGTCACCAATCTGACAAGTTAGCAAGTCAGCAAGTTAATATAGAAAAAGTTTCATTGCGTAAATCTACGTTTCAAATCAGTGAAGATGTACTGCATCAGCTAGACAAACTGCACCTTACACTCCAGTTAGAGCTAGGAAAAGCTCATGCTCCTTATAAAGAAGTGATTGTAGAAGAAGCTTTAGTACAACTATTAGAATCGTTTAACTCTGATCGTGCGGCTTTAATAGAGGTATTGATGTCAAGGCAGAAAAGCCGGGACAAACTTTGAAAGATGAGTTGGCGATCGCCTATTCTAATATTTCGGTTTGCAGAAGGCGATTGTCTACTAAACAAATCCACCAGGGAGGTACTGCCCCTCCTATGACTGTGTTATCAGCACAGCGCCTCACTTTTCGGCTTCAGGTGGAAGGCGGAAGATGGAGGAATCGAACCCCTGGGTGTTACCCCACCCCGGTTTTCAAGACCGGTTGCCGACCATTTAGCGGCATCTTCCTTAAGGGGTGTCAGACGGGACTTGAACCCGTTATGACTGGTTCCACAAACCAGCGCCGCGACCGCTTTGGCTTCAGACACCAAAAGTGGAATCAAGGGGATTTGAACCCCTAACCTCCCGCTTGCAAGGCGGACGCTCTAGCCAGTTGAGCTATGACCCCAGACAGCAGGAGTGAAGGGACTTGAACCCCTACAAATCGATTTAGAAGATCGATGCCCATCCATTAGGCGACACTCCCATAAATTGGTAGCCCTGACAGGATTTGAACCCGCTACATCCTCTTTGTAAGAGAGGCACTCTACCAATTGAGTTACAGGGCTAAAAGAGCGATCGACGAGACTCGAACTCGTACCGTGAGTTTGGAAGACTCTGATGCTGCCGTTACACCACGATCGCATTATTCAAGCTGGTGACAGGAGTTGAACCCGCAACCGATCGCTTACAAGGCGATTGCTCTGCCGTTGAGCCACACCAGCATTTGGTAGCGGAGCCGGGATTTGAACCCGGTACGTGAAGGCTTATGAGACCCCAGAGCGCACCATAGCTCTATCTCCGCGAGTACCCCTGACAGGATTTGAACCTGTAGAAAACCCGTTTTAAGCAGGTCATGTCTGCCAATTGCATCACAGGGGTAAAATTTGGTGGGGTATACAGGAGTCGAACCTGTCTAAGTCGGATTAAAAGTCCGATGCACTTGCCGCTATGCCAATACCCCATACACAAGGGCGTTATTTATCCGCTCTGCCAACGACCCAGTTTGGTACTCCCGACAGGAATTGAACCTGTAACAATTCCGTCCCTCAAACGGAAGCGTTTACCAATTTCGCCACGGGAGTATCAGTACCCTTGGTGGGAGTCGAACCCACAAAATCTGGTTTCTAAGACCAGCACGTTTGCCAGTTTCGTCACAAGGGCAAATGGTCGGGATGGTAGGATTTGAACCTACGGCTCCTTGTCCCCAAAACAAGGCTTCTAGACCACTGAATTACATCCCGATATTGGTACTCCCGGTGGGATTTGAACCCACACACAGACTGTTTTTGAGACAGCCGCCTCTTCCAATTGGGCCACAGGAGTATAAGCTGGGAAGGAAGGAATCGAACCTTCAAACTTCGCGTTCAAAGTGCGACGGCTTTGCCTGTTTGCCTACTTCCCATTGATATTTGGATGCAGGAGTTGGGGTCGAACCAACCTCTCCTTGATTCAGAGTCAAGGCGACTTGCCAATCGTCCATCCTGCAATTAATGGCTGCCCCAGTAAGAGTCGAACTTACAACCTCGCGGTTAACAGCCGCTTGCTCTGCCATTGAGCTATGGGGCAATGTGCCAGTCCCCCAGGTCAGTGTCGAACTGACGACCTCCTGTTCTTCTCCTATCGGAGACGCTACGCGAACAGACAGGCGCTACTACCAACTGAGCTACCAGGGGATAAGGCGAGAACGGAGGGACTTGAACCCCCAACCTTCAGGTTCGTAATCTGAGATGCAATCCAGTTACACCACGTTCTCATAAGGCGGAGAGAGAGGGAGTTGAACCCACGGTCTTTCGCTCGACAGGCGACTGCTTTTAACCGGACTAAGCTACACCCCCACGTTGGGTGGCAATTATTCAGTTTTCATGGTTCTGAGGTGTTTGCTCTATGCCTTGTTGAGAGGCTGTAGTGCTTCACTACATATATACTACATAATGTAATACAAAGTGTCAAGGGCATACTACAAAGTTTTTTTTGAGAAGTGAGAGGACAGTATGATTTAATTGCGGTATTGCCCTCTCTGATTGAGTTTGAAGTCAATTACTCAGATTCACTCAGGCGTTGTGCGTTCCAAAATTGTTCAGCAAATGCAACTGCTGGGTGAATTGGGGCTTTGGGTCTGTTTTTCAGTACCATTCCCGCTTCATGCGGCAAGCGATCGCTCTTGGTTGAGTTGCATTTTTCACACGCTGTGACAACGTTGTCCCAGGTATGCTGTCCACCCTTTGAACGGGGGATTACATGGTCAAGCGTTAAATGCTTGGTGCTACCGCAGTATTGACAGGTGTGATTGTCTCGTCTCAAAACTTCACGACGGTTTACAGGCGGTACTTTCCAATGACGTTCGGGATTGCCAACGGTTAAGCGGATGTGTTCAGGTACTTGTAGTACAACACTTGGAGAACGTACTTCCCACTGTTTTGTAGTACCAAAATTCAACGATTCAGCCTGACCCGTGACTAACAGCACTATTGCTCGTTTGATATTGATACGTGCTAATGGTAAGTAGTTCTTGGAGAATACTACAACTGAATTTTGTAGTATTTGTGATTGCTGAAAAGGTGGTTGAGCTTCCATCAGTTTATTCACTCCTAAAAAATAACCCCCGCCTCTGGTGAATTAGAAGCGGGGGTCAGTTAGTTGATACTCTCTGCACTATGTTGGTGCTATGAGACATTTGCACCTCCCGCTAAGGATAAGTTGATCTCGATTCAGCCAAGAGGCTAACGCTCCAAAAATGCCAACACTTGTAGATTTCTCGCCAATGAACAGATACATTCCCTCAAACGCAAACAGCGCGATTGTTTTGCCTAAATCCCGATAGGGTTGGCAATGCACCGCGTTATTAATAGTTGAAGAGAATTTGCTGATCATGGAACTTTGTAGTATTTGTAATTTAGATACTTTTAATAATACATTTTGTATTATATGTTTGTCTACTACAGATTTTAAAAGATATAAAAGGGCAACAAATTTTCCGAAATAGTAAAGCTTGGGGTGTAGTAAATATCAGAGTGCTGAATTATAAATAAGTTCTATAAATAACTAGGGGAATATAACCCCATTAAAGCCCAGTTACAACGACTGGGCTTTTAAGTAATATTTTTCAGATCAAGCCAGTTATTAATAAGCTGTTCTTATACGAAGCTTCAGTATAACTTTTGTTAAACTTCTTTACAATCTGTTACAAAGACTCTAAGATAATAATCATCATAAGTAATTATTCCCGCGTACAAAACGCAATCGCAATCATAAAACTATGACCGCAACCTTACAACAGCGTCAAAGCGCCAACGTATGGGAGCAGTTCTGCAACTGGATCACCAGCACCAACCCTTAGACTTAGCTGCTGGCGAAGTTGCTCCTGTTGCAATTAGCGCTCCTGCTATCAACGGTTAATCACCACAGACAAAGCAATAGTTTAGATTTAAGTCAAAGGCGCTCTCCAGAAAGGAGGGCGTTTTTGATTTTGAAGTTGAATTGTATCCCAACTCTAGATAAAAAAATTTGTACTGTTCTCACCTCTGCCTCATTGCAGAGGCAAAAGTCAAGCTATGCGTAGCTTCTCGTAAAGAAACCCCTCACAGAAAAAACCATCGGGTTTAGCCTAGCTGCGTGATGCGCCGGAACGAGCATTGGACTTTTTACTACCTGTCACCGTTCGCCGAGCCGATTTTTTAGCTGATGTTTGTGGTAATGGTTTAGCACTACGAGCCGAACGCTTACTACCTTTGAGTTTATGCTTGGGTTCATCTGGAATTGCTTCGGGCTTGATGTGGGAATTAGCTCCAAAAGCAGTAACCACTTCAAAAGGCAATCGCTGTTCAATCAGTTTTTCGATATCTGCTAACAGATGGTATTCATCGGCACACACCAGGGATACAGCTTTACCTGACGCACCAGCGCGACCAGTGCGACCAATGCGATGAACATAATCCTCTGGAACATTGGGTAGATCGTAATTGACCACATGAGGTAGTTCGCTGATGTCTAGACCTCGCGCTGCAATGTCGGTTGCCACCAATACCTGTAAACTGTCGTTCTTGAATTTCTCTAGAGCGTGGGTGCGCGCCGACTGACTCTTATTGCCGTGGATAGCTAGTGCTTGAATACGCTCCTGGGTCAATTGCTTAACCAGACGGTCAGCACCATACTTTGTCCGAGTGAACACTAGCACTTGATACCAATTATTTTGTCGAATCAGATCAACAAGTAATTGGCACTTCCTGTCACGCTCTACTTTGTAAACTTTCTGTGTCACAGTGTCGGCGGTAACGTTGCGGCGTGCCACCTCGATCATTTTCGGCTGATTAAGCAGTCCGGTAGCTAGTGCCTTGATTTTGTCCGAGAAAGTAGCGAAAAATAGCAGATTTTGTCTCTGTTTGGGTAGTAGTGAGAGAATGCGACGGATATCACGAATAAAACCCATGTCCAACATCCGATCTGCTTCATCCAGCACCAAAAACTCAATCTGTGAGAGGTTTACCGTCCCCTGCTGCACATGATCTAGCAGTCGCCCTGGAGTAGCGACCAGAATATCCACTCGACCCTTCAAAAGCCGTTTTTGCGGATTAATGCTGACTCCACCGAACATCGCCATCGTGTTCAGTTTCAAATACTTGCCGTACTCACGCACACTTAACTCCACTTGTGCAGCTAATTCACGAGTCGGGGTGAGAATCAGCGCCCGGATTGGTGAGTATTCATTAGATGCGCTTTTAATGCTCTTGTCAGACGATAACTTTTGCAGAAGTGGCAGGGTGAAGCTGGCAGTTTTTCCAGTCCCCGTTTGCGCCCCAGCTAACAAATCACGCCCTGACAAGACGGAAGGAATCGCCTGCATCTGGATGGGCGTTGGTTTGGTGTACCCAAGCTCTGTGACGGCGCGGATAATTTCATTGGACAAGCCGAGATGAGAAAAAGACATAGAACTCCGTAAATAACATCGGCCTGTCGCTATTGGCGGCATCAGTCTTAGGCGGACGAACAAAAGTTTTAAAAGTGGGATGGGCGGTGGCGCAAAGACTGAGAGCGAATGCCGCAGTTCTGCATTCTAACAGAATGCAGTCTATATTGTGACGCTGCTGAAAACCTACTAACTCTTCAAAATCACTTCATTACAACTGTACTTTCATCAAAGCATTTGCCTTTTAATCAAGAACTTGCCTTCTGATGGACTTAATCTGTCCTCGCTTAGTTTTACTGTCAAGTCGTTTTTTTTTGAGAACTGCGAGTTGGTTTGGTAGGTTTACGTATTTGGGGCAGTACGACTGCGCTCTCGAAAATTTGCTGCCCTGCGTGCTATTGAGTTAAACTGAAGCGATCGCTGCCTCATCAGAATACTGGTTAACCATCTATTAACCATTTACTGGATGTAAACAATCGGCTTCTATGTCATCCTAAAAAATAAGAGTTAATTCGGTGAAGCGCGTTTGTTTTTAGTATTCACAGGCTTCTCTCCGAAATTTAATCTCTACAATGTCAATAATTACAGTCGCCAATACGGGATACCTCTCTTGCGCGGTCGTACCTTGTGGGAGTGGTTAATAAATAAAAATCTATGCCGGAGCTTTTTTTTAGCAACCTCTCAATACTGTCTGTCCACTGCCTTTACTTAAGCGTTGAGAAACGCGCCGTACTAGTTCTTTATTACCAAAATGTATCTTGAAGGCTTTCCTCAATAATTTTCAATGCCCTTGTGTCAATCATCTTTAAAGGTTCTCTGAGGAATCATGATAGTAAATGTCGTACCTATACCAACTTCACTTTCTACGATAATTTCTCCTTGATGACGCTCTATACATTTTTTTACAACTGCTAATCCTAACCCTGTCCCCGCAATATTTTCAACATTTTGACATCGGTAAAAAGGCTCATATATTTTATGTTGCTCTGCTAATGGAATGCCAATTCCTTTATCAATAACTTGGAAAGTTATAGCTTCTGCTTCAGATTTTAGTGTTAAATAAATTTTGGCTTCATTAATTGAATATTTTATAGCATTTAATAACAAATTACTGAGAAGAGAATACAAAAGCTTTTCATCAATATTTCCTCGAAAATTGGAACCAATATTTTTAAATTTTATTCGATTCGATGTTGGAGCAAACACCTGTAAATCTTCTACTAAATTTAAACAAAAATTTTCTAAATTTATCACTTGCGGTTTAAACTCTAACTGACCTGCTTCTGCTCTCGTTAAAGTTAATATATCTGTCAATATATGATTCATGATTTTAGCAGAAGATTGAATCCGAAAAATATTCCTTAAGTGCTGTTGCTCTACTAAACTTTCAAGACTTTCCCTTAATAACTGTGATGAAAGTAAAATTATGCTCAAGGGTGTACGAAATTCATGAGAAATCATTGAAAACAATTGAATTTTTAAATCCCCTATTTTCTTTTCTTGAGCTAAAGAAGATTCTAAGTTTCTGATTTGCTCTCGTTTTATCCATTGCTTTTCAATAATTATACATAAACTAAGAATTACTATTAAAATTAAAAATACACTAAAAACTTCTAGAAAAATTCGGAAATGAATACTTTGTTTTGATTGGTCTAATGAATTTTGGAGATAAGTTTGTTCTTCCACCTTTAAATCTGCAATTATCTTCAAGAGTTTTTCTCTAATATGAACGCTGCTATCGGTAATATTATTTTGTTCAAAGAATGCTTTTTTATCTTCTTGGTAAAGTTCTATAGATTGTTCTAAAAGGGATAATCTTTGATTGGCTAATGAAGTCAAACTTGCTAATCGTTGTTCTTGGCTCCTAGTAGGATGTACTTGTTTTTGTAATATTTGCAGTTGAGACTGCATATCTGCTTTTGCATTGTAATAACGCTGCAAATCCTGACTACTGCCTAAAAAAATATATCCTCGCCTAGCCGATTCTGCGGCAGTCATTGCGCCATAGAAATTTGTCAAAGCATTGAGAGTTTGATATGTCTGCTGCACCCTGTTAGCTCCATGTTTAATTTCATCTGTGTTCTTCAATGAAATAGAACAGACAACTACCATCAACAACAGGGTTAAACCAAACCCTCCCATAATCCATTTTCCTTGGAAAGGCCTTCTTATTAATTGCTGAGTCATATATTGAGTTAAACAATAGTTGCTTGCTTATTTTATACGTAAGAAATCAAGCATACATGATAAATTTAAGGTATTGCTTATATAGTTGCCTGCTGCTAAATAAAGGATAAAATATGCGAATTTTAGTAGTTGAAGATGATACTCAACTCGCAGAGGTACTAGCAGAGGCGCTCAACAGACGGCAATATGTTGTGGATATTGCCAAAGATGGAGAAGCCGCTTGGAACTCTACACAATCTATGAAATATGATTTAGTAGTGCTGGATATAACCCTGCCCAAGCTCGATGGAATCAAGTTTTGTCACCGATTACGTACTATAGGCATCAATAATGCTGCACATCGTAATTCGGCTATACCTGTGTTAATGTTAACAGCCCGTGATACAGTAGCTGACAAGATTGCTGGGTTAGATGTCGGTGCAGATGATTATGTAGCAAAGCCATTTGATTTAGAAGAGTTAATGGCTAGGATTCGTGCGTTACTCAGAAGAGGTAGTTCCAGCAGCACAGTCAGTCTGTTATGGGGAAAATTGTCCCTAAATCCTAGTACCTATGAAGCTACTTACGATGGCTACCCTCTATCATTAACTCTAAAAGAATATGCAATTTTAGAATTACTGGTTGCTAATGGTAGACGAGTACTAAGTCGTTCTAGCATTATTGAACAAGTTTGGTCAGTTGATGAATCCCCTGTTGAAGAAACAATAAGATCCCATATTAGGTGTATTCGACAAAAACTGAAAGCATTAGGTGCTTCGGAAAATTTCATTGAAACCGTACATGGACTAGGTTATCGCTTGAAATAGTCATCATTATGCTCATACATAAGCAGCGTTTAAATTTTATTAAACCTTATCTACACAAATTCTGCACAAACTCTACACGAGGATTGCATATCAGTGTAATATTCTCAGGTTTGAAATTAAAAAGATAAATATTAAATTCAATTTTTAAATATTGAATTTAGTATTCAATCATTTTCTATTTAAGCATTTATACAGGGTAGCTAAAATTTACTTGATTTGGAGTGTTCAAAGAAAGTTGAGGTTTGTTGTGAATATGGATAAATATGATCGTGGTAGTGGTAGATATTACAATCTGCTAAGTTAATTAATGAGCCTTGCCCATCTTTGCTACTTTCTATTCATCCATATCACAGAAAGTAATAGATGGGCTACTGTATGCCTTCATAGCTAGTGCTTACTCTCATTGAAGCTTTCTCAAATCCTCAATCCGACAACACCCCCGCTTCCATAGTTGTCTTTGGTTTGTATCTATAGGATGGTAGTAAGCCCAAATACTTCCATCTGGTGCTTCATATAAGGAGATAATAAAAACCTTTTGTATCCCAAAGTTCCCCGTACTTACCTCAATCTTTTCTCTTACAGTAAAGGTCTGTCCTGAACTGTTAGTTGCTGTTGATAATTTTATATATGCAGGTTTCTTTGCTGATTTGGCTGGGAATGAATCTATTTCTAATTGCTCATCAGAATCAGATGTACTTTCAATATTTCCGGTAGGTTCTGATAAATTAGTTGGTACTGTCTCTAGGCTTGGTGGTAAATCTGACTGTTCATTATCAAAAATTCTTGAAGGAGGCACAGCATCATCAGTAATCACAGAGCTATTGTTTGATTCTGATACTTCAATGCTTGTACTCTGGTTATCATTTAAAAGTAGCTCAGGCTCAACTGAATGATTTTCGCCCTGTAATGCAGTTGCTCCTGATT
>DATNQO010000233.1:0-29813 GCA_036704005.1 Leptolyngbyaceae cyanobacterium | reverse complement strand
CCCCTGCACCCCGCCCCCCTGCTTCTTTTTCTCCCTCATCCCCCACCCTACGGCAAGCTAAAGCTGCATCTCTCAGAAAACCAGGAGGTGAAACTGATGCCCAAAACTACCAGACGACCAAGAACCAAAAGACAACACAAGACTCAACTCCCATTGTCGATGTGCTTGTCTCCCACTTCTTTAAAAACCCTGTTTTGGTGGCTGCTATTATTGGGGATACTGACAATATATATATTCCTGGGTTTAGGAAGCCTCACCTCACCAACTGCGATCGCTGCTGTCAATCAAAGAGAAGCATCAAAAGAAATTCTCTATCGCTCATTTGCAAAATTAAATGATCAATCAGGACGGGTTTGGCAGGTTGTGCTTTTCAAGCAAATCTATCCCGGTCAAGCCCAAACAGTCAATCTGCGGCTAGTAGGCTTTCCTGGTTCTGCGGAGTTGCTTCACCCCCAACCCTTAGAAATTACCACCGCCACAGGAAAAGTCTTAACTGCTGCTGATGTTTTCCTAGATGAAGCACCAGCACCAACCATTGGTCAGTACGATTTTAAAGATATACTGCCCCAACTATCCATAGAACCGTTAGTTTTAACCATCCCTTTACCTAAAAATACCATTAATATTTCAGTCCCCCAAAGTGTAGTGCAGGAGTGGCAAGAAGTAGTAAGTAGTGAGTAGGGAGTGCTGAATAAAGAATCAATACTCCCCCATCTCCCTCATCTCCCTCATCTCCCTCATCTTTCCCAGTCCCCAATTATGAAACTAGCAACAGTATGGTTAGGTGGATGTTCTGGCTGTCATATGTCCTTTCTTGATTTGGACGAATGGCTGATAGATTTAGCCGCACAGGCAGATGTTGTTTTTAGTCCTTTTGCAGATATTAAAGAATATCCAGAGGGAGTAGATGTAGTATTGGTTGAAGGTGCGATCGCTAATGAAGAACATTTGACCACTATCAAAATTGTCAGGGAACGTTCTCAAGTATTAATTTCCTTTGGTGACTGTGCTGTAACCGGCAATGTTACCGCCTTACGTAATCCCTTGGGTAGTGCCGAATCTGTTTTACAGCGTTGTTACATCGAAGCCGCCGATATCAATCCCCAAATTCCCCAAGAAGCAGGAATTGTACCACCTTTATTAGATAGAGTAACACCAGTACATTCCGTAGTTCCAGTAGATATTTATTTACCCGGTTGTCCACCCTCAGCCACAAGGATTCGCGCTGTATTAGAACCACTATTACGCGGAGAAACACCACACCTAGCCGGACGAGAATTTATTAAATTTGGGTGATTTGTCAGTTGTCAGTTATCAGTTATCAGTTATCAGTTGACAGTTATCATTTGTTATTCTCCCCCATCTTCCCCCACTCCCCACTCCCCACTCCCCACTCCCCAGTACCCAGTCCCCAGTCCCCAGTCCCCAGTCCCCACTCTCCACCGCCAATTTTGCACTTACTGCGAGGCTAATTATGTTAAAAGCATCAGATGTTATGACTAAAGATGTGGCTACTATTCGTAGTTCCGCGACCGTGGCTGAAGCCGTGCAATTAATGCGTGCTAGAGATTGGCGGGCGCTAATTGTAGAGCGTCGTCATGAACAGGATGCTTACGGTATCATTAGCGAAAGCGATATTGTTTATAAAGTCATCGCCTACGGTAAAGACCCGCATCAAGTCCGAGTTTATGAGGTGATGACCAAACCTTGCATCACGATTAATCCTGATTTGGGTTTAGAATACGTAGCGCGGCTATTTGCTACTTACCATCTGCACAGAGCGCCAGTTATTCAGGGAGAATTGGTAGGTATCATTTCCATAACTGATATTTTGGCTCAAAGCAACTTTCTTGAACAACCCTACACAATTTTATTAGAACAACAATTACAAGACGAAATTAAAAAGGCTCGTACTGTTTGTACCCAAAGAGGGAGAAATTCTGAAGAATGCGCCGCCGCTTGGGATGCAGTCGAAGAAATGCAAGCAGAAATAGCGCACCAAAGAGCCGAAAAAGTTAGTAAAACCCCCTTTGACGATGACAGCGACGAATACGAAGCATTAGAAGCACGAGTATATGAGCGATAGGGGAGATGAGGGAGTGGGGGGAGATGAGGGAGATGTGCTTCGACTTCTCTACGAGACGCTCCGCGAACGCTCAGCAACCGGGAGATGAGGGAGAAATTATTAACTTCCCCTTTCCCCCTTCCCCTTTCCCCTTTCCCCCAGTCCCCACTCAATCCCCATGTCTAAAAGAATTATCATAGACCCCGTTACCCGCATTGAAGGACACGCCAAAATTAGTATTTACTTGGACGATACCGGACAAGTGAGCGATGCTCGGTTTCATGTGACAGAATTTCGCGGGTTTGAAAAGTTTTGTGAAGGTCGTCCCCTGTGGGAAATGCCGGGAATTACGGCACGGGTGTGTGGTATTTGTCCGGTGAGTCACTTGTTGGCTTCTGCCAAAGCAGGCGATCGCATTTTATCTGTTACCATACCCCCAACAGCCACTAAACTCCGTCGCCTGATGAATTTGGGGCAAATCATCCAATCCCATGCACTCAGTTTCTTTCACCTCACCGCCCCAGACTTATTGCTGGGAATGGATAGCGACCCCCAAAAACGCAATATCTTCGGTTTAATCGCCGCCCAACCAGACCTCGCCCGTGGTGGTATTCGTCTGCGCCAATTTGGACAAGAAATAATTCAAGTATTGGGAGGCGCAAAAATTCACCCGGCTTGGGCTGTTCCTGGTGGTGTGCGAGAACCCCTGTCTCCCGAAGGACGCAATCACATACAACAACGCATACCTGAAGCCCGTACTATTGCTTTGGATGCGTTGGATAGATTCAAGAAATTGCTCAAAGATTATGAAAAAGAAGTGCAAACTTTTGGCAATTTCCCTAGCTTGTTTATGGGTTTAGTTACACCTGATGGTTTGTGGGAAACCTACGACGGATATATCCGATTTGTAGATAGTGGAGGTAATATCATTGCTGATCAACTTGACCCCACAAATTATCAAGAATTTATTGGCGAAGCAGTCCAACCAGATTCTTATTTAAAATCCCCTTATTATCGACCTTTGGGTTATCCTCAACAAAATGACCAATGTCGCCTAGATAGCGGAATGTATCGAGTAGGGCCGTTAGCGCGGCTCAATATATGTAGCCACATTGGGACAACTTTAGCAGACCGGGAATTGCAACACTTTCGTCAACTTACTTCCGGCATAGCCAAATCATCATTTTTCTATCACTATGCACGTTTAATTGAAATTTTGGCTTGTATAGAACAAATTGAAATTTTACTTGATAACTCCGATATCTTATCAAATCGATTGCGGTCAGAAGCAGGCATTAATCAATTAGAAGGAGTTGGTGTCAGTGAAGCACCAAGGGGTACATTATTCCATCATTATCAAGTTGATGAAAATGGCTTACTGCAAAAAGTTAACTTAATTATCGCCACTGGACAAAACAATTTAGCAATGAATCGTACAGTCGCCCAAATCGCCCGACATTTTATTCAAGGAACAGAAATTCCTGAAGGAATGCTCAATCGTGTAGAAGCAGGAATTCGTGCTTTTGACCCCTGTTTAAGTTGTTCAACTCATGCAGCAGGAAAAATGCCATTACATATTGAATTAGTTGCAGCAGATGGAAATGTTGTTAATCAAGTTTGGCGAGAATGAAAAATTAGGAACTTCCAGATAAAAAAATTTCTAAAATGTAGGGTGCGTCAGTACGAGAAATACTAGCTATAGCAAGAAAATCTTCATACTGACGCACCCTGTCACCTGTCACCTGTCACCTGTTATAATTAATCGTTGTCGGGAATAACTGCATAAGCCTCAATTTCAAACAGTATATCGGCGAATGCCAGTCTAGGAACAGGAATTAGGGTATTTGCAGGTGGATTAACAGGCCATAATCTTTGAAATTCCCTCCCTAATGGAACCAATTTATCATCAGTGAGATTGACAATAAGCACAGTGGTTTTAACTACATCACTGGGCTTAGCCCCAGCTGCGTCTAAAGCAAAGCGGAGGTTCTCAAAAGCCTTGACTACCTGCGGTTCATAGTCAGGAGAAACAACATTACCTTGCAAATCTGAGCCATATTGACCAGAAATATACACGGTTCTTGCCTTTGCTGGTGTCACAGCTATCTGACTAAAACCAAGGCGGGTTGAATCATATAATGTTGGTGGGTTAATCAATTGCACCTGTTTTTTTGCTGGAGGTTTAGCGTTCGTTTCCTTTTGTGTTCCTGCAACAAAAGCAGTACCTAACCCAGTACCTCCAAGCCAGAACAGTGTATTTCGCCGTGTTAATTTTGTCACAAGCGAATTTAATCTACTAGTAACAGGTTCAGTCATTTCTTTTCCTCAAATATGAGCTATTTATTATCACTAATACTTACTAATATTATTTGTTAAATCAGAATAAAAAAAACAGTAATGACGATGACCTGAGTGTAATTACGTACTCAATATCTTTGGTATTAAGACGGACACAGCTATGTGAAAAATTAAAGTTTGGATAGGTTATGACAGTGTAATTAAGTAAAAGTCTATACTGCAAATCCTTAAACTCAAAGTTAAGAGTCAATTGTCATTCACAATTACTCATTACTAACCACTACAAACCGTAAATATAAATTTTTCTATAATTTTTTTTAGAGGTTGTTTATAAAGCAAAAATAAAATTAATGTAGGTGCTACTTAATATTTACTTTATACAGCAGTTTTCTTTTGCATAAACTACAAGGCTACGGGTTTTGTAGGATTGAACCAGCGAATATTTTTAACATCTAGCAGAACGGGGTAACATAAATTTTTCCCCTTCAGCCGCAAATTTACCGCGAACCATTAACAAGGTTTCTTCTAATTGATAAGGTAATATTTCTATATTATCAATATCTAATAGGTCTGGACTAAAATAAATAATTACTTCTTCAATTTGTTGAGGTATTCTAGCCAAAAAATCTTGTAGAGAACAGATTTGTGTCGATACTAAATCAAAAATATGTAACTGATTATTTTCTATTTCTATACAAGCTATTAAGTCTATATCTTCTGCATAATGTAAACTTCTACTGCCTTCGTTAACAAAGAATACTCCTTTTTCATTCACTACCCCTACTACATGAGAAACTGGTGCGCGTGTTTCTAAGAGTCTATGCAGCAATGCTATATCTTGGGTATCTGACAAATCAAGGAGTCTCAAGCCATTTACATTACCTTTGGAACTACATTTCAACTTAAATATGTATTCTTCTAGCACACGAAAGCCAAAGGGTAAATAATACTCTGGTTGTGGTGTTGTTAATACTAGGGTTTCATAAATTTGGTCGCAATATTCCAGCACTTCCTCCATGACTTCTCGATAATAGCCTCTTCTACGAAATTCTTCACGAGTGGCTACTCCGTGGATACCACCTACTGTTACCCTTTGTCCCATAATTTCCATCGGAATTTCTAATACGCCGACATGGGTAATGGCTACATCATCATGAAAGCGAATAAACGGAGTGGAAACAGCTTCCCAAGGTACGCCTAATTTTCTGCCACATTCTACTAATTCATTAAGTCCAGGGAATGTGTGGTCTACCAACTCAAAAAGGCGATCGCCCAAGTTAGGATCATTGGAGAATGACCTTTTATATCGATATTGAAGCATTTTTGTAGTACTAAGTTGTTACAAACTACTTGTACTACAAAAAATACATGAGTTGGCAGCAAGTAACAATAGTTTACAAACAAGCAGGGGAGAAAAACTAATGACTAATAACAATTTCTGCTTTCATCACAGTTGCTTCGTTGGTGCGTTCTAGTTTAAAACCCAGCTTTTCACAAACTCTTTGCATCCCATAGTTATCAGTGAGAATTTCGGCTGTTATACGTTCGATTTGCTCATCGCGTCCAACTTGTAGCAATCGCTCTAACAATTGTGTACCTAAACCCTGACATTGATAGCGATCGCTTACTAACATAGCAAACTCAGCTGTCTTAGTTCCATGTAGTTTACTTAATCGACCAACCGCTAAAATTTCCCCTTGCGATTCCACAACCAAAGCCATTTCCCGGTCATAATCAATAAAACAGATACGGGTGAGGCGTTCGTGGGTGATGCGATGACTCAGCTTTATCAGGTGGAAGTAACGAAAATAGACACTTTCTTCTGAGAGTGTTTTATGAAACTCAACCAACAAAGGCTCATCTTCAGGACGAATCGGACGGATAGTTACAGGAGTACCATCTTTCATTGCCCACTGTCCTACATATTGTATAGGATAAGGTCGAATTGCTAACTTTGGTAGTTGGTCTTCTGTCAGGTCGCCTTCATGCAGCACAACCCGCGCATCCAAGGCAATTAATCCCTCACCACTGTGATTTAAAGGATTTGGTGGAATCGCTAACAAGGGGTTGATATCAATTTCCTTAATCCAACGCTGTTCGACTACCAACTGACTAAACGCTACCATCAATTGCTCTAGTCTTGCCATATCAATACTTTGCCGTCCCCGCACACCTTTAAGCGCCTTGTAAATTTTGGTGTGTTCCATCATCCGCCGTGCCAAGGTAGTATTGAGGGGTGGAAGTGCGATCGCTCTATCTTGAAATACTTCCACTAACTGTCCCCCTGTCCCAAACAACAGCACTGGCCCAAACTGGGGATCAAGACTACTCCCAATAATTAACTCATAGCCGTCCATTTTCACCATTGGCTGGACGGTGACACCCAAAAAATGCTCCTTACCCGCCTTTTGGGCCACTGACTCAGCAATAGTACGATAGGCGCGACGTACTGCATCTGCATCTGGCAGATTTAACTGCACACCACCCACATCAGTTTTGTGGGTAATTGTCTGGGAATAGATTTTGACAACCACTGGATAACCAATACCCTCAGCACATCGCACCGCCTCATCCTCAGTTTGCGCCACACAAGTAGGTACAATCGGGATGCCGTAGGCTGCTAAAATTTGCTTAGATTCATACTCAGTTAAAATTGTCCGTCCCGCCTGACGCGCTGTGGCAATCAACTTCTCTACTAAACTGCGGTTTGGTATACCAGATGCAGCATCCACAGCAGGTAATACAGGCGTTTCGTAGATACCGCGTAGGTTGTAACTAGATTGCCACATATAACTAAACACCCGCGCCGCCGTATCTGGATAAGCGTAAGTAGGGATACGTTGACGATTGAGAATCACCTCTCCCTCCTCCACATCTGCACCCCCCATCCAACTCGCTAGGATGGGTTTCCCGGCTATTTGCGCGTAGGGTTGCAATTGTTCCGCCGTTTGGGTGGGGTCGGTCATGGCTTGGGGTGTGAGAATCACCAATAAACCATCACTGTTAGGGTCTTTAGCCGCAATTTCTAAAGCTTGAGTGTAGCGTTGGGGGTCAGCATCACCGAGAATATCAATGGGGTTGCTATGACTCCAGTGTGTAGGCAGGATTTCGTTCAGGGAATTAATGGTTTGGGGTGAAATTGGTGCAAGTTCGCCGCCAGTCTCAATTAAAGCATCCGTAGCCAATACCCCAGGCCCGCCGGCATTGGTTAAAATCGTCAGTCTTGGCCCTTGGGGACGGGGTTGTTTTGCCATCACCTCCGCCATATCGAACAAATCGGAGATACTATCCACCCGCAACACCCCACAACGGCGAAAAGCTGCATCTAACACGGCATTACTACCCGCCAATGCCCCAGTGTGAGATGCGGCTGCTTTAGCTGCGGCTTCTGTACGACCTGCTTTAATGACAATTATCGGTTTGCTGAGTGCTACTTCTCGCGCTGCGGAAATAAAAGACCGCGCATCACCAATCGATTCCATGTATATGACAATACTTTTAGTTTCCGGGTCATCACCAAGATAATAAATCAAGTCACCCCAACCCACATCTAACATTGAGCCGATGGAGACAAAGGCACTAAAACCCACATTTTCCCGCACACTCCAATCAAGGATAGCCGTACATAATGCGCCACTTTGACTGAGAAAACCCACATTCCCAGAACGCGCCATAGAACTAGCGAAAGTAGCATTTAAGCCAGTGCAGGGACTCATCACCCCCAGACAGTTCGGGCCGATGATGCGAATGTTACCACGACGCGCCTGTGTGAGAATTTGCTGTTCTAAGGCAATACCCTCAGCACCAGCTTCTTTAAAACCAGCAGAAATGATGATTACACCTTTAACACCTGCATCCACACATTCAGAAATAATCCCCGGTACTGTGGGAGCCGGGGTAGCAATAATTGCCAAATCAACTGCTTCGGGAATAGCGGCAATTGCGGGATAGGCTTTAATTCCCAGGACACTATGCCGTTTAGGATTGACTGGGAAAACAGTCCCACCAAAAGGACTGCTAATCAAATTCCAGAGGATGGTGCGTCCCACACTACCAGCCTTTTCACTAGCACCAATCACAGCGACACTCCGGGGAGCAAAGATGGCATCAAGAGGATTTAACTTCTCTGCCTGCAAGATATCATAGGTGCGGTCGTTACTTGGCTTGAGAGATTTCTGCATAATTAGTAGTTCGTAGTTACGCTATAGCCCTATTTTCGATCCAGAGATTGTTCACTTTGTCAAGAATTTGCACAATCTTAACTAAGGCGATCGCACAGCCTATTTCCGCAGTCTGAGAGATGCGATCGCCAAATTCAAAATTAACTCCAGGGACTGTCACCCACCAAGCCGACGGACAACTACCATAGATAGCCGCAGTCAAAGCTAAAAGCGATCGGGGATTGCCGATATGTACATTAGTATCAATATCACAAGCAGGTAAAAGTGACTGTACTTGTACATCAAAGTTTTCCACTGGCAAACAAGCATCAACAAAAATAGCCAAATCAGTCCTTGCTAACGAGTCCGCTAAATCAGGGGTAAGTTGATGGACACAGACAGATTTGACAGAAGGTAAATGCCAAGAAGCGACCTCATCAGCTATACGTTGTCCAATACCATCATCACTTCGCAAATCATTACCATATCCAATCACCATTACAGTCTTCTTCATGATTGTTGCTTCTCACGCAAGTACAGACAAGGCATAAGTTTGTCCCCCTGAGTTTCTGCAAAACTCCAAATCTAACGAATAACCTTAATTGGAGTAGCTTTATGTCTGAGAATAAGAGAAAAACATGAGGAACTCGTGAGGAAGCCAGTTGACAGTTGACAGTTGACAGTTGTTCTCCCCACTCCCTCATCTCCCCCAGTCCCCAGTCCCTATTTCCCAATATCCTCATTCCACAATTCAGGATTAGTTGCAATAAACTCACTCATCATCTGTTCGCATTCATCCAAATCCAAATCAATCACTTCCACACCGTGAGACACCATAAAATCTTTAGCACCGGGGAAAGTTCGAGATTCGCCGACAATTACCTTTTTAATTCCGAATTGCACCACAGCCCCAGCGCACAAATAACACGGCATTAAGGTTGAATATAAGGTAGTACCTCTGTAGCTGCCAACTCTCCCCGCATTACGGAGACAATCGATTTCGGCATGAGTTACAGGATCACCATCTTGCACACGCTTGTTGTGTCCTCTGCCGAGAAGTTTACCATCCTTGACAAGAACCGAACCGATAGGAATTCCCCCTTCTTGTCTGCCTTGTTTAGCTTCTTGAATAGCAGCCTGCATAAATTCATCCATATTTTTATCTCCTAACATGACAAAACAACTCGTATTAATGGATCATGATGGCGGTGTAGATGATTATCTAGCAACTATGCTGCTGTTGACGATGGATCATATTCAACTGCTTGGCGTTGTCGTCACACCTGCTGATTGCTATGTCCAACCCGCCGTTAGTGCTACAAGAAAAATTATCGATTTGATGGGATTCTCTCACATACCAGTAGCCGAGAGTACAGTACGCGGTATTAATCCTTTCCCTCAGTTGTATCGTCGTGATTCATTTATTGTTGACCATCTGCCAATTCTCAACCAAAACGATACGATTCAAACCCCTTTATTGGCAGAAACAGGTCAAGATTTCATGGTAAGAATATTGAGGGAAGCACCAGCACCAGTTACCTTGATGGTGACAGGGCCACTGACAACAGTTGCAACCGCCTTAGACAAAGCACCAGATATCGAAGCCAAAATTGACAAAATTGTTTGGATGGGTGGCGCTTTGAATGTTCCTGGTAATGTGGAAAAAAGTTTAGAACCTGGACAAGATGGTTCCGCCGAATGGAATGTGTATTGGGATGCAGTTTCCGCCGCCAGGGTATGGCAAACCCAAATTCAAATTATTATGTGTCCCTTAGATATAACTAATAATGTGCCAGTGACATCGGATGTTGTCTACAAAATGGGAAAGCAACGCCATTATCCTATTTCCGATTTAGCCGGACAATGTTATGCCTTAGTAATTCCCCAAGATTATTATTTTTGGGATGTATTAGCCACCGCTTATTTAGGACACCCAGAACTTTATCAACTACGCGAATGGGAAACGGAAATTATCACCACAGGTTTAAGCCAGGGACGAACTAAAGTTGTCCCCGGTGGACGCAAAATTTTAGCTATGGATAAAGTAGATAAAGAGGCTTTTTATTCTTATATTTTGCAGCAATGGGCAAGATAATATCAATTAAAAATTAAAAAAGGTGGGCATTGCCCACCCTACAGTTTGCCATAAATCAAATCTGATTCCTATTGACTTGGCAAGACTAAACTTGTGCATTAGCCAACAATCTAACATCTGCGTTTATCTGCGTCCATCTGCGTTCAATTTTTTTCCAATCTATTGCCACATTTTAGTCTTGACACGCCACTACAATTTAAGGTTTACTTTATAAATAATCTCTTACTGTGTTGTATAACCACCATCAATCGCAATAGATTGACCAGTAATAAAGCTAGCTGCATCTGAACAAAGCCAAATCACGCTCTTTGCTATTTCTTCTGATTTACCCAATCGACCAATAGGATGTAAAGCAGCCAACTGAGTCTTACCTTCTTCATTAAAAACACGATTTATCATATCTGTTTCAATAACAGCAGGACAGACGCAATTCATTCGGATATTGTCTTTAGCGTGTTCTAAAGCTAGAGTTTTGGTTAAACCAATCACACCATGCTTGCTAGCAGTGTAAATTGAAGCATTAGGAAAACCAATCAGTCCAGCTACAGAAGCATTATTGACAATAACACCGCCACCTTGCTTTAACATTTGCAATATCTGATATTTCATTGACAGCCAAACTCCTTTGAGATTGGTATCAATAGTCAGATCCCACATTTCCTCTGTTTGTTCAATTCCGGGAGCGTATTTTCCCTCAGTGCCAGCATTATTAAAGGCATAATCAATTTGACCATAAACGGCAACTGTTTTCTCAATTAAATTTTCCACTTGCACAGCTTGAGTTACATCAGTTTGAATAAAAATAGCTGTACCGCCATGATCTTCAATTAGTGAAACTGTTTCTTCACTCTCTTTCACTCGACGGCTAGCAATTACAACATTCGCTCCTTGTTGGGCAAATTCTAAAGCAGTTGCGCGACCAATACCTGAACTGCCACCTGTGACCAATGCAATTTTGTTCAAAAACTCTGGCATATAAACTCACTTTTTACGAATTGAACTAAACTTGATTGACCAAAAATTTGTTCTATATCCTAACAAAAAGTCGATGTTTACTATAAGAAAATTCTGCTGAAACATCTGCTCAAATTGCTAGTAAGATATCAAGCACAATAGTAGGGTGCGTCAGATGTAGAAAATCCTTGAATGTGTACGAAATGATTGGGACTGACGCACCCTAAAGTTAGTTTGATTATGACACTTGCGTAAGTCCTACTGAAAATTAAAACTTACTGTGCTGTATAACCACCATCAATCGCAATAGATTGACCAGTAATAAAGCTAGCGCCATCTGAACAAAGCCAAATCACGTTCTTTGCTATTTCTTCTGATTTACCTAATCGACCAATAGGATGTGCAGATGTGATCTGACTAGTACCTTCTTCACCCCAAAAACGAGTTAGCATATCTGTTTCCACACCACCAGGACAGACGCAATTTAGCCGAATATTGTCTTTAGCGTGTTCTAAAGCTAGAGTTTTGGTTAAACCAATCACACCATGCTTGCTAGCAGCATAAATAGAAGCATTAGGAAAACCAATCATTCCAGCTATAGAAGCATTATTGACAATGACACCACCACCTTGCTTTAACATTTGTAATATCTGATATTTCATTGACAGCCAAACTCCTTTGAGATTGGTATCAATAGTCAGATCCCACATTTCCTCTGTTTGTTCAATTCCGGGAGCGTATTTTCCCTCAGTGCCAGCATTATTAAAGGCATAATCAATCTGACCATAAACGGCAACTGTTTTCTCAACTAAATTTTCCACTTGCACAGCTTGAGTTACATCAGTTTTGATAAAAATAGCTGTACCGCCATGATCTTGAATTAGTGAAACTGTTTCTTCACCCTCTTTAACTCGACGACCAGCAATTACAACATTCGCTCCTTGTTGGGCAAATTCTAAAGCAGCTGCGCGACCAATACCTGAATTACCACCTGTAACTAATACAACTTTGTTCAAAAACTCTGACATATAAACTCAATTTTCCCGAATTAAACTAAATTTAATTGACCCCAAAAATTTGTTCTATTTTCTAACAAAAACTTGATGTTTTATAAAAGAAGAGTATTCTATGAAAACATCTGCTCAAATTATCAGCAATATACTACTAAGTAGATACACTTAATTGAATATAAGTTTGTAGTAAGGACTTTAGTCCTTTCAAACCCAGCAATAAAGCGATAAATCGCTTACTACAAACAAAAACTCATTTTATATTTAATTATGTCTACCTACTTAAGTCAATTAATAGGGAGTTATAGCAGGGGACAGGTGATAGGGGACAGGTGACAGGTTCAAAACCTGCTTCCTATAAAGATTATGTGATTCTTCAATGTCCTTACCTATGTAGCTACCGCCATAACAAAAAAACATTATTTACACAACCAAAAACTTTTATAAAGTGATATAAATATCACTTTACTAGCCTTGCAAACAAATTTAATTTAAAATAGGCAATACGGCAACAGAATTTATACTGATACCAATTCTCTATAACTCTCAACTTGCACATTTTCAAACCCTTATATAGTAAGGACTTGAGAAATATCATCAAAATGTGCTTGTTTCATATTTTGCGGGAGCGTTAATCGCGCCCGTTGGGCGCTCACATCTTGCACCTGGAAATAGAGATGTCAAAACCACTACGTGCAAGAGGAATCATATGTACAACATAAAGTAAAAAAGAAGACACAATAATTTTAGGGAAGATGAACTCAAGGGCGGTTTTCGCCGCTTGTCCCCAATCAGGTAAATCTTGAGGGTTGGTAGATAAATAAGCCCTTCGGTGCCAAAACAAAGGAAATCAAGGAAAGGACTAACCAACGGTAAACACCTAATAGGGTTGCTTGACCAAAACGATGAAGTCCAAAACGGTGCTTTGCGGTTTTGAAATAGCCTTCAATCTGCCCTTCGGGTTCGCCAGTTGCTTCAAGTGGGGGAACCCGCCCAACGCACTGGCTCACCAACGGCGTTTACCCCACCAATTAATTGTTCCGTTTGTGGGACACGAGTTAAAAAATCTTTGTCCACTCGCACCCACAAATGTCATTCTTGTGGAACAGTGATGCACCGTGATCATAACGCAGCTAAACAAATATTGGCGAAAGGAATCAAAAATACGGGAGGGCATCCCGAAATCAACGCTTCTGGACAGAACAACCTCTATCTAGGTGGGGAAACTCCTCTAGACAAGTTGACTGGTTGAAAGAAGAATCCCACACCTTGAAGGTGTGGGAGTGTCAAGATATGGTTAAGTATATAAGCCGACATGAAATTACCTATTTCTGCGCTCGATAAACTGGACTTAGCTGACGATAAGTATTAAGTAATTGCATAAATTTATCAAAATCAAAACTCAAGGGGTCAACTCTTTGGTTAGAACGGTCTACAGCTTTATGGGTGGTGATGCGGTCTTCTGGTACTTGACTTTGAGCTATCAACCAAGCTAAAGAATTATATTGCGCTTCCGTGTACCCACTATGAGATTTTAAGAAATTATTGCCCCTGCCATCTGGTGGAGTTTCCAAAGAAACATGATAAGCAAAATTATTGACAGATGGTGGTAAATTAGGATTAGTTTGCACAGTTTCCGCTCCATCTGTCCCCTCAAAAACTGAGTTAGCAGCACCAAATGCCCGCTTTTCTGGAGGTACTAAATATAGAACCGTTCCATCTAATTTAATTATGGCGTGATAACTTGCTTGGACGTTCTCATCTGTATGAGGTGCTTGGAAGAAGTTAACCGCGCTAGCAGCAGAATTAGCAGTTTCGTGAATAACAATAATTGGTTGATTATTTACAGGTATACCATTGGCATCTTGAGCAAATCTTTCACCATAATTGCTTGGATCTACCGCCGCAATTTCTAATCTGGGTTTGTACTTATCAAAAGCTAGAGTAGTTGTATACTTACCAGCAGCCTGATTTTTTGGCTCTGCGGGTTTAATGATATTCGCTGCTTGATTTTGTTGACTTGTGAATGAATGGACTTGAATCTGGGGATATTGTCGCCAAGTTGTATCTGAAGTTGATGTTGCTGCACCCTGCGGTAACTGTCTAGCCTTTCCAACTAGTAACACCAATATCAAAGCGGCTAACATCAGAAAAATGAGCGTAACTCTGGTAGCCCAGTCACGAAAATTCATTATTTTATACTTATAATGCTGCTTTAATTTATATTAATATACTTATCCTGGTATACAATAGGTGATACTAGTTTTTCGTCAAAAAATTGTCTCATGCAGAAGAAGACACCCTCCGCGTGAACATTGGGGACTTTCAAGCAATAAAATCACCACAATAGATTTTTATTTTTTTCTCCTTGAAAGGAGAGGTTTTAAACCTTGAATGAAAAAATTGTCAATTATCAATCATTAATTAATAATTCTTATCACTTAGATATTGACTGATAACTCTTGTTGATTAACTGATTCCTATAAATGCCAACAAAAAATAGAGAAGTGGTGCAATGATCAAGGCTGGTAGGAAAGATGCGACTCTCACTTGAGACACTTCTAATAACTTGCATCCCAGCCCTACAATGGTTAAACCACCTACACCAGTGATCAGCAATAAGTGAGGATCGTGAGTTGGATCTGGTAAAGACTGAACTAAAAATCCAGCTAAGAGCGAGACACAGCCTTGGTAAACCAGAATTACTAAAGATGAAAATCCTACTCCGATGCCAAAGCTACTACCAAGAGCGATGGAAGTTATGCCATCCATTGCAGATTTCAACATCAGCAGAGTGTTATTTCCAGTTAAACCATTGTTGAGGCTGCCTATTAAAGCCATTGGCCCCACACAAAATAGTAAACTACCTGCAACAAACCCTTCTGTAAAATAGCCACTTTTTTGAAAGCGTGCTTTGAGGAACTCGCCTACACTATAAAGTCTCTCTTCTATTTGCCACCATTCGCCCAAAAGTCCGCCGATGATGATGGCGAGTAGTCCCAGTACTACCCCATCAACTCGACTGTTTTTAACTTGCAACAGACTACCAGCCATTTGGAAGCCGATGAACAGGGTAATCAAAGCTACTCCTTGGGTGATGATGCGCTGCATTCTCAAGGGGAGGCGGTACTTCAATAGTACACCGCCAGTAGTACCTAAAATAACACTTATGGCATTGATCCAAGTACCGTTTGTCTTTGCCCAAAAATCGATTGTCATGAGTCAGCTTACCTTATTAATGATGAGCTACTAGTCATTACCCATCATCTTAATTAAAAAATTAATTGCTTCGTCACCGCCTTTGTGAATTTTACTTAATTCAAATCCACTATTCATAATAATTTCCATTGCTTCATGACCTGACTCTTGATGTTCTTTCTCCACAGCATTGTGGATAACAAAATACTCAGACAGCATGACATCTATTTCAGAAATGCCAACATCTACCAAAGCTTTTCTCAACAGTTGTAGAATCTGATAAGCAGGAGCTTCCAATCCGACGATAAATCCAATAGCCTCATCCTGGCTCATCTGGCATAATTCGCTGACGGTTTCTTCAAATAACTTCACAAAGGATGTATCTAACTCTTGAGTAATGGCATAGGATAAAGGAGATTGATTAATTAAGTTAGTCAGTAGTTTGCTGTGAATTTTTTCTTTCCTTCCGCTTCCACACTCACCGTAAGCAATTTCTGCTAATAAATATTGAATGTCTGGAATATGTACACGAGCCAGTGCCGCTCCATGCAATCGTGTTACTTGGCTAGAAAGGTATAACCATCTCTGCAAAAACTTGACCGCATCGTTAATACCCTGCTCAACTACTCGGTTATTGAATTTTGAACGCAGTGTATCCTCAAGATTTTCTGTTGATAGCAACATCATATTTTTAGCCCCTTTGGTAATATTAGGACGTAACTTGTACGTCAGTGTTTCTCAATGTTGGTTATGCCAGGTCGGGATCAAGCATTACAGAATGATATATACAAAAAATGATTTAGAAATTAGTATTAACACCTAAAAAATCTCATATTATGAATAATTGAGCTAAAAAGCTTGTTTAGCTTTTCTCGAAGTTGACAAAGCATCTAATAGCTGCTTCATATTGCCATAATTCGAGGTGAGTTCAACGGAACTAAAGAAAAGCAGAAGGTCGAGTCAGTAATTCTTAGGACTTACGCAAGTGTCAGAATCAAACTCACTGTAGGGTGCGTCAGCCCCAATAATTTTGTACAAATTAAGGTATTTTCCTCCTCTGACGCACCCTACCCCAAGTGCCAGTTGCGTAAGTCCTGATTCTTTGAAGGAAATATCGATTTATTGTTACTTCGGCAATGTAGATATAGGCAGTTAAACGAGCCATGATGATTCACTAAGTGGGGAGACGCTGTTCGTTGGCTAAATAGTCCTCATAGGGTGTAGAACCCTTTGATGTGTTGTACCGAACTCGCATCTGTCAGGTTTTCCGGTCTGTGGGAAAATTAATATGAGAATCCCTGCTGAACACTGCTCATCTCCCTTGCACTCTTTTGCTTTCCAAAATGGCTGAACTTACTTTTTTGTTAAGTTATACTAAAGGGAATTAAAACTCTTACCTTAAATAGCTTTGATTAACTGATATCTTGCACCTCCCTTGTGGAAGAGGGTGGCGACGCACTCCCCACCCTACGAAATAATCGGCTTTCTAGCTGGTGATTTTAGCAATAAGAGATTGGTGCAAGATGTAAGTTAATTTTTACCACTTTGTGAAAACTTAAATTTTGTTGGGAATACTAACTTAATGAAACAAAAACAAACTTCCGCTTTCAGGTAAAGATAGATGACTACTGCAAACTCTGTTCCTGTCATTCCCAGATATAAAATTACATCTCAACTGTATGCAGGCTCCAGAACCAGAGTATATCGGGCTATCCGAGAGCCAGACAAACTGGAAGTCGTTATCAAATTGTTGTCATCTGAATATCCCAAATTCAGCGAATTATTGCAATTCCGTAACCAATATACCATTAGCAAAAATATTAACATCCCTGGTATAGTTCGTCCTTTATTATTAGAACCATACAAAAATGGCTATATTTTGGTGATGGAAGATACAGGAAAAATTTCTTTGCGAGAATATCTAAAAACTATAAATATTTCAATTGAGACTTTTTTATTGATTGCCATTCAATTAGCTAATATTCTTCAGGGTTTACACCAAAATCGCGTTATTCATAAAGACATTAAACCTGCAAATATTCTAATTAGTCCCCAAACAAAACAAGTTGATCTGATAGACTTTAGTATTGCTTCATTACTTCCGAAAGAAACCCAAGAAATACAAAGTCCTAACGTTTTAGAAGGAACCCTTGCGTATATTTCTCCTGAACAAACAGGCAGGATGAACCGGGGGATAGACTACCGCAGCGATTTTTATTCCCTGGGTGTCACATTTTATGAGTTATTAACAGGGAAAGTGCCATTCGTATCTGATGACCCGATGGAATTGGTGCATTGTCATATTGCTAAAACGCCTCCTTCAGTTAACAGTCAGGATATTCCTCAAGTTTTAGATGATGTTATTCAGAAATTGATGGCAAAAAATGCTGAAGATAGATATCAAAGCTCTTTGGGATTGAAATATGACTTAGAGAATTGTTTACATCAACTAAAAGCAACGGGTAGGATTGAGTGTTTTGCAATTGGTCAGCGCGATGTGTGCGATCGCTTTCTCATTCCCGAAAAACTTTATGGGCGAGAAACAGAAGTGGCAACCTTACTGCAAGCGTTTGAGCGTGTTGCTCATGGCAATTCGGAAATGATACTGGTAGCCGGCTTTTCTGGGATTGGGAAAACAGCAGTCATCAATGAAGTCCACAAACCAATTACCCGTCAACAAGGATATTTCATTAAAGGTAAATTTGACCAATTCAATCGCAACATTCCGCTATCTGCCTTTGTGCAAGCCTTTCAGGGCTTAATGGCACAACTGCTGAGTGAAAGCGATAGTCAATTGGCAGCATGGCGCAACAAAATTCTTGCTGCATTGGGCGAAACAGGGCAAGTGATTATGGATGTGATTCCCGAACTGGAGAGAGTTATCGGGAAACAACCGCCAGTCTCCGAACTCTCCGGTGGTGCTGCTCAAAATCGCTTTAATTTACTATTTCCCAAATTCATCCAAGTGTTCACCACAAAAGAACATCCTTTAGTGATGTTTCTAGATGATTTGCAATGGGCAGACTCAGCTTCTCTCAACTTGCTGCAATTGTTAATGAGTGATGCCAGTTCAGGTCATTTGCTCATTTTGGGAGCCTATCGAGACAATGAGGTGTCCCCATCCCATCCCTTGATGCTGACGCTAGAACAGATTGAAAAAGCCAAAGCGGTAGTGAACACGATTACCCTTTCACCTTTGGCAGAAGTGACGGTGAACAATTTGGTGGCAGATACCTTGAGTTGTCCGCCCCAATTAGCGCAACCCTTGACAAGTTTGGTGTATCAAAAAACCAAGGGGAATCCATTTTTTACCACCCAGTTTCTCAAAGCCCTATATGAGGATGGATGGATTGAGTTTCAGCTAGACCTGGGTTATTGGCAATGTAATATGACTGCGGTGCGGCAGTTGGTCTTGACAGATGACGTGGTAGAGTTCATGGCCATGCAGTTGCAGAAACTACCGACCCAGACGCAGACAGTTTTGAAATTGGCGGCTTGTATTGGCAACCAATTTGATGTGAATACTCTGGCGATCATTTCCGAACAGTCTGTCATTGACGCGGCGACTCATCTATGGAAAGCGCTACAGGAAGGGTTGATTTTGCCGATTAATGAAACTTACAAGTTCTTCCAATCCCATGATGCAGATGATAGCGATCGCAATAATGAGATTGTTGTGCCTTATAAATTCTTGCACGATCGCGTCCAACAAGCCGCCTATTCTCTGATTCCTGAAGCCCAAAAACAAGCAACCCACCTGAAAATTGGTCAACTCTTGCTCAAGAATATACCAGCAACCGAGCAAGATAAAAAAATCTTTGATATTGTTAATCAATTAAATTATGGTGTTCAACTAATTACAGAACTGACGAAGCGGGAAGAACTGGCAACTTTAAATTTATCGGCTGGTTCTAAAGCCAGACTCACCACTGCTTACACGGCAGCTACAGAATATGCGACTTTGGGCATTAAATTATTAAAAGAAGATTGTTGGCAAACTCAGTATCAGTTGGCTTTAGAATTGCACAATTTGGGAGCAGAAGCTGCTTATTTAGCTGGCAATTTTGCATTGATGTCAGAATTTATTCAAACTGTTTTAGATCGTGTACAAGACCCCTTGGATAAAGTCAAAGTGCATGAAGTGCAAATTCAAGCCTATGGCGCACAAAATCTGGCAAAAGAAGCGGTGCAACTGGGAAGAGAAATTTTAAAGTTATTGGGAATTGAATTTCCCCAAAATATTAGTAGTTCTGATGTGCTGGCGGCGATTCATCAGGTGAAGTCTCTAGTTGCAGATCGACCGATTGAAGATTTAATTAATCTGCCTCTGATGACGGATAAAACCTATTTGGCAGCCATGAGAATCTTATCCAACATTACGACTCTTGCATATCAAGCGGCTCCAGACTTATACCCGCTAGTGCCATTGCAGCAAGTGAGTTTATCTCTGCAATATGGTAATTCTCCGCAGTCAGCTTTTGGCTATGTAGGCTATGGTATTGTCCTCTGCGGATTAGTGGAAGATATTGCATCTGGCTATCGATTTGGTCAATTAGCAATCAATCTTTTAAGTCAATTTGACACTAAAGAAGTGACTTCAAAAGTGATGAATGGATACAATTGTCTGGTTAGGCATTGGCAAGAACATATTCAAGAAACCGTAAAAGCTCTTTGGGAAGGTTATACCATTGGGTTAGAAACGGGAGATTTGGAATTTGCAGGTATTAACATTCGTTATTACAATACTCACTTATATTTCCTTGGTCGAGAACTAAATACCTTAGCCAAACAGATGCAAACCTATACCCAGGCGCTCCAGCAAATTAAGCAAGAGCGGCTTGCTCTCCACAATGAAATTCAGAGGCAGAGGACTTTAAATTTATTGGGAGAGGTTGATGATGTCTTTTGTTTAAAAGGTGAAGCCTATGATGAGGAGATTATGCTCCCCATCAGCATAGAAAACAATGATATGTTTGCACTGCTAGAATTTTATTTTACTAAGTTCCAACTCAGTTATCTGTTTGGTAAGTACGAGCAGGCTCTGGAATACGCTCCTCAACTAGAGCAATATGCCTCTGGTGGTCTATCAATGGTTATTTCTCGGCAATGTAACTTTTACACTTCTTTGGCAAGGCTCGGTATTTTTTCAGAGGTCAATCAAGATACTCAAACACAGATTCTCAATCAAGTCATTGATAACCAAGAAAAAATGCAGCTATGGGCAAATCATTGTCCAATGAATGTTTTACATCAATTCTATTTAGTAGAAGCAGAAAAACATCGAGTTTTAGGCAATAAAGCTGAAGCCATTGACTACTACGATCGCGCGATCGTTAAAGCCAATGAGAACTTTTACATCCAAGAAGAAGCCTTAGCTAACGAACTAGCTGCTAAATTTTACCTCGACTGGGGCAAAGAGAAAATCGCCGCAGGCTATATGCAGCAAGCTTACTACTGCTACGCCCATTGGGGAGCCAAAGCTAAAACAGATGATTTAGAACAGCGCTGTCCCCACTTGCTGGTTCCCATTCTCCAGCCAGTTCCCCAGATGCGCTTTAACCCCCTAGAAACGCTGGCCTCGATTACCAACATCTCCATCCATAAGTCTACAAGAACCACTGGCTCTTCCACTACCAGCATCAATACCATTCTCGATTTTGCGGCGATTTTTAAAGCTTCTCAAAGCCTTTGCAGCACAATTCAACTCGATGAACTCATCCATCAACTCACCCAGATTCTTTTGCTACACTCAGGGGGTGATAGCTGTGTTTTGATTATACCCAACCAAGCGGGTGAGTGGCAGGTTGTAGCCACTGCTACGCCCAACGTTGTCAAACTATGTACCGCACCTCTCGAAGGTAATCATCACTTGCCTGTTAAGCTGATTCATTATGTCAAAAACGTCCAAGAAGTGGTGGTGATTGACAATTTGAAAACAAATCTGCCTGTGATTGATGAATACCTGATGCAGCAAAAACCAAAGAGTGTCTTATGTTTGCCCATTCTCAATCAGGGTCAATTAATTGGGATTCTCTATTTGAGGAATCGTACCACTAGTGGTGTGTTTACTAGCGATCGCATCCTGATTCTCAACTTCCTCTGCACCCAAGCTGCTATTTCCCTAGAAAATGCTCGACTTTATCAACAAGCTCAAACCTATGCCCAACAACTGGAACAATCGCAACTTCAGATTGTCCAGAGTGAAAAAATGGCATCTCTAGGCAACTTGGTAGCAAGTGTTGCTCACGAAATCAACAACCCCATCGGCTTCCTTAATGGTAGCATCAAAAATATTCAAGATTATATACAGGATTTATTCGACCATCTGGCACTTTATCAACAACATTATCCCCACCCAGTCACAGCCATCCCAGACCATGCCCAAGAGATTGACCTAGAATTTATTAGTGAGGACTTGCCAAAGTTACTCAATTCCATGCAAGGCGCAGCTGACCGGATGAAAAGCATCAGCACTAGCCTACGCACCTTCTCCCGTGGCGATACCGAACACAAAGTGAGTGCTAATCTCCATGAAGGAATTGATAGCACCTTGCTGATCCTCAAATATCGTCTCAAAGCTAATGAATTTCGTCCAGCAATCACAGTTATTCAAGACTATGGTCAGTTACCACTTGTTGAATGTTTCCCTGGACAGTTAAACCAAGTATTTATGAATATTTTAGCCAATGCGATTGATATGTTTGATGAGATGGCAAAAACTCAATCCCCTCAAGAAATTGCCGCCCATCCACAACAAATTACAATTCAAACCACAATGATGGAAAATCAAGTGCAAATTTGTATTCGGGATAATGGTAAGGGTATCACCAAAGATGTAAAAGCGAGAATGTTTGACCATTTATTTACAACTAAAGGTGTAGGAAAAGGAACGGGATTGGGATTAGCGATCGCTCGGCAAATTGTGGTAGAAAAACATGGTGGTAGCTTAGATGTGCAATCTGAGGTGGGTTGGGGGACTGAGTTCTTAATACAGTTGCCCATCAAGTGTTAGGTAGGACTTACGCATCAAAGTTTTCTGTTGAGGCAGGGTGTAAGGGTGTAAGGGTGTAAGGGTGTGAGGGTTTTAAAGATTTACACCCCTAAAACCCTATACCCCTATCAGGGTGGTTTCATACAGAAAAAGAAAAATTTATAAGTTCTGATTTCTGGTGTTTTAGCAGAGATTTTGCCCTCTCTCCAAACCTCTCCCCCCGTGGGGGAGAGGCTTTGAAACAGACGAGTTTTTTTCTCTGATTGTATGAAACCACCCTGCTAAACCCCTAAACTCCTAAACCCTATACCCTTTAAACCTTTCCTTGGCGTTAGCAAAAGCTTCCTGCATCACAGACTGAATCTTTTGCGGATCAGGCTTATTACCGCCCATTAAATCACCGAAGTAGACACAGGCTGTTTCCCCTAAAGACCAAGTGTAAGCTGCTGCCCAAGATGCGGCGATCGCACTCCCAAATCCTGGTATAAATTTCACTAACTCCCTGCCTATTGCCTGGGCTAAAAACCCCCCGGCGATCGCACTCACAATTCCCCCAGCTTGAGAAGGCGTGACTGTTTGTCCGTATAATTTACCTAAAAGCGTCACCATCGATACTTGCAAAGCCGTCAGCACTGGCATAGTAGCAAATGGCAACGGTACAGCCGCCAATGCAGCAGCCATCACCGCAAAGGATAGAGTGTAACGTCTGCCAATATCCCGGTAAAGATTGCCTAATTTCTCACCCGCTTGCTTATCTAATAACTGATAAATAGCTTTAGCTTCCGCTTCTGGCAGGAGTTCAGCCAGACTATCCCTGAGTGCATCTAAGCCGTAAAATACGGGATTATATCCATCTTCCTCTAGGGTAAAGTCAATGAGGATGGAACGGTCATAAACTCCCGCAAAAGCTGCTTGTATTGCCACAAAAGCCCGGTTAACTTCCTCATAATTTGGCGGGTAAGCTGGATGATCCTCCACAAGGGGGGGGTAAACTTCGTGTAAACAAGTGACAACCAGTAAACAAGGTATCTCTGGGTACTTCTGACGTAAATTTTGAGCAATTTGCCGCAGGGTATCAGTAGCAAAGTCATTAATTTTTACCGTCAAAATCAAGACTCTGGCGCGTTCGCTTTTCTCCTTTAAGTCCCCGACTAATTCCTGAATAACTCCCTGAGTTTCCTGGTTGATATCACCTAAACCCACCGTATCAGTGAAGACTAATAATGGCAGATCATTAGATGGATAGGCGTAGCGTTGGGTGTGTTGGGTGTGGGGACGAAAGCCTTGTCCGACAATCTCCGCAGAAACCCCCGTCAGTCCGCGTACAATGGAACTCTTACCAGCTTGGGGCTTACCTAGTAGTAAAGCTTCTGTAGTTGGCAGTTCCTTACGCACCTTGTCCAGAATATCAGCAACTTCCGCCTCACTCACGCTGAACCATTGGACAAACTTTTGTGAAACCTGTTCCACGGGTAATCTCTGCACTAAACTATCTGCTGCCTTTTGCCAGACACCAGTAAAACGTTCTGCCCAATTATCGCCTCGCCTAGTCATCGTAATTGATTATTGAGGTACACCCATATATATTCTAATTCTGCATGACCGCATCTAATAAAACATCAGCACCAAAGCGGACGACATCAGTGCAAGGTAAACCAGTTTCTGCTATTGTTTGTGCGATCGCCTCTTGTGCTGCATCCTCATCTAAATGGGCAGTATTCAAAGCTATACCCACCACCGGCACATTCCCAAAAGCCCCACCCGCACCAGCCACAGTTTCATACAGGTGAATTACTTGGGGTAATGGTGGTATCGGTACATGAGGATTATTCTTATTGTGAGTTTGTCCAGCGCGGTGTACCAGCACCAATTGCGTAGCTTGGGAACCCCGAATTAAGGGTAAGGTAGCAGTAGAACCTGGATGCAGTAAAGAACCTTGCCCTTCTATATGCAGAATGTCATAGTCTTTGCCGTAGCGCATCACCATCTGTTCCACCGCACCCGCCGCAAAATCTACCCGCACAGCATCCAAGGCTATACCATCCCCTTCCAACATCACCCCAGTTTGCCCAGTAGCCAAAAACTTAGAACGCCAACCCCGCAATTTTGAAGCCCGATGTAACTCTATACTGGTGGACATCTTCCCTATTGCCATATCTGTCCCCACAGTCAACACCCGCCGACAGGGTAGAGTCCGCGCCGCCGCACTAGCCACTTCTAAATTAGGCGGTTCTTTGCGGACATCCCAAATCAATTGTCCAGGTTGGAGGAGGTCAGTTAATTCAGGGATATCTGCCAAGGGTGTATGTAAACCATTCACCAAAGACATCCCAGCCCCTAACGCCGTTTTCAATTCTACCCAGTAATCAGCAGGTATCGCCCCACCTTTAGGAGCAATACCAATAACTAAAACTTGGGGCTGATATTGCAAAGCATCTGCCACCGATTCTACAATCGGTACATCACGCTTAATCCCCGTAATTTCCCTCAAAGACTTACCCGCAGAATCACGGTCAATGACAGCGACAATAGGGTATTCACTGTAGCGTAGAAGTGCTAACCCTGTTTTGCCCACAGTTCCAGCAGTTCCTTCATGTAGCAAAATTGCTACTCGTTGATTAAGTGGCAGACGCACTATATTTTACTCCCAACCCTGGTAAATCATTTGGTAACACTCGCCCCTCTTGTAGTAATGCACCTGTAAAGGGATCATTACTTAAATTGAGGTGACTATCTAAATCTAAATAATCAGCTAGTGGCGCTAGTTGTGCCGCAGCCGTATTCGATAGTGTACTGTCAGAATAACAGCCAAACATCACTTGCAACCCACAAGCCTTTGCTGTATGTACCATCCGCAACGCTTCAGTTAAACCACCTGATTTCATTAACTTGATATTAATCCCATCAACATAATTAGCTAAACGGGGAATATCGGTACTGTTGAAGCAACTTTCATCGACAAATATCGGTAGGGGAGATTGTTCCTTGAGTTTAATTAAATCCTCTTCCTGTCCCCTAACTAACGGCTGTTCCACATACTTAATCCCCAAATCAGCCAGCCAATTGCACATTAGCACTGCATCAGCCAAACTCCAACCCCCGTTAGCATCGACAAAACATTCTTGTGTTGTGGCTTCTTGCTGCACAGCTAACAACATTTCCTTGTCTGCTTCTATACCTTGAGGGCTACCTAACTTTACTTTCAACAGCCGCACATCTGTGAGTTCTAGCCAGTCTCTTGTGCGTATTCTTGCCCTTTCGGGTGTATCAATACCGATAGTAACTGAAGTGGGGACTATAGCTTGGCGATCGAGTCCCCAAATTTGCCACAGAGGTAAACCCACACGCTTACCCAGCCAGTCGTGCATGGCAATATCTAACGCCGCCCTCACACCGGAAGGAACTTGATTTTTAATAAATAATTGCTCGATTTCCTGTCTTTGCAAAGGGCTAAATGGTTGCAATACTGGCGCTAATTGTTGCAAGTAGTCTTTGATAGTCTCCGTAGATTGCCCATAATTACCCACCCCAAAAGGTGAAGCTTCACCCCAGCCCTCAATATCATCATGGATAATCTTCACCCAGACATTGGTTGTCTTTGCTGTAGTACCGCGACTAATGGTCAAGGGAAATCTTTTATTGACCGTAAATAAACTAACTTCTACCTGCATAACGATGCTCAATCTTTGCTGAGAGCAGAAACAGTGTAAATACAAAGTCTAGCTTATTTGAGGTATCTGTTATACTTTTTTACATTCAATCTCAATAGTTAAAATTTGAGAAAATAACTTGTAAATCAATGAATCTACAGCAATATAATTTTATTTCCTAAAAAATTTAATCATTTGTAGGGTTGGTACTGCCCACTACCAAAAAATAACGCTTTCAAGCAATGAATCTATGAACAAATTACAGAAATGGCAAATATTGAACTCAAAAATGGTCTTAAATCATCGGTGGTGTCAAGTCAGACAAGATGAGGTGAAATTACCAAGCGGTGCTGTAATAGATGACTATTTCGTACATATCAAGCCTGATATTGTCCTAGTTTTTCCTATCACCGTTAATAGAGAAGTTATCTTTGTGCGTCAATACAGGCATGGGGCAGAAAACTTTTTTCTAGAATTGCCAGCCGGGAGGTTTGAGCCAACAGAAGAAAATGCTGAAGCTGCGGGGTTGAGAGAGTTACAAGAAGAAACTGGTTATACAGCGAAACAACTAATAAAAATTGCTACTTTATACGATAATCCTAGTAAAGAAACTAATCGAATTCATTTATTCTTGGCAGAGGATGTTGTTAAAATCGGAGAGCAGAATTTAGATATTACAGAAGAAATAGAAGTTATATTGATTCCTATAGAGTTGGTTTTAGAGAAAATTACTCAAGGGGAAATTTCAGTTGCTGGAACTGTTGCCGCTTTATTTTTGGGATTGAGGTTTGTGGCTGATAAATAAAGAATTTAGTAGCTTATCAAACCTAAAATGTGTTAATAGTTTGGAAAAAATTGAACGCAGATAAACGCAGATGAACGCAGATGAGAAGGATTTTAGATTTTAGCTAGTGTACAAGTGTAGTCTGTCCATGCCACTAATACCAATTTTATTTGAGGTTGCACATAATTAGAAAATCCATTGATTTATCTGCGTTTATCTGCGTGCATCTGCGTTCAATTATTCTAGTTTCAAAATCTAGCTCAACAGGTGTATGAAAATTAAAGCAATCATTCATCCAGCAGAAGAAGGCGGCTATTAGGCAGAAGTTCCAGCGCTTCCTGGTTGTATTACTGAAGGTGAGACAATGGAGGAAGTTCTCGCTAATTTGAAGGATGCTATCGAAGGTTGGCTCGAAGTTGCTAGCGATCGCAAGTTAAAAAATTGATTGTGCAGCTATAATCTAACAATAAAAGGCGCTAGTAAATTCTGATGAAAATCTTTACCGCTATTATTGAGCAAGATTCAGATACAAACCTTTATATAGGCTACATCCCTGGATTTGCGGGAGCGCATTCCCAGGGAGAAACTTTAGATGAGTTACAAGAAAATCTCCAAGAAGTAATGGAAATGCTTCTGGAAGATGAAGAAGTAAGCAATTAATTTCAACAATTCTGTTGAACTATATTTTTAAATTTACTCCTCTACTTCTTTAGTAAAACTGTAAATCTTTTGCGTCTCCAAATCATTACCCACCGAGGAAGGTAATTCATCAGGTGCAATTGTCTGTCTATCTAACTGCACTTGCAAATTACTCAAAGGATCACTACCTGAAGAAATTAAAAATTCTAATTTCTGGACGTAAGGTAAGCTTGCTAAATTATCCAAAATTGGCAAAATTGCTTGTACATAAGGATGTCCACTTTCACGATACCAATCACAACTAGCGACTTTTGCTTGGTCAAAGCCTAAGTGTACTGTTAAGGCTGGTTTGTCGAAAAGTGCGATCGCCAAAGGTCGGGCTTCTTCCTGCAACAATAAATCATGGCTTCTCACTAAATGGCGCAGTTTCTCTAACCTTTCATAGCGTTTTGTCACCAATTGCGGGTCATCTTGCCAGTGAATCGCTATAGTTACTAGGTAAGTCTGCAACAGCATATGACCTAGTTTTTTCGCCTTAGTAGCTAGGTAATAAGAATTATAATCGTTGGCTTCAATTAATAACGGCACACGGTCAACCACTTCCAGCCCGTAACCTTTAACTCCGGCAATTTTCCGGGGATTGTTGGTAATTAGGCGAATCTTCTTCACGCCCAAATCCATTAGCATTTGCGCTCCCATTCCATAATCGCGCAAATCGGCGGGGAAACCCAAGCGTTCATTCGCTTCCACCGTATCTAAGCCCATATCTTGTAATGAGTAGGCTTTGAGTTTGTTAACTAAACCAATTCCCCGTCCTTCTTGCCGTAAGTAAACTACCACACCCTGTCCAGCAGACTCAATCATTTTTAATGCAGCTTCTAACTGCATCCGACAATCACAGCGCATAGAACCTAATGCATCACCCGTTAAACATTCCGAGTGCATCCGCACCATCACAGCCTCATCGCTAAAATTTTCTGGATTACCCTTGACAATAGCGACGTGTTCTGTATTGTCTAACGTGTGACGATAGGCGTAAATATCAAATTGACCGAATTGGCTGGGTAGTTTGGTGACTACTTCACGATAGATGAGGCGATCGTGTTGCAGGCGATAACTAATTAAATCGGCAATACTAATGATTTTTAGATTGTGGCTCTTGGCATAATCAAATAACTGCTGTAATCTTGCCATTGAACCGTCAGGGTTTTGAATTTCGCAAATCACCCCAGCCGGATACAATCCCGCCAAGCGAGATAAATCAACAGCCGCTTCCGTATGTCCAGCCCGTTTGAGTACGCCGCCTGCTTTGGCGCGTAAGGGGAAAATATGACCAGGGCGACGCAAATCTGAAGGTTTGGTGGCTGGGTTGAGAGTCACCTGAATTGTTCGCGCCCGGTCTTCGGCGGAGATACCCGTAGATACACCCAAATGGGGGCCAGCATCAATACTGACAGTAAAAGCCGTCTGGTTAGTGTCGGTGATATTCGTCACCATCAACGGTAGATCGAGTTCATCCAAGCGATCGCCCGTCATCGCCAAACAAATCAACCCTCTTGCCTCCACCGCCATAAAATTAATCATGTCAGGCGTGGCAAATTGGGCAGCACAAATTAAATCGCCCTCATTTTCTCGATTTTCGTCATCTACCACTACAATGGCACGACCCGCTTTCAGGTCTGATAAGGCAGCATCAATGGAATCAAACATAAACTTTTCTGTTAAAAGGCAGATACTTAAGAACACCCGTGCCAGGTTTTTGCCCATTTAAGGGATGAATGGAGAACTGCTGCGTATTTTTAAGTTGTGACACAGAGGACTCCAGCCAGCAATAGTTAATTTTTTTTACAATTTCTTATTTTAAATTGTAGCTCGATTATGCAGCAGAGGTATAGACTAGCAATGTTTTGATTTGGTGAGGGACTGGGGAGATGAGGGAGTGGGGGGAGATGGGGGAGTGGGGGGAGAT
>DATNQO010000232.1:0-73273 GCA_036704005.1 Leptolyngbyaceae cyanobacterium | reverse complement strand
GCTGATCCGGCAGATGTGTTTTAGTCATTAGTCAACAGTCCATAGTCCATAGTCAACAGTCCATAGTCCATAGTCATTAGTTTTTCTCCTCTGCACCCCTGCACCTCTGCTCCCCCCAGTCCCCAGTCCCTAATCCCTAATTATGTTACAAGAATTTATCCCACCCGCTAGTTCCCAATTCTCTGCTTTAGAGCCTGTAATTTCTGTTAGTAATCTTAATCATTACTTTGGTTCTGGTTCGCTGCGGAAACAAGTATTATTTGATATTAATTTACAAATTAATGCTGGTGAAATTGTGATTATGACTGGGCCTTCTGGCTCAGGAAAAACTACCTTATTAACTCTGATGGGTGGCTTGCGTTCTGCTCAAGAAGGGAGTTTGAAAATTTTGGGGGAAGAAATTTGTGGAGCCAAAAAGCAGAAGTTAACTAAATTACGCCGTCAGATTGGTTATATATTTCAGGCGCATAATTTGATGACTTTTTTAACAGCGAAAGAAAATGTGCGGATGTCTCTGGAACTGCATGATGAGTATCTCAATCAAGACATCGACAATAAAGCGATCGCCATGTTAGAAACTGTTGGTTTAGGAGAGAGAGTCAATTACTATCCCGAAAATCTTTCTGGAGGACAAAAACAACGGGTGGCGATCGCTCGCGCCCTCGTCAGCCATCCTAAAATTGTTTTAGCAGACGAACCTACAGCCGCCCTAGACAAAAAATCAGGACGCGATGTGGTGGAACTCATGCAGAAGTTAGCCAAAGAGCAAGGCTGTACAATATTGCTAGTTACCCATGACAACCGGATTTTAGATATTGCCGATCGCATTATATATATGGAAGATGGTCAACTGAAGAGTGATGATGTAGATATTGCAGCTCGAATGCACTAGCTTCTGAGAATTGGGCAAACGATAACAACCAAACCCTAATTCATGCCAAGAAATAGAGGCAATAGCAACTGTTAGTTCATGTTCTTGCCAGCTACTCTATCTGTACGCACTTCATACATCGAAGGTATTCCACTTAATCCTAATTTTGCAGACAAAACTTATCGCACCAAAAAGCCCATTTTAGGTTATATTTTATTTGGATTTTTGCGAAAAATATGACACTTGCGTAAGTACTAACTATAACATTTAATTACGAAGTCTAAAAATTGAAACTAATGTTACGAACTGAATTGACACTATCCGAAAAGAGAAACACAGGCGGATATATCCATAGCTTCAGTGAAACTGAGCAAAACCGCCTCATGACACAAAGCAGATTTCTTGAACCCTATATTTATGATCACATTGATTTTTCAACGTGCAGCCACATCTTGGAAGTAGGGTGCGGAGTCGGAGCGCAAATGGAAGTGCTTTTAAGTCGTTATCCGAATTTGAAAATTACAGGTATTGATATTTCTGAACGCCAGATTAAACGTGCATGTGAATTTCTTAAGCCCCATATTGACTCTGATCGTGTGTCGTTACATATTGGGGAGGGTAGAGAACTTCCCTTTGCCAATGACACTTTTAATGGTGCTGTTATTTTCTTTGTGCTTGAGCATACGCAAGATCCAGTTGCAATCCTTAAAGAAATCAAGCGGGTAATGCAGCTAGGTAGTCACCTTTACTGCACTGAAGTGTTTAATACTAGTTTATACATCTATCCTTTCTGTCCATCGGTTGAATCCTACTGGAGAATTTTCAATCACTACCAAACAGAGTTGAAGGGCGAACCGAACGTGGGAATAAAACTGTGCAACTTAGCCTTAAAAGCAGGCTTTTGTGAACCTAAATTACGTTATGTCCCTGTCCACTTAGATGCTAGAATTCAGGACACTAAAGAACGAGAACTTTTTGTCGATTATTGGACTGGCCTCTTCATGAGTGCCGCCCCAGCATTACTCTCTGAAAAGAGAATTACAACGCATCTACTAGAAGCGGTGAAGCAAGAGTTAAACTCTATTAAGCATAACCCAGATAGTGTTTTTGCATACACGGCGATGCAATTAGAAGTGCTGAAGTAACTGCTTTAAGAGGTGGATCTAGCGAAGCTGTCATTAGCGACAAGATAGCTGGAAACTATTGCTATATCTACGCTATAGCATTTTTGACATCGAACTAGAGTTTCTGCATGAATGCACTGCTACTTTTCACCCCATAATTGCTTTTCGCCTACCAAAGAGAATTAATAATACTGTTTGGTAGGAGTCTGTGGATTGGGCTACAAAGCATGATATCAAAGAGTTTCAGTCAATTCACGCCAAAAGATGATCATTGCCCTAGCTGTAAAACCTGTAAATAAAGTCAGTAGACCGAAAAGTTTTGCGATCGCCGTGTGAGGAATCGCTGACTCAGTATTATTCTGATAAGAATCAGTAATTTTAAATACTAACATCATAGAAGTAAAGCTCATAAAAGCGACCTTGAGCAACGTAAGAAGATAGGGGAGAAATTCTTTAAATCAGTTATCAGTTATCAGTTATCAGTTATCAGTCAGCCAGGGCGTATGGTGGGGGATAAACAAGCGCCACAAATGCCTTCCACCAATTAGTGTGGCGTTTCACTTTCGTATTTAACTGATAACTGTTGACTGTTGACTGTTCACTGTTAAATTGATTCCTCCCCAGCACTTAATCCTTAAACTCCTGCCTTTTCCAAAATCAACTTAGAACGCTTGACTTGTTCAGGAATTGTGACAGGATAATTCCCCGTAAAACAGGCGGAACAGAAACTATTCTTGTCTTCGCCTGTGGCTTCTAACATTCCATCCCAACTCAGGTATGCAAGGCTATCCACTTCTAGCTGCTTGGCAATTTCTTCTACTGATTTGGTTGCAGCAATTAGCTGATCTTGAGAATCGGTATCAATACCGTAGAAACAAGGATGAGTTACAGGTGGGGAAGAAATCCGCATATGTACTTCAGCCGCACCAGCATCACGTAAGGCTTTAACTAATTTGCGGCTAGTAGTCCCCCGCACAATGGAATCATCAACTATAACTACCCTCTTACCCGCTAGTACATCTTTGAGGGGGTTGAGTTTCATCTTAATCCCCGACTCGCGCATGGTTTGGGTTGGCTGAATGAAGGTACGCCCAACGTAGCGATTTTTAATTAACCCTTCACCATAGGCAATTCCCGATGCTTGGGAAAATCCAATAGCCGCAGGAATACCAGAATCTGGTACACCAAACACAATATCAGCTTCTACAAAAGACTCGGCTGCTAGTTGTCTTCCTAAACGCATCCGATAGCTGTATAAGCTCTCGTTGTGCATTTGGCTATCGGGACGAGCAAAGTAAATCATCTCGAAAATACATAGTTTGCGCTGGGGTTTTTGACTCCAGTGGTAAGAAGCTAAACCTTCTTCTGTAATCCACACGACTTCACCGGGTTCTACGTCACGTAGGTATTCAGCGCCAATAATATCTAAACCGCAAGTTTCCGAGGACAATACGTAACGGACTGGGTTACTTGGTAATGTGCCGATTACCAGAGGACGAATGCCGTTAGGATCGCGCACACCCATCATACCTACAGGTGTACCGATAACTAAACTAAAGGCTCCTTGGCAACGATGAAATGCCTGAATTGCACCGTCTAACCAATCTGCACCCGCATTCACTGCTTCGGCGATCGCAAATGCAATCATTTCTGAATCTGTGGTGGTCACTAAATTACAATTGCTTTGGAGTAACTCTTCTCGCAATTGTACGGTATTGACTAAATTACCATTATGTGCTAAAGCAACCTTACCTAAGCGAGTATCTAGTACAGCAGGCTGGGCATTCACTTTACGGCTAGAACCAGTAGTAGAGTAACGTGTATGACCAATGCCCATATCACCGGGTAACTCTTGCAAAATCGACTCGTTAAACACTTGTGACACCAAGCCCATGTCTTTGTGCAAGTGTACTGTCGTCCCCTCAAACGTGGCAATGCCAGCTGATTCTTGACCCCGATGTTGCAGGGCGTACAATCCAAAGTAAGTTAACTTAGCAACATCTTCTCCTGGGGCATAAATGCCAAAAACGCCGCAAGCTTCTTCTGGCTTGTCGGGGCGATTTTCTTGACTATGGCTTGGGTTGTTAGTCTGATTGGAGTATTCATCCGAAGTGACGGAATCAATGGGAATCATGCTAGCTTTGCTCCTGGTGGGGGTGTCAAGTCAAAATCATTCGTAATTTTTACACCCCGATTAATTACGGGGCTGGAAGTCGAGAAACAAGATTTTCGTTTTCCACCAATGAATAGTGGCAATTTGATCATGAATTACGAATCAGAAATTATTAGGTCACTGGGATTACGTCTAGGGACAGTTGCGAACTTTCCTTAATATATCTTTAACTATCCATTAACACAGTACCTTAATTGTGCTTAAAGATTCTATTGATTTGGGAAAATTGGGGACAGTTGACAGTTGACAGTGAAAACAACCTGATAACTGATAACTGATTGAGTCTCCCCTACCTTTCATGCGGTAGTGTTCGATATGGCCAAGCGTCGGGCGATCGCATTTTGATAGCGATCGTTCATATCCTCGATCCTAGCGCGGATTAAGGTTTGGTTATCAGTGGTTAAAACCGTCAAACCTGTATCGGTATTTCCAACCATGCCTAATTTTTGCCAATTTTGGCCTAGATGTTCCTGTAAATAGGATTCCCAAGTTTCTTGTTCTGTTGCAACTACAGATACTAAAATTCTTGCCCCACCTTCACCAAACAGCAATTCATCTAACCGGGATAAGCTAGTTGGGGAAATTTCTAGATGAATTTCCGCCCCCAAGTTCCCAGCCAAACAAGACTCAGCTAACGCCACAGCTAAACCCCCTTCTGCACAGTCATGGGCTGAACGTATCCAACCAGCCCGAATACCATCACGGCAAACTTTCTGCACTAGACGTTCTAACTCAAAATCTATCCGTAGTGGTCTACCTGCTATGGTGCTGTGTATCGTTGCTAAATATTCAGATGCGCCTAAACTAGTTACAGATGCGCCTAAAAGGTAAATCACATCACCCACAGCTTGCCAACCTTGACCGCAAATTTTTGTTAAGTCGGGAATTAACCCCACCATCCCCACAACGGGAGTCGGGTAAATTGGTTGGGGGTTGCCTTGAGCATCAACAGTTTCGTTGTATAGAGAGACATTCCCACCAGTTACTGGGGTAGACAATTCTCGACAACCTTCTGCTAAACCGCGACAAGCTTCTGACAATTGCCAGTAACCAATGGGTTTTTCGGGACTACCAAAATTGAGGTTATCTGTCACCGCCAAAGGTTCTGCACCCACACAACTAAGATTCCGGGCTGCTTCTGCCACTACTGCCTTAGCTCCCTCATAGGGATCAAGGTAAACGTAACGAGAATTACAATCAACAGTAGCCGCCACACCACTGAGGGCAATTTTACCCTGCCCTTCCAGGGGACGTAAACGAACTATTGCCGCATCTGCCCCACCCGGAAAGACAACCGTATTATTTTGTACTTGGTGGTCATACTGACGGTATACCCAATTTTTCGAGGCGATCGTGGGTGTATTCAGCAAAGTTAACAGAATATCATGCCAACTTTGCACATTTCCTTGAATTTCTATCCCCGCAGTTGTACAACTAGGTAAAGAGTCAGAAGACCATTCCCAAGCTTGACTGGCATATTCTGGTGGTTCTGCTAGTAACTCACGCTCATAAAGTGGGGTGTTTTCTGCCAAAGCATCAGCCGGAATTTCCGCAGCGACTGCACCCTGGAAGAAAATTCTCACGATAGGTTCGGCTATGACTGTACCAGCGACAACAGCCTGTAACCCCCAACGGTGGAAAATATCAATTAGTTCTTGTTCCCTGCCTTTGTGGGCAACAAACAGCATTCTTTCTTGAGATTCTGACAGTAAATATTCGTAGGGAACCATCCCCGTTTCCCGTACAGGAATCTTATCCAAATCTAATTCAATCCCGACACCACCCTTAGCCGCCATCTCCGAGGTAGAACAGGTGATCCCCGCCGCACCCATATCTTGGGCGGCGACCACTGCACCCGTCTTAAATGCTTCTAAACAAGCTTCAATTAAGGACTTTTCTAAAAAGGGGTCGCCCACTTGCACGGCTGGACGGTCATCCATTGACTCATCAGTTAATTCCGCACTGGCAAAACTAGCGCCACCCATGCCATCGCGTCCGGTGGTGGAACCTACGTATAATACAGGATTACCTAGACCAGATGCCCCAGATTTGACGATTTCCGGGGTTTCCATCAATCCCAAAGCCATGACATTGACTAGAGGATTTCCTGAGTAGGCGGGATCAAAGTAGACTTCACCGCCAACGGTGGGAACCCCGACACAATTATGTGTGACAATGCCTGATGAAGTGACGAAAAGATGAGTGTTATCTACTTCTACATCGTAAACATCACATTCATCCACTGTTTGACATTCAATACTTTTGATTTTGACAACAGCTACATCTTGAGTTGACTGGGTAAAACGTGGGAATGAATATTTTGTGCCATTGTAACGATTTAAAGCCACAGCCAATTCTTCATTACGCTGTTGACTGAAAACCGTTGCTAAGGATTTTAAGGCTGCAAAATTACTAACTTCTAATTGCCACAATGGTTTGCGGATGTGCTTGCGTCCTAAAATTTCTCCGTTAGCTGCGCCTTGACGATAAATATAGGGCATTACGCCTTGGCTTTGCAGGAGGATGACTGTTTGCTCAAATAATTTGTGGCTGGTGGTAGCAAAACTGATTTTGGCGTGATTTCCATTCGTTTTGGTTGTCATACAACCATCACCACGCAATAAACCTTTGAGGGCTTCATGCTGCAATTGTTGTGACCATTGAAAGATAAAGGCGGGGAAGGCTTTATTACTTGCCTCAGTGCCGCACTGCCAAACATTTTTGAGAAAATGCCCCAATAGCCAGGAAGTAGCGTAAACAGCTATAGTCGAGGCACGCTTTTCCACACAAGGACGCAAACCTAAATATTTTAGTCCGGCGATCGCATCCTCAACATACTCTGTTTCATGATGCCCAAAGGTGAAAATAATCTTATATGTGTTGCCATTCTGGGAAACACAGCCTTCTGATAGAAAATAGCCCATTAAACGGGCAAATAAATCATTAGGCTGAATTACTGCCTTCATGTAATTAGCTTTACCGCGACGGAATAAGCAGATATCCTGACGCGACACATTTAACAGCAGTTCTAAAGCAAAAAAGTGTGCTAGAGGAAATCTACCAGTGGACAAATATTGATAACGCTTCCTTAAAGAAGGTTCGATTAACCGTAAAGCTGCACGTACAACCTCTGTCACTTGCCAATTCTGGGGTAGCTGTACGTAAACATCTTGACCAATAACTTCTTGAGGGTTTATAGCTGCTAGTAAATCTAGGGCTGCGTCTTGACTTGCGCCTACAGCTAATTCTGGTAATGCAGTGATGATGGGGATTTCATCGCCTACTTGTAATGACTGGGCCACAGCAATATCCCATCCACCTTTTGAACGAATCAACATCGGATGGTCTGGTGTGACAATCAAGGTACGCCCCAAGGCTGTACGGATAGTCACCAAGTTTTGACTACGACGCTTGAATATACGGCGTACAGGTTGCCAACATACAGTATGGCTATCTGGGTCTATTGATAGGGTTTCGACTGCATTAGCATCATCAAGTTCTAAGGTAGTGACATCGCTTGTTAACCGTGATTCAACAAAGTTACCAATTGTGTCGAAATGTACACCCTCTTGATTTTTCCAGATAAAGGTTTCATTACTAACTAAGCAATTACCATAATGCGAGATCCCCGCAACTACACCAGAAAACAATCTTTGGGTTTTGGGGTCTTCTAAGGAACCGAAGCGGAGAGAGTTTAACAAAGCAATGGGACGCGCACCCATTGTAAAAATATCTCTGAGAATACCGCCGACACCAGTAGCAGCCCCTTGGAAAGGTTCAACGGCTGAGGGGTGGTTATGAGATTCAATCTTAAATGCTAGTTGTAGACCTTCACCTAAATCTACAACCCCGGCATTTTCCCCAGGCCCGACCAGAATACGGGGGCCTGTTGTGGGGAATTGCTTGAGTAAGGGACGGGAGTTTTTGTAGCAGCAATGTTCTGACCACATCACCCCAAACATTCCCAGTTCAGCTTTGTTAGGATGACGGCCTAAGCGTCGGACAATTTCTGCGTATTCTTCGGGTTTGATGCCTTCAGCAGCGATTTCTTGGGGGGAAAATGGTGTAGGTGATGTGGCAGTCATGGAAAAATGCACCAACAGGACAGAGAATTATTGTATCGATTTCGGGGCGATCGCGTGTTAATTGTTTTTTGGGGATTGGGGACTGGGGGCTGGGGGCTGGGGATTGGGGATTGACTGTTTCTAGATCATCATCTACTGTGCTTTCTACTAGTTCTAAGTCGGCTAGTTCTACGCTGGCGCGGCTGGTGGTGAGTTCGGCTGGGGTGTCTAAGACTTGCTGTGCGGGTAGATGAGCATCACCAGTTAGCAAGCAGAGGGTGAAAGTAGTGCCTTTACCGTAAACTGAATCTACGCTGACTTTGCCGCCATGTAGTTCTACTAATTCTTTCACTAGGGCTAAACCTAAGCCGCTACCTTCATAGGTACGATTTTCTGAACCTTCGGCTTGGCGGAAGCGTTCAAATAGATAGGGGATTTGTTCTTTGACAATGCCGATACCGGTGTCTTTGACTTGTAAGATGCAGTTGTTGTCTTGAGATTTTAGCTTGACGCTGATTGTGCCACCTTCTGGTGTAAATTTCATGGCATTTGACAGGAGGTTATAAACCACTTTGTCAAATTTTTCCATGTCTATGTATACTTTGGGGCATTCCTCTAATTGGGTGACTAGATTTAGTGCCTTTTTCTCGCAGTAGGGACGAAATGACTCGGCTATTTGGCTGACAAAATCAACTAGATCACAAGGACGGAAACTAGGCTGCATTCTCCCTGCATCGAGGCGTTGCAAATCTAGTAGTTGGTTGACTAGCCGCAGCAGTCGCCGGGAGTTACGCAAGGCGATCGCACTTTGGGCATAAGATAACCCCTCCCCTATTCCCACGGCCGATTCTAACGGCCCTTGAATTAAGGTGATGGGTGTGCGAAATTCATGGGATATATTCTGGAAAAATTCGGTTTTTTGTTTATCTAGTTGTAATAAGCGTTCGGCTTGTTCGCGGGTCTTTTGGTATAGATGCGCCTGTTGTACTGCGATCGCCGCTTGTGCCGCTACGGCTTTTGTTAGTTCAATATCAGATGATAGCCACTTCCTCGCTTTCTTTTGTTCCCGCAAGGTGATACTACCAATACATTTACCATCTGCTAGTAAGGGGACAATCATCAGCGATCGCGATCGCATTTTCAAAGGCAAGTCAAACCCCTTGCTTTGCCAAACCGAATGATTTATATCCGTAATTATAACAGGTTCCTTCGTTCTTAATATTTCTTGTAAAATGGGATTTTCTCTAATTCTTGCTTGAGATTCTGGTAATTCCTGTGTTATCGGATGATGATTTTCCCCGATACCTGCGCCATGCTGGGAACTATCATATAACCCCACACACTTAACAAATTCATCTTCCTCAGTCCACAAAGACAAGACACAACCATCGACTTGTAAAGCTTGCCCCAATTGTTGGGTAATCGCTGCAAAAATATCTTCCGGGTTGAGACTAGAGCGAATCGCGGTTGTAATTGTATTAATTAAAGACTCCCGCTTGGCCAGCGCCCGTACTTGCTCGTAAGCATAAGCCTGGGACAAAGCCAAGGCAGCTTGATCCGCTACCATTGACACTAACTGCACTTCTTCCTCTCTCCAGACACGCGCCTGAGAACATTGGTGCAGTGCCAAGACAGCCATCAGTTCTTGTTGGCAAATCAAGGGGACAATTAAACTAGAACGGATATCAGCCGCAGCAAAAGCATCACACCTGTGCTGCATATCATAAACGCGCTCATCACCAGCCACATCATGAATTATCTGCACCTCGCGGGTTTCCCAGACAGTTTCAGCCACAACAGTCAGGGGAGCCGAATCATTGATAGTTGTTGCTGTTGCCGATTGTGCAGTCCTCTGGTAAATAAAACCTTCGTCTACTAATTGCCCATCTTGAAATGGACGTAATAGACACACATCCACCTCTAACATATGACCAACTGTATCGACAATTGCTTGCAAAATTTGTCGATAGTCTAAAGCGCTACGGATAGTGTTGGTGACTGTATTCAGCAATGATTCTTGACGCAGCGTGCGCGTCAATTCCCGCGTGCGGGCTTTGAGAACATTGTGCGTGTCAAGGGCTTGGCGGACTACACCTTTGAGTTCTTCGGCTTCCCAAGGTTTGGTGACATATTTGAATACCTTACCAGCATTGATTGCTTCTACTAAGTCTTCTACGTCAGTGTAACCAGTTAAAATAATCCGAATAATATCTGGATATTGCGTAGCTGTCAGGCTGAGAAATTCCGTACCACTCATGATCGGCATTCGCTGATCGGAGATGATCACAGCCACATCTCCCTCTTGCGCCAGCAGTTCTAGCGCCGCAGGGCCGGATATAGCCCTCAGCACCTTGTAGTCGCGATAGAAGGTGCGGTAAAGCAAGTCAAGGTTGTCTGGTTCATCGTCAACAACCAAAATTTTGGGCTTACTGTTTACTGGGGATTTCATGCACCGCTTTCCTGCTGTAACGGCAGTCGAATAAAGGTTAATCTGATGGGGAAGGATTTTTTCACAGTAATTTGTCTTAATGACTTATCAAAACTGCCATATTAGCGCAGTGCAATGGGTTTGTGTATCATTTTTTGCCTTACAGATTTGATGCTGACTAAGCAAATCTTGCCTCACCTCCAATAAATACATTTCAGTCTTTCTTTATACATTCGTCCCGTCTGGTGCGAAAACCAGATAAAACTACATATTAAGTTTGCCCTTTGTGACCATTGCACTAACATATTTACGTAAATTTTATTTATGGCAGGATCTGAGGGACTGGGGACTGGGGACTAGGGACTGGGGGATGTGGTTCTCTGCGTTCCCTACGGGACATAGCGTGTCGTAGACAGACGCTCTGCGTAGCTTGCTTCCACGGAGTGGTACGACTGCGCGGGGGGAGTGGGAAGAACTATGGACTGTTGACTAATGACTAATGACCATTGACTAATTACTATTAAATTAATTTACAACTCCAATTTTCCCAGTTGCTGTTTAGAATATTTGAGAAGATTTTATTTGAATAAGATTAATATTCAACTAACCTTGACATACTGGTTTTTTAATTCATCTCGCCCTAAGCCAGTTACAGCAGCAGCCGAGTCAGTTTCTCACCAATTCTATGTTCGTGCTGCCACATCTGCTGATTTGACTGGTATATCCCAAATTATTGCCGAAAGTTTTCACTCTCAGAATGGTTTCTGGGGATGGGCTTTTCCACTACTGCGTTTGGGTATTTATGAGGATTTCCGGCATCGCCTGCTGTCACCCGCTCCCCATCACCTCTGCTTGGTGGCTGTGGAAATTACTGACAAGGGAACAGAAAATTTATTGGGAACTGTAGAGATTGGTGTGCGTTTTAATGATTACTGGACGCAATCTGGTAAAAGTTTCCCTTATCTGTCCAATTTAGCTGTTCATGCTAAATATCGTCGGCATGGGGTGGCTTCACAGTTACTTCTCAAATGTGAACAAGTCTCTCAGGAATGGGGATTTCAGGACTTGTACCTCCACGTTTTGGAAAATAACTATCAAGCACGGCAACTTTATTTTAAGCTGGGGTATCGGGTATACGAGGTTGATTCTCACTGGAATAGTTTTTTCTTTAGGCGCTCTCAACAAATTCTGCTGCATAAACACATCAATCTTAATTCGGCTAGCTAAATTTTCTTTTATGGTGGAATGAGGGGATGGCGATCGCCTATATGAGAAATTGACATAGATGTGATTAAGATTCCTAACCTTGGGGATATCTCATATCCGCTATTATTCTCTGTACCTGTTTTGATGAGCTATTTGCGTCCGTCACCTTAATACTTTGGTTAAAAGTTGTGAGCTGAGAAACTTAGCTATTAACTAACAAGATATAAAGAGGTTGGGGATGAAGAGTAATTGAGTAAATTAGCTTGTTTCCTTTGGCTTCGCAACATTCCCAGCCCGTGAAAGCCATCACTGTCAATAGTTCTATGAAAATAATTGAGTGAAGTTATACTAATTTTTTTGTAGAAATGCTCTCATTTAACTTTTTTCTTGAATTTATATTATTGGATGGAAGAGAATGTAATGTGAATTCAGCAAGTTTCACATAAAATAGAAATATATTATCTCTTAGTAAGGAGAAATATATAATTAAGATTTGATATTAACCTCAGTAAAATTACCTTAAATAAATTACTAAATCCTTACAATAACTTGTCATTGAAGACAGGAGACTTTATCAAAACTTTAAGAAAAAAGTGAATAATTTAGAGACAATTTCAAGGAATTCACATACAATGTGATTACTCAAATAAGTCACTGGTCTTAATTTATTTGTATCTTAGTTAAATTGAATAAGCAATTTATATTACTAAGAAACAATCAAGACAGAAGTGGATTTAATCAAAAATTTCCACTTTTAAGTTCTACAAGCAAGTCAGTTATTAAAAAGTTTACAAAAACATGGATAGCGAAAACCTCCGACGCTATCGAGTAACTATGTTATCAACTTACTACCCTGACACAAGTTGCCTTGATGATTTTGTCATGTCAGATGGAACCGGGCAATCACACAGCTCGGACATTATGACACTTCTGCACAGTGGGAAAGTTTTTATCGTTAATAGTCGGAGACGGAACGGATTAATATTATTTAAACGCTACCATGCAGAATTCGCGGGGCCAGGTGCAGCTATTGGCGGAGATTATGATTACGATTGTCAAATGGTAATACCTATAGGCAATCTTTCGCTACTAACGCCTGAATCTTATGAAGAACGCCAAAAAGCTTATTTAATTAGAAGACAGTGGATTCGCTTAATTAAACAAATTACAGAAAACCCAATACCTCAGCAGCGAGTGCAAAGGATTTTAGATCAATTTGAACAGTATTTTCCACCTGCAACAGTAGCTGAATTGCCCGATATTGCTTTTGCTTTATTGGTGGGGGTACTACCGCAGACGGTGAGGATGGTGCGCCGTTGGGGTAGTGAAGGGGAATGAGTGAGAGGCTAGAGACTAGAGGTTAGAGGCTGGGGATTAGAGGCTGGGGATTAGAGGTTAGAGGCTAGGAAATGGGGATTGGCGATTGGAGATGGGGTATGAGATTTAACTCAAACCTGTAGTTTCTAGTATCTAACCTCTATCCCCTAGTCCCTAACCCCTAACCCCCAATGTCTAACCCCTAGTTCCTAACCCCTAACCTCTAACCTCCAGCCTCTAGCCCCTAACCTCTAGCCTCTCTTAAAACCGTTTGTATATGATTAAGTGTACGTTGGTTTTCTGCTGGACTACCTATAGTAATTCTGAATCCGGCGCTAATTTGGCGTACTAAGGTTCCGTAATTCTTGAGTTGTTGATGTAGGTTTTGTAATGTAGCTGCTGATGAAGTTTCATCATTTGATTTGAGTCGTAAGAAGATAAAGTTGGCTGCACTTTCGGCAACGATTAATTCTGGATGGTTAGAGAAAGCGGTGATAAGTTTGGCGCGTTCTTCTAGGGTTTGGGGAATTGTCTCTAGTAAGGTGGCACGATTTTGTAAGGCAACTAGGGCGGACGCAATTGAGAAGCTAGGTAGATTGTAGGGTAAGCGGACTTTTTCTAAAATAGCGATCGCCTCTGGATGCGCGACACAATAGCCAACGCGCATGGCTGCTAGTCGGAAAGCTTTGGAAAAGGTACGTAAAATTACCCAATTGGGACGTTGTAATAATTCACTAACTAGGGTATTTTGACTAAATTCAAAGTAAGCTTCGTCAATAACTACTAAAATCTGCTCACTGAGACTTTTCAACCATGCCAACTCATTTGCTGTTAAAGGGTTGGCTGTTGGGGAATTGGGATGAACGACAAACACCGCGCGAATGGGAGGATTTTGAGTTTGGGTGATGGCGGTTTGGGCTGCTGTTAAGTCAATTTCAAAAGTGCTAGGATTCCTAGATACAGTTACTACAGGAATACCTAAAGTTTGTGCCAAAATCCCGTACATAGAAAAAGTGGGATTGGCGACTAAAATTGACCCTTCTCCCCCTAAACAAGTAGCAATTAATAAAGACCGAATTAACTCATCGGAACCGTTACCGACAGAGATATTAGCGGTGGTAAAAGGGGATGATGACAGATTAGCCGACTCATTGACATATTCGGCGATCGCAGTTTTCAGCGCCTCATGTCCGCCATCAGGATAACGATTACTTTCGATTACCTCCGCAAAAGTCCAAGCGAGCTTTTGTTTTAACTCAGGTGGTAAATCGTAGGGGCTTTCATTGGTATCCAACCGATCTAATTGGGCTGGGACGGCTGCGGCTGTATCGCTGCTGGGGTGGGGTTTGTAGGCGTTAAGTTGGGCTAAATCTGAGCGGATGAAAGGGAGCATAATTTTTAGTCGTTAGTCATTAGTCATTAGTCATTAGTCATTAGTCATTAGTCATTAGTCATTAGTCATTAGTCATTAGTCAACAGTAAAACACTAAAAGGTTTTGGACTATGGACTATTTTCGGGTAACTGGCAGAATAGGCTGATTGCTTGCCAGATTTCTTCCATGACATTACCTAATGCGTGGTCGCTGTCGAGTTCTACTAATTCTACCCAAGGACGGTAACGAGCAAAATCGCGGCTGGCTGTGATGGGGATGACTTCATCTTGTTTGCCATGCAGAATCAAGGTAGGGATGGGGCGTTGTAAGGTGTGTTCTTGGTATTGAGCTGCATCTGTGACGAAATTGTAACTTAGGGGTAGTAATTGCCCTTCGCCATAGTGGTAAACCTGATAATTCCCTTGTTGTTGCCAACGTTGTATGGCTTCCTCTCCCAGTTTGGGCAACCAATGGGAGAGAAAGGCAAATGCTGGCGCGAGTAAAACTAGGCGTTGCACTTGTGAATATTGCTGTGCTAGATGAGCAGCAGTTAAACCTCCTAAACTGGAACCAATGAGTGTGACTGGTACAGCATTATCAGGAAAAAGTGCAGCTACTTGCTGAATCTGGCGCGTAATTGTTAACCCAGAAAACCCGCCAGTATTGAGATCAGGAATTGTTAGCTGTGTGTGAATTTGGGCAAACCGCTTGTAAATATCTTGCGCTTTCGCAGATTGAGGGCTTGAGGCAAAGCCGTGGAGGTAGATGTATTTCATGGACAGTGGACAGTGAACAATGGACAGTGGACAATGAATACTAAAAACTAAACACTGGAAATAACCTGTCAACTGACAACTGTCAACTGTCAACTTTCAACTGATTAACGCATTGTGACAAATTCCTCGGCGGCGGAGGGATGAATACCGACGGTAGCATCGAAGTCTTTTTTTGTTGCTCCCATTTTGACAGCGATCGCTACACCTTGGATAATTTCCGCAGCATCTTCACCTACCATGTGAGCGCCTAAAACTTTATCGGTGTTGACATCAACTACCAATTTCATCATTGTCCGCTCTTGTTTGCCTGTGAAACTATGGTACATGGGGCGGAAGCGGGTACGATAGATTTTGATAGCATCATCACCGAATTTTGCCCTTGCTTCCGCTTCTGTTAGCCCGACTGTGGAGGCTTGTGGGTTGGAAAATACAGCAGTGGGGACGTTTTGGTGGCTGAACTCTCGGCGGTTGTTGCCAAATTCGCTATCAGCAAAGGCGCGACCTTCGCCAATGGCTACGGGGGTTAGGTTTAAGCGGTCGGTGACATCGCCCACAGCATAGATATTGGGTTGGCTGGTTTGGCTGTATTCGTTCACAGCAATGGCACTTGCGGTACTGTATCCTGGCCCTTCTATATCAGCGCCAACGACTTCCACACCAGCATTTTCCAAGCCTAGCCCTTCTACGTTGGGGACTCGACCTGTGGCTACTAAAAATACATCGGCAATAATTGGTTCTTGATTTTCCCCAGATAAGCTGATTTTTAAACCTTCTGGGACTTGTTCAACTGCCGTCACTACGTTATTAGGGATAATCCGAATACCGTGATTTATCATACCTTCTTGAATTTCGGTACGGATATCTTCATCAAAGCCTTTTAATATTTTGTCCCCTCTGGTAATTTGGGTGACTTCCGAACCCAAACCGCGCATGACACCAGCAAATTCTGTACCGATGTATCCAGAACCGATAATGGCAATGTGTTTTGGTTGTGTTTTCAGGTGAAATATTTCGTTGGAGGTGATGGCGTATTCCATCCCTGGTAGGTCTGGTTTAACGGGACGACCACCAACGGCGATTAAAATTTTATCGGCGGTATATTTGCGATCGCCTACTTCCACTGTATGGGCATCTACCAAAGTAGCACGACCTGAGATTAGTTCCACACCTGCCTTTTCTAGGAAGCTGATGTGCAGTTGTGACAGTCGCCGGACTTCCTTATCTATAGATGTAATGAAATGTTCCCAATTTAACTCCGCCTTACCGACTTGCCAACCATAGCCTGCTGCGTCCTCAAACAAAGCCGGAAACTGAGAACCATAAACCATGAGTTTTTTAGGTACACAACCGCGAATGACACAGGTTCCCCCTACTAAGTCATTTTCGGCGATCGCAACTTTCGCCCCATAGCTTGCAGCCCGTTTGGAAGCAGCCAAACCCCCAGAACCAGCACCGATGACGAACAAGTCATAATCAAAAGTCATAATATCCTAACATATTCTTATCGATACTCTAAATTTAACAGTTGGCAGAGGACAGTTGACAGTTGACAGTTGACAGTTGACAGCAGGGAAAAGTTAATAATTTTCTCCCCGACTCCCTCATCTCCCCCATCTCCCCCCACTCCCTCATCTCTCTCTGCGCCCCTCCGCGCTAACCTCCGCGTCCCTCTGCGTTTAAAAAGGTTTAACCGACAGCCAACTTACCCCAACCCACATAAGGTAATTTACCAGCCGTGACGCGAATTTGCTCACTATTCGCTACCAACTGACCGCAAGCATCCCAAACCCCGGTAGTGAAAGCGCTTCTAGTTCCCTCACTCATGGTAACTGGGGCGGTGAAATCACCTACTTGTACTTGCAAGGATTCTAAATCTACGGTGACAGATGCTTGAGGATTAGCAGCAACTAATTCTTGTATTTGTTTAACAATTACTGCCTCTGCTGTTACACAAGGAACACCTATCGCTACGCAATTCCCGAAGAAAATCTCCGCAAAGCTTTCGCCAATTACCGCTTGAATGCCCCATTTTGCCAAAGCTTGGGGTGCGTGTTCTCGTGATGAGCCGCAACCAAAGTTCCGGTTAACAATTAAAATATTTGCACCTTGATACTGTGGTTGGTCAAAAGGATGTTCACCTTTGAGGGCGGTGCGGTCATCAATAAACGCACCTTCACCCAACCCATCAAAAGTAATAGCTTTGAGATAACGTGCGGGAATGATGCGATCGGTATCTATATCATCACCCACTAAAGGTATACCAAGACCTGTAACTTGTTTAACTTCGCTGACCATAATGATGATTTTTGATATTGGGGACTGGGGGAAGGGGAAAGGGGAAAGGGAAAAGGGGAAAGGGGAAAGAAACTAATGACAACTGACAACTGTCAACTGTCAACTGTCAACAACTCCCGCACATCTGCGACTTCACCCTTAATTGCGGCTGTGGCGACCATCGCCGGACTCATTAACAGGGTGCGACCGGAAGCTGAACCTTGTCTTCCTTTGAAGTTGCGGTTAGAGGAAGAGGCGCTAATTTGTCTTCCTTCTAGTTTGTCGGGGTTCATCGCCAAGCACATGGAACATCCGGGTTCGCGCCATTCAAAGCCGGCTGCTTGGAAGATTTTATCTAAACCTTCGGCTTCGGCGGCTTTTTTCACTCGTTCGGAACCGGGAACTACAAAAGCCTTAACTCCTGCGGCGACTTGGCGACCTTTGGCGATTTTGGCGGCTTCTTGCAGGTCACTGAGTCTTCCGTTGGTGCAGCTACCGATGAAGCACACATCAATTTTAGTGCCTTTAATCGGTTGACCTGGATATAAATCCATGTAACGATAGGCTTCTTCGGCTACGAAGCGGTCTTCTTCTGCTAGTTCTTCTGGCTTGGGAATCAATTGGTTCACACCAATACCTTGACCGGGGGTAATTCCCCAGGTAACTGTGGGGGGAATATCGGCGGCGTTGAAGACTACTACATCATCATATTCTGCATCGGCATCACTCTTGATGGACTCCCACCAAGCCACGGCTTTGTCCCAGTCTGCGCCTTGGGGGGCAAAGTCTCTACCTTGGAGGTAATCGTAGGTTACTTGATCGGGATTGACATAACCGCATCTTGCACCACCTTCAATGGCCATGTTGCAGACTGTCATCCGTTCTTCCATACTCATTTGCTCAAATGTAGTACCTGCGTACTCATAGGCGTAACCTACACCACCTTTCACGCCCAGGGTACGAATGATATGCAGGATGACATCTTTGGCGTATACGCCGGGGTTGAGTGTGCCGTTGACTTCAATTTTGCGGACTTTGAGTTTGGAGAGGGAGAGGGTTTGCGAGGCGAGAACGTCGCGCACTTGGCTAGTACCAATACCAAATGCGATCGCACCAAAAGCCCCATGACTGGATGTGTGGCTATCTCCACAAGCTATGGTCATTCCCGGCTGGGTAAGTCCCAGTTCCGGGGCGATGACGTGAACTATACCTTGGTTGCCGGAACCGATATTGTAAAAAGTTATGTCATTTTCTTGACAATTTTGCTCTAACGCCTGGATCATTTCTTCCGCCAAGCGATCGCCAAAGGGACGTGCTTGATTATCCGTGGGTACAATATGATCCACCGTCGCCACAGTCCGCCCAGGAAATAAAACTTTTAAGCCTCGTTCCCGTAACATAGCAAAGGCTTGGGGACTGGTGACTTCATGGATAAGGTGTAGCCCAATAAATAGCTGTGTCAGCCCTGAAGGAAGTGTACCAACAGTGTGTAAGTCCCAAACTTTATCGAACAGAGTGCCTTTGCTCATACGTCAATCGTTAAATAACGAGTCAGAGTTTTTATAGTATCAAAAAAAAGTCCAGCTTTTTCTATGGAAGTTGATGAGACATTACGCAAAAATCGGCTGTAAATTCAGAATAAACCCAGGAAGAACACCTTCACCAGATAAAGTTGTGGGAGACTGTAAAATTTCCGGTGCTTGATTTGGACGGTAAATTATGACAACTTTATCCTGGGGATTAATTAGCCAGCCTAGTTGCAAGCCGTTGGTTAAGTATTCAACCATCTTTGCTTGAGTATCTTCTACATCATCAGTTTCCGAAACTAATTCCACAACAAAATCAGGACATAGAGGTAATTGTAAAGTTAAAGCAGTCATCGTCAATTCCTCCCTACAATCTGGGTTGTGTGTGCTGTGAATAGGGAAAATTAGCTTCTAAGTAAGTAGATATAATTAAATATAAAATAAAGTTTTGTTTGTAGTAAGCGATTTATCGCTTTCTTATAGCGTTTTCCAGGGCTAAAGCCCTTACTACTAACTTCAATTTTATAAAGTCTTCTACTTATCTCTACTTTAGGGCTATAAAATATTAACCGTCGGTAAACGTCGATAAATCAACGTGAGTTCGACCAGTGGGGTTTTGACCTCTCCCCCAACCCCTCTCCTATGAGGAGAGGGGAGTATAGAGTATGAGATATCAACGATAAATTAGGCTTTAAAAGCCTCTCCCCTAAGAGGGGAGAGGAATGGAAGTGGGGTTTTTTCCAGCCGTCGAACTCAGGTTAAATCAAGATGATTATTTCCCCTAGACTCTAATTTCCTACTGTTGAGTTTCTACCGGACGTTCATCAGGAAGGAATTGTCCAGGTGTGGTTTCGATCGCTGGTTTGGTAATTTCCAGTCCAGGGACGGGTAAATCAAAATTTGGGCCTCTAGCAATGATACGTCTACCGAAATAGATATATGCAATCAATAACAATATGTAGGTGACGGTAAAGCCTGTGAGGGAGGCTAGAACATTACTCGCTGGGACATGAGAGGCGGAATCTACTGTACGAATTTGTCGATACAGTGTCCAGGGTTGTCTACCAACGCAACGTACTATCCAACCAGTATCGATCGCAATAAATCCTAGAGGTGCGGCAAATATCCAAGCACGCATCAGCCAAGGCTGTTGTGTAATTTTCTCTTGTGTCAGTTTACCTAATAACCAGTAGATGAGGCTAGCCGACATTAACCCAGCCAGGAAAAAACCAATCCCTACCATTGTGCGAAACGCATAGTAAACAACACCAACAAGGCGCGGACGATCCTCTGGTTTCCACTCTTTCAAACCCAGAACTGGCTCAGATAACTTTTGTTTAAACTCCAAAATATATCCTAGTGCATTGGGAATCACTATTTCCCAATCGTTTTTTTCGGCTTTGTTATTTGGTAATGCTAACAAACTCCAATTGGCAGAAACTCCAGCCGGAATTGTATTCCATTGTGCCTCCATTGCGGCGAGTTTTTCTGGTTGATAGCGGTAGACTTGTTCTGCACTCAAATGTCCGACATAAATTTGTAGGGGTGCAACTGCGATCGCAGCTGCTAAGGCTATTTTAAAAGACTTGGAAAAAAAGGATACATGGCGATTCTGTAAAATGTACCAAGCACTAATTCCACCGACAACGAATAAGGATGTTTCTAGTGTCGCCAAGAACATATGCAGTACACTTTTACTCATGAATGGGTTAGCGATCGCCGCAAAGTAATCATGAACGATAAACTTCCCATTCACCATCTCACCCCCTGCTGGTGACTGCATCCAAGAACTCGCCGTCAAAATCCATACTGTAGATAAGTTGGCTCCAATTGCTACCAAAATTGTAGAGATATAGTGAATTATCGGATGAACACGTTCCCAACCAAAGAGCATAATGCCGAGGAAGGAAGCTTCTAACATGAAAGCCCAAGATGCTTCAAAACCGATGACACTGCCAAAAAAGTTACCAACTGCTTCCGAGAATGGCCCCCAATTCGTGCCAAACTGAAATTCCATCGGTATACCCGTGGCTACACCTACGCCAAAGTTGAGAGCATATAATTTAGCCCAAAAACGAGCATGATAATAATAGTCGGGGTTACGTGTTTTTATCCATAATCCCTCAATAATGACTAAATAAATACCCACGCCTGTCGTTAGCGTCGGCCACAGCATATGAATACAAGCCGTCAATGCAAACTGCATCCGTGATAATACGACGGTATCAGATAAAAATTCCATGATGGCATTTCCTATGTTGCTCACCATAAGTAAGGCGATGTGCGATCGCCTCTGCATCTATCGCTAGGCTAATTGCCAAAACATCAATTCAAATATATGTAAAAACCCATCTGGTAAACTTGAGAGATTGTTTGTGTTCTTAGTTATGTCAAAGGAAAATATTATGTCGTGGATGGAATTAAGCCTCGATACAACAAATGAAGGGGTTGATTGGGTATGTACGCTAGTCGCTCAAACTATCGATATTAATGATATTTACATCACAGAATATACCCAAGTCAATCAGGAAGGTAGTCAACCTGATAGTTGGGCATTTACGATTAACTTATACTTAGCCGATGATATCCATTTAAGGACAAGTATAGATAAGATTTTCAAGTTGCTATCCCCCTTAGAACGTACAGGTATAGCAACAGCAATTCGCACAAATATAGTTGAGGATAAACTAACCAATGTAGAGAAACTCAACCCTGTTATTCATAGGATTGGTCAACGGTTTGTTGTACTGGCTCCTCATGTAGCTTATCAGCCAGAAACAACAGATGAAGTAATTTTAAGATTAAATAAAAGCTTCTCTTTTGGTAGCGGGTTTCATCCTGCAACAATTCTTAGCCTCAAATTGATTGAAAGATATGTCCTCCCTGGAATGAATACGCTTGATTTAGGCTCAGGTTCAGGTATTCTCAGTGTGGCGATGGCAAAATTAGGCGCAACTGTTTTAGCACTGGATAATGATATTGTTGCTGTGCAAGCAACTCAGGATGCTGTTATGCTTAATCAGGTTGAACAACAAGTTACAGTCCAGGCTGGTAGTTTGGGGTCTGGTAGCGATTTAGGTCATTGGATGAACCAAGAAATTATAGATGATGTGCCAACAATTCAACCAACAAAAAGCTTTGATTCAATAGTTGCAAATATCTTGGCACGAGTTCATGTCGCCCTCGCTGATGACTTCCAGTCTGCGCTGCGTCAAACAGATGCACACAAAGGACTATTAATTGCATCTGGTTTTACTGTTGATCATGAGGAAAATGTTGCTACTGCTTTCACCAATGCTGGGTTAGAGTTAGTTGATTGTGAGCGATTAAATGAGTGGGTTGCATTTGCTTATAGTCTGTTGTAGCAGAACTATTATATGTCAGCCACCTGGGTTTATCAATTAGTCTACAGAACAACTCTTCATAACTTTTATGTTGTAAAACTGGCATTTCTTGCCAACATTTTCGACAAAAAAAGTAGACCTCACGACTGCGTATTTGCCGTAAAAGCCGAGTAGAACAGCAAGGACAATTATTCATGATGCTTAAAAGTTATAAAAAGAAATTTCAAAAAATGTAACGTTATGTAACCAAAGCTTTAGTTACCTAACTATTTCCATCATTATGTCTTTACTCAGGAATATCTTCAGTAGAATTACGCAAAACTATATAAAGAATATTGAAGCTGTATATTAATTAAGTACAATTGCTTGTGTGAATCTTTGAAAAATTCCTGGTCACTTTTTGACTCTGTGACTATGAAGACGAAAAATCAAGGGTTTGGGCAAGGGTATAGGGGTGTAGGTGTTCAAAACCCTTACACCCAATCCCAACAAACAATCTTGGTGCGTAAGTCCTAAGTTAAATACGTTGGTGAAACACCACACCAATTGGTGGAAGGTGTATTTTGGCGCTTTTTTATCCCCCACCGTAGGCCGTCAGGACTGATAACTGATAACTGATTTAAACCCAAATATCTGATGTACAGTCACCGCCTGGATAGCGCATTTCATGTGCGCGGGCTGGGCCTGCGGGTTCTTTGCCAAAATCAACATAGAAGTTTTCGTTGATTTTCATGCCACCATTTTCTGTATCGCAATCAATTTGTAATAGATAGGAGCCAGTTTTCGATAAGTCTGGGTAAAATTGATTATCCCAACTACTAAACAGGGAATTAGTTACATACAGGCGTTTACCATCTAGGCTAAGTTGGATCATTTGTGGCCCGCCTGCTAATTTATGACCTTGGACTTCGCTACTTTTTCCGAGTAAACCGCCACACCAAACTTGACCAGTGAGTTGGGGATGAGCCGGGTCACTGATATCATATTGACGAATATCACCATGCAGCCAGTTAGAAAAGTAAATATAGCGATCGCTCACAGAAATTAAGATATCTGTAATCAACGATGGCACAGGTATCGGCCAGCCTTCCACCTCCACCGAGGGAATATCAATCACTTTCTCTACCTGCCAATGACCGTTGGGTTTGTGCCAATGCCAAACATTACTACTGAGTGCGGCGGCGACAAAACCATGTGTACTGTCGGGGTTATGGTGAAAGCGCACTTCCAAGGGAATTAACCCTTCCTCACCCAAGTCAAAGGTTTGGATGATTTGGCGGTTTTGCCAATCCCAAAAATGAATTTGCTGACCGTAATTACCAGATTTTACATCATTGAGGTCGAAACCAGAATAGAATGTTTTGGGTGCGCCCCACTCACTGCTTACCATCACGTTATGACGCGGTTGATACCAGAAGTCATAATTAAACCGCATCCCCTGGGCTTGATGTTCCCAACGTCCAGCAATGTCAAAGTTTTCATCTAGTAACAAAAAGCCGCCTGGGCCATTACCTTCACCATCACCCAACATGGAAATCATTACATGACCATCGGCTAGACAATGTACTGTATGGGGTGCGGTGAGATTTGTCTTGGCTATAATTTCTTCTGGTTCAATCACTTTGTGGAGTTTTGGCGCTTTTGCATCTGCTGTATCTACTATATAGATACGGCTGGAACGCAAACCAGGGATAATCGTAAACCGTCGGGATTTGCTAGCATCACCATGACAAGAACTACAAGCATTCCAACCAAAATGATGTAATTCATCACCTATGTAGGGCATAGGTAGGCGATGAATGATTTGTGAGTAGGTAGGGGAGTCAGGATCAACGTCTATGGTTGCGAGGTAATCTGGTGCTGCGATTCCTGTACCTGTGTAGAGAGCGATCGCATATAATATTTTTTCTCGTTCTGCCTGAATAGCTGCTTCTGGGGAAGCATAGCCAGGGCCGCAACAAGCATGAGTCATAGTTCTATTCCCCTCTATATTTATCTAGCGCGAACACAGACTGTGTAATTCAGTATAATTACAACCAAATTTGCAAACCTCTTTCTTTGAGATATCTTAATCCTGAAATAATTTGTTGTGGTCTACCCCAAACTTCTAAATCAAACCATCCATCTTTTTCCCTACTAGTTTCTAATAAAGCTCCCACAATATTGACAGTTAATCCACAATAGGTTACTAAGCCAGCAATTATAGGAGAAGAACGATAATTTTGCGGAATGCAGACATGAAACTTGGCTCGATTAGTTTTACTTTCTATAGCTGTTAATTCAGCATCTGTTTCTAGGCTGAATAGCCCCTCACTCAAATCACTCTGGGCTAGTTTTAATTCGTTTTCTTCACCTTTTATAAATGTGAATTTAATATTTTCTACTTCTATATTCAATGTTTGTAAGTAATCAATTCCTGCTTTTACATCTTGCTCACTACCTTGTATTTCCAAATTAAACCAACCATCTTTTTTAGTTTCTGCATCCAAAAAAGCTGCGGTAATATTCACCGTTAAGCCATAACGAGAAATCAATCGTGAGAGGACTGGTTGGCGATAATAAAACTGAGGAATACGAATACAAATTTGACTCACTACAGAATGCACAGCCGAAGATATAGCCATCACCTTAATTCCTAAAAACTGATCAGAGGATAGATATATTAATGCCTTGCAAAGAACCCCTGGCTTAATTCCACCACCTGAGAATTGTTCATAAGTATATGTCTCAAATTTTCAGGTCTATCTAGAAACTACAACAAGTTTATAGGTTTACCGTTGATTATAGCTCAAGTTTCCGATTTGGGGGTCAAGATTTATAGTATGGGACTAGCTCCTCTATACCCTGTCCCCTGCTATATTACGCCGATCGCCTAAGTTGCTGTTCTTGGTGGCGCTGTTGTAACTTATACATATGGTTGAATAAATGCCAGCAATATCCCTCTGGTAATCCGCAGGTGACTGTACATATTCGCACAGCTTTAACTCACACTTCCGAAAATATACTTGTTAATGGCGGTCATTTAGTATTAGGAACTTGGCAGGGAATATATATATGGGAACACCTTCAGCGTAATCATGTTAGAGAATTACTTGTGCATATTTCCCAGTTGACACTCATTATTTGTTACCAAGCTTATATCCTCTATTTCTAAAGAAATAGGGGATATTTCGTATAGCAGGGACAGTCAATAGGTAATAGGATAGATATTCGGGTTGGATTCATACCAATTCTAAAAATCATGGCAACACATTAATTATTTGTCAGGACGCAAGGCTTTGCGCCCCTACTATTTGTTGCTTTCTTTTAGTGAATTTGTATAACAAATATCCATGATGATTTGTGAGGTTTTTGGTGAACTCGCCCTTACCTACTCGGTATGAATTTAACTTTTAATCTATCTAGCAAGAGCTATATATTCATTGATACCGTAAAATATTAAGAAAATATTAATACTTAGTTAATGCTGTTATAATCCTGCTTTAAAAACAACCTTAATGAATGCCAAGCTAGGCTAAATTAACAATGTTAAAGCAGCAAATAACGACAAATTATAATTTCCAAAAAATTGATGAAATACTAGACCGGGCTGCAGTTAAATTATTAACGCTCAATCCCGAAAAAAGATTTATGACTAGTTTTGTGGAGTTGGGCAATTTAATCACGGAAGCAACTACGGACAGCCAAATAATCGCTGCCATGATTAATACATTGGAAATTATAGTCAGCGCTCAACTGCGAAATTTTCCGGAAAATATTTTCTGGGATTTTGATTTTATGGTAAGCGGGATGTTACGACAGGCGTTAGCCGAAAAAGATGGGGCTATTGCTTATTTAGAAAAGTTTGCCGACAAGATGGTGTCTTTAACTGAGGTATTTGGCATTCAAGGTGAAATCAAATTTCGCTATGTCCATGATTTTATATATGGATTTGATTGGGCAAGATGGGTAAAAAGAAACCTGAAAACCCGTGGTTATGTAGAACCTTTTAGTTTAGTTATTCTTGATTATTTACTAAATAAAAGTGATGAAATAGCGCTACGTATTCATCAAAATCGCTGCCAATACTATAAGTTGTGTGCAAAAGGTTATCGCAATGCTTTTGGTTTTTCCCGCGAACCAGAAGACGAATATCGATTATTGACTAATCTTGCCCAAAAAAGCCTGATTCCCGTACCCGCCTGGAGTTGGTACGGTGTTCCTACATGGAATCAGCCTTTTGATGAGCTACGCTCGGAAGTAGCATTAAAATTGAATATTCAATTACAAAAAAACTGATGAAAGTTGCTGAGTTAATTGCTTGGTTTGAATCTTGGGCAAATCCTGCTTGGTGTGAAAGTTGGGATAATTGCGGCTGGCAAATTGAACCAGGGATATTGGAAGCAGAGGCTAGGGTTTTAGTTTGCCTAACACCAACTTTGGCGGTAATGGAGGAAGCGATCGCCATCCAAGCCAATCTGATTTTCGCCCATCATCCTTTAATTTTCAACCCTCCCAAATCTCTCCGTCGGGGAGAAGCGATCGCCGACATGGTAAGGTTAGCATTTACTCATAATATCGGCGTTTACAGCGCCCACACCAATTTTGATCAAGTAGAAGATGGTACTGCTGACGTTTTGGCGCAAATTCTTCAACTCAAGGATGTTAACCCCATCGTCCCGACTCAAGACGGACTCGGTTATGGGCGTGTCGGGTTGCTAGCACCATCTTTAACCTTACAAGAACTACTGACATTAATTCACAAGCGTCTCTCCCCTCCCGATTTAATTTTTTCCCCCAGTGCGGATTTACAACAGCTAATTTCACGGGTGGCGGTGTTGGGTGGTTCAGGTGCTAGCTTTATTTCCGCAGTAGCCAAAACTGGCGCACAGGCTTACCTGACATCCGACTGCAAATTCCATCAGTTCCAAGAAAGCCGCGATCGCGGTTTAATCCTCATTGATGCCGGACATTATGCCACCGAACGCCCAGCCTGCGATCGCTTGGTGGAAAAACTTCGCGCCTTCAATCTAAATTTGGTACAATTGAGTCATCAGGATGAGGATTTCCGTCAATTTTTTCAAAATGCTCAATAATCCATAGTCAACAGTCCCCTCTTCACCCCACCATACGTAAAATTTGCGAATCAATAACATAACCTTCACGAAAAACATATGTTTCTTTAATGTATGTGACCTGGATCACAAAGATACGTAATTATAATCACCAGGATTTGCCGTCTCATATCAATTAGGTAGAGCCTAAATTATTCCAAACTGGAGGTGATAAACTGCTTACTCTACCCTAAACACGATGATTCGCGCACTTGTTGAATCTGCCTTTCAAACTGGTTATCTTAGTGTTGAATCTGAGGGTTTACTCCATCAGGTGCTAGCTACCCGGTGCTATCAGCCAGAAGATTTGATAGCCCTAACATCTCTATATGATGCTGTTACTACAGGTAAAATTAAACGGGAAGCGTCTTCGCAACAACTTCTAGAATCTCTCTCACAGTTTAAATCTCGTTAATGCTGCCCAATTCTCCCTCGCAAATAGTGCGACAACAGCAAAAAAATCTTCAACTGATAACTATTCTGTGGCATTGTTGTTGAAAACCATGAAGGTCAGCCTGAGAATGAGTTAAGATCAAATACGTAGGGGTAAACGTCAAGCCGAATCCCCAGGCTTCTCAGCAATGCCAATGACTACAATTAGGCAAATTAAACAACCGCAATCATCGCTTGTTTTGGAGTATTTATTATTACATAATGGTAGGAATGACTTACCAGCTACTATTCACATGGTGAAAACAACACCAGAATTGTTTGACTTCTATGAAGCAAACATTAGCTAAATCATCCCCGAAGAGATAAAATTTTGGTGCAGTTACCACAAGTTTATGACCCAAAATCCCCTTAAAACCGACAATCAAGTAAGTCTTTGGGCAGGGTCAGAAGACAAAATGATGCTGAACCAAAATCCTCGACTTCTGAGGGTGTCATTTAATTGGGGTCAAACCCAAATTTTTCAAAGTTTAACTACGTTGTTTAAAAAGGCAGAAGCAGTACATGCTACACCGCAAGATTTATCAACTGTGTTGCGATGGGCGGGAGGTATGTGTATTCTTGCGGGACCAGCAACGCTGGATAGAACGCGCCCGCATCATCGATATAGAGGGAGATTTAGTAACCCTACGCTATGAAACAGACGAAGAAGACGAAGTTTGCTCTTGGGAAGAGATGGTTCGTCTCGAAAGCATCGGTGCTGTTACCCAAAAATTAGCTTCAGTTCCACGCGGTAATATAGAACCCCTAATGACTGAAGATTGTCCAGAAGCCGAGCGCATTCGCAACCATTACCCTGATTCTAATCCTGAATAGTGAGGCTGGGGACTGGGTATTGGGGACACTTCCCTCCGGTACGCTCCGCGTAGCTTGCTTCCACGAAGTGGTACGGCTGCGCTCAGTGCATCGCTGGGAACTGGGGATTGGGGATTTCTCCTTTTCCTCCTCCACCATCCCCTTGACTCACTTCCTACCACCCATTACACCTGAGTCCTGAGTCACACATCCTACTCAGGATTCGTTATTTTGGGGGGATTGGGGATTGGGGGAGATGAGGGAGATGTGGTTCGACTACGCTCACCAACCGGGAGATGAGGGAGAAAAGAAATAACTGTCAACTGTCACCTGTCACCTGTCAACTGTCAACTGTCAACTGTCTCCTATTCCTCATTTGGCAACCGCTCAAAAGCTGGACAATAACCTTCTAACGTCACCCGGAAATTATACAGAGGGGATGAGGGGTTCCAGCAGCGTTGTCCTCGTTGATGGCGACAAGTACCGCAGCAATCAACGGTGGGGGAGATGTGGCGATCGCTATTTTGATTGAGTAGTTCTCTTTGGCTTAATCCCCGTAGTACCAGTTCTTCCCCTTGCCAACGGGCTTCGATTAAACCAGTGTCGGCAAATTGTCGCCACCGGGGATCGGCGGTAATGGCTTCGGGTATTGTGATGGTAATAACTGTACCTAACTCTGTCAGTTCACCTTCATAGTTAGTTTCTGGGGCGGCTGGTTGGACAAAAGTTTCGCCAATTAGCAGTTCTACCCTAGTCTCCGCAGCCGGTGAATGGACGTGATAACGGTTCTGTAACTCCTCCAAACAGGTTAAATCTGCTAGGTAGGCGGGGGAACCGTGAACAAAGACGACGTGCTGGGGGCGTAAGTTATGAATTAATTGGGTAGTCCCAGGCCCGTCACTATGTTGAGCTAGCAGATAACTTTCTACTGTGGTGGGGGCTGAATATTTTTGATGAACTTTAATATCAATTTTTTCTGGTAATAATATCAGCCAAGGCCCGGTTTCTACTTGGCAGTATTGCTCTAAATCTGCTGTGGAATCTGTGAGGATAATACAGGGAGATTTGCCAACTGTACTGCGATTTTCTGGCTGTAAGCGGCGCACACGGGGACGCACCCGCTCATCCCAAAACAGGGGTTGATGGCGGGCAAAGTTCTGGACTGATGCGGGGAGATGGGGTAAGAGTTCCAAGTAAGCATCACACCCAACAGCGACAGCACCATCCACCCAAATATCTAAATCTCTCCCGGTGAAATGGTGATGGGAACGCAGCAACATTAACAGTTCTTGTCCTAAGCCTAATGCGGGGGTGGGGAGGATGACAGAATTGCGATCGCCTATAGCTTTATTTATTCTCTCAGCTAGTTGGTTTTCTTGGTTGCGGCGATGGGGGTGTCGGGATGTGCCGTAAGTCCCCTCTATAATCAACACATTCAAATCTATTCCGCGCAGTTCTTCTAAGCGCAAACCTTCTACTAAGCGGGAGTTAGATAAGAAGAAATCCCCTGTATACAGTAACTTGTAAGAGCGCTGCTCGTTGGTGTAGGTGAGGAGAATTGCTACTGCACCTGGTAAGTGTCCGGCTGGGAAGATTTCCGCGACTAACCCATCTTGTAATTCTACAGGCGATCGCAATGGTAAGGCGTGGCAAAACTGAGGAATTTCTTCCGACTTGCGGTCTAACCAATTCAAAGGCAGCAACTTGCTAGTTACTTCACTACCATATATAGGTAAACTAGGGAAAGCCTGATGTAGTGCCAGCAAACCTCTAGCATGGTCTGGGTGAGCATGAGTCACCAAAACTAAATCGGCTGGTAAAGGTGAAGTACCCCGCCTTGTCGATGAAGTTAAACCCTTTTTTAGGGATGAAATATCTGCTAAACCACAATCCAACAGGATGCGGTGCGGCCCCATCCGCACTAGCAAACACACACCCTCATCCTGGTGCTGAACACTGTAGGGAAAACATTCTAGTTCCGTTGTTGCTTCCCCTGTATCGATACTCGAATATGCTGACAAATTATCCCTCATGCTCCGCTCCCATCCAACCTCATCATTAACCTATCCGCAAAACCAAGATTTACATAGCTTTTGGTTTCCTAGCTTGGGGGAAATTTTGGTAGTGCGCCCCTAAAGCCGAAGACTGTGGATTCTTGATTGGGTTGGACACCTTTTGCGAACCCGTACTGGTTCGTAAAAGTTGGATAACGAGAAGTCATTAAATTGGGGACTAAGAGAATTTGCCTCTTGCATTTGTGCTATAATAGAGTGCTGATTACTTACCTCAGCAACCCGTCATTTTTCAGTGGGCAGAGCCATTGCCGTGATAGTTATCTGAATCATAAAATCCGTTTTTCGTGCCAAAGAATAAGCAGGAAACAGTAAATAGTACGGTTAGACCAACTAAAATTAGTTTTACATCCATTGGTTGTCACTCTCTTACTAAGACTTACTTATATTAATAGCTTGATTTTCCAACCTAGCAGAATCGATAGAAAATCTTTACTATGCTTGAGTCGATGCGGCAATAGGTAAATTTACTACAATCAGATTGTAGAGCTTTTTGGTATCAGCTGTCTATTTGTGCAATATGGCTTTACAAATTGGGGAAGGGGGAAAGGGGAAAGGAAAGAATTAGTACCCAGTCCCCAGTCCCTAAACTATTTTGCGCCCCATTCTAAGACGATGCTGCGGATGAAGTCGATGCGTTGTGAAAAATCGAAGCCTTTGACGGTATCAACAAAGTTGTTGGTTTGTTGTGGTAGTTTGTAATCCCCAGGTACTGGAATAATTTCGCCGTTTTCTATACCCCGTGACAATCTCAACCACAAGTCAATCTTGGGGCTAGAATGCAAAGCATTGTAAGCACGGCTAATGTCGGTGCTTGCGCCACTGGCGATATCGCGTTGAGCTTGTAATTGTTCTTCTTGAGGTAAAGCGCGGATCTGATCGTACAAAGCCGCAGCTGTATCTTGTACAGAAGGTTGATTTGTTTCTCCTGCTAGCTGCTCTTTAATATCAAGATAGCCAAACCATAGTAAAGCCAGCTGTGTGTCAACATCAAAGCCGCGAAACTGGTCTATGGCTTTTTGGGTGCGTTCATCGGTAGCGTAAGTCATGGTGAATCTCCGATTGCTGAATAAGAACTGTGTATTGAAAATTACTGAGTTTCTTAAACTCATCTCACTCACAAAATCTTATAAATTGAGCTATGGAGATTAACCCCACTATGGGTAGAAATGGTTACAGTAGCTTACGGCAGATGTAATTATTACATTAGTCATTAGTCAAAAGTCAACAGTCCCCACATTGTTGCATCATTTGGGATTGCCTGAAATCACGCAACAGAATTGCGTGGAGTGGCTAATTACAAATCAGTCACTAATATTGCTTTTTTCAGCAGAAATTTTAATACTGTTTCTTCTGAGGAAATGAACCGCCGATAAACGCCGATGTAAGAGATTATTAATACGTTAAAATATTCCCCATTAGTAGGGTGGGCAATGCCCACCTTACTTATTTTCATTGTTAGCTTATCTATCATTAAAGGCGGATAAGCTAAGGTGGTTTCTACTGCACAGAAGTTGACATTCTGCTTGGCTGGCTTCTGCTGGTGGGCTAGACCGCGCCGTAATCCACTGCTATCTATTGCAATGGGTGTCAAGATTTTGTTAGACACTGTAATTTCTGGCAAGTTGGCGCAGGAGGAATGGAGCAAGAACAAAGCTTTGTGTGAGTATTGTTGAAACTAAATCAGATAGAATGACACTTAAATAAAAATGAGTTAAGCTTATTAGATTAAATTGACAGGATGAAATTAAGTATGGCTTTCACAAAAGCACTTTACTATCCTTGGATTGATATAAAAGATGAGGGATGGCTAAAGAATGCAGTTTTATATTGGGATCATGTACAAACTATTGTGCCAAGCTCAATTGAGAATCCTTACAGTAATAGTACATCCCTAGAACTACTTGATGAGGGCTTGTTATCACCATTTGAAGTGCAATCCAGCATGACAGAGATTCGTGATTTGACTGATGATGTATATAAGTATCTAGATTCTCAAGAGGGTATAGAAGTACTTCTTGCAAAAGAAATTAGTGAAACCCATCAAATTCACTTTGACAAAATATCTAATGAAATTAGAGAGTTAGTTGAGATTCATCCAGATAAATTACCAGAGAAAATAAGAGCAAAATTAAAAGTTGGATTGCGTAGTGAACGAGACGGATGGATTACTGTCGATAAACGCTTTGCAAGTTTTTACATGACACTTCTAGCAACTCGGCTTTCAGATCAAGTTGGGTCAGGTTTATTGACTGATATTCCAGGGAATAATAAATTGGCAAATTCAGCTAAACTTGATGCCAAACTAAGTTTACCAAAATTTAGAAGACATAGATATGATTATGAAGATCATAGAAGCCATAGAAATATGCCAATTTCTCTATCACAAGGTATGCTTGCCGATCTAATTCTTGAAATGATTAAAATTGATCCTGAAACGCCTGTTATTGAAATTATTAAATTTAGAAGAAGATATGCTGATGAGCTAGGTCGATTTAGAGTCAAGATTGCAAAACTTACTGAGAGTGTTTCTAACGATACATCATTTTCTAGGCTGCACCAACAAATTAATGACTTGTATGTGAATGAGGTTCAGCCAGAAATAAATACTCTTAAGCGCATTTTGTCAGAGCAAAGAATAAGATGGGTCGCAGAAAATTTTCTTAAAGTTACTTTTTTCTCTACAGGGGCTGCATCTTTGCCACTTGCAGTACTTGGGCTATCTGTACCCCTTTCTCTTTTAGTAGGCGCAGGTATTTCCCTAACAGCCTCAGCTATTTTGTATAACTGTGATAAAGCTAACTCTTTGAGACAAAATCCTTTTTCATACCTTCTTGTAGCAGAAAAAGAATTAAAATATAAATGGCTAAATTAATAATTATTTTAGTATGATCGCTTATCGTCGTAGGCTGCGTTGAGGACAGGAAACCCAGCATTCTTTTTCCTCGCCAGTACTGAGCAAAAGTGCGTTCGGATTTAAGACTGTGGCCGTGGACGCAATTCGCCAAATCGTACTAAGTTAATTCATCCTCTTATTCAGTAACCCCACATAACACATTTTATATGTACTCTAATGTAACTCTATTTTGACTATAATCAGCAACTAAAATAAATGATTTCAACCATCGAGAACCTAATAAAATTTCCTGTATTTCATCCCCAGCAAATACAGGAATTTCCCATTCTCGATTATCTATGATAACTCTACCGCTATAAACATCAAATTCCGTTTCTCCTTGAGCAGTTCTCAATTTATTCTGCCGCAAAAAAGACCAATCAAGACTTTGTACATCTTGTTTGTTCATAGCTAAAAACTCAGTGAATCCTGTATCTAACATTGTTTCTACAGGAAAACTCAAGCCATCCCCGCCAATTAAATCTATTTCAAAGTAAACTTGGCCTTTATCTCCAAATCTTCCCTCAATCATATTCTGCCACTAACACCTGTTTCGTTAATGCCAAAAATATGATGAATCACATGAGGGTGCTTTTCCCTAGCCATTTTACTGGCTATTTCTTGATCCTGATCAATAAAGTAATCACCGCTATCTGGTTCAATGGCAATATACCAGCCATAATATTTATCTATAAGTTCTGGTTTTAAACGCTCAAAAATCGCCCAACAACGCTCATAAAATGCTTGTCTTCTGGCTCTGTCTTGGGCTTTTTGTGCTTCTGTCCACTGAATTTCTGGGAATACTCTTCCACGTCTCACAATTCTTTCGGATGAAGAGTGTGTCATATTTTACATGATGGAGATTTATCTTTCATATTCTATTATAAAGCGATGTCTGGGGCGGGCAAAGCCTACGCCCTCATGATTTTCCAACAGCTATCGTCCTCTGTCTAAGTCCAGTGGATATGTTTAGAACGAAAAGCTCGTTCCCAATCGTTAGCAATGACTTCCATCATATAGCCAAAGTAAGGCTTATCATTTTATACATCTATCCCTCAATTTACTTAATATGTTTTTAATACTTAAATTAAGTAGTTTATCAATACGTATATTAAACATAATTACACTAATTATTTTAAATGTTTAAATATTTAAACATTTAAAAAATGTCTAGATGTTTATATATACGGTAAAATTTGGAAATTATTTACCTATGTATGAAAAATGATTGTTACTGTAGCCGCCTTTAAGGGTGGGGTAGGTAAATCTACGACTGCACTGCACCTAGCTACCTACCTGCAAAGCAAAGCTGACACGCTGTTAGTAGATGGTGATTTAAACCGCAGTGCTTTGGATTGGTCAAATCGAGGCTGTTTACCCTTTAAGGTGGCTGATGAGCAGCAGGCGGTCAGCCTAGCGAGGCTCTATGAGCATATAGTCATCGATACACCAGCCCGCCCAGATGCGGAAGAACTGAAAACTTTGGCGAAAGGATGTGATTTGTTAGTTATTCCCACAACACCAGATGCGATCGCTTTAGCTGCGACTTTTCACATGGTAGATTTGCTAGAAAAAATTAAAATAAAGTATAAAATATTGCTAAGTATCATCCCACCAAATCCTAATAAAGCAGGAGAAGAAGCGAGAACAACTATCATAAATGCCGGATTTCCTGTATTTAAATCAGGTATTCGCCGCTTGGCTGTGTTCCAACGTGCTGCTTTAGAAGGGGTTCCAGTCAACGCGGTTAAAGACCCTTATGCTCAAATTGCTTGGCGATGTTACGCTGAGGTGGGAAAAGAAATATTAAACTAATTATTGCCTACGTAATTAATAAACCCAGATGTACCAGGACTTTTCAGGATTGTATCTGTTGCCCAGTTTTTGAACATTAGTATAATTTGTAATATGAAATTAGGTGGTGTTACTTGGTTAATAGGAAAAAGACCAGTCGCTTTGATGATTTAATTGACGCAGCCCGCAGTCGTCAACAACGAGATCAGCCACCGTCAACGGAAGATAAACCAACTTCTCAAAGCAAAAGCACAGACCCGTCTTACACCCGTACAACTATCTATTTACCAAAACAACTACATCGACAATTGAAAGCCGCCGCCGCCTCTCAAGAACGCCAAATGAGCGATATTGTGACGGAACTTGTGGAGAAGTGGCTTTTGGGGACAGTTGACAGTTGACAGTTGACAGTGATGGGGAGTGGGGGGAGATGTGGTTCGACTGCGCTCACCAACCGGGAGATGAGGGAGATGTGGTTCGACTACGCTCACCAACTAGGAGATGAGGGAGATGAGGGAGCAGGGGAGAATAACAAGTGTCACCTGATAACTGATAACTGATAACTGATAACTGCCTAAAGCACAATATCTTCGCCTTTTTCGGTGAAGCGGACTTCTTTAATTTTCCACTGGGGGTTACTGGTTAAGGTTTTACGGAGGCTGCCAAATAGGGCAAATTGTTCACAGCTCGAAAGTGAGGCAAATTGCCGTTTTGATTGGGGTGAGAGTCTTAAATCAACTGTGGCAACGCCATTTCTGACTCTGACGCGATAACCTGATACGTTAAAGTCAGCTGTGTCTTGTTCTTGTATGATTTTGCCTACTGCATTAGTTACAGGTGTTGTGGCTGGTAAAGTGACTTTTTGCGGTACGAATTCTTGACATTGGATATCGCTGGTATATAAGGTCACATTAACTGTTTTGCCAACAGCTTTCGGTTCGCTAGTTTTAGGTTTAGCGCGTAGTCGAGCTATGCTTGGTGTGGGTGTTGAGGATATTGCGTTTGTGGTTGTATTGTTAGGGTTGGCAGTACAACCGCTAAGGCTAGCGATCGCTACCATTGTCAATAGTAAAAAGCACCTGTTATTCATACGTTTAATGGGTTGATCTATCTGTTAGTTAACTTCAGTATGACGGCTACTCATTCCGTATAAATTGGCTTTTCATTTTTGATGAGCCTGCGTAAAGGCAATGTCTGTACTTAACTGTTGGCGAGGATGGTTTTGATTGTGGCGATCGCATCCTCTACATTTTCCACAATATAAACCTTTTCTGCTGATAATTTCCGAAAAAAGGCTTGACTTTCGGCATCATTATTTAACAAAATTGTTGGTTTATTTCTCTTCACAGCTAAGGCAATTTCAACAAGCAGTACCAGCACCCATTCCGCAGGCAATGACTACATGACTAGAAAGCACATTAATATTATTACGAGCGTTGCCCATATCTGTAAAAATGGCAATATCCACCGCCGCAGAAATGCCATCTGCTTGAGTCCCTGGAAGTATCCCTACAGTTAAACCATTAGCTGATTTTGCCCCTTGAGAAGCCGCATCCATCACGCCTACATTTCTCCCCCCGGTAAGCAAAACCCATCCAGCTAGGGCAATTAATTCGCCTAATTTATAGGCGTTTTCACAATCATTAGCTGTTGCGCCTTCCCCAGCCCCCATCACCCCAATTACAATTTTGTTCATAGCCCTGCACCCATAAAGTATATTTAACTTAATTCTAGGGTGGGCATTGTTCACCAAAAACATAATATAGTAGGTCATGCCTACCATACTTGTATTTCCAAGTGTGAGTTAACTTTACTTGTTGGCTATTATTAGTTATCCTCAAACCAAGACAGCGCTTGAGACTAGCTTATGGCTATAAATAGTTTTAACCCTCGTATATCGGTATGGGAAGGTAAGCTAATTGACCAATGGGAACCTTCTCAATGGAAGCAATGGAAAGCTAAACAAACCGATGAACAAGCCAAGTTAGAACGGGAATATTTGCGAATTAAACACGCTGTTCAACAAGCAAATGCGGCTTTGAGTTTAGATAGAATCAAGATTAAATTGAAACTAACTAGCCCGAAAATCATCGGTTTACAAGGTACTTTCCCTTGTAGACCTGGTGATGTGGGTAAACAGGGCAGTCCTAATAAACAATATACTATTTCTTGCGGCTTTACGGCTAATGATGCTGGGTTAAAAATGGCTGTTTTGAAAGCGCGAGAGTTGGATTTATTATTAATTACTAAACAATTTCAATGGACACCGGAGTTATTAGGTAAACAGGCAAAAAAGATAGAATTGCCCCAGGCGAAATACTCTGGAAAACTGATTGGGGAATTAATTCAAGAATATGAGCGAGAATTTTGGAAAACTCACGAACAAAATAGGCGCGGTATTCGGACTTGGGAAACTCATTATCTGAGGCATCTGAAAAAACTGCCTCAAGATTTACCAATCTCGGCTCAAGCATTAGAAATAGCTTTAGAAAAGACTAAACCTAATACATCAGCTAGGTTTTTTATGGTATGGCAGTTAAAAAAATTTTGTGAGTTTTGTGGCATTGATGATTTTAAAACAATTTATGCCTATGCAACTCCTAAACCTCATCCTACTATCCGCAAAATTCCTGTAGATGAGGAAATTATCCAAGGTTTTGAGAAAATTGGTGTCCCTCTATCAGCGTACACAAGTAAAGAAAATCTCACACAACCCGAACAATGGCAATGGGCTTATGGGATGCTGGCTACTTATGGTTTAAGACCCCATGAGTTATTTGCTGTAGATGTAGAGGCTTTTATCGACCCCAAAAATACTTTTCACCTAGTAACTCTTAATCCGAGTTTGACAGAAGGAACTAAAACTGGAGAACGCATTTGTGGTATTCCTCCTTTACATCCTCATTGGGTTGACTTATTTAACTTAAAGAAGATTAGATTGCCCTATAACGAAGGGAAATTGAGTAATAAAACTGCAAAATTGTATATCAAATTTAAAAATGCAGATATAGGTTTTAGACCTTACGATTTACGTCACGCTTATGCTATTCGTGGTCATCGTTTACGAGTGCCTATCAAGACGATGGCAGATTATATGGGGCATTCGGTGCAAGAGCATACCAAAACTTATCAAAGATGGATGAATGAAGAGACTAATTTAGAAATTTATAGAGAGGTAGTAATTCACAGACAAGGAACTACTAAGGAGGCGATGAGGGAGAGGATTCAGGAATTAGAAGCTGAGAATAGGGCTTTGAAGGCTGAAAATTCTACCCTAAAAGCTTTATTAATCCAGCATCAATTGGGGGAATTACTGAGTTGAGAATGGTCATGAGGAATGATTAATGAGTGAAAATTGATATTGCTGGATGGAGATTGGGCATCATAGGTAATGAAATTATTTTCAAGTTCGTCGCTGGTGATTAGCATACCTATGAGTGACCATCTCATCACTATAGATAAAGATACTTATAATTCTTTGCAGCAGGAACTGACTCAACTGCGTCAGCGAGTGGCAAAGACTTTAACCCCAGAGTTATATCTTGAATATACACCTGCGGCGATCGCTATATTTGACCGTCAGATGCGCTACTTGCTGGCTAGTCGTCGCTGGCGGGAGGACTATAACTTAGTTGATGAAGATATTATCGGTCGTTGTCATGAAGAAGTTTGTGCTGACACCACTTTAGGTTGGCAAAGAATTTTTCAGCATTGTTTAGCGGGAAATACAGAGAAATCCGCAGAAGACATCCTGACTCGCAAAGATGGCACAATTGATTGGGTGAAGTGGGAGATAAATCCTTGGTATGAAGAATCAGGGGTGGTAGGTGGTTTAGCCGTCTTCTCTGAGGTAGTGACGGCGCAAAGACAGGCACAAATGGCTCTTGGTGATAGTGAAAGGCGTTTAAGAGATATCGCCGCTAATATGCCTGGTGCTATCTTTCAGTTCATCAATCATAATGGTAGCTGGCAAGTAGACTATATCAGCGATTTTATCTGGGAACTGGCAGGCATTACCCCCCAAGAAATGATGGCAGATTTAAGTTGCTTTTTTGAGCTTGTCCATCCAGAGGATTTTGAAGGTTATATTGCATCAGTAGTGGAGGCGGTAGAAAATGCCACTCCTTGGCACTATGAAGGACGTTTAATCAAGCCTAACGGTGAAATTCGCTGGTGGCAAGGTGACTCAACTCCTACAAGGAGTCCAACTGGAGAAATAATTTTTTGTGGAGTCCTGTTAGACATTACTGAACGCAAGCAAGTAGAAGCAGAACTCAATAGATTAAACGAAGAGTTGGCTGTCAGAATTGCCGAACGCACTGTTGCGTTACAGCAGACAGAAGTATTGTTGCAACGACTAGCCGATAATGTCCCAGGGATGCTTTATGAATTTCGCCTTAAGCCTGATGGGACGATGTTTTATCCTTATGTTTCTTCTGGGTGTCGAGAACTTATGGGACTAGATCCCCAAGAAATAGAAAATGATGCTTCACTACCCTTTGCTGGTATTCAAGCTGAGGATATTATCAGTTTACAAGAGACGATGGCCAAATCTGCCCAAACTCTGCAAAACTTTGAAGCTGAGTGGCGCATGACCACCCCTTCTGGACAGGATAAATGGGTGAAAGCCACCTCCAAACCAGAACGCCTCCCTGGAGGTGAAATTACTTGGTATGGTTATCTACTGGATATTAGCGAACGTAAACAAGTAGAAGCATTACTCCAAGAACAAGAGCAGTTTTTACGCAATATTTATGAGGGTGTTGACCAAATTATCTTTGTGGTCAATGTTTTAGATAATCACGAATTTCGTTATGCTGGTTGGAACTCTTCAGCAGAAAGATTCTCAGGAATTAAACAAGCTGATGTTATTGGTAAAACTCCTACAGAATTGCAGGGTGATGTTGAAGGTGCTGCTATTTGTCAACGATATATAGATTGTGTGGAAGCTGGTACTAGTATTTCTTATGAAGAGTGTTTAACTTTCCATAATCAAGAAATTTGGTCTTTAACTAAAATTAATCCCCTAAAAAACAGTGAAGGTAAAATTTACCGCTTGGTAGGTACAGCCTTAGATATTACCAAGCGCAAACAAGCAGAAATTCAATTGCAACAGCAAGCCGAGGATTTAGAAAATACTCTGCGGGAATTACAGCGTACTCAAACTCAACTTATCCATAGTGAGAAAATGTCTTCTATTGGGAATATGGTTGCAGGTATTGCCCATGAAATTAATAATCCAGTGAACTTTATTCACGGTAATCTCATTCCCGCCTGTGAATATGCACAAGATTTGTTACGCTTAGTAGAACTTTATCAACTCAATTTTCCCTATCCTCCAAATGAAATTCAGGACTTTATTATAGATATAGACCTAGATTTCCTTAAGGAAGACTTGGTGAAACTCCTTCAGTCTATGCAGGTTGGAACTGAACGCATTCGGGAAATTGTTCTATCGCTACGCAATTTTTCTCGTCTTGATGAAGCTGAATTTAAGCAAGTAGATATTCATGAAGGTATTGATAGTACACTCATGATATTACATAATCGGTTGAAAGCCAAATCAGACCGTCCAGAAATTGTGGTTATTAAGGATTATGGGAATTTGCCAAAAATTGATTGTTATCCCGGTCAATTAAATCAGGTATTTATGAATCTTTTTAGTAATGCTATTGATGCTGTAGAAGAGTCAGTTAGCAGGGGTAGGTTGTTAGGGAATACGCCTAAGATTTCTATTCGGAGTGAAGTTGTTAATAATTGGGTACGAATTACTATTGCTGATAATGGTGTAGGCATCCCCCAAGAGATATTAACAAAATTGTTTGACCCATTTTTTACTACTAAATCTGTGGGTAAGGGAACTGGATTAGGGTTATCTATCAGTTATCAAATTGTTGTGGATAGACATAATGGGAAATTATCGTGTAATTCAACTTTGGGACAAGGAGCGGAGTTTGTCATTGAAATTCCTATTCATCAGTGAATTGTTATTTACCAAAGTATCTGCAAATTGAGAACAAAGCCTGGAAGTATGTCTTCTCCAGATAATTCTCTTGGGAAATCTAACACTTGTGTTGGCTTCCCTTGACGATAGATTTCTACTTGGCTTGTTTTGCGGTTAATTAATCAGCCTAGTTTGACTTGATTCTCCATATATTCTCGCATCTTGGCTTGTGTGTCTTCTAAGCTGTCGCTAGGGGAGATTAACTCTAACACAAAATCTGGTGCAATTGGGGGAAATTTTGCTTGTGCTTCTGGTGTGAGTGCATCCCATCTTTCTTTTCTGATCCAGGCTACTTCAGGTGAACGATTTGCACCGTTAGGTAGTTTAAAACAGGTTGATGAATCAAAGCATACTCCTAATTTTGTCTGCCGATTCCAAATTACGAAGTCAGCATTTATTTCCGAGTTTTTGTTTCCTGTTTCCCCGCCTGTGGGTGGCATAATGATTAATTCCCCTTGAGAGTTACGCTCAAATTTAATTTCTGGATTTTCTCGACACAATTTATAAAATTGCTCGTCGGTAAGTTTGATGATGGAGTTGAGGTTGACTGTAAATGCTGTCATTGCTATAAGTGGAAATTGTGGCTATCCTCTAGTTTTTAGAGTATCAAATAGCCCAATTTTCTGCATAATTTTGATCCCATTGTTACTTGTATATCCCAATACGGTCAAATTAAAATAATTAAACGCTGAAAATGATAATCCTGAAGAGGGGCGGGGGTGAGTGGGTGATCTGAATGCCATCGATTTCTACCAGGCTTGCTTCGACATCACTGTCCGAAATCTCAGCAAATACGCGATCGCTGCTGCTGCTAATCCGACATAGGTTCCAATCCAAACTCCCGTTCCAGATAGGGGCGTGTGAAATCCCAGCAGATAACTCGTTGTCAAACCAATTCCCCAATAAGCCGCTGTTCCCAACAGCATTGGAATTCGAGTATCCTGTAAACCTTGTAGAACGCCATTTGCTGTTCGCTGTATGCCATCAATGATTAATCCAAAGGCAGCGATCTTCATCAGTGAAATACTAATATTCAAAGCATCTGCATTGGCTGGATTATTGACATCAAGATATAGCCCGATGATTTGATTAGGCAGCGTAAATAGCACGATTCCACTAACCAGCATGAACGATACTGCTAATCCAATAGCGACCCGTGCTGCTTGTTGAATCTGCTTTCTATCCCGTTGTCCAAACCACTGCCCGACCCGAACGGTTGCGGCAAAAGACATCGCCAAGGGAACCATGAAGAGAACAATCACGGTTTGCTGCACTACCTGATGCGCTGCAAGGACAGGTGTTCCAAGTGTCCCCATAAAAAAGCTAACCACTGTATATAATCCGTATTCCAGTACCGCAGCAATACCGATTGGCACACCCACCCAAAGGAGTTGCTGAACAATTTTCGGCTCCAACCGATGCAGTGTTTGGAATAGCGAATACTGGCGCAGTGGTTTATGCCAAAGCATATAAGCCAGTAGCGACAAAAACATAATCCAGTGAGCACTAATACTCGCTACGGCTAAACCCGCAATCCCCATTTTGGGAAACCCCAGCTTTCCAAAAGCGAGAACATAGTTGCTAACCGCATTAAACAACGTTGCACCTAGCACAATGAACATGATCGGACGGGCTTGTGACAGCGAGATAATGCAGCCTCGCAGGGTGGCGAACGCGATCGCCGGAAATAACCCCCATGCCATCACATTTAAGTAGGTATCTGCAAGCGTAACCGTCGTTTGAGCTTGTCCAAATTGACGCATCAAGCCATCCAGATGAGCAATGATGAGCATCCCTGGAATGGATAGCAGCAGCGCAATCCATAAGCCCTGGCGAGTTAATATCCCAATCCGTTGAGCTTGTCCGGCTCCATAAGCTTCCGCAACCAGTGGACTGACCCCAGAGATTAGCCCTATGCCAGTCATCATGAATGCTATGAAGATAATGGTGGCTAATCCACCTGCTGCAAGTACGTCTTGTCCCAACCAGCCCATCATTACGGTATCCACGAAGCCAGTTCCAGCCTGAGCAACCTGGGCACCCGCCAGGGGAATGGCTAACTTCAGGAACTCGTGAGCTTCTGCTTGAAAACTCGATCGATTTGGAATTACTGTCATGACACTAAACTCAAATGCTAGAGTGAATCAATTAGGCAACAAATTTCGGTTGGATTAATTCTGTGTTTGTATGGACGTTCAATAAAGCGTTTCCAGGCTCCACAGACAAAGCCATGAACACAACAAAACTGCTACTGCAAATTCAATCGTTGAATTTGAGCAGAGTGAACGAATGAGTCAGTGTCCAAAAAATTACAAAATAGTACATACAAAGTACTATTTACATAGCTTGCTAAAATTGTGAAACTTCAGAGAATTTGCAAGACAAATCTGGCAAATCAACTAAAAGAGCAATTAGCGAAGACGAAAAAGCTGACTTAATTGATCAAGGTTGTGCCAGCGTTAGAGCGGTTTCGATGACTTGCGATCGCAACGGCTCCTGCAAGGGTGCAAACTTATGCAAATTGGTTAACCATAAACCGTCCATCGCCAGTCGGATAATTGTCGCGACTTTTGGATCGAGTCCACTAGAAACGATTTTGTTGTGACAATTCTCCCAAAAATCCCGCATTGGCTTGAGCAATTCAGGATTCGTAAAATTTGCAGCTAGCAAGTTAAAGTGAAGCTCGTAATTTTCCTGATCGTCCAGTGCCGAGGCTCGAATATAAGCTCTTACCCAATGACCTGGCGTATCGGGGGCTGGATCTCGTGCGAGTTCATCATTTAATGCTTCAACAAACTTATCTAACGCCTGTTGAACCATTGCGGCAATTAAAGCCTCCTTGTTGGGGAAATGATGCAATAGCCCGCCCTTACTCACGCCTGCTGCATTAGCAACAGCATCCAGCGTAAGTGCCTCAACTCCTTGGCTCACGACGACTTTATTGGCAGCCGCGAGCAGTGCGCTTGATTGAATAGACTTTGAGCGTGAGCGTTTTGCAGCGACCATGAGATTTAAACCTAGAGCTTCAAACTACAGGGGGATGAGACCAGAAAAAGGTTTTGTTCTGCTATGCGGCCATACTTGCCTCCATAAAGCTCCCTCTTCAACACGTTCCCAACGCTAACTCGAAATCTAAAACCGTCTGGTTGGTTGGATGATCACAAGGTACCGTCTGGTTGGTCGTATGTCAAGATCAATCTGTAGTTTTTTGAATAATAAGCTTTCTAGCTTGTAATTTTAGCAATAAGCAAGTGGTGCAACATATAAGGAAATGTGCTGTATTAATGAATTGGCTTGAGGGGGCAAATTTGCAATCCTACTGGTGTATTGAGAACTGCAACTTCTATTCCTAAAACTTGAGCTAAGTTTTCTGGGGTGAGAACATTTTCCGGCTGTCCTAAAGCGATAATATTTCCTTGATACAGTAAGGCAATGCGAGAACTATATCTAGCAGCTAAGTTGATTTCGTGGAGGACTGTTAAAATTGTGATTCCCGGCTTTTGATTGAGATTTTTCAAAAGGTCTAATAGTTCTAACTGATAGCGAATGTCTAGATAAGTTGTGGGTTCATCTAATAGTAATATTTGGGGATTTTGGGCTAAGGCTAGTGCTAAAAATGCTCTTTGCCTTTCACCGCCGGAAAGTTGTTCTATTAGTCGTTCTTGGTAATCTTCCATCTGGGTTAAATGCAAAGCTTCAGCAATTTTTTCTCTATCTTCTGCGTTTAATTCCCATTGCCACCAAGGTTGGTGCGGGGTGCGTCCTAATGATACTAATTGCCTGACTGTTAAGCCTGAAGGTATTGCTTGTTGCTGGGGTAATAAGGCTAATTTTTGAGCGACAATGGCGGCGCTTTGAGTATGAATTGCTTTTCCATCTAGTAAGACGGTTCCTGTTTGGGGAACTAATAGGCGACTCATGAGTTTTAGTAGGGTAGATTTACCAGAACCATTAGCACCTACTAAACTCAACCACTCGCCTTTTTCGATGACTAAGGATATATCTTTAACTACTGTTTTATTTGTATATCCACCTGTTAGGTTTTGCGTTTCTAGAGGCATATTAATAATTGGTATTTGGGAAGTTTAGATTCCGTTTTGGCGGCGGTAGAGTAACCAAATGAAGAGGGGGGAACCGAGTAATGCTGTGACCGCACCAACTGGAAGTTCTACAGCGCCTAAGCGGGAAAGTAAGTCTGCAATTGTCATGACGATCGCACCTCCTAATGCACTCAATGGTAAGATGGCGCGATAATCTGTACCTACTAGTAACCGGATACCGTGGGGTACTATTAAGCCGACAAAACCAATTAAGCCGCCAATACTCACAGCACCTGCGGCTAATAGTGTAGCAACTCCACCGATGAAAATGCGCGCTCGCCCCAAAGAAACCCCCAAACTCACGGCTAACTCATCGCCTAGATTTAATAAATTTAGCGATCGCGCTAACAAACATCCCAATCCCAAGGCGACACTAATATAAGCACCGGCTGTAGTTACTTCTGTCCATCCCCGGCCATTCAAACTGCCAATTAGCCAGTTTAAAGCCGCCTGTATCCTTCCATCTTCTGTTAACAATAGTAAGACCGATTGTATTGAACCAAACATGGCGCTTACCGCTACGCCACCCAAAATTAGCCGTTCTACAGATATTCCATCCCCTGTTTTGGCTAAAAAATAGACAATTACCGTTGTCAGTACACCCCCAACCCACGCCGCTAGGGGAACCCAAGCTAAGAATACTCCTAAACTAATCATGGCGATCGCTACCAATCCTGCACCCGCAGAAATACCTAGTAGAAATGGGTCGGCTAGTCCGTTGCGTAACATTCCTTGCAGTAGCGCACCCGACATTCCCAATGCTGCACCTACCAAAATCGCTGCTATAGTTCTGGGTAGGCGCAAGTCCCAGAGGATAGTTTGATTGAGTTGTTCTCCCCTGCGCCACACCGCTAGCCACAGTTGTGCGGGTGTGATGGCGACAGCACCAAAGGATAGGGAAGCGCCTACTGCCAAAACTAGGACGATAAGTAAGAATAAGGTGGCTAAAACTATCTTGGCTTCGTTTCTAGAAGCAGCGTTAACATTCTTAACAAATTTTTCCTGTCGCTGCCTGAGATTCATGTGTTTTGCTGATGGCTATTCCTGCAATCAATCTTATCTTCAGGAGCGATCGCTTTGCCAAGAATCCTATTTATAAAGAATTAACGATTACCACTTGACTAAGTATAAATTTAGCATGAAGATATTACCTTAGTATATTTACTAGCTTGTTCAGGTTTACCCCCAACATCAGCGTCAACATCCAACCTAGTTAAATACATACGAGCCAGTCCACATCAAGCCGCAAGCCGCCGCATGAAAGCAGCCTCGTACATCCGTCAAAACACTTGCCAAAACTAGATCATAACTCCACCCACAAGGAGATAGAGCTTTGTCAGTTATCAGTGGTTTTCGATTTGTGAACACTACCCATAAGGGGATGGGGTATTAAGCCTGAGCCAAAAAACAACTGACACGCGCAAAGCGTCATCAATTTTGGATGTCTAGCCTTCCATAAAAGGTCATTATTTACTTATGTATCGACACCCGTTGATTTTAATTGTAGAAGAAAATCTACATAATTTAGAATTGCTTAATTCTTACTTGAAAATATTAAAAATTACTTGTATTGGTGCTAAACAAGGAGTTAAGGCAATTATTCTAGCACAAACCCAAAAACCTGACCTTATCCTACTAGACATGATGGTGTCAGATTTAAGTGGTAGTCAAGTGATTAATTACCTCAAACAAGACCCTAAAACAGCGAAAATTCCAATTATTGCTGTTTTACCTTTTATTCTGGTGCAGAATCAAGACTACCTCTTCCTTACAGGTGCGGAGGAATATATTACTAAACCGTATAATTTTATTCAGTTAAATAGTTTGATTGACCGCCATCTTAATCTGCTACATTCTTCCAGTTAGCTTTTGGGATAGATTCTGGATTACGCACTTCTGGTAATTGGTCTAAAACAACTACTATTCCTGTACGTCCTGTGACCAAGCTTGTATTACTCATCAAGTCAGTAATAGGTTTACCAATCACCTCTTCAAGGATAATTTTTAGCTGTGGTTTAATAATTTTATCAAGTAATGTTCTGATTTGTTCTGCTAAGCCTTCATGCCCTGCCTCTAATAAGGTTTGTTCAATTTGGCTAACTGAATTTTCTAGAGATATTACTAATTCAGAATTAAAAAAGTGACAAGTAATTTGGGTGGGTCTTCGTCCTATTTTATCATTGTATAGAGTACTAACACGTTGGGAAATTTTTCTTTCGAGTTCTCCAATAGTTGGGTTTACCATTATTTTATTATAATAATCAAAGTTTTTCTTGTTGTAAGTATTTAATATTCTTTGGACATAAACATTCGATATCATAATACATTTTTCGGCAAAAATCACGATTTATTCTGTCTCAGGAGTTTATAGTTAGTTTTTTTGCTTTTATACGAAGAGAGGTTATTCCTATATCTAATAAATTACATTTATATGCGGCTAAATAGCTAATTATACGAAGGCAAAAATCCTAGCGACAGATTAGCCAACCATCTAATTAAATAAATAGGGTAATTTCTTTAGATAAAATTAAGAGGTTGTTGACAATTACTGTAGATGATGTGGGGGTGCGTTAAGCTAAAAGGGTTAGACAAAGGCAATGATACCCTTACACCCAATTTTCCCAGACAACCTTGTTGCGTAAATCTGAATTTTTGTCAAGTAGGCGATCGCTAGCAGAATATATCCTATGGCTGTGGTATGTGAAGGGATTGGGGACTTCCAACTTAAAAAATATACAATCACTTTGGTGAGCAGGGGGAGCAGGGGGAGCAAGGGAGGAAGAATATAATCAGTTCCTCAGCTTTCACTCATTGAATAATTTATTTTCTGGAAGTCCCCAGAATGACTGTAACCCCTAGTGGCTCCTCGGTTTTGTAATGATTTGATGAACTATTAGCTACCAAGCTTGTGACAAATATTTAGGTTCACCTTCCCATTACCAATTACGTAAGCGTTTAACTGTCAATTCCAGGCTCAATAGTATTAGTTAATACAAAATGTTCCTAGAAGTTGCTATTTTTTCACGATCGCAGAAGAATTTTTATAAGGAATTTAAAATTGCCTTAAGCAATTTCCGACGAAAGTTGATACCTTGTTAATAAGAGACAATTACTGACAAACATCATTCTCAAATTCATGGATTCTTCATCAATTACATCTTTACTTGAAGACTTGAAAAATCCTGATGCTTTAGTACGGGAACAAGCAACAAAGAAACTTTGGCGGATCTGGTTCCAACAAAAGGGAGTGTATGGACTGGAAAAAATTGATCAGAGTCAGAAACTGCTAGATGCTGGGGAAATTACTGAAGCTGAAGCAATGCTGACACAGTTAATTCATGAACAACCAGACTTTGCCGAAGCTTGGAATCGCCGGGCCTTTCTCTACTACAGTATGGGAGAATATCAAAAATCTCTGGCTGACTGTCAGATGGTGATCCAAATTAATCCGGTACATTTTGGCGCACTGCATGGGATTGGTTTGTGTTATGCAGCATTAGGCAAGTACACTAAAGCTATCAAGGCGTTCAAGCGTGCCTTAGAAATACAGCCATACTCTTTGGTAAACCAGAAATTGATTTTAGAATGTACTTTCAGACTCAGCTAAAACTTGATGAGAGGGATTCAGCATCCTGAAATACTGATTTTACCTCTAAAAAAGTACATTCTCTGGTTTTATGTATCCACCACCTGTTCATCTCCCTAGTCGCCGTCGATTTATTCAATATGGTGCTATTTGCATTGGTAGTAGTATGATTGCTGCTTGTGCCGATAGTAATCAAGCATCAACCTCTAACTCAAAGTTAGATAAAGTTACTTTTGGGACTAACTGGTTAGCCCAAGCAGAACACGGAGGATTTTATCAGGCGATCGCTACGGGAATCTACAAAGACCACGGGCTAGATGTAACAATTAAAATGGGTGGGCCACAAATACCTAGTGGCACTCAATTGTTAGTAGGTGGTGCAGTAGACTTTTTCATGGGTTATGGTATTGATGCCATCAACGCCATAGCACAGGGAATACCCAAAGTTACAGTAGCAGCAATTTTCCAAAAAGACCCGCAGTGTATCCTTACCCATCCCAACCCAGCAATCAAAACTTTAGCCGACCTCAAAGGCAAACCGATTTATATCTCTGCGGCTGCTAATGTAACGTTTTGGCCCTTATTAAAAGCTAAGTATGGTTTTACGGACGAACAAAAGCGTCCTTATAATTTTAATCCTGCGCCTTTTTTAGCCGACAAAACCTCAGCACAGCAAGGTTATATCACGTCAGAACCCTTTGCTGTGCAGAAGCAAGGCGGCTTTCAACCACAGGTGTTTTTACTTGCAGATTATGGTTATTTACCATATGCAACTACCATTGAAACTAAGAAAGAATTAGTACAGAAGAATCCTGATTTAGTCCAGAGATTCGTGGATGCTTCGATTAAAGGTTGGTATAGCTACTTAGAAAATCCCCAACCAGGTAATCAACTAATTAAACAAGATAATCCAGAAATGACAGACGAACAACTCGCCTACGGTCTGCAAAAGCTGCAAGAATACGGAATCATTGTCTCTGACGTAGCCAAGACCCAAGGTATCGGTTCCATGACTCAACAAAAGTGGCGATCGCTATTTGAGAGTATGGTTAATGTAGGGCTTTTTCAACCAAGTGTTAACTATCAAGATGCTTATACCTTGCAATTTGTCAATAAAGGGGTGGAGTATTACCGCAGGGGATAGGGTGTAAGGGTGTAGGGGACATAAGCTAAAACCTCTACAATAACCTGTTACCTGTACCCTATCCCCTATCAAAATAAAACCCCTGGTTGCGCCAGGGGTAAGGGTTTCGCTGAGATAAGTAATGGATACTACAATCTCTCCTCAACCCATTCCTGATAATTACCAGAAATTCTTTTATTTGGCGCTACCACCCCTGAGTAAATGGTGTACAGCCATTTCTATATCTTCTTCTTTAATTAAAGATTCTCCTACTATCACAGCATTTGCGCCGGCTTGGGCGATTAAGATTAAATCGGTGTGTGTATATATTCCCGATTCGCTGATGACGGTGATACCTAAGTCTTGCAGTTGCGATCGCCTGGCTGCTAATATATTTTGTGTAGTGCTGATATCAGTAGTCAAATCTTCTAAGCTTTGGTTGTTAATTTCGATGAGGCGAATGTCATCTAGTTTAAGTATGCGGTCTAGTTCTGCCAAGTTGTGAACTTCTACTAACGCATTCATCCCCAAATAGTGAATTATGCGCAAAAAGTCTTGTATTTCCCTGTCTGTGAGGATAGCAGCAATTAAGAGTATGGCATCTGCCCCGGCGGCTCTGGCTAGATAAATTTGGCAGGGATCAATGATAAACTCTTTGCATAGTATCGGTAATGGTACTCTTTGGCGGATGCTGCGGAGAATTTCAAAACTGCCGTGGAAAAGTGAGCTATCTGTAACTACTGATAGACAAGCTGCACCACCTTGTTGATAAGCTTTGGCGATCGCTACTGCATCGAAGTCTGCCCGAATCATACCACGATTAGGTGATGCTTTCTGGATTTCGGCAATTAGGCTAGGTTTGTAAGGGTTTTGCTGCAAGGCTGTCAAGAAATCGCGCACGGTTGGCGCAGCCGTTAATTGGCGTTGTAAAGAAGCCAATGACATCTGTTTATGTAGTTGTGTAACTTCTTGCTTTTTCTGCCATACAATCTCTCTGATAATTGGTTGCAGACGATTACTATAAATAGCACTGGGGTACATCATAACCTGCTATAAGTCTGGATGGGGTAACGAAAAAAGGCATAAGGGCATAGGGGTATGGGGGTGTAGGGATCATATTTCCCCATGCGCTTATACCCAATTCCTATAAATTAGATGCGAAGTTGTGGGAAACTTTTTATGTCTTCCCAAACACCAGGATTCAAGTATGCAACCTAAATATAGTAGGAATCCTATTTGATTTTTGCAAAAATCTCAGCATTTTTAGGGTGGGCATTGCCACCTTATGATACTTTTGGTGGGCAGTGCAACGCCCTACTTTTATTTCAAAAATCAAGTATGAATCTTATATTTTACTTTGATAATTAGGTTGGTATGCTGAATTGGGGCGGTTTTCAAATCAATACTTCTTGATTATCCCTTCTGCTTTCTTGATTTTCACCGCCGCCTAGACAGTTATTTTTGATTAATCGAATATAAGTCCGGTATGGTATGTAATCTATGGGATTATAACCAGAGTAGCGCAGTAGTAAAACGCAGGCCCAAGAATATTTACCAGCAATAATTGATTTAATAATTTGGTCTACTTGTTCATTATTGATTTTATTAACATTTTGTGAATTGTAATTGTCTTGCTGACGCATAATTTTCCCTGATGATTTTATTTGATGACGGCAGTAAAAAATCGAGTTTATAACAGAAGTTTTAGTTGTAGACGTTTTTGAATTGTAGAAACATCACAGCACAAAGAAAGAATATTTTTTCATCTGTGCTGGTGTGTGTGGATCGCTAGTACAGCATTGCTGTACTATCTATTAAGAACCAATTGATGGTTCTAAATTTTGGGTGTATGCCTGCACCACATTTTTAATGATGGTCAAACCAACTTCACCAGCTAAAGTCATGATTGATTCAGGGTGAAATTGGACGGCGGCTATGGGTAGTGTTTGATGTTCGATGGCCATGATGACATCATCCTCAGAAACGGCTGTAACTTTGAGTTCACTAGGTATTGTTTGGGGTTGGGCAAATAAGGAATGATATCTACCCACGGTGAAAGATGCTGGTAAGCCTGCAAACAGCACCGAGTCGGGTGCAGTGACGGAAATCTGAGCGGGTTTACCATGTTGGGGATAATTAAGTACGCCTAATTCTCCGCCAAAAGCTTCAACAATGCCTTGTAATCCTAAGCAAACGCCAAAAATGGGGATTTGGCGACGCACAAGGGCTGCAACTGTGTCTGGGACACCGAAGTCGCTGGGTCTACCGGGGCCGGGAGACAATACTACTAAGTCTGGGCGTTGTGTATCAAAGTATGATTCAGCAAAACCATGACGGAGGGTGGTGACGGTTGCGCCTGTGGTGCGGATGTAATTGGCTAGGGTGTGAACAAAGGAGTCTTCGTAGTCGATGAGGAGGATACGTTTATTATGGGCGATGTGGGAGGGGCGATCGCTCTTTTTAATTAACTTGGCACTGGGATCACGCCCAATGGTGGCAAATAGGGCCGCAGCTTTGGTAATTGTTTCCTGTTCTTCGGCTGCTGGGATCGAGTCATAAAGGACTGTTGCACCAACCCGCACTTCGGCGATACTATCTTGCAGGCGAATTGTTCGCAAGGTTAGTCCAGTATTCAAGTTACCATTAAAACCTAAATAACCGACTGCCCCCCCATACCAACGTCTGGCGCTGCGTTCATGCTGTTCGATGAACTGCATGGCGGCGCGTTTGGGTGCGCCTGTGACTGTGACCGCCCAAGTATGGCTCAAAAACGCATCTAAAGCATCAAACTCTGGTCTGAGGATGCCTTCCACATGGTCTACTGTATGAATGAGGTGGCTGTACAGTTCAATCTGGCGGCGACCAATTACCCTGACTGAACCCGGTTCACATATCCGCGATTTATCGTTGCGGTCTACGTCAGTACACATGGTTAACTCGGCTTCATCTTTGTGGGAGTTCAGCAACTGACGAATTTGTACAGCATCACTTATAGCATCTTCTCCCCTACTAATAGTGCCGCTAATGGGACAGGTTTCTACTCGCCTACCATCAACTCGGACAAACATTTCTGGTGATGCACCTATGAGATATTCCCCACCCAAGTTCAACAGGAAGCCATAAGGGCTAGGATTAATTTGTTTTAAGGTTTGGAATAGTTGACTGGGTGACTGTTCACAGGCGGTAAAAAAGTTTTGGCTAGGAACGACTTCAAACAAGTCACCCCGGCGAAAGTAGTCGAGTGCTTGTTCAACTAGGATGGCATACTCTCCTGGTTGATGGTCGGCTGTTTGGTTGGGGAGAAGCCTTTTACCCCGATAGTCGATGGACTCACCTGTCCGGGGAAGATGTTCGGTATTGCCTCCTTCTATGGCAAATTCATACTGAAGACAATAAGCCTGTTGCTTATAATAGTCTACAACTATGAGTTCATCGGGTAAGTAAAGTACTAAATCCCGTTGGTCTGCGGGACGGACAATTTTTTGCCCAATTGGTTCAAATTGAAAAACCAAATCGTAACCAAATGCACCATATAACCCTAAATGTTCATCTTCATCACTGGCAAAAGTTTGGAGAATTTCGCGAATGACTGTAAAGGTTGAAGGTTGCTTGCTGCGTTCTTCTTCGGTAAAGAACTGTTTTGTGGGCTGAATTTCACCTGTAATGTAGTCGTGATTGAGGGTGATTTGTTGTAGTTGCGATTGGGCTGATAAACGCTGAAACAAGGTCGGTAGTAGCACCTGGCCGCGAGAATTAAGTGAAGAGATGGTAAATGCGTTTTCTCTTGTTGTCAGTTGTAATGGGGGATTGATAAATCCAATTGCCCATCTTTTGTATCGTCCCGGATATTCGTAACTACTGGTCAATAAACCTCCACGCACTTGATTGAGGTGAAAGAGAATTTCATCTAGTGCAGTGTCCATCTTCACTTGGGTGGTGCTGCGAGTTACGCGCACGTTACCAAGGGTTGTGTAAGTAAGAGATTCACAAATCATAGTCTTTTCTTTTGTGTGTGTTGGAGGGAGTATAGCGCGAACTTCTACGTTAGTACGCAGCCATCCCTATTCCACTATCCTCAACAAGAAGAACTTTGACACTACAGCATAGGTAAAACAGTACAAAACATCAGGACGATGACCTGCGATCGCTCGGAGATTATCGCCTACAGTTCTGGAAAAGAGGGGTAAATTTAACTAGTTAGCATTTTGGTTTCCCTCATCAATATCTAGTTAAACCAGCCCCTAAAAGATGAACCGTTTTACAGAAGCAACTTCTTAGCTAAGATTACTCAATCTTTGGCAATAGATATACGATCTATTTTTTGATAGACATATCTCTTTTTTCTTTATTTAATTTATTTCAATATTTGAGATTTTTGATGATAAGATAATGGCTTAATATTATACCACCTAATGGGCAAAAAACCTTTGTCTTTTGTGGTTTTATATCTCAATAGTAATTAAGCAAACTTATATTAATTAAATATCTTTTCTCCAGAAGTGTCAGTCACCTCTCCTTGAGCAGAAAGGTTAGTATGTACGCTGTATAACTTGAAGACTATAAATCAGCTTGTTGGATATAAATCTTTTTTCTACAATAGAAGTATTTCATACTTGGCGATCGCCTATGGCGGAGTAGCTCATCGCAGTTGCGGAAAAATCTATTATTAAGTTATTAACATAACTATTGCTGTATATTTTTATCATCATTCTCGTAGCTCAATCAACCTGTCGTTACCATATTTGTATTTTTGATTACATAAGAACTTAACCATTTTTATTCCTTTTGAGAGATAGGCAATAGATACTCTGGTCGATGATATTTAATTAAGGTACTCCTACTGGTAGATGACTAGGACTATTATTTCATAGTTTAATCTCAGTAAAGTAAAATATTATAAGCAAAATTTATAGATTAAAGGAAATCTATTAAATTAAACTTTAGATGAGAGATTCCAGTATTATTAATTAGTATTAAAGTAAAACTAGTTGATTGACTAGAAACTGATGTACCTACTCAAAAAGTAATTACTAAAATTATTTAGATAAATATATTAAATAGATATGCTAACTATTTTTGTCCAGAATATTGAATCAAGTGTTGAAAGTCGTAGAAACTGAGTAAATAGGTAAACTTGACTCGGTTGACCATTCTTTGATGGCAAAACAGACTGACAATAGGTGGTTCTATACAAATAAATCAGGGTTGTCATAGGTTGTGAGGTTTTCGATGTATTTACTGGCAATATACTTTGGTTTATTCTCACTTGCTTACCTAAGTCTGACCCTCCCCAGGAGTTTGGGAACCTATGATTTATGCAGAAATCATGGAGTAGTTAACAATGCAATATCAAAGGCAAGATAAAATCATTCTAGGAAATGTAAATATTATTTACTTGACGCAATTAAGGATAAAATATTTGGTTTAATTGTTTAAGGCAAGGTTAGTTTTAATAAAATTGCCAACTTTTGATTTTCTTGTTTAAAATATCCTTTCCATTTAGAAAGCTTTAAGTACAATTGATTGCTCGAACAGTAGGAGCCAATAAAAAGATGCTCATTGAAAAGATATTTCAATTTACCTGGAAATTAAAACTTAATATTTTCCTACGGAATTAGGTGGTATCTGCTACCTCTGGGTTAAAGGCATAGGATTTTTCTGTATAACCGATAGTTTGTAACTGGTAACTGAAATGACCACCAATCTTAGTGATGAAAAAACGCTAAACGAATCATCAAAAACAATTCTGGTGATTGAAGATGAGGCTGATACCCGCAATCTCTTTTTAGTGGTGCTTGAGGCTAATGGTTTTGATGTGATAGTGGCTGAAAATGGTGTTACTGGTATTCAACAGGCACAAAAACATCTACCAGACTTAATCATCTGTGATATTATAATGCCTGATATGGATGGTTACAGTGTTTTAAATACACTCCGCCAAGACCCTGTAACAACGATTATTCCCTTCATTTTTCTGACTGGGAACAATGATAAGGCGAGTCTGCGTAAGGGTATGGAGTTAGGGGCGGATGATTATCTTACTAAACCTTCTACTATAGAAGAAATCCTCAAAGCGATCGCTACCCGCTTAGAAAAGCAAGCTAAGCTGAGATATTGGTATGCGACGACATCTCATCAACTTTCAGAGGCGCTGGTTATAGACTCTGAGTTAATTTTTCCCACTATTCCCCACCTCAAAGAGGTTTTCGATTATATAGAAGCTCATTATCATCAGGGAATTACATTATCAGATGTGGCTGTTGCTGTTGGTTATTCACCAGCTTACCTGACCAGTAGAGTTTCCAGAGAAACGGGAGATACAGTTAACGGTTGGATACTGAAGCGACGCATGGCCGCAGCGCGTCCTTTACTAAAGAATACCAACAAAACCATCGAGCAGATTGCCACAGAGTTAGGTTATCAAAATGCTTGCCATTTCTCTCGCCAATTCCGTCAGTATCATGGTTTACCTCCCAAAGCCTGGAGAAAACAGCAACAGTCTCTTCAGTCTGGTAGACACCTAAAGCCACAACTACATCACAGTTATCCTCAACCTGAAAAATACTTAATAGCTAGCCGGGGTTAATTGCTTTTAGGTTTGGTCAACTGCTGAATTAACAATTGTACAGCCAAAGCCAATAAGCCAATTGTGACTATACCAAATATTCCCGTCCCCAAGGCTACTACACCAACTACCAAGGTACGTACGGCGGAGGTCAAACTGATAACTAACTGGTTATCAGAATGGATAGGTTTTTTAGCAAAGGTTGTAGCAATAGATATCATTAATAGATATAAAGCATATCCTAATCCACCAGAAATCGCTGCCCCAGTTATGCAGCGTAAGGGAGTTGGCGGAACTTGTGTCGGCGTATCTGTTGGTTGAGTTTGGTTGTTCATAGTTATTAGTCATTGGTCATTAGTCATTAGTCAACAGTCAACAGTCCATAGTGATTCCTCTCATCTCTCCTGTCAACTGTCAACTGTCAACTGTCACCCCATGTGCAATTGTGCGAGTTACAAATAATTCTAAATCTTCGTCGGGAATTGTTTGTCTGACTTGTTGCTGAATTTGTTCGGCTTGTTGTTGAGTTTCGCAAAGGGCGAATACTGAGGGGCCGGAACCGGACATCATGGTTCCTATTACGCCTGGTTGAGATGCAAACAGTTGTCGCAGTTGCAAGACTTGGGGATAGGAGGGTAATACTACTTTCTCTAAATCATTGTGCAGTTTTTGGGCGATCGCTACAGCATCTTTTTCGAGAATAGCCTTAACGATAGGCCCTGAATGCACTGCGGCGGCACGGGCTGCTAAATCTTTGGTATCTTGAAGATAGGTACTGCCAAATTCTTGGCGATAGGTTGTATACGCCCAAGCGGTGGAAACTTCTAAGCTGCGATATTTACCCAATACTATATATATATGATCCAAACTGGGTAAAGGCGAGAGTTGTTCACCTCGACCCGTGGCGATGACTGTACCACCACCCACACAAAAGGGGACATCGGAACCCAAGATAGCACCCAACTCTTCTAGTTCGCTTTGGGTGAGTCCCAAGTTCCAGAGTAAGTCTATCCCTACCAACACTGCGGCGGCGTTAGTCGAACCTCCAGCCAAACCAGCCGCTACGGGTATATGTTTGTTGAGGGTAATTTCCACACCGCCATGTTTAGCCAAGGCTTGGGGAAATTTTGTCGCCATCAATTCGGCGGCGCGATATACGAGATTACTTGTATCTGTGGGAACTTGTGGATGATTACAATAAACGCGGATAGCTTCATCCCTGATAGATTGTATTTCAATCTCGTCAGCTAGGTCAATACTTTGCAATATCATCACTAATTCATGATAACCATCCGGTCTGTTGCCGATGATTTCTAGATACAAGTTGATTTTAGCAGGGGCAATTAGTTTCATGGATTGGTCAGTTGACAGTTGACAGTTGACAGTTGACAGTTATCAGTTATCAGTTATCAGTTGTTCTCCCTCATCTCCCCCCACTTCCTCATCTCCCTCACTTCCCCGACTCCCAACTCCCACCAAGTTAGCCAATTCTACCCATTGCTGAGTGCTGATATCTTCTGCTCTGGCTTGGGGGTCTATGTTTAATTGTTCCATTAATTGTGTTAGGCGATCGCGGTCTACTACTGATTGCAAATTGTTGCGTAGCATTTTGCGTTTAGCGCTAAATCCTAACTTTACCAAATTCTCTAATCTTTTTGGTTCCTGTGCGGGAATTTCTATCTGTCTTGGACGCAAGCGCACGACGGCGGAATCTACTTTTGGTGGTGGATAAAATGCACTCGCCGGAACGTGACAAATTAATTCACAATCAGCTAAATACTGCACTCTTACTGATAATGCACCAAAGGTTCTTGACCCTGCTTTAGCATATAACCTTTCTGCAACTTCTTTTTGAATTAATAAAATAATCGCCTCAAATGGTTCGGGGTTAGGGTTGGCGATAGTGCCTAATAGTTTTTCTATTATCGGCCCGGTGATGTTGTAGGGGATATTCGCCACAACTTTATTTTGCTGTTGAAACTGAGGAAATGCTACTAAATTTGCCGCTAAATCTAGAGTGAGAAAATCTCCTTGTAACAGTAAAAAATTCTCTTTTTTCCCTAATTGTTTCGCCAATAATTCACATAAATCTCGGTCAATTTCTACTGCTACTAAAGACTGTACCAGAGGTAATAAACGCCGAGTCAGAATGCCTGTACCGGGGCCAATTTCCAGAATGCGGTCATTTGTACTACACTCTGCTGCCTTGACGATTGCGTCGAGTACCTTGTCACTTTTGAGCCAATGCTGAGCAAATACCTTGCGCGGTTGCACCATCAATTTTCCTTACTATATCTACATCTGAGCATTTTACAAAAAATCCATTTCTTACTTTTTTCTTACTTTTACCTGTGAGATTTTTGGGCTTTTTGTTGGCTTATATATTGACGTTAGACATTATATATGATAGAGATGCTTAGGCGATCGCCACGACATATTAACAATAAAAATGCCTAAATATCCTCCTCCCACTAGTCAACCAAGAAAATTATGACAGGATATGTCCCCTGCTATATAAAGAAAGGGGAAAGGTATAAAACCCTTCCCCTTGTCTCCAGTCTCCAAGAGTTAATATTTGCTTGGTGAACTACTACTCACATAAAGAGGTGTCTATAGTTACTAAAAATATTGTTTTCCCAAAAGAAACTCAATCAGGCTGCAAAAACGACAGCTTATAGATAAACTGTTTGGCTGACAGTAGCGACTAGCTTTGCTACCCAAGACCGAGGTAAGAGACGCGGCAAAAAGCGCGATTCAAAGTTATTTTTAAAACCAGGGATAACATAATGCTGATTTTTATCTAAAGCAGATAAGGCAATACGAACAACTTCTTGGGGTGTATGCTTTTTCAACTTGACATTGCGTCCCATCGTCTGAAAAAATTCGGTGTCTGTAGCACCTGGACACAAAGCTAAAACCTTAATTCCTCTACCTTGATACTCAGCCCACAAACCTTCACTAAAAGAAAGTACAAATGCCTTGCTTGCTGCATATACTGCCTGATAAGCTAGGGGATAAAAGCTCGTAGTTGAACCAACGTTGATAATCGCTCCTTCACCTTTAGCCAACATATCTGGAATAAAAGCATGGGTTAAATCTACAACGGACACGACATTCAACATTACCTGTTGATGATCTTTGGCAAGGGAAATATTCTCAAAATTTCCATTTGTGCTAAAACCAGCATTGTTAATCAGCAGATTGATAACTAAGCCTTTTTTTTGGGTTTGCTCATAAACGGAAATAGCCGCTTTTTCGGTACTGAGATCAGCCGTAATCACATCAACTTGGATGCCGTACTGATGATAAAGTTCCGCAGCCATCATTTCCAGCTTATTTGCTGAACGTGCCACCAAGACAAGATTCATTCCTTTTTTTGCCAGGCTATAAGCAAATGCTTGCCCAATTCCACTAGATGCACCTGTTATGAGTGCCGTTTTGAGTGCATATTTCATCATCTTTTCCTTTGTGATATAGAGGTTTAAACTAAATGTTCAGGACTAGGCAATTGAGAAGTGGTAGATGCTTTTGATGTGATTGTTGCTGAATCTAACCAACCCTGCTCTTGATACCAAGCAATCACATCAGCAAAGGTCTGGTCAACTGGTCTAAATTTTACCCCTAGTTCGCGCTGGCTCTTGGCACTGGAAAAGTTGCGGCTCATCCGTTCTCGCATGATGAGGCGAACCGTTGCCAGACTGAGTAATACAGGTCGCCCACTAATACGCGCATAAATCTCGTTCACACTACCGATGACAAACAACAACCAATCAGGCAAATATCGAGTTGGCGCTTCGATACCAGTGATGTGTTGAAGTCTGGAGAAAATTTCTTTCATCGTCAATGGGTATCCGGCCACGATATACAGTTCTCCATTGCGGCCATAGTCAACTGCACTAATCATAGCCTGAGCAACATCGCGAGCATCCACAACAGAAAAAGCAGTATTGATAATGCCAGGTAACTTTCTTGACATATAGTCAAGTATGAGTTGTCCGCTTCCCGTAGGGCCAATATCGCCAGGGCCAAACATAAACCCAGGAAGAATCATTGATACTGACATATCAGGATGCTCAGACAGAAATTCTCTTATGCGTTGGTCTGACAAAATTTTGCTGCGGTAGTAATCATCGGTTTCCCCATCCAGGTCACGCAGCATAGTTTCATCCACTACAGAACCATCAGTTTTTCGAGCTAAGACTGCGATCGAACTGGTATGAATCATTTTTCGTACGCCTTGATTATAGGCAAATTTCAATAAATCTGCCGTACCTTGTACGTTGATTCTTTGCAGGTATTCCCAATGGCGACCACCTTTGTAACTATCACGAAAATGTGCAGCCGTGTGGAATACAACATCGCAACCAGTAAGAGCCGAAGACCACTTAGAGACATCACTCATATCGCCCTCAATGATCTCCACAGGTAAATCTGAGAACTGCTTTTTGGCTTTATGTGGCGATCGCACTAAAGCACGCACTGTTACACCTTTCTCCACCAAAGCGCGAACCAGATTATTCCCCAAAAGACCAGTCGCACCAGTCACAAAAGCTAATTTTGCCTGCATATATAATTTTTAAAGATTTATTGGATTTATCAACCAATTGCATTCAAGTAAGTGTAAACACTTGTTTTTGAGTTTCAATTCTCCAATTGCTCACAGAGTATATAATAACTTCCATTCTGAAGGAACAATTGTTAATTTAATCTGTTGTCTTTATTCCAGAGATGATAAACATGATTAGGAAGAAGATATAAATTTTTATCTTATATTCACTACTTCCTAAACCCGTTCATCATTTGTGCGCTGCACCCGAACAAACTATGTTAGCGTAATATTCGGTTTGAATTAGGTCTTCCAAAGACATAAGTCGCAAATCAATTAATTGTTTATACTCCAAATAGTCATCCATATTAAAGGTAGGCGTTACCATCAAAGCAGTGTTTAATCCTGCTATTTTTGCCGCTCGTAAAGCATAGGGAGAATCATCAACCAATAACCAATCTGATAAATTAATTTCTAGGTTATTGCCAATCTGCACATAACAAGCTGGGTCTGCTTTTGACATTCCCTGTGTTGAACAAACCATTGAACTATTCAAACCAGGCACTTGTGCAAGTTGATTGAATGCAGAACCAGAAGAGGAACTTCTTTGCGATATAATTTTTAATTCAATATTATTTTCTGTACAGAAATGCACCAGCTTGGAGAATGATGGGTCAATTACTACAGCACCACTGATTTCCTTGTGCATTAATTGTTGTAACTCAGTGACATCAATCTCCAGACCAAAAGAGCTAAACATAAAATCTAATACTGCTCTTGGTGGAAAAGTGGTCGTCATTTTTGCGATTTCTCTAACTGTTCTTTCTCCCACTGGTACAGGAATCTTTTTACATATATATTCGTAAACCCACTTGTGCATCAAGCCCACAGAGTTACTTGAGATAACACCATCGAAATCGAGAAAAATTCCCTTTAATTTCATAATTAACTCCTAATTATTTGTGACTATATTTTTTGGTTAGAAAAATTTGGTGACGATACCAAGTACTTACTTATTTACTAGGCGACCATCTTCCATATGAATAATGCGATCGGCAATATCAAGAATCCGATTGTCATGAGTCACCATCAAAATTGTACAACCTTGTTCCTTAGCGAGTTTCTGCATAAGTTCTACAACATCTCGCCCTGATTTACTATCTAAGGCGGCTGTAGGTTCGTCAGCTAAAACTAATTTTGGATGACTTACCAAAGCACGAGCTACCGCCACTCTTTGTTTTTGACCACCAGAGAGGTCATCAGGATAATAATTTAATCTATGACTTAATCCCACTGCCTCTAGCATAGCTTTAGAGCGAGCATGGGCTTCTTTTTTAGAGAAATTTTTATGCAGTTCAGTAGACATCTGCACATTCTGAATAACAGTCATAAATTTTAATAAATTATGAGCCTGGAAGATATAGCCAATATTGCGTCGAATATCAATAATGCGTTGATTATTTGCTTTATATAGTTCTTGATCAAAAACTTGCAAACTGCCATTCTGCACAGAGCGTAAACCACCTATTAAGGTTAGCAATGTTGTTTTACCGGAACCTGATTGTCCCATTAAAATAATTATTTCACCTGAATTAATTTTGAGATTAATGTCAAATAAAATTTGTTTTTTCAATGAGCCTTGACCAAAATAATGGTTAAGATTTTGAATGCTGATAACAGGATATTGTTCCATAGTGATATAATTGCTTGCATAACTCAGTGAGTTTTTGGTTAACAATGGCATCAAAATATATCAGCTGGGTCTGCGGCTTGCACTTTACGCATAGCGATCGCTCCAGAGATAGCACACATTAAGACTGTTAAAATTATCACGGTTGATGCTCTACTCACAGTCATGGTAATCGGTAAAAGAGTCGCATCCCGCGTCATGTCATACAATCCCAGACATAATGCAAAACCTGGAATATATCCTAAAATCGACAGAATAATTGCTTCGTGAAACACCAGATTAAATAGAAACGTGCTTTTATATCCCATCGCTTTTAATGTGGCGTATTCAGCTAAATGTTCTGATACATCTGAATACAGAATTTGATACACTATTACGGCTCCAACCATGAAACCCATAATTGTACCCACAGTAAAAATAAACCCAATTGCTGTACTACTTCTCCAGTATTCTTTTTCTAATTGAATAAATTCTTCCTTTGTTAGCACTCTCACATCTGGAGGTAATTGTTGCTTCATGTCTGCTACTAAATTTTCAGCATTCACTCCTGGTTTTAAGCGAATGATGCCAATATCAATTAAACCTTTTTGACGTGATTCGCTAAATATACGCAAGAAATTCAAATCACTAGTGATTAAAGTACCGTTTGCCGCAAAAGAAGTACCTAACTTAAATAAAGCTCCTATTGTAATCCGCCGATTATTAATTTCTGTAGTGACTGTTTGTCCTTCATCAAAGTCAGCAGCGACTGAGCCAAATTCAGTTCGAGAATCCCGGTCAAATAAAACTACATCGGGAATTTTTATTTTATCTATATTCGGCTGAATCTCACTAATATCTAAAACATCTTCATCAGGGTTAAATCCTATAGTAAATATTTGCCGATTGGTATGGTTTTGTGGGTTAGTCCAAAAAGCAAAATCTATATATATAGCACTAACGGATTCCACACCATCATAACTTTGTGCTTGGTATAAACGTCTTTGAGAAAATGCTTTTAAGGTATTTAAAGCAACACTTCTAGGGCTGATTAAGAAAATATCACCTTTAAATTTGGTATGCAGGCGTACATTGCTATCATATAGTCCGTCACTAAAGCCTAGCTGCATAAACATCAGAATTACAGCAAAAGCAATCCCAGCTAGTGCAATTATCAACCGAGCTTTTTTATGAGTTAGTTGTAGCCAAGCTACAGTCATGGCAAATTTCATAGTAAATAAATTGTTTTAGGGATTGATTACTACATTGACTTGTAAATTGGTAAGTCCTGAAATTAGATGACTATCTTTTAAACGAATTTTGACTTCAACTACTCTGGAATCAATCTTAGCTACTGGGTCAACATTTAAAACATCTTTCTTGCCGACTTCTAGCCCAATTTCTTCAACTACACCCTCTATATTCTGGGGGAAAGCGCTGCTAGAAATGACGGCTTTTTGATTCAGCTTCACCTTACTCACATCTGTTTCATAAACTTCTGCAACAACATACATTTCTTCAGTGTTGCCAATACGCATGATACCTTCGTTATCAATGGCTTCTCCAGTATGAGCAAAAACTTTGAGAACTTGACCAGATATCGGCGCACGAATTATGGTACGTTCTAAACGGGCGATCGCTAGTTTCAAATTACTATTAGCTGATGCTAACTGAACTTTAGTCTGTGCTAGCTGCATATTCGCTTGCGCTGATTCGACTTGTGCTTGAGCATTTTGCACAGATGTATTTCTGGCTTCTTCTAATTTAGCTAATGTGGCTTCTGCACTACTGAGTTCATTCTGTTTACTAGTAACAGCTAATGCCCTATCATCTAATGCCTGTTGGGAAATTGCTCCTTGTTGTTGCAGAAAACGGAAGCGCTCTAAATCTCTTTGTTTAGCCTTTAAATCTGCGGCGATGCCTGCTATGGTTGCTTTTTGAGCAGCAATTTCTGATAATTGAGGTATCTTTATCTGCGTAATTCGAGATTCAGCTTCTTGAATTTGCGCCTTACCAAACATAGTTTCTGCTTGCAAGCGAGTCCGAGCATCCTCTAGTTGACTCGCCGCCGCATTTTTCTCTGCTAATCTTTCTTGATAACTATCCAAATATGCTATGACATCGCCTGACTTAATCTGCTGACCTTCTTTAACCAATAACTTGCCAATGCGTTCTCCAACATTACCCCCAATTGTAATCACCTCTCCTTTTGGTTCTAGGCGACCTAATGCTGTAACTCGTGTAATGGGATTTTTTTTCTTTTGAGTATTTGCTGTGACTGTATTAGTTTTGGGTGCTTGGGTAAGAAAAAACTGTCCAATTCCTAAACTCCCGATGACTAAGACACCAATGATTGAAATTGGGAGGAGTACCTTACCTGAAGACTTAAAAGGTAAATAGAAGTTCAATTTTATATCCTCAATAATTTGGGTGTGACTAAGGAAAGCAAATGATTTTTTCTGGTAGAAATTAGTCTCACATCCACCAGATATTTCCATAGACTAGGCAAAAAATGTTAAACTTCTTCTACACATAAAATTTGAGTTTTTCCTACTAAGTTTTGTTGAATTTGCACTACTTACAAGAGAAGGGCAGGTGCAATTACACAGAAAGCCTATTAGCCGCATCTGCTCCATCAAACAGTCCCATTTGCTTCAATGGTGTGTTAATGATGGAGTTAGCGCATCTAGGCTTTAGGTGTGATTCGGTGAGAAAACTCAACTACCCATCTATTCTTCTGCTTCCTGTCCCCTCTTTACGCAAGTAATTTCATCAATCCGATGGGATTAATATACATTGTTCAGTCGCTTTTTTGAGATTTATGCAAAAAAACTCATTAAATTTGCATATCACAGCCATCGTTATTGTGCTATATAACTATCTAGCTGTTTTTTGAGCATTGAACTACCAGCTAAAGCACCCAACGCGATCAACGTTCCTACTACCGAACCCGGCTCTGGAGTGGAAACTGGTGTACCGCTAATACTTGCGGAAAACGTTACCGTGTTTACTCCACTATCGATAATAAAGGTAGCTGCTGCGTTTACAGGTAAAACCCCGCCACTAAACACAACTTCTGTATTATTATTCAGTAAGGTGACATTATTAAAAAGCTGAGATGATGCCTGTTCAAAAACAGCATCTTGATTATCAAGAAGTTTCAGCCTAAAGCCTGTAATTGTAAATCCTGTATTATTTAGTAATGTAATAATTGGTGTATTAACATTATTGGCGAAAAAAACTTCATTTGGCTGACAAGCAAATTCAGGACAAATATCAGCAATTCTAATAGTAGGATCGGAGAGATTGGCTTGATTAAAAGATAGCTTGACCAAAGTAGCGGCTTGTGCTGCATGAGGTGTGAAAGCAGTCATGCAAGTCAATCCAACTAGAGTAAAAAATGATTTTTGGAAAATTTCTGCAAGTTTCATAATAGGCTGATACCAAGTGTTAATAAATGCAAGGATTTATCTCAGATATGTGAGATTTTATATTAGTTTGAGGTAGCCTCTGCCAAAGAAAATATTAAATTATTGGGTACAGAGTGCTAACCTCGAAAAAATTGGTTTGCAGATGCTTATTCGTTAATTATTTTGGGGAATTGACAACCATAGGAACTGTTTCCAGCATCTCACAAATAGCTGCGATCGCTGCTTGCGCATCTTGCCTCTCAGTCAGCAAAGACAGATGACTAGCCCCCTTGACAATCTGATGCTTACTTTGCCATGAAAGCTGTGCCAAATCAGCTTGTAATTCACTCCAACCCTCCCACACAGGATCAGCAGCAGTATCAGCCGTTAACACTGTCAGAGGCAAATTACCCAAATGTCTACTATTTCGCACCTGTGCAGTAATCAAATCCCAAGCCAAAGCTTCATCACGGCTAGTTTTTAAATGTTGCGTTGAGGAACAACAAGCAATAGCCTCTGCTTGCTGTTGCGGAGGTAGTCCATTAACCAGAGGTTGCATTAAACCCATCAACCGCACAATTCCTAATTTTGCCAGAATGGGCAACAATTGCAGCTGACCAAATAACTTATTCATCTCCTGACGAACAGCAGGACTACGCATTTTTTGGTCTGGGTGTGATGAATCTATCAAAATCATGCCTACAACCTCATCTGGGTAGAGGTCATGAAATACCCTGACCAATTGCCCCCCCATAGAATGTCCAACTAATATGTAGGGAGGTTTAATTCCCGCTTTGTTGAGGGCTGTGTGGAGTGTGACAGCTACTTGTTGTGCATCTGGTGGTTGTTTGTTCGGTTCACTCCAACCAAGCCCAGGGCGGTCATAAGCTACCACTCGCGTAAACTTGGCAACTTCTGGTTGTACCCAAGCCCAGATTACTGACATAGACAGTAGTCCAGCTTCTAAAATCACCGTGGGTTTGCCTTTGGCTTCCCCCAAACTATGGAGGTGGAGGAGATGACCTTCTATATCAATCAATTGACCAGGGGGAGGATAGTTCCGAGTTGTCCAACGGGGAATCATGGTTTATGCTCACAGAATTATGGATAGGTAAATCATTTGTCAAACTAATTCTTCAAACGTGCAGGCCACAGACCAAAAGCAATGAGTTGGGAAGGCAGATCACGCAGAATTGGTATCTGGGCAATCAAATTAGCTAGTGGAGATGGTTCATTTGCCCTTGCGGCGGCAAAGAGTTGTTTTTGAACTAAGACTTGATATCCTTGTATCAACCTGGTTGGTAAATCACGCAAGCGCTGTACCTTGGCCAAGTGTTGCAGCTTTAACTGTCCAGTTTTTAGTGGCGCACTCAACACATTAGCTGCCGCAATGGCATCTTGAACTGCATAACTGATACCAACTCCACCGAATGGGGACATCACATGGGCAGCATCACCAATTAAAAGCAAACCAGGCTGATACCATTGGGGTACGCGACTAGCCTCCACCGACAATAGAGTACACTCAGACCAATCCTTGAGTAAACAGATGCGATCGCTCAATTCGGGAACTAACTTAGTAATAGCTTTTTGCAAGCTTTCTATCCCTTCGTTTCGCATTTGCGGATAGCTACCTTTAGGAATAATGTAGCTAATTTGCCAATGGTCAGAACGGTCAGCCATCCCCAAAATCGAGCCATCACCAATGCGGAGAACTACACCTTCTGCTTCATCTGCATGACGGGGAAGACGAAACCAGAGTAGATCAGACGGCGGCGAAGTTTTAATTGGCTTCAACCCTGCTAGGCTACGGATGCGGGAAGACCGACCATCTGCACCTATAGTTAATCTTGCTCGCACTTCTTCCCAACCATCAGACCCATGATAGCCAACACCGCAGATTTGCCCATCCTCTTCAATGAGCTTTTGCACTTTCGCACCCATGACTAACTTAAAGTTTGGGTAGCGTTTTGCTTCATTAGTAATAAATTCGATAAAGTATTGATTAGGAATGAGAGTAATATATGGATATCGAGACTTCAGGCGACTAAAGTCGGCAACTGCACTAGATTTTGTATTACCTTGAATCGAAATAGAACTAAGTTTAGTGTGCTTTAATTGCAGTAAGCGATCGGCTAGACCAAGCTCTTCCATCAATTCCATGACTACTGCATGAAGAGAATCGCCGCGAAAGTCTCTATCAAAATCTTTTTGTGCTTCTAGCAGTGTCACAGAGACACCCTGCCGAGCTAGAAGTAATGCCATCACTGCTCCGGCTGGGCCACTACCCACAATGCAGCAATCAGTTTGTTGGTTTAATTTTTCGTCAGTATTCATGGGTTCAAGTATTGATTTGTGACAAAGATGGATGACTATGAAAAGTGTTCTTTCTGAGGTTGTTGTACTTGGTAATTTCAAAAATCTTAAAATTACCCTTAACTTCGGCAATTACTTGCTCATTTTGTACAAATAAGACGCTATTATCTAGTTGAAATAGTTTGCCGTCAACGTTAACTTTGTCACTAATTCTTGCCATGACAAATAACGGTATACTGGTTTCAGCAAAATGATGAAATTCGGCTTGGAGATTATTGAGGATAAACGATGTCCCCACGGGAAGATCATAATAAAGGTGAGATAATGCTGTACCAAATTGGCGAGCAGCCTCAAGAATATATAAGCCTGGAACATGATCTTTGGGGTGTTCGTAGAAGAAAGGATGAGAAAGATTTTGAAAGACTTCACCAATTATGCAGTCATCGTGAATTTTTTCAAGATAAGAAATTAGGACATTCTCTTCTTTATCTTTATGCACTAAACTTCTATCAATGCAGGTATTTCTGCCAGTTTTAAATTCGCTTTGCCATTTTTTAAAATACTTAGAAGCATCAACCAGATTTAAACTAGATAAATTGTTTGGGAGCGAATTAGAAAACTTGTGGTCTTTTAGGAACTCTTGTTTCTTTCCTAGTTTCAATTTTAGAAGTTCAAGTTTTACTGGTGTAAGATTAGTTAGACGTGAGTCAATAGTATTGCCGCTCACTTCAAACTCCTTGTTTATAAATTAATGTTCTTTGCATATTCTTATAAGAGTTATCATCTTTCCTTTGACTGTTTATGCAAAAAACTTTAGTGAACTCAGAAGTTTTGGAAGTTGAGGGGAGAATAAGCTTTTTATAGTAGGGGACAGGCTTAAAAGTTGCTGTCCATCAAGGTTTTACGATTTATCAATGTCCTAACCCATGTGGCTATTGCTATAAATTAAAAACACCCCACCCGCGCTGTTACGCACCCTTGCTTTGGTAAGGGGAAGGTTGGGGAGGGGTGTTTTTGTACCTCACAGACTGGAAATCTGCTGATACTACTGTCTATATCTGTTGTGTTTCTAGCACCAAGATATTTTCCGCTTCTGCCTCTGATAACGCTTCTACCTCATTCAACATTTGTAGTAATGTATCTTCATCGACATATTCAAGAATGGAACAAAGATTTAAGGAATCTGGACTCAGATGCTCTAGTAAAGAAGCAGGGTTGAGCTGTTGTAGTAGAAAAGCAGCAAATTGTCTAATGCTAAGTTCTTCGTAGAATTTCCCTGTGGGTATGGTGATATGTAAATCCGCCTCAATTTGCTTCTTCAATTCAATCATGATTAGAGAATCAAGCAAGGATGTGAGCAAATGTTGTGGTTTTAGCTTAGATGCAGGCAGTTGTAAGGCTTTAGCCAGGATTTCTAGCATATAAGTCTCTAACATCAATTGCCGTTCCTTATCTTCCACAGTCAGGAGTTTTTGTTGAGAAATCCTACTGTTAACGGTTGATTGAGTAATTTGGGCTTGAGCTGGTAGCGAGGGTAACGGTGTTGGGGAAGTTGTTTGAGAAGTGAATGGCTTGAGGTTGGCAATTTCCTTCCAATATCTTTGTCGCTCAAAGGGATAAGTGGGCAATTCCAGGCGATATCTTTGATAGTCTTGGTCAAATCCGCACCAGTCTACCTCTACACCTTGCTCATACAAAATTGCCAAACTTTGAGTGATCTGTTGCCAATCTTCTTGTTCTTTTTTGAGGGAAGCCAGCCAAACTCCTGCTTGTGTGGGTAAACATCTGCGACCCATACCACTCAAAACAGTGTCGGGGCCAATTTCCAAAAATAATTGATAACCTTGCTCATGTAGTGTTTGCACACTTTGATAAAACCTCACCGCCTCCCGCAGATGTTGTCGCCAGTAACTAGCGCTAGCAATTTCTTTACCTACAGGCTGACCAGTGAGATTGGAAATTAAGGGTAACTGTGGGGTGGAATATTTGACCTGTTGAGCAATTTGCTCAAATTTGTCGAGAATTGGCTCCATTAATGGAGAGTGGAAAGCGTGGGAAACTTGTAAGACACGATATTCAATTTCTTTAGCTACCAAGTCTTGGAGAATAGCTTGTACTGCATCTTGATGACCGGAAATTACAATACTGTTAGGCCCGTTGATGGCAGCGATCGCCACATCTTTGCTGTAGGGTGAAATCACATTTGTAACTTCGGCTTCACTAGCAAAAATTGCTACCATCTGACCATTGCTTGGTAGTGATTGCATCAGTGCTGCTCTTTGGGCAATTAATTTAATCCCGTCTTCCAAGCTAAAAACACCAGCAATACAAGCCGCAACATATTCACCGACGCTGTGACCCATGACAGCCGTTGGTTCAATACCCCAAGATTGCCATAATTTGGCAACTGCATACTCTAGGGCAAACAGGGCTGGCTGGGTATAGGCAGTTTCGTTGAGGGGTGATGATGTTCCTGGTTCTGGGTAGAGGATGGATAAGAGGGATTGTTGTAAATAAGGATACAGTAGTTCGTCACAACGGTCTAAGGTTTGGCGGAATGTCGGTTGGGTTTGATAAAGCTGTCGTCCCATACCTAGATATTGTGAGCCTTGCCCTGTGAAGAGAAAAGCAACTTTTGGTTTGCCATTGTGGGCTGACTTTTCACGGGATGTTTGAGCGATCGCTAGTTCTTCACGCGCCTGTAGAGTTGATGCAGCAACGATCGCCAAACGATGGTCAAAATGCGATCGCCCAGTATTGGCACTAAAGCAGACATCCGCCCAGGATACAGTCGGATGAGTTTCTAAGTAATCCTCAAAGCGCTTTGCCAATGCGGCTAAAGCTGTCTCACTCTTAGCTGAAAGCGTTAGTACATGGGTGGAACGGTCAATTTCTCCAGGCTGGTAGGTAGGTGTTGGTGCTTCTTCTAGCACCATGTGACAATTAGTACCACTAAATCCAAAAGAACTGACTCCGGCAAAGCGTTTTTGGTATGGGTTTTGGGCTTCACTCTCTGCTGTGTGCCAAGGTGTTAACTGGGTGGGAATGACTATCGGTAGTTGGTCATTGGCAATGTGGGGATTGAGCTGCTTGAGGTGTAAATGGGACGGGATGGCTTGGTGTTGCATTGCCAATACCACTTTAATTAAACCAGCTATCCCCGCAGCCGCTTCCAAGTGACCGAGATTGGTTTTCACTGAACCAACCATTAAAGGATGTTGCGATCGCCCTTGACCTAAAACGCCTGCCAAAGCCTTCAATTCAATCGGATCACCCAAGGGCGTACCTGTACCATGAGTTTCCACATAGCTCACTTGCTCTGGTTCCACCTTAGCATTAGCTAAAGCAGTCCGTACAACCGACTGTTGCGCCAGTCCATTGGGAACAGTCAGCGCACTGCTACGCCCATCTTGGTTAACAGCAGAACCGCGAATCAGGGCGAGGATATTGTCCCCATCGGCAACCGCATCAGATAAACGCTTGAGGACAATCATACCGCAACCTTCCGCCCGTCCATAACCATCAGCCGCCGCATCAAAGGTTTTGCAACGTCCATCAGCAGCTAAGGCGCGTAATTTGGAGATAGCGATCGCCACTTGGGGAGATAAGATGACGTTTACGCCACCCGCTAAAGCCATGCTGCATTCCCCTGCACGTAGGCTTTGGCAAGCTTGATGAACTGCTACCAGGGAGGATGAACAGGCTGTATCAATCGCCATGCTGGGGCCTACTAATCCCAGACTGTATGATAAACGACCAGCCGCCACATTTAAGGAATTGCCTGTAGCGGTGTAAATGTCAATTTCCGTCGTTTCTGCCAGCATGGTGCGTTGGGCATAATCAGAGGTGGTGATGCCGACAAATACCCCAGTTTTGCTACCAACGATTTTGTTTGCAGCTTGCCCAGCTCGTTCCAGAGCTTCCCAGCTAACCTCCAACAATAATCGTTGCTGGGGATCCATATTCACCACTTCGCGGGGGGCTAGGCGGAAAAATTCCGCATCGAATAAGTCTAAGCCAACATTTAAAAATCCACCTTCGCGGGTATGGGTTTTGCCGGGAGCATCAGGGTTGGGATCATAATATTCATCGGCATTCCAACGTTCAGCAGGCACTTGGCGGACGGCATCAACTCCTTGCTCTAGGATCTGCCAGAATGATTCCGGGTCATTAGCGCCACCAGGAAAACGGCAACCCATACCTATAATAGCGATCGCTTCAGTTTGCTGGCGCTGTAGGGCATCAAGTCTAGCACGAGTTTCTTTTAAAGCGTAGGCTGCACGTTGCAGAGGAGATAGTTGGTCAAGCTTATCTGTCATGTTAAGTAGGTCAGCGTCAATATTTATTGTTGGGATGAGGCAGGGGGCAGGGGGCAGGG
>DATNQO010000231.1:0-28519 GCA_036704005.1 Leptolyngbyaceae cyanobacterium | reverse complement strand
TTAGAAGTCACCCTCACGGTTATCTAGTTGTCAAGGTTCTGTTCCGGTTTACCCGGCTCTTTATCCCCTGCCACTCATCCCTGAGTATTTCTACTCATTTCGAGTGAACGAATCGCACGTGGGACACACCGTTGCAGTCTGCATTGATGTACCAATTCATTGCCGTTCTAAACAGTCCGCGCTTGACTCTGCGTCCAGAAGACTTCCAGTTATCGGGTTTTTCACCGTGTTTTGGTAGGGTGTCACCATCAACAAATGATGCTGCTGAGGTGTTAGCTTCTTCTGTTTCTACAAACTCAATACCGTACTGTTGACATAATTGCTCAATTCGCTCTTTGAGTCTAGCAGTAGGGATTTGCACAAACTGTTGATTGCGTTTTTTACCTAAATTAACCTCTTGCTTAATACCTTGACCCCAACCAAACACAATTCGACCGATGCGGTTATCTAGGCAGTGGTTAACAACAATTCTCGCTACTTTGTTGATAGCATCTCTAATTTGACGGTTACGCTTCTCGGTGATAGCAGCAAGTTTGTTTGACCAAAAACCTTGAGGCTTGTTCTCTTTAATTGTCGCTACTTGTTTGTTGTACCAACGATTTAGGCTTTTGATATGTTTACCATCAACAATAAAACTTGTACCCAAGTTGGAAACGCAGGTTAACCAGTTGTTTAGTCCGTGGTCAATACCCAACACTTTGCTTTTAGCTCTTTATCCGCATAAATTAAAATTTGTTGGCAACCGTACAATAAAATCACCTCCTTAATATTAGTAATTATCTCATTATTTACCACTTAGTCATGTTAAGATTGTGTAGAGACTGCGCTTTATTACCCGTACATTCGCTTATATACCCCGTATGAATGACGGGGGTTTTACGCATCACGCGGATAATAATCCCAGCTAGTAGTTTTTGACAATCCCCGCCCCAGCGTTTGCGCGAATATGCGGGGATTCTTGTTTTACTCTCGCGACTAAGAAAAAGAATACCCTGTAGTCTTTTTTACGTAGTCTAAAACTTTTCCATAAGATTCTGGATTACTTACTGGGTTGATAATTATAGGAATAGTGCCGTCAGGTAGCCAAAATGTTATTCTGCCGTTGGCTTCTTGGCAGAAAGAACTAATGCAATTGAGGTTAATTACATATTCATTTCTTTCGTAAATGATTTTTACCCAATGAGCATTTTCCACTTCAAAGCCTGTGACTTTCTCCAGATATTCTAGAATCTTGTGATAGTCGTCTAGGTTCTGTTGGGGATTAATAACAATGGGAATGGCACTATCTGGCAACCAAAATGTTACCCTGCCGTTATTTTCATAACAAAAAGCATTTACGCGCTCAAAATTGATTATATATTCCCTCCTGTCATATACAATTTTCACCCAGTACGCCACAACAGCTCCTCAAGTCTGAAACTCATGAATGATGCTTACCCTGTATGTTATTAAATCTGCTGAGGTTCTAAGTTATGTTGCCCAATTTACTAGAAAATTCCCAAATTAATCGGAAATTTTGCGAAAAGTTATATAGCTGGGGACAGTTGACAGGTGACAGGTGACAGGTGACTGGGGACAGGTGACTGGGGACAGGTGACAGGTGACAGGTGACAGGTGACAGGTGACAGGCAAAGAAGTTGATTGTTATCAACACTCCAATTTGCTGATAGGATGGGCAGTTTGCCCGTTTTAATATTATGGGTGGGCAGAATGCCCACCCCACAATTGAAGATAATTTTCTAGAAAATATAGCAGTTGAGACAGAGATGAGGACATAGAGTAATTAAGGGTTTAATCGCTGTCCCCTGTCCCCTGCTATACCTTAAGATACTTCTACTGGTGTTGGGAAATTAGCGGTAGGATGATTACGAGCGATCGCTGCCTGCATGAAGCCTGTAAATAAAGGATGGGGTGTGCTAGGACGCGATTGAAATTCTGGGTGGAATTGGCAAGAGATAAAGAATGGATGATGGGGATATTCCACAATTTCCACTAAGCGTCCATCGGGTGATGTGCCACTAATCACATAGCCAGAATCTAGCAACAACTGGCGGTAATTGTTGTTAAACTCATACCGATGGCGATGTCTTTCCTGAATGACTTCTGCTTGGTAAAGTTTGGCAGCTAGGGTATTGGGTAGAATGTGGCATGGATATACGCCTAAGCGCATTGTTCCGCCTAAATCTACAACATCTTGTTGGTCTGGTAGCAAGTTAATAACTGGATGCTGGGTAGATGGATCAAATTCGGCACTGTTAGCACCTGTTAACCCAGCGACATTTCTCGCCCATTCAATGACGGAACATTGCATTCCTAAGCATAAACCTAAGAAGGGAATTTGGCGATCGCGGGCGTATTTAATCGCCGCAATTTTGCCATCAACCCCACGAGTCCCAAAACCCCCAGGTACAACTATGCCATCTACACCCGCCAGATAATTTTCTGCTGGTTGGGTTTCCAATTCTTCCGAGTTTACCCAGCGTAAGGTTAAATTACCCTGAGTAGTAATTGCCGCATGACGTAACGCCTCAACTACCGATAAATACGCATCACTCAATCTGACGTATTTACCAACAATAGCAATTTCTACGTTATGCTTAGGACTGTACAACCCTTGCACCATAGCTTGCCATTTTGCTAGATTTGGTTGGCGTTGTTCCATTTGCAACAAATCTAGTGCTTGTTCAGCTAACCCTTCCTTTTCTAAAATTAAGGGTACTTCGTAGATACTTCTAGCATCTTGGGCGGTGATGACACATTCTACAGGGACATCGCAAAATTCCGACAATTTTTGCTTTAGTCCTCTAGGAATGGGGCGATCGCTCCGACATACTAAAATATCTGGTTGAATGCCAATGGATCTAAGTTCCTTCACTGAATGTTGTGTCGGCTTAGTTTTCATTTCCCCCGCCGAGGCAATATGCGGCAGAAGCGTAACGTGCATATACAGCACATTCTGCCGTCCTACCTCTTTACGTAGCTGGCGTATAGCTTCCAAAAATGGCAGGGATTCAATATCGCCCACCGTACCACCAATCTCTGTAATTACTACGGACGGATTAGTATTTTTAGCTACCAACAAAATCCGTTCTTTAATTTCATTGGTGATATGAGGAATTACCTGTACTGTGCCGCCATTGTAGTCACCACGACGTTCACGCATGATTACAGCTTGGTAAATAGAACCAGTAGTAACGCTGTTGAGTCGTGACATCGAAGTATCAGTGAAGCGTTCGTAATGTCCCAAGTCTAAATCGGTTTCTGCACCATCCTCGGTAACAAACACTTCGCCGTGCTGAAAGGGACTCATTGTACCCGGATCGATATTAATATAAGGGTCGAGTTTGAGAATCGACACCGAATAATCTCGTGATTTGAGTAAACGGCCCAGACTTGCTGCTACAATGCCTTTGCCAATACTGGAAACGACACCTCCAGTTACAAAGATAAACTTAGTCATAGTAGTTTGTATTTTTATCAACTGCTAACAATACCTTTCAAAAGACATCCCGTCATTGTGCCACAGTCACATAGTTAATACGCTTCTGTGATAAACCTGTGAAAAAGTTCCTCGTACCAGTAATCTTAAATTTCCTCGTCACCTCCTCCGTTGCTTTGGCTTCCTCACCTCTCAAAGTTGTTTATCCCCCGACAAACCACCAGACTAGTGCAGAAAAAATCTTTTTTATTGGCACAGCACCACCAAATGGACAAGTTCTCATCAATGGTAAGCCAATTAATCGTAGTCGCTCAGGTCATTTTGCACCCAGTTTTCCCCTACAGTTAGGAGAGAACATTTTTACTATCACTCACCAAGGTCAAAAGCTTGAGATTAAGGTGACAAGGGTGAGTAATCAACCAGAGATACCCCAGGGTTTAGCTTTTGCTAAAGGTTCTCTGACACCAGCAACCGACATCGCCAGACTACCAGGAGAACTAGTTTGTTTCAGTGCTGTTGCATCCCCTAACGCTAGTGTATCGGTGAAACTGGCTAATCAAACTGTCGCACTCTTACCCCAACCACAACAAGCACAACTACCAACTAATTTGGCAGCCTTGACAGGACAGAATCAACCCACTACCCAGTCTAACGTGGGAACTTACCAAGGTTGCACTACATTGTTACAGCCAGGCTCTTCCGTAAATGGGCAAGTTGTTCGAGATGCAGGTAGAGAGGTAGATTTGGGACAACCTCAGTTTCAACTGACACTCAACGGTAAGACAATAACTCAACCAGGAACTGGCAAAATTACAATTCTCTCACCCGCGCAGTTACCAGTTGCTGAGGTGGTAGCAGACGCAGGAGTTGCACGTACTGGCCCTAGTACCGATTTCTCTCGACTTACACCACTACCCAAGGGAACACGCGCCACTGTCACAGGTAAGGAAGGTGAATGGTTCCGTCTAGATTATGGTGCTTGGATTAATAGTCAGGAAACTCGCATACTCCCAGGATCTGTTCCGCCACGGACAATTATTCGCAGTGTCGGATATCGAAGAGTCCCAGGTGCAACCGAGATGCGTTTCCCACTACAAACCCCTGTACCTGTGAGTGTGGAACAAGGGGAAAAAAAATTCACCCTCACACTCTACAACACCAATGCCCAAACAGATATTATTCGCCTGGATGATGACCCTTTAATTTCTCGTCTAGATTGGCAGCAGACAGCTTCAGGAAAGGTGAAATACACCTTCAACCTCAAAAAAGCTCAACAGTGGGGATATAAGCTGAGATACGACGGTACAACCCTGGTGTTAGCTTTACGCCATGCGCCTGATATCAAGCAAAATCGGCAAAAGCCCTTATCTGGTATCAAGATTCTACTCGATCCTGGTCACGGTGGCAAAGAGTCTGGTGCGGCGGGGCCGAATGGATATTTAGAAAAGGACGTAAATCTGGCGGTTTCTCGGTTATTGCGTGAGGAATTGCTGAAATTAGGGGCAAATGTGGTGATGACTAGGGAGGATGACAGGGATGTCTCCCTACCTGAGCGTCAAGCAATTATCAATCGAGAAGAACCAGCGATCGCACTTTCCATCCATTACAATTCTCTACCAGATAACGGTGATGCGGAAAACACCAAGGGAGTTGGTATGTTTTGGTATCATCCCCAAGCCCATAACCTCGCCGTATTCATGCACAATTATCTGGTAAATAAACTCCGTAGACCTTCCTACGGTGTATTTTGGAATAACCTCGCCCTAACACGCCCAGCCACCGCCCCCTCGGTATTATTAGAGTTGGGTTTTATGAGTAATCCCAATGAATTTGAATGGGTGACAGATACGCAAGAACAGAAGAAGTTAGCTAAGGCTTTAGCTGAAGGGGTTACTGAGTGGTTTAAATCTGTTAAGTAAAAGCCCGAAGGGGGACAAAGGTGAGCAGGAGAAAGGAATCACTAAACTCATAACAAATGATTCTGACTCCTTACCTTAAATCCTTACGTAATTAATACTCAAACTTTGTGTTAAAGGTAGTGCGATCGCAATTTACCCTCATTACTTAATTAACATATCTTTTAATACGATTGTACTATACAAAACACTACTAATATTTTATATATTTACTCTCAAGGAAGTTTAAAAATTACTACTTTCTGAATAATTATGAAGTTTCCTAACTTGCTCAGGCACTGAGTACATCGCTAATAAAACTAGGAAAACCTCTGCATTCCTCAGCGCTTCCCTCCGCACCCCTCTGCGTTTAGAAATATTGATTCTGTATTTCACTTAACTGGGAATTGCTATAATCTGATTTACATAAAATGTAGTTCAGTATATACTTATATGAGTTTTAAGAAACCATCAATATAATTAATTAAGTGTCTCTTACTGAGCATTTAATTATAAAAAAAGGCAATCTAGCCTGGAAAATAAAGTTAATAAATGGCTTTTAAATTTAAAAAATGTAATTAAAAGCGGAACAAAACATGAGCCAAAACGCCAGTAGTCAAAACAAAAAGAAGTTTAACTTTACTAAATGGGGTTTTGTCATAGGAACTCCAATTGCTATTGCTGGAACTATCGCTACTGTTGTAACAGTTCCAGAATTTAGATGTTCTGTAGGTCTCAAATCAGAAGCTTGTGTAGTTCCAAAAGCAGTAGTAGAACTTATTACACAAAAAGAAACAGGTGAAGCTTTAGATGGAGTTAAACTTCAGTTTATTTCTCAAGGAGCGCCTGAAGTTCAGTATACAGATAGTAATGGTTATGCCAAAGTTATCATCCCTAGTAAAGGGGATGTTAATGTCAACTTGAGTAAAGAAAATTATCCAACTCAGAACTTTACTATTAATTTAGAAAACGAACAAACCAGAACTAGAATTATAAAATTTCAACAATCAGGCAAACCTGATGTTCAAGCAATTCCTACTGGTGCTGCAACTCCCTCTGTTTCAACACCACCGCAGACTACTTCTACGCCTTTAGTTTCTGCAAATACTATTAATGGTTCGCCCGATGAAGCAAATAAAAATCTAGAGACTTTAGTCAAAACCAAGAAATGCTCAAATTGTTATTTAGTTGGTGTTGACTTGGGTTTTGGAAACCTAGAACGGGCTGATTTAACGGGCGCAAATCTCAGAGGCGCTCGTGGTTGTCCTCGTCTCAATGGTGCAAATCTCAGTGGTGCAGACCTGCGTGGTTTTAGTATTTGTGGAGCTAACCAGTTAGACTTACAGGGAGCTAACTTACGTAATGTTAACCTGAAAGGCGCGAATTTATACGCTGCTAACCTGCGTGGTGCTGATCTGACTGGTGCTAACTTATCTGATGCTAACTTGGACAAAGCAGACTTAGCTGGAGCTATTTTGCCAGATGATGCTAAACCTTCCAATTAATGTTCGTTTTTCTATCATTTCCTCTAGAAAATTAGTCTATAACCTTGACAGTAAAAATAACAACAGGACTTACGCAACTGGCATATTTTTCCTGTAGGGTGTGTGACGCTGCGAAAATATTTGAACGTAGTCATGAGACTTGTAGCGTCACGCACCAACCACCAATTGTGACACTTGCGTAAGTCCTGACTCTAAGACTATATGTCCCAAGGCTTTATGAAATTCTGAAACATTTGATCGCCACTACTTCACAAAAAATCAGTCTGTTGCAAAAACTTCAAAATCGCCTGATTTACGACTTTTGCAGCACCAGTAGAAGCATCATGGCAACAGTTCTCTAAAATTTGAAATTGAGAATTAGGTAGATGTTGATGCAATTTCTCGCCGTGGCTAGCTGGAAACCAACTATCTTTATCACCCCATAAAATTAATGTAGGACAATCAATTTCACTCAATTTTTTCTGAATTTGAGTCAGCATATTAGGTTTATTTGCTTGCCAATTCTCAATTTCTTTAGCTGCTATTTGCAAATCCTCAGCAACTTTTACCAAAGTACCAGGAATCTCAACAAAGGGGTAAGTAATCCAGTAAACATCCTCTTGGGTGAGAATTGATGGATCAAATAACACTTTACGCCTTTCTATGGCCATAATTTCCCTAACTAATGGTGCGAATAAATAAGCTAGACGTAAAGAGTCTATTGTTTGCAATAATTCTATTGGGATTTGGGACAGTATTGACATTGCCCAATGAGGTAACTGTTCAGCAAAAATCGGGGCATTAATTACTACTAAACGCCCAACTAATTGGGAATTTCTTTGTGCTAGAGCGAGAGCAATTAATGCACCTAAAGATTCAGACACAATCACTGCTGGTTCATCACATAATTGTTGAATTATTCGTTCTAATTCAATAACTTGATGCCCACTTTGTTCGCGCCTTAAACAAGGCTTCTCAGAAAAACCGAAGCCTTTAGCGTCTACACAAATAACTCGGAAATACTTAGATAATGGATCTACGCTATAACGCCAATTATAGCTCCAGCTACCCATACCGTGTAATAAAAATAGTGGTTTACCTGTACCTTTTTCACCGTATGCAATTTGTACAGGATATCCATCAACATCACTAATTATTAGACTTTGCCGCCCTCTGGGGAAAGTCTCTTGCCACCAATCTTTCATGTCTTTGCTCAATGAGTGATCTCAACACTCGTTAAGGCATTCTACAGCAGAAATTGGGGATTGGGTACTGGGGATTGGGGATTGGGGACTGGGGACTGGGTACTGGGGATTGGGAAGAAGAACAATTAACAACTGACAACTGACTAATTACCATTTAAATACTTTTCTATTAGTTTGATGTTGTATTGATTCGCTGTCCAGGCAAAGTCAAAGAAGTCGCCTATGACGGGGAAACTACCTATTAAAGTATCAATTATAATATTGAATATCATTTTGTTTAATATCTTTTTCGGTACGCCTAGCCGCGAGGCTTCAAAGACGATGTAGCAGGACAGGATTAAACCTAAAGCATCGCCACCAATAGGTATTATTCCTATGATTGGATCTAAACCTACAGCTATGGGTGTGCCGGGAATTTTGATTACTGTATCTAAGAGATAGCTTAATTGACGTAGGCGCTTTATAGTAGCGGCTTGAGTGTTAGAGTCAACGTAAGAGTATTTGGGAAAAGATTCAGGCATTCGGGCGATCGCTCGTTTTTTCGCAATGAAATTGCCCTATATCTTACTGCAATTTGGTCATTTTACAATAGTCGTAACTATACTTATTAACGAACCTCTTGTGGAGAGTTCCGATATTTTTTCGCCTGCATATCTTCACCGACAGTTACATTTAATTGGTCGCCTACTAATAAAACAGCCGAACTCATCCACAGCCACAGCATTAAAACTATCACTGTCCCTACTGCACCATAAACTTTGTTATAGTTACCAAAATTCGCTACATATAAGCGAAATAAGCCAGATAAAATTGCCCAACCAACTGCGGCAATTATAGCTCCTGGCATAATTGGTGTGCCTCGATTCCAGACACTAGGCCCGTAACGATAAATAAAACTAAATGCTGTAGCCACAATGCCTAACGCTAAAGGCCAGCGTAACAATTGCCAAAGATGCAGCAAGAAAATTAAAGAACCATTCTCATTCACCACCATTGCCAACAATAAGTCACTGATGAAAACCAAAAAAGAAGCCAGTACCAACAGCAATATAGTACCTACTGTCAATCCTAAAGATATTAGCTTGGACTTCCAAAATGGGCGGATCTTTTCTTGAGGAATTTGATGGATTTGATCAAAAGCCGTCATGGCGGTATTGACTGCGCCTGAAGCCGTCCAAAGGGCGATGATAAAACTCAGAGAAAATAAGCCACTATTTTGAGAATTGGCAATTTCTTGGCTAGCAAAATCACGAATCAATCCCATCGCTTCCTCTGGTACAACTTGACTCAATTGTCCAGCCATTTGCTTAAAGGTGTTCTGTAAGGAGTCGGCAAACAAACCAATAGCTGTAAGTACGGCGAGAATTGCCGGAAATAAAGATAAGATAGCATTGAAAGCAATTTCTGAAGCCAGTCCTAAAAGTCGTCTTTCAGTTGTCCTAGTAAAAGTTTTCTGGATTGTACGCCAACTGATATGACGAAAGAAGCGAACAAAACGAGGCAAAGACATAATTTGAGTGATAGCAGATGATTTTCTCTAATTTGCCAGATTTATGGCTGCGATCGCATCTACCCATTTACTTTTTTTTACCGCAATAATACTTATAAAATAAGCTTGGGCAGAGGGAATAGTAACTAATCCCCAATTCCCAGCGATGCACTGAAGCTCAAGAAGTGTCCCCAATCCCCAGTCCCCAATCTATGACTCAAGACTTAACCCAACAGTGGCTAGCAGAAATCCAAACCCTCAAGCAACAGCTAATAGAAGAACAACAACAACGCGCTGCTGCTTGGGAAAGTGCTGAGAAGTGGCGGAAACTCTACAACACAGAAGCAGAACAACGCCGCACAGATGCAGATTTCTTCCGCCAAACGATCGCATCCCTGAAAACCGAAATTCAGCAACTCAAGGGGATAGATGGGCAAACATTACCCGATGCTAAGGCTAGCGTAGGTATCCAGCAAGAATTAGCCCAAATCCGCACCGTGGAGGACTTGAAAGCTAAACTGGTGGAGGTGATCAAAGAACGCGATCGCCTGCGTCAAGCTTTGAAAACCGAGCAAGAAAATCACGCCCAAACCCGTAAAAGTCTCACCACCGCCCTGGGTGATGCAATTGATAGCTTGGCGCGGGAGAGAGTAAAGGGGAATGGCGAGTGATGTAAATTATCAATTAATTTGTCCACTCGACAAATTAATAACCCTGAATTGGTAAGGTTTTTACTTATTTAGCCTCAAAATAACTCCTAGTCTATTCAGGCTGTAGCAAATTCTGTAAAACCTCGCTTACTAGGATGATGGAAGCCTAAAACAATATCACTTTGGGGAATGCCTGCTGATAGTAAATCATCAACTACGCATAAATTAGTTGCGTCTTCTTCCACCCAAATTTTGCCATTTTTAATGCACAGATAGATGATAATGTGCTGTATCAGCTTTTTGTTATCCCAGCCAAACCGGAACCAAAGATATTGATTTCTTTCTTCATCAAAAGCCAAGCGATCGCTCACTTCAATTTCTCTATTGCTAATAACTTGAGTATTAGCCATTTCGTAATACTCAGTTAATATCTTCTTGAGAATACTGCGATATTTATCTAGTTTATCCATAAATTTGATAGACGGGAGAAGCTTTCAGTCTAAGTAACCTTTAGCCCACTCTCTAGCTTTTTCCTGATATAACTCACCAACTTCATTAAGATACTGTGCAGCTATTTTACGCATATTATTTTTTTTTGGATCTGACTTCACAAAATCTGCGAAGTCGCCATTACATTTAAGAAATATTTCTATTGCTGCTGTTAAAGCATTATCATCCTTAATACAAAGTTCATAATGTAAGTGACTAACTGTAGGTATAGGAAAATTAACATCATCACTTTTCCTTACCTCAATCCCTACATTACTAAAACAGCATTCGTTAAAGCCAACTAAGTTTACTGTATCCAGATGGTTTTTGCTAAGGAGCATTCCCAAGGAAATTTTCTCTAAATCTTCGGGGGAATAAGGTAGCCATAAGGAGGGAAAGCCTTTTCCCTCCTTAATATCTTTTAAGTATCGACTACCATGTTCTGGAGATGGAATTGCTTTCTGTTGTTTACCTGCTTTCCATATGGCAAGGCTTTTAACGCCCCTGTAATAACGTAATTCAGTCACACCTTATAGGGACTCCAAGTATTCACGTACAAATGTACTTTCTTCATTTTCTAGCAAATTCTTGGCTTGTGCAACCATTTCATAAGCTATAGGAACTTCACCAATAGCATAGGCAATTGCTTCTAAAGCAGCGTATCTTACTTCATCTGAAGAATGTTGTAGAAGTATTTTAATCATAAAAGCTGAATCTTCAGAATAAGTCTCAATCTCTAAAAGAACACCTAGAAGTCTTGCTAAGGCTACTAAATGAAAGACATCAAGTTTTTTAATAATTTTTTTTAAACAATTGATGTCTTCTCTTGACAATACAGGATTACCCTGCATTAACTCATCTCGAATCTCTTCCACTCTATCTTCAAACTCAGAAATATCTGTATTTGAGAATAAGTAAAGAGATATGTTAAATTTCCATGCTATGGCGTTTAGCCGATGTATTTGAGCCTGTTTTGCCGTTTGAACAATTTTATTGTGTTCTTTACTACTACCACTGCTAGCTGTAGCACTAAAAATATGACTATTATCTAGAGCAAGTAATGCAGTCATTGAAATAGCTCCTTTGTTTTATCTGTAATAGTCTTAAAAAATATTTCATTTCTGAGACAGCGTAAGTTTGATTCAAAAATATTTCTGATTTTTTCTTTTTCATTATGAGAAATACTTACTTCTTGAAAAACATCTATATCAAATATTAACGGGATTAATTTTTCACCATTATCATTTTCAGTGATTTCACCTATAGTTTGATTAATAATTGCTTTTGATGGATGATATTCTGGATGATACACAATTAATTGCATGAAATATCCTTCCATTACTACTGATAAATTATCAGCTATTTCTGGTAATGTTCTAATATAATCTTTCAACTCTATTTTTCCCTTAGCAGGTATATTAATTTTGTTAACATACCGTAGACCCAAACGAGTTACTTCTACCGGATTTGTTAATTGAGAATATTGTTCCCATAGTTGATAGGCTTCACCATAAAATTTTTCCCAGCTTTCGTAGGGTTTTAATTTACTAAAAGTAAAACCGTTTGTTCTAGCTTGAATAATTTTCTTGTCATCTTGAGCAGTAAAAATATATCCTTCTGTCTTATTATATAAAGGTAATAATTGAGGATTTACTTCGTCTAACTGATCTAATTGGAACTCAACATCTCCTTTGATTTCCATTCTTTTGTTAATTTTATGAAAGTTGGATTTCACTTCTTCATAAAAATTCAAGAAGTCTTGATGATTAAAACTACTGGGAAGATTCGCTGTGATATCAAAAATTGCTTCAGTAATGGGTGGATTAGGAAAATTCATTTTTCATTTTTTCAAAACCAGTAGGAACATTCAAAAATAGATACTTTATCTATTTTTACTTTACAATATTTTGTAGTAATTTTCTGTATCAAGTTATGATACTACATCAAAACCTTAACATTCCATTACCAGTATCAGCTATACACCCCTAGAGTTTGCCTTCTTTTTCTTCATATTTAGGTAAATAAAACGACATAAAGCACTTAAATAGCTTACCGTGATTGGGAACGAGTAAGTATAGCAATTCAGGAAAAATGAGAAATTCGTCTACTTATTTGGACAATTCGAGCAATTCGGTATTGATGTTTAAGCGTCCTGTTGTAGAGATAAAAACCCACTTGCGCTTCATAGTAAGGATCTGAATTTGCTTGAGTTTAATTTCAATGCCGCACCATTCGCACAAGGTCTTTTTCAGTTCTGGCGCATCTTTCCGGTTTAGCTTCTCGCAGGTAGGGATAATTATTTATGTAAAATTACTAACGAGCGCGGAGGGATTTGAACCCCCGGCCAACAGAACCGGAATCTGTTGCTCTATCCACTGAGCTACGCGCCCTCGTATTTAGAAATTATATCATACTTGAGAACATTTGACGCTACAAATAATCGGCTGGGTTGACTGGTGTACCGTTGCGACGCACTTCAAAATGGAGGTGTGGCCCGGTGGATAAGCCTGTGGAACCGACAGCCGCGATCGCCTGTCCTTTTTCTACTGTTTGCCCCTCGGAAACATATAATTCACTAGCATGGCCGTAAAGTGTAGTAACGCCACCACCATGACTAATAATCACAGTCCTACCATAACCCCCGTACCAGCCAGCCATAATTACTGTTCCTGAATCGGCTGCCCTAATTGTACTGCCATAGCTTGCGGCAAAATCTAACCCAGCGTGAAAGCGACGATAGCCGAGAATGGGGTGTACACGCCAACCGAAGGGACTACTTGTCGGTGCGCTGCTAGGAAGGGCAAATAAACCTGTTCCTTTGACGAGGACGTTAGTTCTGATGTTGGCTTTGGCTTGCGCTTCTTCTCTGGCTTTAGCTTCGGCTATCTTTTGTTGAATCAAAGTTTCCAAACTTTTGGAATCTCTTTCCAGTTGATTTTGTGCAGCTTCTAAGGCCAGGCGATCGCTATTTAAACGCTGTATCAATTCTGACTGAGTTTGCGCTTGAGTTTGATAATCGGCTTTTTGCGCCAATAATTGCTCCCTAATCAATGCAATCTCATTTTTTTGTTCTTCTACTTCTGTTTTCTGCTTGTTGATTAAATCTGCTTGCTTGCTGAGGTTCACCAAAATCTGCTGATCTGCCTGATAAACTAACTTCAACTGATGACGACGGCTGATAAAGTCACTAATATTTCGGCTTTGTAGCAAAACAGCCCATCCTTGACTGATAGGCGATCGCTGGAGATAACGCAACCGTGCTACAGTTGCCACTTGACGTGCTTCATAAGCCTTTTGTGTCACAGCTAAATTCGCCTCTAGCTGTTGCAGGCGCTGGGAAGCCTGCTGTAAGCGCAACTCACTATCTTGAATTTGACTGTTGGTGGTTTGCAAATTGTTAGCAATACCAGTCAGGCGATTTTGCGCGGCTTGTTGTAAATTAGTGAGGCGATCGCGTTCTTGTACAACATTTTGCCGTTCTTGTTGAATTTGTTGTTGCTGCTGTTTTAGCGTGTCAAGTGAAGGCGATGTATTAGCAAACACTGGCAGTAATGCTAATAACACAGACAAAACACAGCACAATACAATACATAATCTCAGAAGTCTAGTTTGTCGGACAATAGGCGCTTTCATGCCGTTATCTTCAGCCAAAGGATTGCAAGCATACTGCATTGTTCCCCAAACTTGGCAGAATCTAACAGTTCAGTTGACAGTTATCAGTTATCAGTTGACAGTTGTCAGTTATCAGTTGACAGTTGTCAGTTGTTACTCTCCCCCCACTCCCTCATCTCCCGGTTGGTGAATCTCGACTCCGCTCGATTACCGCGTAGTCGAACCACATCTCCCCCACTCACAATATATAGCTAGGGTATGCCTTTGATTATGACCTTGGGGTCGTGCTAAGACACCATCGCATAAATAAAAATACGATTTAGGCTTGGGAAATATCGCTGTTAATAATTGGATGAGTCACTCATATAACTATGGATTATGTCTCTATTGAAACTGCGGCTAGTCTGAGTTCAGAAATTCTCCCCATTACTCCACCAGAAGCAACACTCACCCTTACCAATAAATCCAGTCTCCGCATTCCTAAAGATGCTATTCGCACAAGCTTAAAAGCATCAACTATAGATTCTATATTCGCCACAGTCTATTCTTTGGGTACTGGGGGAATTTTGCTGAGTAACTTCTTAATCGAGTTAGATGCTAGCCCAGTGATATTTGGGATGTTGTCTTCTATCCCCATGTTGGTGAACTTGATTCAGCCTTTAGGTGCTTACTTATCTGAGCGTACTACCAGCCGTTTTCAATATTCTATGTGGATTTTTGGCACTGCTCGGTGCTTGTGGCTGATTTTATTTATCGGGGTGATTTTATTCAGTTGGGGAAACATCAATGCTCAACAATTAGAAGTATTAACATTATCAATTTTATTAATCACCAATTTGTTAGGAGGATTGGGGAGTCCTTCTTGGCTAAGTTGGTTAGCAATGATTGTACCTCGACGCTTACGAGGTAGGTATTTTGGGTTTCGTAATAGTGCAGCTAGTTTTACTAATTTAATTTGTGTACCTTTGGCTGGTTTGTTTGTCTCTCACTGGTATCGGGGAACTATTCAAGGTTACGGTTTAATACTTTTTATCAGTATATTTTCTGGAATTTTAAGTTTAGTATGTCAATACTTCAAAGTAGATGTAAATCCGCAATTGCAAAATGCGATCAGCTACGCTGGGCGGAACGCCATCGCTCAACCCCCCCAAAAAACTAAAGTTAACAACATAGCCGAATCTACCACAAGCGAAATTCCCCCACCACCAAATGATTCTGTCAGCATCTGGAAAAACTCTAATTTCTTGACATTCCTGTTTTATTTCGGTTGTTGGATGCTAGCTGTCAACATTAGCTCCCCTTTTTTTAACCTCTATATGCTAGACACACTCAATCTAGACGTGAGTTGGGTAACGCTTTACGGTAGTCTGCAAGCTGGAGCGAATTTGCTGATGCTGATTTTCTGGGGAAAGTTAGCCGATAAGATAGGCAATCGACGTATTTTAATTGTTATCGGTATTTTAGTAGCACTAACCCCATTACTCTGGCTGGGAATTGGTGCAGATACATGGGGGATTTGGTTGTGGTTTCCTTTATTACATCTATTGCTCGGTGGAGTCTGGGCAGCAATAGATTTATGTAATAACAATATCCAGCTAAACATTGCCCCAACTAAAAACCAGTCGATATATTTTGCGATCGCCTCCGCAGTGGCTGGGGTAAGTGGTGCATTAGGCACAACTATAGGTAGTATTATCGCTCAGTTTCCTCAGTACGGAGGTTTATTTGCCGTGTTCATCCTATCTACAGGGTTGCGCCTAGTAGCCATAATTCCCTTGTTCTTCGTCCAAGAACCAGGGAAGTAGGGACTGGGGACTGGGGACTGGGGACTGGGAGATGAGGGAGATGAGGAAGAATAGCTACTAATGACCAATGACCAATGACTGTTGACTGTACAGACGCGATTAATAGCGTCTCTACTTACCAATGACCAATGACCAATTTGCGATAAACTTAACATTTATTAAAGAAGCAGTGGAAGACTTGTCCAAAAAGAGATAATATTATTCTTCTGGAAGGAAAAGTTGCAAAAAATGTGTTTCTTTAACCTTTCCACTTAATAAAATCTTCCATATCCAATCCTTAGCGAAAAAGACTTAAATCCCGTGACTTTGAGCTTGTCTGTTGCTAAATCTTATCGCCAACCTTGGCCCGGACTGATAGAAGCCTATCGTGAGTACCTACCTGTCAGCGAGAAAACACCAGTTGTAACTTTGTTAGAAGGTAACACTCCCCTAATTCCTGTGCCAGCGATCGCAGAACGTATCGGTAGACAAGTCACGGTGTATGTGAAATACGATGGTCTTAACCCCACTGGCAGTTTTAAGGACAGGGGGATGACTATGGCGATTTCCAAAGCTAAGGAAGCAGGAGCCAAAGCAGTAATTTGTGCAAGTACAGGTAATACCTCAGCCGCCGCCGCCGCTTATGCCAGGCGTGGCGGGATGAAGGCTTTTGTTTTAATTCCCGATGGTTATGTCGCCTTGGGTAAGTTAGCCCAAGCACTATTGTATGGCGCGGAAGTTTTGGCAATTAAAGGCAACTTTGATAGAGCCTTAGAAATTGTCCGCGAAATGGCGGAAAGTTATCCCATCACCCTAGTCAATTCAGTCAACCCCTACCGTTTGGAAGGGCAGAAAACAGGAGCCTTTGAAGTTGTCGATGCTTTAGGTAATGCTCCAGACTGGTTATGTATTCCCGTAGGCAATGCAGGCAATATCACAGCATATTGGATGGGCTTTTGTCAATACCATCAAATCGGGAAATGCGATCGCCTACCTCGAATGATGGGATTCCAAGCCGCAGGCGCAGCGCCCTTAGTCAATGGGCAACCTGTAGCCCATCCCGAAACCATCGCCACAGCCATTCGTATCGGCAACCCCGCCAGCTGGGATAAAGCGATCGCCGCCCAAACAGCCAGCCAGGGCAACTTTAACGCCGTCACCGACGCAGAAATTCTCGACGCATACCGCCTGTTAGCATCATCAGAAGGCATTTTCTGCGAACCCGCCAGCGCCGCCTCCGTCGCGGGGTTATTGAAAGTCAAAGACCAAGTACCCACAGGCGCAACAGTAGTATGTATCCTCACAGGTAACGGTCTCAAAGACCCAGATACAGCAATTAAGCACAGCAACAGCCAATTTAAACAAGGCATTGAGGCAGACTTAGGATCTGTAGCCAAGGCGATGGGATTTTAGTAGAGGGTACTGGGTACTGGGTACTGGGTACTGGGGAAAAGCAGGGGAGCAGGGGAAGAAATTCTTACTCAGAACTCAGAACTCAGAACTCAGAACTCAGCACTCAGCACTTTGCTATAGTTTTTATTAAAAATTCGCTCATTCAAAATTCGCTCATTCAAAATTCAAGGCGTTTTGCCGACAGTTCCGGTAGCGAACCGTCGGCATTTAAGCTGTTAATTTATCTCAAATCTATGCAACATTTTAGCCTTGCCACGCCAGTAGCGTGACCAGACTAATTTTGTACATTAGCTAAAAATTGCTCATCTTATTCATCTGCGTTTATCTGTGTTGAAAAGTTTACTAGGTCGGGCTAACCCTCCTACAGAACTTTTCGCTGCGTTTATCTGCGTTCAATTTTTTCCCAATCTATTGCCACATTTTAGCCAGGCCAGTAGGGCGAAAATTGCCCCATATTGTGACAAAGCTATGCCAAAACTAGCCATAGTCTGCCGATAAAGATTATACAATGAATCATGACGAGCGCAAACTGATCTCATAAGGTTGAGAAAAACTATTGAGTGGTGCATCACCATGTTTGTTGAGTATAATCTCTACTTTATGATTCTGAGCTTAACGGCGGTAATTTCAGCTACTGTTGCCTATGCAGCATGGCAGAGACGGTCAATATGTTCGGCTAGCAAGCCTTTCATCGCCATGATGTTGGCGATCACAGGATACGCTACAGTAGCCGCAATGGAAGCATCTGCAATTCTACTGAGAGATAAAATATTTTGGTCAAAATTGGAGTATGTCGGCTCAGGGAGTGTAATTACATTCTTTCTTATATTTGCAATGCACTTCACAAACAAACTGCATTGGCTAAGACTAAGCAATCTTGCCAAGCTATGGGTAATTCCTATCTTCAATATGGCTTTGGTAGCAACAAATGAATGGCATGGTTTAGTCTGGTCAGGCTTTTTGCCAGACCCCCAAGGAACTAATTTTGTGATTTATCAACATAATGTGGGTTTTTTTTGGGTAATGGGATGTGTTTACACCTACACACTTATAGGCACACTCATGCTAGTTCAAAAAGCCTTATTGCCATCAGCGCTGTATCGCCGACAGTCAAGCATGACATTAGCAGCTGTAGCATTCCCCCTGTTGGGAGCAACATTGTATATGCTAAGACTGACTCCGGTGGGTCTAAACGTCACACCAATGAGCTTTATGCTGACTGGAGTATGCTTTTTTGTGAGTTTTTTTCGCTTTCGGATGTTTGACCTAGTTCCTGTAGCCAGAGAAACGCTGATTGAAAGAATGAGTGATGGTGTAATTGTGTTAGATGCGCAAAACCGTATTATTGATATGAATCCGGCGGCGAGATACTTAATTGGCGCAAAACACCAGCATATTGGTCAACCTCTAGCTGAAATTCTAGGAAAATGGACTGATATTATCAAATCTTACCATCCTCATGAAAGTTTCAAAACAGAGATAGTGATGGATTCAGGAACTGTAATGTATGTGGAGTTATTAATTACCCCATTATACAGCGATCGCCAGCAGTTAACAGGGCGGCTTTTGGTTTTGCATGATATTACTCAACGTTATCAGGCGGAATTAGAACTGCGAGAGGCTAATCAACGTTTGCAAAAACAGGTACTCGAAATTCAAACCCTGCAAGCCAAGCTACGGGAACAGGCTACAAAGGACGGGCTGACGGGCTTATTTAATCGGCGCTATTTTGATGAGGTATTCCCCAAAAGATTGTTACAAGCAACCCAAAATGCTGCACCAGTGGCTTTAATGATTATGGATATCGACTATTTCAAAAAAATTAATGATACATTTGGTCATCAAGCTGGGGATATTGTAATTCAGGCATTTGCCGACATACTACACAAGTATAGTAACTCTCAAGATATGGCGTGCCGATATGGCGGTGAAGAGTTCGTCTTGGCTTTACCTGGGGTGGAACTAGAGAAAGCGGTAGAACGTGCAGAACAAATCCGGGCATCATTTGAAATGATGCGGTGGGAATTTGCAGGTAAAGAAATATCTACAACAGTTTCCGGTGGAGTGGGTGTGTTTCCAAAGCATGGAAATACCAAGGATGAGCTATTAAGTGCAGTGGATGTGGCGTTATATGCTGCTAAATTAGATGGACGCAACTGTATTAAATGTGTAGCATCTAATTGATGAAATGTAGAAATATACAGATTAATGAATAACCAGCGTCTTAGAAAAATTTTAATTGGTGATTTTACCTGGAGAAGATTGTTAAAATCTTTAATTTTTATTTATCTATTTTTCGCTGTCTATGTGTATTTGCGATCTGATAGTATTATTTTCTTACCTCAACCATCTAGCTATCAAGATACTCAAGAAATCTTCAAGCTCAAGAGCGGGGGAGAAACGAAAATATCAGCAGTTCATTTAGTTAACCCTACTGCTAAGTACACAATTCTTTATGCTCATGGGAATGCAGAAGATTTAGGCGAAATTAAACAATTTATAGAACAATTACGCGACTTAGGTTTTAATGTTCTGGCTTATGATTATCGTGGTTACGGTACAAGCGAAGGCATACCTACGGAAAATCATGCTTATCAAGATATTGATGCTGCTTATAATTATTTAATCAAAGATTTAAAAATCCTACCAAAGCATATTATAGTTTTTGGACGTTCAGTAGGAGGTGGTTCAGCAGTAGATTTGGCGGCTCGACAACCAATTGGCGGTCTGATTCTAGAAAGTACCTTTACTTCAGCTTTTCGAGTCGTAGTACCAATCAAGATTTTGCCATTTGATAAATTCAATAATTTACAAAAAATCAAAGCAGTTCGCTGTCCAGTATTAATTATACACGGTCAAGCTGATGAGATAATTCCTGTCACTCATGGACAAAAGTTATATGAAACTGCACCTTCACCAAAGTTATCTTTATGGGTGGAAAACGCAACTCATAATGATGTTTTCTGGGTGGCTGGTCAAAGATATAGAAATATTTTGAAAGACTTTGCTAATTTAGTATCAGGCTCTCACAAATCTTCCTCATAACTTACCTAAATCTACCGATGGAGTCAATAACCAGAAGATGATAGATATCCTTGAGAAAGTTCAGCAATCAGAGTTAGAAACTGGACTGAGGAATGCAGCCTGTCGTTCCCAATTCTTGATTCATCCCCACAATACATCAAAAGTTTGTCTGTTCCTGCATGGTTTTACAGCCGGGCCTTATCAATTTGAGCCACTGGGAAAAGCTTTATTTAAACAAGGTAACAATGTTCTAGTTCCCTTACAACCAGGTCACGGACTAGCAGGAGATTGGAATCAGCATAACCCCCCGCCACTACCAACAGATATTAAAACTTATTTAGAGTTTGTCTTGGAGTGGGTGAAGATTGCTAAAACACTAGGTGAAAAAGTTGTAGTTGGGGGATTATCTTCTGGGGGAACTTTGGCGGCTTGGTTGGCGTTGCAATATCCCCAGCAAATTGACCGCGCTTTATTGTTTACGCCTTATTTGGGTAATCAGAATTTACTATTTGATATATTAATAAAAATTTTGCCAATTTACTTTGAATGGTTCAACAAAGACGCTTCTGGTAATTTTGGTTATAAAGGTTTTCGGGTTCCAGCATTAAGGATATTCTTGGAATTGGGAGAACAGGTTTTACAACAGGCACAAAATCATCCTTCTGCACCTATTTTAATGGTATGTAGTGAGAGCGATCGCGCGGTGAGTCGTTCTAAACAGCAGCATTTTTTCAAAAGGGTGGTCAAGCAGCAGTCTAAATCTTGGTACTACTGCTTTGATGATTCCTTAGAAATCGAACACCGCATGATGACCAAACTAGAAGATAATGATTACGAGGAATTGGTAATTACCTTAGCCAAAGCTTTTATAGGTAGTAATTTGTCTTGGAAACAATTTCAAGACATGGCAATTAGGATAGTGCAGGGAGAAGCTTATGAAAAAATACAGCAAGAATTGCACCTTGATTCTCAAACTTCTCAATACCTATCGGCAATGATGACTCACAGTTTTGGTTGTGATAATCTCAAATGTATCAATCCGCATCACTATTGATGCCAAATTAATATGAAGCTGCATAGAATAATTGAACGCAGATGCACGCAGATAAACGCAGATAAATTAATGGATTTTCTAATTATGTGCAATTTCATATACAGTTGATATAATTATTAACTATTGACTGTTGACTGTTGACTATTGACTGTTGACTATTGACTATTTACCATCCATACCAAAATTCCTAATATGACCTCAACAGGAGGCAGGGGATAATCTGTAAAATCAATTGTGACGGTTTGCTCTGTTAATTGCAGAAACCGCCAAGCAGTACCATTAGTGACACTCCCATAAATTGTAGGAATAGCCGGATTATTAATTTCATTAAACTTTTGGGCAGCAATCATTTCCGCAATACACTGTCCAATACCTGGATTTAAGTCTGCTTTTTTTGCCTCAACAATCATAACTACAGGCGCTTCAACTTCTAACTGTTCTGGCGAACGACTGAGAAGAAAATCACAGACTCCAGTTAATCCTAAAGTGGGGTCTACACTAAAGTCTGTACCAGAAAATAAACTAATTTTCCTTTGTAAAATCTTGCGTACTTCTAGCAATACAGGACTAATAATTAACTCAGAACGCGCTTTTTGAGTTCCTGAAGCTATGGCTAATGGCAAACTTTCTGCTAAAAAAGCCGTCAGAGTTTCACTAGCAGCAATTGGTGGAATTTCTGGCAGAAATCTTTCCCCTTCCACGGTAGTTATATTAAATGTTTGTTTGACTTTTCTTAAAGTGAAGTCACTATAAGGCATAGGTTATTATTTCCCCTGATTCTGTTTAACTCAGATTAAACAAAGGCTGATTATTAAGTAGGGTGGGCATTGCCCACCATCTTCTCAAATGTATAAGATATTAGCTTAAGGTACATTATCCTAATTTAGGAACTTCCAGATAAAAAATATCCAAAATGTAGGGTGCGTCAGTATGAGTGTTTTCTTGGTATAGCTGGGATTTTTCCTACTGACGCACTCTACTAACAGTCAATTTTCATAATTTATTTTTTGGTGTTCCCTTATCTCCCTGTATCTAATCGAAAAACGTTATACATCTAAAGGCGTTGGTAATACACGGCGCTTTTTATATTCATTAGGTTCACCATCTAGTGAGTCTTCCTGTTTTTTAATTTCCATATATCTGGTTTTTGACGCTGCTGCAACTTTTTGCCAATTTAGCATTGCTAACAGCATTTGTATTCTGGGTATGTCTTTAAATCTTCCTGTTTGCTTCAGATGTTGAAGGATATAATTTTCAAACATCTGCTGATAATCTGGATTATCATCTAGATTTTCTGCTATCTCCCAACTATTATTATTAAATAATTTGCTGTATCTTGCTTTTCGTTTGCTTATATATAGCTTGCTTTCTATTTTTACTGCACCCATACCCAAAGGTTTACCCATACCTAATGATAGACGGTATTCGTCATTTTGGGCTATATCAAGAATCCACATCAAAGCACCAAGTTCAACATTACTTAAGTTTTCAAATTGGATAGTGAAGTTAAATTTTTTACCCGATTTAATAGGCTTAATTTGGTTTTTGTACTCTTCTTCAACTTCATTAGATTTAGGATGTTGAATATCATGATTACTACCTTTATGCCAATATAGTTTGTGTCCACGAATTACAGTTTCTTCAATGGGTTTACTAGCATAATGTTTGAGTTTAGATTTATCAGCATTAGTTTCTTCTGGCTGCACTAGATAATGCTGATATGTGGTTGGTTTGGGAGTCTCAAGAATCTGGGTAGTAATTGCATCCTCAGTCATAAAGATATCATTTGTATCACTGATGCAATTTGCATCGCTCACAGAAATTCTACTCGCACGATTTTGTTCTTTCCCTTTAGATTGCTGTTCTTTTCTCACAAATCCGAAAATCGCTTCAGCAATATCAATTATAGAATCATCTCGCAAATGTTCTGGAATAAAATCTACGACGGTCGCCGCTTTACCATCACCATTGGGAGAGTAGGGAATGCGGAAATAAGGACTATGACCAAATAATGTTACCATCTCTCCTTGTTGAGGTTGACAGAAAAATACAGGACGGTCTTCTTGCAACATTCCTAATTTTTCGTCAAAGGGTGGTTGTTTTTGGAAGTCTGTTAAAGCATTACGATAATATTTGATTGCATCTGGATCAATTATATAAGTTTTACTATGTTTATAATCAGGAGCGAGTACAACGCAGTGATAGGTACGTATGCTTTCACTATCGGAGTCAGAAGTTTCCTTCATGTTTCCGCTAGTAACTAATCTTCCTTGATTAAGTGGGTATTGTTTGGGAATAGTGACATTCTCAGCTATGTACCGTCCCTTGGGTTTGGTGATTCTTTGATAACTAATTGGTATATGTTGGGGGAAATAAGTACCATCTTTAAATCTCTTTAATTCGGGGAAATCAGCAGATGATAAATATTCTTCTTTTACCCAAGCAAATGATGTCAAAGCATTGTTGACTTTAATTTCTTTAGCTGCTTGAATTTTCCAAATATCGCCATCGCGTTTGAGATAACCAGCTTTGACTGTACCGGAATCTATATATTTTCGGTATGCTTGAGCAAGAGAATCATCTTTAGGTAAGGTAGCGACAGCACGAAAGAATAATCGCTGATGGTTTGAGACTTGGGTTATTTTGCTAAAACTAATAATTTCGATGAGAGTCCGCAGCATTCCCCGTAAGCTGCTACCAGGAATTACAGGTTTTTTCGTGATGGGGTCAATATAATAAAAATCTGGTAATTTTTTTGCTTCTTTACCACATTTAAACTCCTCTTTGCTTAAGCCACAACGGATATATAGTGGTGAAGAAGTTGTTAATGTGCATTCAATTCTGCCAGTATGTCTATCTGGATAATAGCGGTTATTGCCATTAGTTTCTAATTGTGCGGGAACTATTTTATCGGGTAGCTCAACAAAATTATAAGGTGCGATCGCTTTCTTTTGTGTGGGAATTTTAGGAATATGCTTTTTCATCGATAACTTTCCTTGATTTAAGTGATACCAGACGGCTTAAATAAATCCTTGCTAAACCTGTAGTCTCGTCATCATCGATATAGTTACGCACCTCCAAATGCAGGGGACGATGTAGTGTTTGATTTGGATTAAATTCAATACCAGTCAAGGGGACGGCGTGACGTAGACCTTGGGAACCATCGGAAACTAAAGTAAAATTATCCTTAACCTGTTCTGCTTGCGTTCCCCAGAGGATATGCTTTTCGGTAATATATTCTGTATTTTGATTATCTTTGATGGCGATCGCTCTTAACCCATCGTCAGTTCGCCAAAACATGATTTCTGTATTGTCGCCAAAAACTCGACATTGCTGTAATGTTTCGTATCTAAACACCGGAAGTTGATATTCAGGGAATAAGTTTTCTGGTTCAGTGGCGGTAATTAAATTTCCTTGAGAATCAAAATTACCCCATATCACACCATCTTCTGCATGAGCTAGGAGATACTTCAAGTTATATTCTGAAGACTGAACTTTTGCTTTTAGCCATTTACGTAAGTTAATAGTGTCAGAAATTTCTTGAATATCATCAAGGGGTTTACAATCGGGTTTATTCATGCTGTTTCACCTGATTTACCAATTCAGTTACTAACTTATTTAACTCTTCTTGAATTTTTTTATTAGAGGCTTTTTTGTTAAGTAAATCCTCAACTTGCAATTGACAATTTTTGATTTTAATTCTCCATTTTTTACAATGATTTTCATTTTGCCAAGTAATATCTGCTTGTTTACCTTGCAATCTTCCCCGTCCAATACTGCTTGTACTACCTACAGGTAAATCACCAGTCCAGAGGTCTTTGAGTAATAAAAGCAGTAAGCCAATTTCATGATTTCTCGGTTGGCGTAATTCGATATTTAATTCTATTTCTGTTTTATCAGTGGGAAAAATCGGTTGTTCTTGAAACAATGCTCCGTGTAATGCACCACCTGTAAATCTATCAATAGCAATTCGGCTTTGTACTAAATCGTGGGTTTCTTTAATGATGCTTTCACCAACTATTAAACGGCTGGCTTGTGCTTTAGGATTCTCATCATTAAAAACTGAATCAGAATTACCTTCTTTCTCAACAAAACCAAACATCTCATTAATTATTGGGGATGTATTTATCTGTTCACTTTCAGCTAACGTCTTGACAATACGCTCGGCTCGATGGCGTAAGACACCAGCTAAACTTGTACCGGGGATAATTGATTTAGGCTCACCATTGCGTCGAGATTTGAGATGTACATCGTCTGGTACTTTTTGGGTATCAGCTTGACTGGAACGAATTAATAAGGGACTAGCAAGAGTAAATATAGCTTGAATAGTGAAGCGATTTCTGTTATCTTTGCAGTCTGGTTTGACCTTAATTCCTACCTCCTGAAAAGCTTCTACTATTTTGGGGAAACTCTTATGGTTTTGGTGTAAATGTGTTGCCCAATGTTCAAAGTTCAACCATTTTTTAATATCATCTAGTTGTTTCCAATCAAATCGCCATACTTGCCATAATTTTACATGACAGCGACCAAATCCGCGTTGCTTTTTCATCCCTAGAGATATTTCGCCATTTTCTAGACCTTGAAGAACAATTAATAATTCTTTAATTAGTTGCTCTCGATTGTTTCCTTCTCCTATCAATAGCTCAAAATAAAGTTCAAAGTTAGTTCCAGCTTCTAATAGTTCTAAATCATATTTAGATTTGTCTGCTGCTGTTCTTGTGATACTATTAATTTCAACTCCATCTCTTAATTCAGTTTGGATTAATTCACTACTGATTGCATCATTGATAATTAGGGGACTTTGTTCAACATCATCATTGTGGCGATCGCCACCAAATAATAATTTTTCCTTAGCATTAGCACCACCTACAAATTCTTGTAAATAATTTCTTAATGCTCCCGCAATAGAGGAACCCATGAGCAATGCTTTAGCTTCTATACTATCTCGTAAAATCATTAAATCAGCATCACCATCATGATCACCACTCCCTAAGCAAGTGGGTGTATCTAATATCAAAGTTCCTTTAACTATGATGCGTTCATTAATCAAGCGTTGATTGCGAGATTGGAGGCGTTTACAAATCATTTATTATTCTCCTTAATTACCTTTTTCGCCAGTACCATGATTAACTTAAGAGTATATTTTTCTGCTAATTTATTGTTCTTAGCAAATTCATCGTTAATAGTACGTTCAATATTAGCAACCTTTACTTTTAATTCTTGTTTATTAGTCACCCAAGACCAAGAATAGGGGTCATTTAACCATTGCTCTAGTTGTTGTTTTAGAGAATAATCACCAACCTTTGCATCGGTAAATTTACCTTGAGCGTATGGAGAGAGATTATTTAACAGTGATACAAGTAAATTACAGTCACCCGTTGAAAGAGCGTTCCTAGCTAATAGTTCTAAACGAGAAAGTTGAGTATTCCGCATCTCACCTTTGATTGAATAACGCACTAGAGATTTTTGCAATGCTTCATCTAGCTTTTTCTCTAACAGCCTCTCAGCCATTTGTGCAGCTAAGGTGCGTGACTTCTCTGTTTGTAAATCAGGTAAATTATTGCTGGAACTACTATTTGCTTGCTGAAATTGAAATTGTTCTGTGTTTAACCAATTAATAACTACTCTACCAAAACCTTCATTTCTTCGTTCTCCTATACCTCTAGTTTCTATTAATTGAATTAATTCAGGTGTTAGGGAAAAATTATCTAATTTAAAAACAAAGACGCTTCCTGCTGCGAGTGCGGTAACAGTTGGTAGAGGTAATCCCCATTTTCGATTAAATCCGCCGATTATAGTTGCGCTGGTAAAGCATCTGATCGGCTGAATTTCTCCACCTAAAAATTTTCTTAATTCTCTTGTAAGTGGTGCTGGTGTGTTATGTATTGTTGAAGGTGGAATGATTGCATATTGACCCAAGTCATCGCGTAAAATTAAGTCACTAAGCAATGTGACAGTCAAAAAATCCCTACCAGTTCTGTCCTCATCTTCTATAGAAATATTGACTTCATTCCAGTCAGATGTATCATGATTATTAGTAATTTGAGTAATTTTAGTATGTCCATACCCTGCACTTTGGGAACCACCAAGCCAAATATTTGGCGATGTTTCTAACAAGTTGACAATGATTTGAGCATCAGTTTCGCTATTACACAAAATTACAGCTTGAAAAGTCTGTTCACTATCAATAGCTTCGTAACGAAATATCGTTCCTTCTGGCTGGGGTTGGTTAGTTCCGGGGTTGCGCTTGGTTTTAGTTGAACGTCCTTTTTGGCGATCGCGCTGGTTATGAATATTAATCCGCCGCTTTTCTGTATAATAATGTATATTACTGCCTTCTTTAGTCCAAAAGCCTTCACCAAAAGGTTTATGCTTTTCTAGTTGGTCTTTTACATCAAAATCAACACTGTTATCACAAACTCTTATTGCTGATATTCCATTTGTGAATCCTGCATTTTTTTCCTTGAACCAAGAACGAGGAATTGGTAGAGTACGTTTACCTTGATTACTTTGCAAATAAGCATTCAAATAACAGGTACTATTCCCATCAAAAAATAACCGCCTAACCTCATCATTCGTTAAATCCAATTCCGATAAACCATGCTGCTTCATATAGCGCCAAATCACAGCACCCCTAATCATACTACCAGGAATATAAGGGTAAGAAACATCGCTGTTAGGGTCGCCTGCAAATGAAGTTGCAAGTAGCGGTTGTTGAGTTTGTAAAGACAAAATGATGACCTTCAATTATACTTCCTCCTCAACTTTGCCAAACAAGTTTATATAGTCATGAGTAATATCTTTACCCTCATGATCATGAAGCGTACATCTTACATGACCTCTTCCTCTATTGCGTCCACTTCCTATACGTCGCAAAGCTAATACACTTGCAGCTAACAGAGACAAAATTTCCTGACTTGGTTGAGTTTCAAAGATTAACTTTGCTTCAAATTCAAGTTGACGCATAACTACACGAAATGA
>DATNQO010000230.1:0-7442 GCA_036704005.1 Leptolyngbyaceae cyanobacterium | reverse complement strand
AAATGATCTCAGCCATCAACGAATATCAAGGTGCAATCTTGGTTATCTCCCACAATATCGACTTTCTTAGCCGAATTAACATCACCCAAAGCTTTCAATTAAAAGCCCAAACCTTGCAGGTGACAACATATTTACCCAATCAACCAGACCAATTTTACCAAGAATTACTGTAGTGTTCGTAGTAAGGACTTTAGTCCTTCTTCCTGTATCACTAAAGTGCTTACTACAAACAAAAATTTATATTTTTTTAATACTCAACCCAGTAATTCTAATTAGATGATTATATGTCTATATAGTTACAATTAATAGATGTGGAAACGGCTAACTAAACATAACTACAACAGAAGGAAGCCGTAAAGCATACGGGCAAGTTATAATTCTCTTGCGGATGAGCGTAACAAAAATATATGAATAACCCTCTTGTACAAGCCTTTTTCGTCGGTAGAGCTGTAGCCGAAGTGATCAACGAGCGTCTAGAAGTCGCCGTCACCGATGCTTTGAGTGAAATCGGTAAATTCGATGCAGAAGCTAGAGAACAGCTACGTCAATTCACCGACGAAGTCTTAGAACGGGCAAACCGAGCCTCTGCGGCGGCTGGCGCAGGACAAACAACCACAGGTAGCGGACAAACTGTCGCTGAGTCAGTTGACTTACAAGCCAACATTGACGAATTAAGAGCAGAAATTGCCCTATTGCGTAATGAGTTACAACGTTATCGCAGCAGTTCAGTATAGATTTGGTCATTAGTCATTAGTCATTAGTCAAGACTTACAGACAAATGGCGTTTTACAAGAAACAGTTTAGGGATCAGAGTGTCTTTTCTTCCAGGTGATTCAGTAAAAAACCAACGGTACGCGCAAGATATGGAAACTACTTATTCAGATAAGGCTTACCGTTGGAATCGGGAAAACTACTCTAGCAAACGGCGCTTTGTGGACATTTGGTCTTTTGTATTGACCTTAATGTTCAAACTTTGGCGATACAACAAATCTTGGAGTTACCCTGGCGGGGTCACGGAAGCAAAACAGGCTGCGCGGCGTAAAGCACAAGCAGTCTGGATTCGTAATACCCTGCTGGATTTGGGGCCGACATTTATCAAAGTCGGGCAGTTATTTTCTACCCGCGCAGATATATTCCCCAGTGAATACGTAGATGAGTTGGCAAAGCTACAAGACAAAGTACCTGCATTTAGCTATGAACAAGTAGAAAAAACTATTGAGCAAGAATTAGGGAAAAAAATTCCCGAACTCTTCCATAGTTTTGAACCGATACCTTTAGCAGCCGCTAGTTTAGGGCAAGTACACAAGGCTGTGCTACATAGTGGGGAGTCTGTAGTTGTTAAGGTACAGCGCCCTGGATTAAAAAAGTTATTTGAGATAGATTTACAAATTCTTAAGGGTATTGCCCATTACTTTCAACGTCATCCTAAATGGGGGAAGGGACGAGATTGGATCGGGATTTATGAAGAATGTTGTCGCATTCTTTGGGAAGAAATCGATTATCTCAACGAAGGGCGGAACGCTGATACTTTTCGGCGGAATTTTCGCGGACACGACTGGGTAAAAGTCCCCAAGGTGTATTGGCGCTATGCGTCGCCGCGAGTGTTGACGTTGGAATATCTGCCAGGGATTAAAATTAGCCAATATGAGGCGCTAGAAGCCGCAGGTTTAGATAGAAAGGTACTGGCGCGTCAAGGCGCTCAAGCCTACCTCATGCAACTGCTGAATAACGGATTTTTCCACGCCGATCCGCACCCAGGGAATATTGCAGTCAGTGCCGATGGTGCTTTAATTTTCTACGATTTTGGCATGATGGGGCGGATTAAATCAAATATCCGCGAAGGGCTAATGCAAACGCTGTTTGGCATAGCCCAGAAAGACGGCGATCGCGTAGTCCAGTCTCTCATAGATTTGGGGGCGATCGCACCCGTAGATGACATGGGGCCTGTGCGGCGATCGGTGCAGTATATGCTCGATAATTTCATGGATAAGCCCTTTGAAAACCAATCGGTAGCTGCCATCAGTGATGATTTATACGAAATAGCTTATAATCAACCATTTAGATTTCCTGCAACTTTCACCTTTGTGATGCGTGCCTTTTCCACTCTAGAAGGGGTAGGCAAAGGCTTAGATCCAGAGTTTAATTTTATGGAAGTTGCCCAACCATATGCAATGCAAATTATGACCGATATGAATGGTTCAGACGGCAATACTTTCCTCAATGAATTAAGCCGCCAAGCAGTCCAAGTTAGTACCACTGCTTTTGGATTACCACGTAGATTAGAAGATACCCTAGAAAAATTAGAACGCGGGGATATGCGCGTGCGGGTGCGTTCTATAGAAACAGAAAGGCTCCTACGGCGACAGGGTAACATTCAAATTGGCATAGGCTACGCTTTGATAATCAGTGGATTTACCCTTTCAGCTACTATTTTGTTAGTAAATCATTATGTATGGTTAGCTCTGCTAGCTGGCTTCATCGCCGCAGCAGTTGCAGTAACGCTGATTCGATTGCTGCTCCGCCTCGACCGTTACGACCGAATGTATTAATTTTTGTTTGCAGTAAAAATTTATGAAACTCAACTTCACGGGTCTGAGCGATCCGGGTCTTATTCGTTCCAATAATCAAGATTACCACTATATCGACCCTGATGGGCGATTTTTCATCGTTGCTGATGGTATGGGCGGTCATGCAGGAGGTGAAGAAGCCAGTCGCATCGCAACAACGGAAATTCAAGCATATTTGACATCTAATTGGGATGCTCCTGAGCCATCGCCTAAATTACTAGAACAAGCTTTATGGCGTGCTAACGCAGCCATTGTTCAGGATCAGCAAAATCATCCTGAACGCGCTGATATGGGTACTACAGTCGTCGTGGTCATGTTCCGTGACGAATCTTGGTGCGCTCATGTTGGTGACTCCCGCCTGTATCGGTTGCGCCAGACACAGCTAGAACAAGTCACAGAAGACCATACCTGGGTAGCCAGAGCCATCCAAGTCGGCGACATCACCGCCGAGGAAGCGAGGATTCATCCATTCCGCCATGTCTTATCCCGTTGTTTGGGTCGAGAAGACCTACATCAGGTCGATGTGCAACCCCTAGATGTGAAAGCAGGCGATCGCTTACTCTTGTGTAGTGATGGTCTCACAGAAGAACTAGCCGATAGTGCGATCGCCGATCAGCTGCAACAATCTTCAGTCTTAGAAAAATCCGCCCATTCCCTAGTTGAAGCAGCCAAACAACAAGGAGGTCACGACAACATCACCGTCGTCCTAGTCGCCCTTGAATAGTCACCTGTCACCTGTCACCTGTCAACAGCTAAAAGCTATTGACCAATGACCAATTTAGTAAATATACTCACCAATTTGTTCAACCTGAGCATTTTTTCTATTTGCAACTTGATAAAAATACTTTTAGCCAACAAAATCCCAATTTGCGGCTGAGTTTATCTAAAATTTGTCGGTTGACATCTTGCACATAATAAAGTAGGACGCATATAATGCGATCTTAATACTAATGATTTCTTACCCTGCCGTTAATCTTCTCATTCAGTGAAGTTTTCGGCTTAAGAGGTCATTTTAGGTAAACTACGACGCTTTTAGTTTACATACTTGCTTATGTATTTGTTAACTGTTGACGGTTAACCGTTAACAGTCAGCAGTCAACAAGAAAAGATGTGTAGATGAAATGCGTAACCAAAAATGGTGATTTTACCTTAAATCTGTCAAAACAGACTTGGGTAATATACCAGTAGGCTCAAGTGCAGAGCAAAAAACCCAAAACTTACCCATTAAGGATGTGGGCAAAACTGTCAAATAATTGTTATCTTTCTTAATACAGAGGAACAATATAGGGCAGGCACTATCACAAGTCCTATTCCTGTGGGACTTCTCTGACCGACATAACTTTTACACCTTGTCTATTAGGAGTCTGTTATGAACCAACCAATTCAACTGTCCTTGGAACAACAATTCAGCATTCGCTCATTCGCTACTCAAGTACAGAATATGAGTCATGACCAAGCGAAAGATTTTTTGGTCAAGCTTTATGAGCAAATGGTTGTCCGCGAAGCCACCTATCAAGAATTACTCAAGCATCAGTGGGGCTTAGATTCTGGCTCCACTATGGCATAGAGAAATTTGTGTCGCAGTGGGCGACCTCCTTCTCTTGCTCAGTTCCAGGGCGGAAAAGAGCTGGGGATGTTGGGGCGTCAACTTTCGACTAAATAAACTCAACACTGAAACCAATAACTCAAAACTAAACATGGCATTTACTTGATTGCCAAATATTATTTACACTTAACTTGTTTAGCTCTGTAGCTATTAATTCGCTAGTGCTAGTAAATTTTTCTTATTTAACCCCTGTTAGTTAGATTTTACTCATGGTCATTCAATCTTTCAATGCCGTAAGTCCCGAATACCCTGCTTAATATTTAATCAGGAGCTTCTGTTTTCACTAACACTGTTGATTATTATATTTATTACGAATAAGGCTTACAACCTAGTTATCGGTTTATTTTATAAAAGTTTACATATCAGTAATCATCTGTAACAATATAGAGGCGCTTAGGCTATAGGACTGACGCAAGTGTCATAATCAAACTAACTGTAGGGTGCGTCAGCCCCAATAATTTCGTACAGATTCAAGGATTTTCCACATCTGACGCACCCTACCCCAAATGCCAGTTGCGTAAGTCCTGGGCTAGAGTGACTAGCTACTCCATAACAAAAATAGTTGTAATTTATAGGCGTTGTTGGATAAGTTAGAAGACTTCACCTCCTGGCTTGCTACCCTTGGGGGGTTGCCTTAACCGCATAGGTTAACGGGAGTATCTGTATCAATAGCCGCCAACTTTGCCAATATTTGGGGTTTAATCTTTTGGTATTCCCCTTTGAGAAGGTTTTTACTCGTTTGGGGATCACCATATGATACAAATGTTTTAGCCGCAGCCATCCACTGTTGCAACCGTTGGCGTTGAATAGGCGCGATACTAGCAGTTAAAACATGAGAACAGCGATTTGGTGATTCCCGCGCAAAGAAAAGTAAACGATAGTCCCCAGTTTTGACTAACAACTTGACTATTTCTTGACTAACTGTAGTTTTAAGATCAAGATAATAGGGCAACCATTTAGCCCCATGTTGACGATTGTGGATTACCGTTATCCATAAAAGCATCGGGTGAGGTGCTGTGATGAACAAAAATTGATTGTAACGAGTGCAACTAAGGCGTTTGAAGATTTCTGTTTCTGACAGCATCACCCATAAAGCGGGTAGGGTTTCCCCGTTGAAGTCGATAGGTTGAGGAAAAACAATATCAGCAATTGGTTTATTTTGAGGCCAGGAAATGTTGTAAGTAGTTTTTTCCTTTGATAAAAATGCTTGAGAATCAACATTTGTCTCTAGTTTAGGTGCAGCGTTCAGGGTTAAGGTAGTGGTGGAGCGATACTCATTGTGATTATCTTGCCTAAATGACTGTTGAGTCAGTTGCTGTTCCAGAGACTCTAAAACTTGCAGAATTTCCTCAATATTTTGCGGACGTTCTTTCGCTGTCTTAGCTAAACATCGCATGATTAAATTTTCTAGTTCTTGAGGAATTGTTAACTCAGCACCAACATTTGCAATAGTACGTGGCGGTTGCAGGTGATGAGTTTTGTACCATGCGCCAAAAGAATGAGTAGGTGCGACTAGCGGTAAAGCGCCTGTGAGCATTTCAAACATCATCACACCTAAACTGTAAATATCCGAGCGATTATCTAATTCTTTACCCTCCATCTGTTCGGGCGAAGAATAAGCCAGTGTTCCCAGATAAAATTTTGTTTGGTCGCTATTTGATTGTAATAATTTAGCGATACCAAAATCTAGAACTTTCACCAATTCTCCAAAACTTGGGTCTTGAATTACCAGAATATTACTAGGCTTAATATCACGATGAATAATTGGGTACACCTTACCATCAACTGGAATACCATCGTGAGCGCACTGTAAACCCAAACAAATTTGTCGTGTAATACTCACGAACCTGGACAAAGATAAATTTTGCTTGCGAATTACTTGGCTGAGGCTTTTTCCTTGTAAATATTCCATGACATAGAAAGGAACTTTATTTTCATCTACGCCATAGTCCATTACGCGCACAACATGAATACTTTTTTGCCCCAGTAAAGCACAGGTTTTGGCTTCTTGCTCAAAGCGTTCTTGCAAACGCATTTTTTCATTTTGCATCGATAAAGCAAGAAATTTGACTGCAACAGGAACCCCTCCCAACAAAACATCCTTAGCACGATAAACTTTACCCATCGCTCCAGAACCAATTAACTCCTGAAGCTGGTATCTATTGCCAAGAACACGATTCATGTTGGGGTCTGACATAGAGAATTTGATTCCAATATTCAACAAGGGGAAGGGTTTTTACTGTTCTTTATTTTCAAAATGGAGTGTTATGTAATCAATTACACAACAAGATATAAAAATCCCTCTCTCCTCTAGTCTCTAACCTCTAATCCTCTTCTTCAAGGTAGAAAAAATAGATAGATATATCCTTAGAAGGATGTTGTGATGGGATTTTTATATAAATATATTCTGCCCAAATTTTGGCTGCTAAATAACTCAAAGTACACAAAAACTTTAAGAAGATGGGGACTGGGGACTGGGGAAGGGGAAAAGGGGAAAGGGGAAGGGGAAAAGGGGAAGGGGAAAAGGGGAAGCAGAGGAGCAGTGGTTCGACTGCGCGGTAGTTGAGCGTAGTCGAAACTCACCAACCGGAGCAGAGGAGCAGAGGAGAATAATAACTGTCAACTGTCAACTGTTAACTGTTAACTGTTAACTGTCAACTGACTAATGACGCTCTAGGCTGGCTTCCATTGTGCTGGTTAAAAAATGACCTGACATCACACCGCTACTTAAGTAGTAAGAATCTTCACAAACGCGGTGCATGGTTTCAAATCCGCTACGGCGTTGCCGATCGCTCATCACCCAGTAACGCTGTACAATTGTATCTAGACCAATCCAACCTTCGCCTTCCACCTGTCCTAAAATACTATGTTGGAGTAAAAAAGTATACTGGCGCTCTCCTTGATGCAAACGCCCCTTATACTGTAAAGAAATTTCTGGGCGATCGCCACCTGGAAATACGAGTTTTGCTGCCATAGTAAACCAATTATCCCGATTCCAAGCCACCAAAATCATACCCTTAACAGTGATGGGCAGCTCATTCCGTTCTAACCAACTGCCTTGGATTTTCCAGCGCCCTGGTTCTAATAAAAATGTGTGACCCACCTTGTATTTTCCTTGCCTTGATCGAGTAGTCCTTAGACTATCAACCATATATTCTGCGAGGGGAAAATGTCATTAGTCATTATATCATGTTCGCCTAATTAGTTTTAATTCGGTGCATCTGTGCAAAAAGGTGAAAACTCTTTCTCCCCCTGCCCCCTGCCCCCTG
>DATNQO010000229.1:0-6901 GCA_036704005.1 Leptolyngbyaceae cyanobacterium | reverse complement strand
CCCTGCCCCCTGCCCCCTGCCTCCTGCCTCCTGCCTTCCCCCAAGACTAAATATTCACAGCGAGTTACTTATTTTCAATTGCCTCTATGGTTACTCTGTCTCCCAGCCTCAAAGCTAGACTTGCTCAACCCCTAAAAATCGGCTCATTTGCGGTTAAAAGTCGTGTTCTTCAGTCGCCTTTGTCGGGGGTGACAGATATGGTGTTTCGTCGGCTAGTCCGTCGCTATGCACCAGATTCGATGATGTATACGGAAATGGTAAATGCTACGGGTTTACACTACGTCAAGCAGTTACCAAAAATCATGGAGGTAGACCCCAACGAGCGACCAATTAGTATACAACTGTTTGACTGTCGCCCCGATTTTCTCGCAGAAGCCGCAGTTAAAGCTGTTGCGGAAGGCGCTGATACTGTTGATATTAATATGGGCTGTCCGGTAAATAAAATTACTAAAAATGGTGGCGGTTCTTCTTTATTACGACAGCCAGAAGTAGCAGAAGCCATCGTGCGGGAAGTTGTGAAAGCTGTTGATGTGCCTGTCACCGTAAAAACCCGTATTGGTTGGAATGATAAAGAAATTACCATTCTCGACTTTGCCAAGCGGATGGAAGATGCGGGAGCGCAAATGATTACGGTGCATGGACGCACCCGCGCTCAAGGTTACAATGGTAACGCTCGTTGGGAATGGATAGCCCGTGTCAAGGAAATTCTTTCGATTCCAGTAATTGGTAATGGGGATATATTTTCAGTGGAAGCGGCGGTGAAATGTTTGGAAGAGACTGGCGCTGATGGTGTGATGTGTTCCCGTGGGACTTTGGGTTATCCGTTTTTGGTGGGAGAAATTGACCACTTCTTGAAAACTGGGGAAATTTTACCAGCACCAACGCCAATTCAACGCTTGGAATGTGCCAGAGATCATCTACAAGCTTTATGGGAATATAAAGGCGATCGCGGTGTTCGTCAAGCCCGTAAACACATGACTTGGTACGCTAAGGGTTTCGTCGGCGCGGCGGAACTACGTGGACAATTAAGTGTAATTGAAACAGTGCAACAAGGTTTAGATTTGATTGATAGAGCTACTGAACAGTTAACTCATGGTTATGAGGTTGTTGAGGAAGCAGATAATTTTCAAGTTGCTTAGGCTGGGGACTGGGGGAGATGGGGGAGATGAGGGAGATGAGGGAGATGTGGTTCTCCTACGGAGACGCTAACGCGTAGCTTGCTTCCACGGAGTGGTACGACTGCGCGGTAGTTGAGTTTCGACTACGCGGTAGTTGAGCGCAGTCGAAACTCACCAACTGGGAGTAACCCACCCCTAACCCCTCCCAGGAGGGGAAAAAGCAGGGTGGTTTCATACAGAAAAAGAAAAATTTATAAGTTCTGATTTCTAGTGTTGTAGCAGAGATTTTGCCCCCTCTCCAAACCTCTCCCCCACGGGGGGAGAGGCTTTGAAACACAATAATCTTTTTTCTCTGATTGTATGAAACCACCCTGCTCCCAGGAGGGGAAAAAGGAGTAGGGGAGAATAACAACTGTCACCTGACAACTGTCAACTGTCAACTGCCTGATAAACGCTACACTAAATAAGTGAAGAAGTGTAACTAAATGAAGTCTGGCGATCGTGGAAACAATTACGTTAGGGAAAAATGGCCCTACTGTCACGCCCCTTTGCATTGGTACTTGGGCTTGGGGTGACAAGGTTTTTTGGAGTTATGGCAGTGAGTATGACGAGGAACAATTGCAAGAAGCATTTACAGCAGCTTTAGAAGCTGGTGTTACCTTCTTTGACACAGCAGAAATTTACGGGCTGGGACTTTCAGAACAATTATTAGGAAAATTTATCCAACAGGCGCAAAAACCTGTGCAAGTTGCTACGAAATTTGGCCCTGCACCTTGGCGGTTTACAGGTCAGTCTGTTGCTGATGCTTTAACAGATAGCCTCAAACGTCTACAACTAGAGCGTATAGAACTTTACCAAGTACATTGGCCATTTAGTTTTTTGTTAAGTCAAGAAACTTTGATGAACGCCTTAGCAGATGAGGTGGAGCGGGGTAGAATTGGCGCTATTGGTGTCAGTAATTACTCAGCATCACAAATGCGTGAAGCTTATAAAATATTAGCGGCTAGGGGTATACCATTAGCGGTGAACCAAGTCCGCTATTCATTGTTAAGTAGACAAATAGAAACTAACGGTATTTTGGCTGCTGCCCGTGATTTAGATGTAACTATTTTAGCTTACAGCCCCTTAGCTCAAGGATTACTTACAGGAAAATACACTTTTGATAGTGGCAAAAGTCCAGCAGGGGCAAGAAGTATAGACCCAAAATTTAATAAAGATGGGTTGCTAAAAATCGCATCAGTAATATCACTACTACGTAGTATAGGGGAAAAGCGCGATCGCACCCCCGCCCAAGTCGCCCTTAACTGGTTAATCGCCCAAGGTAAGGTAATTCCCATTGCTGGAGTCAAAAACGCCCAGCAGGTACAGCAAAATGTAGGCGCTTTGGGTTGGAGATTAAGCGACGAGGAAATTCAGGAGTTAGAAAAGATTTCTCGTCCGTGGAAATAGGGGACTGGGAACTGGGGACTGGGGACTGGGGAGTAGGGGGAGAGAGGCAGATAGATGAGGGAGTAACCCACCCCTAGCCCCTTCCAGGAGGGGAAAAAGGAGCAGGGTAAACTGACATCTTGCACCTTCTCAGTAAGCATATGGTGGGCAATGCCCACCCTACGAATATATAAGGGTTTAGGGCTTTGATTTTCGCAATAACATAATGGTGCAAGATACAAGGAGAGTAACAACTGTCAACTGTCAACTGTCAATTGTCAACTGATAACTGCCTCTCACTCAAACACAGGCGGCCAAATTTCTGAGACTGTCAACTCCCAACCTGGAAGTAAATCAGGTATTGTTAATTTATCGTTATTTTGTAAAAATAATTGAATTTTTTCTACTAGCGGCTTGATGCGATCGCATTTGGATTTAATCTCTACCATCAAGTCGGGTAATAACTCAACAAAATCGCGTTTGCTAATTTTTAGTTTCTCCGCACGCACAAAGGATACATCAGGAGCGCGGAGATTACGCTTTTCTACATCAGCTTCGTTGTCTTCCGTTTCCAGTTTTGGCAGAATAAAACCAGCGCTAGAACCAGTCACTCGTCCTAGTTTACGTGGGCGAACCCAATTACCTAGTTGACGGGCAAACTCAGCGCGTATTTCTCCTGAAACATAATCAGAAGGCCCCATAACCAGGATATTACCGTCCACCAGTTCCATCTGCCATTCTGGATGTTCAGCTTGTAGCTGCTCTAAATCTGAGATTGTGAACATAAGAATAGAAGCAATCTGTTTATATTCATGTTCCTACAAGCTGATCAAAACAGTTAGTCAGCCTTTAGTCAAAAACTAATGACTAATGACTAATGACTAAGAAGCAGACTCTCTAGCAGCAGGTGAACCTAACTTGGGATTAGCTGGTGTAGCGGAAGATTCACGACGGCTACCAGTCCGTAATTTTGGTTTGGGTGTACCGCGTCTGTCTTCGTCGCCGTTATCTGATTTGTTCCAGTTGCGACCTCTGTCACCAGATTCACCACGACGCTTGATCAGCTTGGGTTTGGGGGTGGATGCCACTTCTTCGGGAACGTCGATTTCGGTGCTTAACCAAGCGGGACGAGTTTGATCGTAAGCTATTTGTAGGGCGGCTGCGGCGATCGCTTGAGCATCATATTTCTCAATCAATTCGCTGACAATAGGCAAGAATGAAGCCAAACGCTCGCCAGCTAAAGCTTCTCTAACTTGTTCTTGCAGTTTCAAAATGTGGCGTGCTTCGATTTGCGCCCTGGTGGGGATGGTAAGCAATTGCCAATTTTGACGCACGTGGCGTTCAAAGATTTGCTGTTTGCGACGCTCAAATGGTTGTACTAAGGTAATTGCTGTACCTTCTTTCCCCGCGCGACCAGTACGACCAATTCTGTGAACGTAGGTTTCCACGCTATCAGGTAAGTCGTAGTTGATGACGTGAGACAGTTGATCCACATCCAAACCACGTGCAGCGATGTCTGTTGCTACCACCCAGCGTACTTGACGATTACGGAAGCGAGTCAATAACCGTTCTCTTGCTTGTTGGGACAAGTCGCCGTGATATTCATCCACACTGTGACCAGCTGCTTGCAGTTGGCTGGTGAGTTCGGCGGCTGTGCGTCTGGTACGAACAAAGATTAGAGCTGTTTCTGGGTCTTCCATTTCCAGAATTGGCTGTAAGGCTTTGGCTTTTGTCCAGTGGCGGGGGATGAGGTAAGCTACCTGATTGATTTTATTAGGTGTAGCTTTGGGTTGCTCAACGGTGACGGTGACTGGAGAACGCAAAAACTTGTTGACCAACATCCGAATTGATGGTGGCATGGTAGCTGAGAACAAAGCTGTTTGTCTGTCTTGGGGTGCTTGAGAAAGAATTTTTTCTACATCGTCGATAAAGCCCATGCTTAACATTTCATCGGCTTCATCCAACACAAACCATTTAACTTGGTCTAGTTTCAGACAACCCCGTTCTAGCAAGTCAATTACCCGCCCTGGTGTACCAACTACGACTTGCACGCCGCGTTTGAGTTGTAAAATTTGGCGGTCAATTGATTGACCACCGTAAATTGCCAATGCCCGTAAGCCACTGTTACCAACGAATTGCGCCATTGCATCGTGGACTTGAATGGCTAATTCACGGGTTGGGGTTAAAACTAGGGCTTGCACTGCTTTTTGGTTAACGTCTAACCGCTCTAATATGGGCAGTGAGAATGCTGCTGTTTTACCTGTACCTGTTTGTGATTGACCTACTACGTCACGCCCTGACAACAGTTGAGGGATAGCTTGGGCTTGAATGTTTGTTGGTGCGGTAAAACCTAGTTTTTCTAAGTGTTCTACACGGTCTTGGGAAATTCCTAGTTCTTGAAACGAAAAGTTCATCAACTCTCCTAGATTTTGTTTTTCTGTTTTTAGATTTGTAAATTGAAACTTGCGTCTTTGTTAGTCGTCAGTTATGACTGACTTGACCAAACAAGTCATACTCATCCGCGCTGTGAATCTTCACAGGCACGATAGTTCCTAACTTCGCCTCGCCCTCAACGTAGACCAGACCATCAACTTCTGGGGAAAATCTGCCAGAACGACCGATTAATTTCCCATTTTCAGGATTTTCTTGTTCAATCAGGACTTCAACGGTTTTGCCGACTTCCTGCTGGTTTTTGCGCCAAGAAATTGGTTGCTGGAGTGCCATGAGGCGATCGCGGCGTTCATCCATCACCTCTTGGGGCAGTTGGTCGGGTAGCTTGTAAGCAGGGGTTCCTTCTTCTCTTGAGAAGGTGAACACGCCCACATGGTCAAACTCATGCCGTTGGACGAACTGTAGTAAATGCTCAAATTGTGCTTCTGTTTCTCCAGGGAAGCCTACTATCAATGTTGTCCGTAACACAGCACCTGGAATGGCTATCTTGAGGCGCTCGATAATTTCATCGTTGACTCGCCCTTGCCAGGGACGGTTCATGGCACGGAGAACTTCGGGATGAGAATGTTGTAGGGGCAAGTCTAGATATGGTAACACGTTTGGCGTTTCTTGAATTGCCGCTATGACATCCGGGGTTAATCCCGTGGGATAGGCGTAGTGCATCCTGATCCAGGGTACATTAACTTTCCCTAAAGCCCGCAGTAATTCGGCTAGTTTCGGCTTACCATATATATCCAAACCATAGTTTGTGGTGATTTGGGAAATGAGAATTATCTCTTGTACCCCTTGAGCAACTAGCTGCTCTGCTTCAGCCACTATAGATTCTATTGTACGCGATCGCTGGTTCCCGCGTAAGTGGGGAATTATGCAAAATGCACAACGGTAATCACACCCTTCGGCTACTCGCAGGTAAGCAACACCTTCGGTAGTAGTCCGGTAGCGCGGTGTAGTCTCATCAGCAATATAACTGGGTTCAGCACTAACTAGCGTTAAGCGCTCGCCTTGCTCTGCTCTTTCAATTACGTTAACTATCTTATGGTAATCCCCTGTGCCAACTACAGCAACTGCTTCTGGCAATTCTTCCAATAATTGTTCTTGGAAGTGCTGCGCCATACAGCCTGTAATCACAATTTTTTTGTTGGCTTCTGCCAGTTCTACTAAAGTTCTAACAGATTCTTCTCTAGCGGCTTCAATAAAACTACAAGTATTGACAATTACGTAATCGGCTAACTCTTCATTTGTATCTACACCATAGCCTGCTTTGACCAGCAGCCCTAGCATATGTTCGGTATCAATTCGATTTTTCTCACAGCCCAAGTGAGAAATTGCTATTGTTGGCTTTTCACCCATATTTTGAAAAAAACTTCCAGTTTTTTCTTGTTATTAAACACAAAGCCCGATAATTTCGCTCTTTGTTATTCGCACCCTTTTTGACAGCGCTGTGGTGGGTTTATCCACTGTCAACAACTGCCTGTAAACCTTGACATTGACTATTTCAAGTCATGTTATGATGTTTTTATTAGCTTGTGTCCCAGGGTAAATTGTAGTGTCTTTAGATAAATCTGACACTTTTTAATATTATTTAACAATTCGCCTGTTGGTATTGTACATTACCGCAGCAGCGTATGCTTTTTTAATTTACCCATCGGGAAGCCGCCCAAAGGGCTGGTTGTGAGAAGTCGCTACCCTTCAGGGAAATCGCTCTTGCGACTACGCCCCATAAGCAGTAATGCTACCCTGAAGATTAAGGCAAGCTGCCGAAATCGCAGGAAGCCGCCTTGCGTGTTGTGAGTGGCAAACTCCTCTTGTAATCAAGTTTTATCTTAACATAACTTATGGTTTGTTTTATGCCAAATTCTCTCGTCAGGAGGAGGCAGTAAAATGGGGGGTTGGGGACTGGGGGC
>DATNQO010000228.1:0-14704 GCA_036704005.1 Leptolyngbyaceae cyanobacterium | reverse complement strand
CCGCCCCGGTCAAGCGCCCGCTTATGGGCGGGGCTTGTACCCATGTTCCGCTTCTCTACGAGACGCTGCGCGAATGCACTCGCGCTATCGGGGAAGGGCTTGCTCCCCCTGCTCCCTGCTCCCTTCCCCCCTGCCTCTTCCTGTCACGCAGACCAAGCTTCGCGGAAGTCGGCGTAGAGTGTTAGTCCACCATCAATAAATAGAGTTTGTCCGGTGATATATGCGGCTTCGTCGGATGCTAAAAAAGCGACGGCTGCGGCCATTTCTTCGGAGGTTCCCGCACGACCCATTGGGATATGACTTTCTACAACTGCTTTCTTTTCGGGGTCGTTTGTCCAAGCTTCGTTGATGGGGGTGATAGTTGCTCCTGGCGCGATCGCATTGACGCGAATACCCCGATTTGCATATTCTAGGGCTAGAGTTTTCGTCAGATTTTCCATTCCGCCTTTGCTGATGGAATAGCTGACATACATCGGTCGGGGAATAATTTCGTGAACGCTGGAAATATTAATGATGATTCCCGGTTGATTTTGCGAGAGCAAATGTTTTATAGTTTCACGGGCGCAGAGATAAGCACCCCGCAGATTTACCCCAATTACTCTATCAAAGTCTTCTGTTTTGATTTCATGAGATGGACATTCGATTTGAATGCCAGCATTATTGACCAAAATATCAATACTGCCGAATTTATCAACTACAGTATTGATCATGTTCACAATGTCTTCTTCCTTAGAGACATCACCCTGTATCAGTAGAGATTGAACACCGCAGTTATTGATATCGCCACAGGCTTTTTGCATTGCCATTTCTTCGGTATCTTCTGCACCTTCGGGATCTTTGCGGTAATTAATAGCGATATTACAGCCTTCTTGAGCCAGACGAATGGCGATCGCTTGTCCAATTCCCGAACTTGCACCTGTGATCAAGGCGTTTTTTCCTTTTAATCCTTTCATAGCATTTTTCCTCATATGATTGTGTCTTATTGAGTAATACGGAGAATTTTGTCCTGTTGTGATGGGCAATTCCCCCGGCCATCACAATTACTAGTTGTGATATATAATTCACCATCCGGCCCCATAATCGCTTCTCGCAACCTTCCATACTTACCTTGTAAATACACCTCATGACGCACAACTTGTTGAGGAGACTGAGGATTGAACGCCACACGCTGCAAGTGTTGGGAACGCAGAGTAGCAATAATTAAGCTACCCTTCCACTCAGGAATAGAATTACCAGTATAAATTGTGGCTCCACCAGGGGGTAGAGCTTCACGCCAAACAATCGAGGGAGTAACCAACCCTTCCCCTGATTCACAACGGTAAATAGTAGGCCAGCCCAGGTTGTCGCCTGCTCTTGCTAAACTGGCTTTATCGTGACCTCTCCTACCCAATTCACCGCTAGGGCCGTGGTCTGTTACCCATAGCCTTGATTTATCAAGCCAATCGAACCCTTGAGTATTGCGAATCCCAGTAATATATACAGGACTTTTCCCGAAGGGGTTATCCTGTGGTATTTGTCCATCAGGTGTCACACGCAAAATTTTCCCAGCCAGACTCTTCACATCCTGGGAACTTTCCGGTTCTCTCGCATCGCCAGTCCCAATGTAAAGCATCCCATCGGGGCCAAAGCGGATACGACCACCGTTGTGAAATTGCGCTACAGGAATGTTATCCAGAATTATCTTATCTCGTGAAGCAGTCAGTCCGTTTTCAGATAGCCGCCATCGTTCCACGCGATTAACTTGTGACCCATTTCTATCAGCAGTATAATAAACGTAGAAAAATCGATTTTGAGCAAAGTTAGGATGAGTCGCAATCCCAAGTAAACCATCTTCACCAGTCTCGGTCACATTGATGGTAGCTACTGGTTTAGAAATAAGTTTACCACCCCGCACAAGGCGAACTCGTCCAGGTCTTTCAGTCACTAACATATCTTGATTTGGCAGAAAAGCAATTCCCCAAGGAACTTCTAAACCTGTTACCACTTCTTCAACCCGCAGCTTTACCCGTCCTTGTGAACCGAAGCGATTTTCTACTAAAGTACAGGCTTGACTGTTAGCAGCAGTTTCTTGGCTGACTTGTTGGGTTGTTTGTGTTTCTTGATTGTTAGTGCTGGCTGACTCAGTTGTTGGTAAGTTGCAAGCACAAAGACCTAGTAAAACCATGCTCAAAAGTAATTTTCTCCCCGAAATTATTGTCAATTTCATAATTTATACTCTCCCAAAAAATGCTGTCTGCATGGTTTTTAAGCCGCAAAACAATCAACCTTTTAATTTTAAGTAGAGAGACTTAATTAAATATAAGTTTGTAGTAAGGACTTTAGTCCTTTCAAACCCAGCAATAGAGCGATAAATCGCTGACTACGAACAACAACTAATTTTATATTTAATCATGTCTACCTACTTATAAAGATTTAACTCAGGTTTGTATTTTTATCAATCAAAATAATCACAACGACATTATCAAAAGCTAATTTTTATTACATCTATCTGAAGACTTAACATCTAAATTAGAATATGAAAACCAGTTTCCTGCTATAAACTGGAACTTGTTACTTCCTCAATTTCACCAACTTCAAAAATTAATTGAAAAGATTGACCCATTTCTTTTTCTAGAAATTTTTCTAAAAGTGCTACTTGTGTTGGTGTGATAGGTTCTTTAGTACGAACACTTAAACGGACTTTTGGTGGTGTTGTTAACCAATTGACATCACTATCTAAGAGTACCATTCTTTGAAAAGTTACAGTTCTGTTCAGTAATGCTTGTTTTAAACTTACTTCCAGTCTGGCTTGTCTAATTAACTGATAAAAGCTGATGCTTAGGGGAACAAGAAGTATCGCTGTTAAAGCTAACGTCCATCCCAGAGCTTTTTTAGCACGTTTAAAGGAAGTGCAACCTGTTAGTAAAAACGTCAGCATACAAGAAAGAGTGATGCCTAATAAATTGGTGAGATAAAGTATAGATGCACCGATACTAAGCGACCAATTTACTTGCGATAAACCTAAACCAATGACACAAATGGGTGGCATAAGTGCAACTGCGATCGCAGTTCCGGCTAAACTCTCAGAAATTTTGGGTTGCACCTTAGCATAACCACTAATTCCCCCAGCCGCAACAGCAATTCCTAAATCTAATAAAGTCGGTCGAGAACGACTAATAATTTCGCTGCCAAATTGTGGCAGTGCCACAAAATAACCAATCATCCAGGCTAAAGTAATTGATATAATTGTCCCTACTATAATAGCGGCTACAGCTTTACGAAATAAGATGATATTGCCTTCTAAAGCCCCAAATGCTACCCCGCGAATTGGTAACATCAAGGGTGCAATAATCATTGCCCCAATAATCACCGCAGCACTATTAGAAAGTAATCCTAATGTGGCAATTATACAAGAGCCAATAATCAGGACAATATAAATAGTATTTATTGTTGATTCTTCTAATAAGCCCTTGCGTATATCTTGTAATTGCAATGGCGTAATTCGGCTTTTTTTCAAATTATTAAAGCGATTACGAATACCTTTTATATTTAGCACAGGTTCTCAAATTATAGTTTTTTGGAAAAGCAGGTCTATTTGCCAATTGAGTAAAACCATTTATTTAAGATTAGACAAAATTTTCTATTTAGCATCTATCATAAGGATAATTTAGGTTATTACCGCTATAACCATAAGATAAAAATATAGGATTTAAATATTTGAGAAAAGAAAAAAGGAGCGGTGTTTCTCCACTCCCATTTAAAGCACGCGATAGATGAAATTTAATATCTCAGGGCCAGTTTATTTTGGGTAGCCAATTAACCTTGATAGGGGCGTGGTAACTGGCGCAGTTTATGGGCAGTATCTTGTTCACTATTGTTTTTTCTGCCATATCCCCAACCCAAGATGCGGCGATATTCTCCCATAATGCCGCTTGCAATTAACTCATCCTCATTGACGGGAATCTCGGTATGAGACTCAGGCGCAACGTAGAGTGCATCCGCAGGACAATATGCCTCACACATAAAACAAGTTTGACAGTCTTCCTTGCGAGCGATCGCAGGTGGTTCGTCAGGAACTGCATCAAAAACGTTGGTAGGACAAACTTGGACGCACAGGTTGCAATTGATACATAGTTTATGGCTGACAAGCTCAATCATGATCCGCTCCGGCTAGGACTTGAATAGGTTAATACTGGTGTTGTGGCAACAGCTTTTGTAATCCAATCACGTCTTACCCAGAGCTTTTCTAAGCCGCCTGTAGCTTGGTAATAACGCTGATTGGGGTCGGTTTCGGGATAATCTACGCGGATATGTTCGCTGCGGCTTTCTGTGCGATGTAAGGCGCTAAAATATGCCCATCTTGCTACAGCCGTTAGCGCCACCGCTCGACGGGAAAATTCCACATCGCGCACTGTCTCCTGTTTCGGCTTACCTTGTACCTGTTGCCACAGCATTTCTAACTTGGCGAGGGAATCCAAAAGCCCTTGTTCAGAACGCAGGTAATTCTTCTCCAACGGAAACATCTGAGCTTGTACACCGCGTACAATTGCCTCATTATCGAATGTTTCCGCAGTGGGAGAAGCAGAACGCCATCCCACCTGACCAGTACCACGGGCAACCCGTTCATTGGCATGAGCGCCCAAACTCTTGGCAAAGGCTGCTGCACCTTCTCCAGCCCATTGCCCTGTAGAGATTGCCCAAGCCGCATTGGGGCCACCACCCCCAGAAGCTAAACCTGCAAGAAACTCTCGTGATGCAGCATCACCAGCAGCGTAAAGACCAGGGACTGTTGTGGCGCAAGTTTCATCGATAATCCGAATCCCACCTGTACCCCGGACTGTACCTTCCAAAACCAGCGTTACAGGGACTCGCTCTGTATAGGGGTCAACACCAGCTTTTTTATAGGGTAGAAAAGCGATGAAATGAGACTTTTCAATCACTGCTTTAACTTCCGGCGTGGCTTTATCCAAACGAGCATAAACCGAACCTTTCATCAGGGCATGAGGAAGGAACGCCGGATCACGCCGACCATTGACATAGCCACCTAAATCATTCCCGGCTTCATCAGTATAACTAGCCCAGCCAAAAGGAACACCCCGCGTCACCGTAGCGTTGAAAGCTGTCGAGATGGCGTAGTGATTAGAAGCTTCCATACTGGAGAGTTCGCCGCCAGCCTCCACAGCCATCAGCATTCCATCACCTGTATTAGTATTGCAACCCAAGGCTTTACTCAAGAATGCACAACCGCCATTCGCCATGACTACCGCCGCCGCACGGACAGTATAGGCGCGATGATGTTGTCTCTGTATACCTCTCGCCCCAGCCACTGAACCATCTTCAGCCAATAAAAGCTCTAGCGCCGGACTTTGATCAAGAATTTGCACCCCAGTACGCAATAGGTTTTTGCGAAGTACCCGCATATATTCAGGGCCATAATAACTCAGACGCACCGATTCGCCATTTTCTTTAGGGAAACGATAGCCCCAACTTTCCACCAGAGGCAAACTCAGCCAAGTCTTTTCAATTACACGTTCAATCCAACGCAAGTTAGCTAGGTCTTTGCCTATGCGATAGCGTTCCTGTAGAACTTTGTCCCAATGCTCTGGAGAAGGAGCCATGATGCCGTTACCGCTAGCCGCCGCCGCACCGCTCGTACCCAAAAAACCTTTATCAGCAATGATGACTTTCACACCTTGAGCTGCGGCTGCCCATGCTGCCCATGCGGCGGCGGGGCCGCCACCAATTACCAGTACATCAGCAGTTAGTTGTAGTTCATTTTCTCTATAAGCTGTTAGCAATTGCCTGTCCTCCTTATCCTCTGCGTTCTCGATATAATTCTTTTATGATTTAGTTACTAGTCCACGTCGATTAGGAGAATCTAAATATGACCGCCTTACAAATTGTGGACGAAAAGTTTTCACAAGTTCCCATCATTGATATTAGTGCGCTGGTTTCTCAAACTAGAAATTCTTCACCTACAACACCACAAGATTGTGATTTAGTTGCCAAACAAATCAGACAAGCCTGTGAGGATTACGGTTTTTTCTATATAGTTGGGCATGGAGTTGATGAAGAATTACAAAATCAGTTAGAACATCTTAGTCAACAATTTTTTCAACAGGATTTGGAAACTAAATTGAAGATGCGTATGGCTCTTGGTGGTAGAGCTTGGCGAGGGTATTTCCCTGTGGGTAATGAGTTAACATCAGGTAAACCAGACTTAAAAGAGGGCATTTACTTCGGTGCAGAATTAGCAGAAAATCACCCATTGGTGCAAGCTGGTATCCCAATGCACGGTCGCAATCTTTTTCCAGCCAATATTCCCCAATTTAGGGAAACTGTGCTTGCTTATATGGAGTCGATGACTCAACTCGGACACACAATCATGGCGGGAATTGCTCTGAGTTTAGGATTAGCAGAGTCTTACTTTGCAGACCGTTATACAAAAGACCCATTGATATTATTTCGCATTTTTAATTACCCTCCTAAGTCATCGTTACCTAGTTCTGAATGGGGTGTTGGTGAGCATACTGATTATGGAGTTTTAACTATTCTCAAGCAAGATAATGTAGGTGGATTACAAGTCAAATCAAAGTCTGGTTGGATAGATGCTCCTCCTATTCCTGGTTCCTTTATATGCAACATCGGGGATATGCTCGATCGCATGACTCAAGGACTATATCGCTCAACACCCCACCGCGTCGTCAACCTATCTACAAGTAATCGTCTTTCTTTCCCGTTCTTCTTTGACCCCAATTTTCATGTTGAAGTCAAACCGATCGCACTCAATGACATAGTAGTGAATGATGATAAAAGCGATCGCTGGGATCAAACCAGTGTTCACGAATTTCGCGGTACATACGGCGATTATCTGTTAAACAAGGTGTCTAAGGTGTTTCCTGAATTGCGTCAAGAAGTGCTTTAGGGTGGGGACTGGGGACTGGGGACTGGGGAGCAGAGGAGAATAATAACTGACAACTGTCAACTGTCAACTGTCAACTGTTAACTGTCAACTGTCAACTCCTAATACACCGATGTCAACAACTTATCTATCGCGGCGCGGAATGCGGTGGCTGCACCAGCACTCATATCACGAGGCGCACAGATGCGATTTCTGAGATACGCTAAAGTAATCGCCCCCACAGCAGCGAAGATAGGATCAATATTGCTATTTTTACCACCAGTCCGACCACCCGGTAAATTTTGCCCATTGCTATGAATGAGATAATCAGCCAGTTGTCGCAGGTGAAAATCAACGGCTTCCTTGACTGTGGTAAAATCACCATCTGCGGCTAATGCTTGAACTCCAGAGTTTTTGATAATATCTGCGATCGCCACTTCTCGATTATCGCTCAGTCTCTCGGCTGCTTCGGCTCGATATTCAATCTTCTCGCTATCTGCTGCATCCAGAGGTAAAGGATTTCCAATTGGTTCCACGCCCCATCGACGACGCAACAGTAAATTGTTGGTGATATTATCTGACTTAACTCTCTGATATGCAGGACGTTGAGCGAGTGCTGCAAACCAAGCATTAATTCGAGGAAAGCGCGGATTTCCTTTGAGGTGATAGCCTCGATACACAGGTAAATTAGCCGCTAATCTATCTAAATGGGGGCTATACATAATATCTACTAAGCTAAATGTACTGACGAAGAAGGGGCCGGGATATTTAGCTAAAGTTTGCTCAAGTTCATCTAATTTAGTTTCAAATGCTGTTTGTAACTTTGCCAATTCATCAGCATCGCTTGGTGCTTCTCGCAAGAATTTATAGGCAATATCTCTAAACCCGTTAGTCTCGGCTTCTTCTACTAACTGTTTTGCAGCAGCGTTTTCTTCTGGATTTTCTGGTAATAATGCAGGAGTGGGAAATCTTTCTTCTAAAGCTAAGAGAATATCTTTGGATTCATATATTAAATTATCCTCGATTTTTGCAGCCGGGACAAGGGTTGTGGGAACTAGGTCTGTGTACCATTTGGGTTTATTACTTAAATCAATAAACTCCGTAGCAAAGGGAATTTCTTTTTCTTCCAATGCAAACCAAACTCGCTCACAAAAAGGACACCAAGAGTTAGTATCTCGATATAGCAGAACTGGTGGTTCTGTGTTTGGCGGGAGTTTATGTAAGCTGCTGGGAACTGGTGCAGTGGAAGGAGATTGTCCAGGTCTTTTAACTCTACGCGCTGGGGTATAGTTTCTCGCAGTTTCTAATAGTTCTTCCCAACTGGATATTGTATTTTGAATAGACATTTTTACCTCGCTTTACTAGGAACGCCAGAAAACACAAATAATTGTTGCTCTTTGGGTTGAGGTAAGTTTTCACCTATGTATCGATGAAGACCTACAGCCATGTCTCCTGTAGCCGTGAGTTGAAAATTTACTTCCTCAAATGCAGATGCAAGGAGAATTTTTCGCACATTATCAGAGTAAGGAATACCGTTAGAATGTCCACGAGTCCAGATGAAAAAAGCACCTGTTTTACTCAGATAACTTAAATTATCTATTAAGCGCTTGAGTTCTCTATCATCAGCTAGATGACCTAAGACACCGCAAACAATCACAATATCTGCTGGTACTATACCGATGTAGTTATTGGCGATCGCAGCATCACCATTGATAAACTCAATTTGCTTGGCTAAACCCAAAGATTCTATAGTTGCTCGTCCACGTTCAACTAATTGGGGGTTGAGTTCCACCAGTCTTGCAGAAACATCTTGCGTACGGGGGTGATTTTTTAAGGTTCCGAGCAAATCTCTGCCATCACCAGCGCAAACACTCACCACCCGAATATTGCCATTTGGGGACGCATTCAAGCTATAAGCAATAAATTCACGCACGATTTCTAGACGCTGCTGCAATGTTGGCTCAGTGTTGTAGAGTTCGTGCCATTCATACCAATCTTTTGGCATAAGCGGTGATTTCCAATTTGATGCACACTGTGTAACAGTAAAATACGGTTAATCAGTCGAGTAACAGTATTTTGTGGATGAAGGCAGAGTATCACAGATATTTGGATAAAATCAAGGCTACTGAGTTTTTCGCCCAGATGCTGTATAGCTTTGCAGAGTTTCTTATATTTATAGGGTAGGCAAGATGCCTACCCTATAAGATTTATCATATTAAATATGTAGTTTTTAATGGCAAAGTAATGTATAATGCAGGGCATCTACCATAGCGCATTTCCCAGGTTGCAGAATCTGACAATTACCCATAACACCTAAAAGCTTATTGCCAGCAATCAAAAATAAGCAAACTTTTAACTTAGGCAGATAATTCAGATATTACGTAAGAAAGAGTTACAGCAAATATCACTAACAGAACAGGAATTATAGTGCTAACCTCTAATTTGCGCTGTTTAAAGATTTCAATTAGAGATATTGGCACAATCAAAGGCCAGAAAACAGTTGTGATTAAACACATCACAAAACTTAAAAACTTATCTTCGGGAGAGGATGTAGGATGACGCAGAGCAAAGCTTACCCAGTTAGTGAAAAAATAGCAAGTCATCAGTAAGTAACTAATCAGTAAAGTTAATTGTATTTGATTCATGACCATGCCTTATGAGTTGCATTGATTATTACCCCAAAATAACTTGAGTCAATTAATTACACAACTGATTTAATAGCAAAAAATCAAAAATTTACAGCAGGTATAAATTAATTTTAAAGAAATAGACTTTGCTGATAACTTCAGCAACAAACAATAAGCTCAGGTGCTTAAATTGCAAGGCATACTATATAATAAGAATTACACAGCTAGGAAATATTAGGTAGATCGTGTTTGGCTTTAGTCTCAACACCACCACCTACATAACTAAGTGTTTTATACCGATTCTGTATAAAAATGCAATTTATGGGTTGTTATAGAGACGCTGTATGTAACGTCTCTACAAAATTTATTGGGTGCAACTTCAGAGAAAATTGGTATCAGATTAATTCCCTACATCTAAGTTGAGGTAAAAACTTTTGTCCACTACTCTATAGCTACCATCATATTTAATTATGGGAATCACAACTCGGTGTTGTTGTGGTTCCATTTGCCATGAGTTGGGAAAATTGTTGATATTGTGACAGCCTGTATTAATTGGGAAACTGCTAGGAGTTGACAACGCATTTTGGTAATTCTCTATGCTGTTTTTAAATAAAAATGCTTTGGCTTCTAATTTATTGAGTTTCGTTTGCGGGGGGATGCAATAAGTTAAACTCAACAGTTTGATTTTATCTCCAGTTTTTAGTGCGAGACGTTCAGCATATTTGACTTGTTGCCGTTCATCGCTGTTAATCTGCATAGTTACATGAGCAATACATACTTTGTTTGCAAAGTTTGTATGGCATTCGGAAACAATAGCTTTTGATTCATTTGTAGATGTAACATTATTAGAACTATTGCCTTGTGGACTAGGTTTATTAATTAAAGCTACTCCTAAACTTGCAATAGCAGTAATGAGAGCAACTAAGATAGGAGTATTAATTTTAGGTGTAGATAGTTTCATATTTAGATAACTCCAGAAAAATTTTATTTGTTATTTATTAGCTTATCGGTAACTTATTATTTTGTCGGTACGTAGACGTAGGAATAATTACTATGCTTACTTTTTAAGGTAGGTAGGTCAAAGTAGGTACAAGTTGGTTTTGCTGGCGATCGCCTTAAGTAAACAGCCTGTGATTGCTTTGGTGTTAGATTTTCTCTAAGGTGTGAAGTCAAGCGCACAAATTGACATTGCTAGCCTTGGCTACGGGAAGCTACGCGAATAGAAACGGTTTGTTAACCACGGCACTTGTGCAAAATCTTCTCAATTTTAGGATAGTATGAATAATTACCAGTCATCTACAGCAACTAATGAACGCAGAAGAGGTATTTTCTTTTATTTATCGCTCGGTTGCTTCTAAAGAAGGAAAAGGTTTTACTGATTCTGAAAAAGCTGTGTTCCTCGGAATCTTGGAAGGTAAGACTTATCGTGTCATTGCGAAAGAAATAAATTATGAGGAGTCATCTGTAAAAGGAATAGGGGTTAATATATTTAAGAAAATCTCTGAAGTTTTTCAAATGGAAATTAAGATTAATAAAGATAATTTTAAAACCTTAATAGAGGAAATATACAAAAATCAATCTACACAAACTATAGTTATCGCAAAATCAACATTAGAATTTGCTAACCCTTTTATTCCCCAACAAGGGAGAGTGAGAGATGCACAACAATTCTTTGGACGGAAGCAGGAAATACAACAGATATTTGAGACGTTTAACAGTGGTAGTAGTGTAGTTTTGGTTGGGGAAGAAGGAATTGGCAAATCTTCTTTGTTATGGGCGATTTGTCAACAGGCACAAAATCAGCTTCAGCGTCAGCCAGCATTTCTAGATTTGAATTTGGTACCTGATGAAGAAGAATTTTATCAAGCTTTGTGTCACGAGATAGGTATCCCTGAAAGTAAAGGCTATCCGCTAACTCGCAATTTACGAGATAAACGTGTGCTGCTGGCTATAGATAATGTAGGTAAGTTGGCTGGGCAAGGGTTTACTCGGCAAGTGCGAGATTATTTGCGGGGTTTAGCTGAGGGTAGTAATCTGCGGTTGGCTTTAGCTGCAACTGAACCTCTAGACAAGCTATTTCAAGATAGTCAGGAAAATGGTAAAACATCTCCACTGGCTGGTATTTGTCAGGAGGAGAATATCAAGCCGTGGGATGAAACCAGCATTCGTGATTTTATTAGCAGTCGTCTAGCTATGACTTCAGTGAGGTTTTCTGAGGAAGAAATTATTCAAATTATCCAAGAAAGTGGCGGACATCCTCGCAAACTGATGCAGTTGTGTTATCGAACTTACTCAAGCTATTTAGCAATGGGAATAGAGCGTAAATCATGACTTCTCCTGTACCTCGCCTAAACTTAGCACCAAAATTAAGGCGACCTCTTTCACTTTGGAATTCCTTAGATTATCTGCGTCTGTTGTACTGGGTGTTTTTCTTTCCCCAGGCTTTGCGGTGGTACGTCGATACTTTTGGAGGTGGGTATGTTCGTCCGAAGGAAATGAATTGGCGAAAAGGATGGGAAGTTTTGCGTCAGCATCCTATCCAGCGTCAGTTGCTTTGCCAGGGTTTGATGCTAACCGTCGTTACACCTCTAACTTTAGTCCCAATTTTTGAAGGGTTAAACGTTCCTTTTGAACGGTCAGGTATTGTGTTAGGCGTAATGTATGGTGTGGCGTTTGGCGTGGCGGGTGATGTGGCGTTAGCCGTGGCGTTTGGCGTGGCGTTTGGCGTGGTGGGTAGTGTGGCGTTTGGTGTAGTGAATAGCATGGTGGGTGGTTTAGCGTTTGGCGTAATGTATGGCGTGGCGTTTGGCGTGGCGTTTGGCGTGTCGTTAGCTGTGGCGTTAGCTGTGGTATTAGCTGTGGTGAGTGGTGTGGTGTTAGGCGCGGTGGCGGGAGTAGCGTTAAGCGTGGCGTTAGGCTTGGCGTTTGGTGTGGCGTTTGGTGTGGTGAGTGGTGTGGCGTTTGGTGTGGTGGGTGGCGTGGCGTTAGCTTTGGCGGTAGGGGTGGCTTTTTTACGTCCAGAAACTTGGTTTTTTGGCTTACTTTTGAACTTGCGATCGCTCAATCACGGTGGCTGGCTAATACCGCGTCTAACTCCTCTTCCTTTACCAAATCTTACTTATCGCTTGCAGAATTGGTTACAACAAGATTGGGAAATAGGTTTACATAATACTAATGAATTGTTAGCTTATACTCTGCAATGTATTCCTGTGATTCAAGCAGTTAATCAGACACTTGTCAAAACTCCTTCAGAGCAAATTATTTGGCGTGTTTCTCGGCTGGCGGAATCTCCTTTTGATTGGAATTTGGTACGTTTTGCCTCAGCTTCTCTTAATGCGACTATTAAATCAACATATATAGATACATTCTTTATTATTCCTCACTCTTGGCGCGAAAGATTGCAAGCTCGTTTATTCACAGATACTCGATTGGATACTCCTGCTCGTGCGGCTGCGGCTGGTTTTTGGCATTTCCACAAAAAAGAACCAGCAAAAGCAGAGGAAGCATTTGCTGTAGTACGTTCTCTGCTTTACGGCGAGGAGATGTACAGCCTTGCCCAAACTCTAGCAAGATTTCAAAATGCACAAGAACTAGCTACTATTGCGACTCTGCAAATACCAGCTTTTCCACAAGAACCCCTTTTACGTCCAAACACATGGGAAGCTTTAACTTCTCTGAGCCGTGTAGTTGAAGATATCCGCTTTGTTAACAAAAGTGTATCTCGTTCGGCGCGGTCTTTAGCTCTTAACCGTGCTTTAGGTGAACTCACAAGCATTCTAAATACATCTGATAATTTACCACAAGCCGAGCGAGGGTTAATTGTAAACATCACCCAAACTTGGAAAGAAAGCCTATTAAAAATTGCTGGCGAGGTTGGGGAAATTTCCATTACCAAGCCTGTGATTAATCCTTATGTCATAGGCGACCCAGTTCAAGGTAATCTGTTTGTTGGCAGAGAGGATGTGCTGAAACAGTTACAAGAACTTTGGGTAATGGGTAATCAACTCCAGTCTGTAGTTCTGTACGGTCACAGACGCATGGGTAAAAGTTCAATCTTGCTGAATGCTTCTAAATGTCTAGGTTCAAGGATACAGTTAGCTTACGTCAACCTGCTACGTTTGGGAGATAGCCCCCAAGGAGTCGGTGAGGTGCTAATGGCTATTAGTGATGAAATTTCTCAAACGGTGAAACTTGCACCACCAAATGACGCGGACTTATTAAATCTTCCCTATAGAACTTTTGAACGCTATTTAAAACAAGTAGAATCACAATTAGAGACTGGGTTAATCATTGCTTTAGACGAATTTGAGAAAATTGAGGAACTCATCGAAGCGGGAAAAATCCCTCAAGATTTTATGGGTTATCTGCGGGGTTTGGTGCAAATGAGTTCTAAAATTGCTTTTGCTTTTGCTGGGTTGCACACTTTAGAGGAGATGACAGGAGATTACTTTCAACCCTTTTTCGCCAGCGTTATTCCCATTCATATCAAATTTCTCGAACGTGCAGCTACTCGCCAAATTCTAGCTAACCCAAATGAAGACTTTCTCCTTGACTATACTCCAGAAGCTTTAGACAAAATCTATGCTTTAACATCCGGTCAACCCTTTTTAGTCCAACTGGTGGGATTTCAGTTAGTGCGCCGCTACAATGACCAAGTTTTTGAGCAAGGAAGACCCCGCGACCATGTTTTTACTATCGAAGATGTAGAATCTGTCATTAATAACCCTGAGTTTTTCCAGCGCGGACGCTACTATTTCGATGGGGTTTGGGGTCAGGCGGCGCAAGATGTGGAGGGACAGCAGGAAATTTTAAAGGTGCTTGCACCTCATGTAGAGGGGTTGAGTTTTGATGTCTTAGCTGAGTCTACAGGTATGAATGGTGATAGTTTGCAAGCTGCATTAGATACTTTAAAGCGTCATGATGTAGTGGCAGAAACTGAGGGACGCTGGCGAATTATAGTAGAACTGTTCCGTCGTTCCGTTGTGCGATGGAGAATAGGGAACTCGAATCCCTGACCTCTGCGGTGCGATCGCAGCGCTCTACCAACTGAGCTAATTCCCCTAAAGTTGTTGAGTGCTAAGTTAATCACACTCGTCCATAATAGGAAATTTTAACATGGGAGCAACACGATGAAAGTTAGATCATCATAAAGACAGCAGGGGGGCAGGGAGCAGGGAGCAGGGGGCAGGGGGCAGGG
>DATNQO010000227.1:0-15651 GCA_036704005.1 Leptolyngbyaceae cyanobacterium | reverse complement strand
AGGACTTGGCAGTATAAATTACACTTTGATGTACTTAATAAATTATTAGAACACGGCAAGTGCAAAACTGAACGTGGCACGTTCAATGCAGAACAATACCACAGAAACCAACCTCAAACTTCAAAACCACAACAACACAGTGCTGTTGAGTTTGAAAAAAGTGAGGAACTGGAAAACGAGATTTTGGAATGTGACCAGGAAGGGTCGAGCCAAACCCCAGAATCAGAGTTACCCCAGATTACTCACTACGTTGATGAACCAGAACAAGATGACTCGACTAACGAGATAGACCATCATGAAGACAAGCTTAGAAGCGCGGTAGATGAAGCCCAGTTAAATGTGTCTAAGCAAGAAATTGTTGAGGTTTGTAACGAGTTGAGAAGGCTGCGAATAAACCCGCAACCCTGCTTGGGGGTTGTCAAGAAATACTGGGTGAATGTTCAAGGAGCGATCGCTGTGGTGAAAGAAGCTGTACAAGAGGGATGGTGTAAAAATCCCACTGGTCTGTTTATCAATTCGTGCAAGAGTGGCACTAAGGGGAAGAATACGGTGACAGCGCAAGTAGACGCATGGTTCAGTTGGGCCTACAAACAAAGGATAGTTGGGGCAATGTCAGGTGGCGTAGTCTATACACCAAACGGGGAACCTGTTGATTTGCAACAGATGATGAAGCTGTATCCTTATCCTCAATAAAGGAAATTCTGTTACTAACGCAATGACACGCTTGATGGAAGGAGCTTGCCAAACCCCAGAGTCAAAGTTCCCCCAAGTTACTCGCTACGTTGATGAACCAGAACAAGATGACTCGACTAGCGGGATAGATACTCATGAGGGCCACTTTTCCGCCGCTCCGGTTGGGTCAAATTTTCATGATAGTGATGATGATTACACCCAGCCACAAGAAAAATCAGTACAGCCCAGTCAGCAGGAAGTGCAGGAGGTATTGCAGCAGTTACGGGAGATGCCCTGTACTCCGCAGTTTCGGTTGAACGGGGAGATGAGAGCGCACAATTAAGCGGTGCTGGGCGAATGTGCCAGGAGCGATCGCTTATCTCAAGGAGGCACTGCGGACTTGGAAGGGGATCAAGTCACCGGAGGCTGTGTTTGTGGCTGCTTGCCGGGAGGGTAGAAAACCGGAGGTGCAGCAGGCTAAATCGGGTGCGATCGCGTGGTTTGAGTGGGCTAGGAAGGAGAGGATTGTGATTGCGATGTCGGGTGAGGTCGTGTATACGCCGGATGGTGAAGCGGTGGCATTAACGGAAATGATGCGGCGGTATCCGGTGGGGGAGTAGATTTTTGCATCTGTCCAAAATTTTGAAATGGTCGGTTGAGTTATGTGATCGGCTAAAGAGGTAAGGCTAGAGCCTGGCGCTTTTATACATTTTACTGAAAGCTATGTTGAGTGCGTAGGCGTAGCCTGCCGCAGGCATCGCCTGACTTTAGGGTACAGCATTGTCACTTGTTTTTGCCCAACTTCAAAAAATCGCGTTGCTCCCGCGATTGTATCTTCGGTAGGCTGATGGTCATCTGTTGTCAATAGATCGCTAACTCTTTTACTTGGGTACTGACCAACTCTTAACTGATCCAAGTGTCACAGGAATTCGATCTGACACATCGATCGTAAATAGAAAAACCTTATAAGCACGATGGCTGTTTTCTGGATCGAAGAACTTGAGTTTCACATCCCAGCAGTCACTATTTAATCGGCAAAAAACACTTTTCTCAACTTTGAGCGAATCTAATTGCCGCCCGGAGGAGATCGCTTTAGCAAAACTCGAAACGGCTTGAAAAATATTAGTAGCTGCAAAGTTTAAGGCACGATCACGTGAAGTTTGCCCCAAATTATGGAGGTCGTAATAAACCCGATTCAAGAAGTTAGTGAGGGAGCGACGCATATTTTCTTCTATTTCCCCTGTCAGTTCTGTTACTATTGCCAGCGCAGCATTTACTAAGGAATTAACTTTCCAACCATACATACCACGCACGTTAGTGATGGTAATAATCGGTACAACTTGCCCGGAAAATAGTTCGACTGTGCGATTAGTACGTTGGGCGGGAATGCTGACTCGCTCGACAAATTCGTCGCTGTCTAGCGGTTCAATTTGTCCGTTTAGCATCAACAGTAACATTTCATAAATTTCGGCAGCAAAAGGTTCTTTGGGTTCGAGGGCATAAATCGGTCTTTGCTCCATATTCAAAGTCCAAATTAAAGAGCGTCCTTCATTCGGGTTTCGATCTAAGTAATTCACTATTTGACGGATATCGTAGGGATTGGCAGGAACCAGAATACCTCTGCCATCATCCACAGGTGGCATGAGTTGTTTGAAGGAATCACGACGAGCTTCGCTGCCAAAATCGTAACCAAGGCTGCCAAGAGCGTAAACATGATCGGAGTGATCTCTACTAGGAGTAACGCCAGTTAGTGTAAAAGGAGAAGCAGGGATCATTGATGCTGTTGATGGCGTTACTGTGAAGGATTGAGCCATTACTTCTTCAGCACTAAAGTGTTGAGGCTGAAAACTCTCTGAGAACAATCCTACTCTATTACCAACATTTTCAACTTGGGTAATGCAACCGCTTGCTAGGGAAATAGTCTCAGAAGCTTGCCCAAATAGCAAATTTATCACCCCTGGTAGATTCACAAAACCCCTCAGACAGCGTTCCGGTTCTTCTACTTCCTCTGGGTTACAAGGAATCGCTGTATTCAGCAGGGCAGTGCGGATAGCTTCGGCATCAATTGGCTGACCTTGTTGCAGTTGCAAGCTCATCAGCAACGCACAAATACCCGTCATTACCGGAGCTGCACAACTAGTACCTTTGTTGCGTTTGGGTTCTTCGGTACCAGGTTGAGCGCCCAGGATATTTTCACCGGGAGCCATAATGCCTTCTATTTGGTAGTTGCCACCCCAATTACTAAATTTAAATGGTTTCCCTTCATCCTTGATGGCACCTACAGCTAAGGTTCCCGGTAATACTGCTGGAATGCACCAACACTCGCCTTTGTTGTTGCCTGCTGGAGCTACAATTAAAATATTGTTGTCCTGGCATTTTTTAACTGCACGAGCTAGTAAATCCTGGACTTCTCCTGTTTGGGTAGGGCGACAGGCTGCACAATGGATGATGTTTGCGCCTAATTCCAAGGCAAGCTCAAAGGCGCGAGTTAAGTTGAGAATAGAGATAAATTCATCGTTGTCACCTGTGGTGCTGAGAGGGATATTAATGACGCGGCAATTGGGGGCAATACCTGGAGATGGGGTGTCTTCCTGTCCGGCAATGGTACTAGTGATATGGGTGGCGTGGTGGTCGCCAGGAATACGATTGAGAATTGCTTCGGGGAAAGTGGCTTTGAGTTTTTCTTCTTTTTCTTCAGTCTTAAAGTCACTGTTATTAATATTTCGGTAGGTGGCATAAGCTGTTGGGGAAATTGGTTCTGGGGTCTGATGCCAGTAAGGGAAGACCTTGGAAATGTTACCCCCTTGGAAGCAAACCAGTTCGTGGTCGGGATTACCATCAAGAATCACAATCGTGATGCGTGGATCACCCAGGGTTTGATTGCGGAGGTTGGTAAGACCGGGAATGCGTTCGTCCAAGTCGTGGGGATGTAGTGCAGTGGGGGTTTTTTGAGAGCTAGTTACTGCAGCGCTAGAAGACATAGTTGCAGGTCTAACAATCATAGCAGGAGCGAAAACGGTATCCGTAAGCTCCGAAGTGGTAATTGCATTCAGGGCATCTTGGCGAGGGAGTGAACCAAGAATAAACTCCCCAACAGAGGATTCTTCGATGTAGTCAAGACCAGTGACTTGGGCGAAGCGCTCACTGTTCCCTGCTCCCAATCCACAAGGGGCAAGCCTCATATTTGTTGCCACTAAATACAGGTTTTGGTAGAGTACACCGACGTGTTTGAGTACTAGGGCATAGGCTAGAGAGCGGTATTTCCAAAAAAGTCGCCCAAAGCGGGCAGTGATGACCAGTAAAACTTGGGGTATTCCTTGTTCGCCGCTAGCTTGATGGGCATCAGTAATCAAGGCCAATTTGTCGCCACTGTGATCTATAAGTTGCTCTAGCTGGTGATTGAGAGGGTCGTAATGATATAAGCCGATTTCCAACCCTTCACAATGACGTACTATAGGATATATTTCTAATTCATACATCCCACCACCACTGGGATAGGGACGAAGGCTCAGTTCCCCCAGATTAAATTCAACTTCGTCAAATTTCTCGTCTAATGTGTATGTGTCTTTGATGCGGGCGCTGCGATAGAGCAACTCGCTCAGTTGTTCTAAAGTGATGGGATGGGTTTCGTCGTATTCCCGAACGGATTGCCGCATTTCTATTGCTTCCGTTAAGGTGCGATCTCTCTGCATGACAATCTCTAAATTAGGACGGGGAAGGGGTACAATTTTGTCGCTCATTGGTGGTTTCACTACCGGAAATTGGGGCAGCTTGTCAATAAACTGCTCAATGCCATCAGTTGGATAATCGTGACGACCGAGGCGACTGCGACTGTGGAATAGGAGATTGTGAAAATCCCATAGTTGCAGTAAAAGTGATTCGGGTGAGATTGTTAAGAAGTTCGTAGTCCATAATAGATGCACAAACTGCTGAATAATTTCAGGTGATAAATCTGGAAAGATATTCAGTGCTGCTACAGGTTGGGGTTGAGCTAGACAGGCAATCAAAGCACTAGCCTGCCAGTTTAATAGCGTAACTCGGAATTTAGATAGAGGTGACTCTAGTATCATTACGCCTTCGTGTTGGCGTTGGTAAGCAAAGCGAGATAGACTAACGGCTACTTGGTTCCAATCGGGTTCTAGTAAATTTAACTCTGGAGCTTCCACCATCGATGTAGCAATCGCTAATTTCTTTACTTCTAAATTTTCAGAACTTAACATAATACTTTTATTTAAGGTGAAAAGAAAATGCCTTTTATCTAATCTACATTTTTGGGGTGTAAATAATTAAATAGCAAAATACTTGTGATAATATAGCCTAATATTATCAATTCGAGGTTTTTCTAGTTCTTTTTGCTCTACACCAACCCACATATATTGGCGTGTAAATTGTTGCTGGTAGAAATTATTAACTTTGTAAGCCATATCATTAAGTTTAAAATAGTTTTGCAAATCTTTTTTATGCTTGAGACGATAATATAATATTGGATGAGGATTTACTTTAGATAAGCCAATATAGAATATATCTGATACTAGAAGTGGCTGTAAAACAGCAGATGAAAATCGGTTTCTCAGATAGTTTTGTATGTAGTAACTTTTAAGTTCTGCCTCATTAAGTGCTGCATAAATTTCTACTTCAGTCCGACCATCTAAATAATAGTCAAATCCAATTAAAAAGGCTTTTTGGAGTAAAAATGGATCTATGTCTGCCAAGTTACCTTTATCAGCAGCTAAGACCTTCTTAATTTCTTTTTGATAGTCATTTATGCCAATGTGCATCTTCAAGCTAGATTCACAAATATTAGTTCGTAAGTCAATTCCTGCTGTCAATTCTGTCATTTTGCTATAATCAAAATCATTTCCTATAAAATTTCGCAATAAATCATAGTTGAGATTAACTCCCACTTGATTTTCAACTTGATTAAAAAAATTGATAGTTTTTGATAAACATTCTTGCCATTGTTGAACTGGATTTTGAAAAAATAGCAGAAACCGTGAGGCTAGTAATTTATCGACTTCAACTTTGCAAGATGCTTCAATAGTTAAATTACTTTTAACTCCTACAACAAATTCTTCAAAAAGTTTTAAAGGAAAGATGGGTTCTACATCAAAAGCATCTTGATGAGTACGAATGAACTGAAGCGGTTGTTCCGGCGATAAACTGTGTTGAGTAACAGAAGTTCGCGTCATGAGCTAATTCCTTAAAAATATTTGCATATTTCAAACTAATACTAAGTTGCGTTCAAAAATAATACCCCACATACCATTTAACGAAAAATCTGATACAGATGCAAACTTTCAAAGCTTTGTTATATCTAAGTTTTTTAATTGCAAATTACGAATTTTAAATTAGTATCACTCCCCACTCCCAGCTCAGATTACTATATTTAGCCGCAACTCGGTATGACATTTCACGCTTTTAACAGGCAACATCAGAATAATTCTTGAGAATAATTGCAAACTTATTTTTGAAAGCCCCCTACCATCTTAAGGAAGGGCAGGAAGGCTATTGATCAGACGAGTAGTCGCGCTTGTCTCTCTCCCCTACACCTCGGTATTCTTGCTAAGCTCCATAGATTTCCCACAATGACCAGCAGTATTGGTATGAGAAATGTTAATAAAGAAAAGCTCTGAGGTATAGGTATCGATGAAGGTTTGTCAATTTATCAAGACTAACCTGACTCCTAAAGGAGAGGTAGATAAGGCATGAACTACTTACTAAACGTCTTCTCCATCGTAAGAACAGATGTAAGGAATACCACAATTACTACCTCCATAACGGATTCCAGTGTCTATAGAGGCAGAAGCTCCTGTTGTGTTGCACAGAACTTCTTCAGACAATTCAGCTAATAAATGAGTTTGAGTCCCTGATGTGAGACGCAGTACGGGCTGAGTCTGTTGTGGGATAAGATTTTTCTTGTTCATGAGATTTTTCTCTTTCTTTGTCTTTTGTTCGTTGTTTACTTGAACTAATTCGGGTAGGTTTGGATGACGAATTTACTAGTATTTTTAGTATTCGCTTAAGCTTCCTAACCTATATCTTCTCCATCAAAGGAACACCAGATTCCGCTGAGACATGCTGGTACTGGCCCTACACTTTGTAAGGATGCTTGTACTCCTGAATCATTAGAATTTCCCTGGAGAATTTCTTCGGAGAGTTCAGCTAGTTCATTAAAAAGCTGACCAGTACTGATTCGCTCGATTGGTTGATTTTGATGGGGAATAATGTTTTTCCTATTCATGAGATTTCTCTCCTGTTTTGTTCGATTTGACCACTTCTGGTAAGTCACCATTGGGTGGATCTAACCCCTTCTTCTGTTGGAAGAAGCTTGCTAGCAGCTTTGTTGATTGAAGCGAATACGAAGATGCTGTAAAAACTAAAAAACTAAAATGGCATTGGTGTTGAATTCATTTCCCCTTCGGACAATGGCGAATTTCGCCAGCCCAGTTTCACGGGTATATCATACAACCTTCCTACCCCAAACCGAGACCAAAAGTGGCGCATCCCTGGCACAATTACTTTGACTACATTCAAACCAACGTCTGGTCTTGTTTGATCCAATACCAAGGTTTCCAATCCTGCTTGCTGAGCAATTTCCACGCATGTCATAACATCTGTATAAATATCATCGCTCCAACGCTGGGAGTAATCCCCCGCTACTTTCAATGGCGTAGTTTGATCGGGTGCTAAATAGGGTTTATTCTCCAGTGTTGCACTCAACATCCAGTTTTTGAAATCTCCTTGTAACTCACTTAAGGGTATTTTGTCTAACTCTAGACCAATTTGATTTACCTCAGTAACTGCTCGCAAAATTGCAATAGTAGGGTCGAAGTGAGTACCAAATCCGGCAATGATGCGTTCCGAGTCTCCATTAGTACGACGAGATATACCAGCAAAGGTAGGAATCTCCAAGTCTGCGGTCAAATCTAATACCCATAGTTCTCGATGGTTTTTTTGGTAAAAATTTTGTAGTTCCACAAAATAGGGTTCGTCAAAACTTGCCAAGTCCACAGACGGACGTTTGAGACGGTTGTACCACCACAGGGCTACACTATCTCTTTCCACCAACTCCATAAAACCTTGCAAAATTGCTTCTTCCAGGGTATTGCCTGCTGCATTGCCGTTGGAGTCAGCACGACAAAAATGATGGTCTTTGGAAGAGGGATAGTCGTAATAGCAAAACGCCGTAGGTAAATATTTGTGAGTCTGTTCTGTCAGCGACCATACAGGTGTCCAGTCAATTATTTGACTAGCATCAAATCGCTGGGGAATCCAATCATGAACAACGGTAGATATAGCATTCAAATTTTCCCGATTTGCATATTGATAATCACTAAATAGCAAACAGTTATCAGGATGAATTGCTCTGTCCCCCAGTTCTGCCAAGGTAGACAAAATACGAGGTTCATCCCCCTGGTAAATACCAGAATAACGTTCCACCGCTTCGCAAAAACCGCTAGTTCGGGATTGGCTGTCAGTTTTACCTTTACCTGAACTTTTATGGCGCAGACTATGGCGTAACCCCCTTAAAGAAGTTGCACTACCAAAGCTATGTCCAGCTCGATAAGTATGTACCAATGGATTCGATGGATCGGAAATACGCACTAACTCAGTAACGATTCCCGTTAGGGGACTAATTAAATGTTGGTGGGACTGAAGTGTTTGCTCCGGTGTATAGGTGCGGTGACCTCCGTCCCAGATGAAATGCTTATTTTGTGGTTGCAAAGTTATCGGTTGAAAACCTCGCTCACGTAACAGTTGGGGATTGCCGCAGGTGGGACATTGGGGACGATGCGATAGGATATGAGTTTGTAGTTCTTGGGTCACGAAGTTAAAGGTAACAATTTTTGCCTCCAATGTCGAGAAAGATACAGGATTTTGGGGAGTTCCTTCAGCGCTTGCTGTTTTTATCTGTTGTTTGACCAACCACTTAGCAATTTCTGTAACAGCGAATTGCAATCCCATTTGTAGGGATGAGGGCAGCGTTGCTCGTGCTGTTGGCAAGCACCCAATCACATCACCCCGATTTTCGAGACAGTAAGAATCGTCAGGTAAATTTTGTTTCTGCTTCTGTCGTAATATGGAAGTTTCAATCTCTCGGTTGCCACGCAAGCGCTGTGCCAGACAGTCCCAACAGCCAGTTTCTCCCGGTATAAAAATTGGCCCTACCCAAAACATATTGCCGACAGGTTTTACTAACAACCAAGGTTGCTCAATCTCCAATGCTTGCCGATTAATCTCAGCTAATTGGGGCTGTAAATAATCATCGGTTAGCACTACCTGAAAAGTGGAAGAGGTAGTTGATTGATCATTTTCATTTGGAGATTGGACGTTAAGCCCCATATCCTTCATTACTATTGCCAAGGAGGCTGTTGTCTTTTCTCCTATCCCCTCACCTACCGCCATTAAAGTGACTGCTTTTTCCAACGCCCGAATTACTATACTTGGCACGACACCCAAAGCACTCCAAAAGGCAGCAACTTCCTGTGACAAATCAACCGTTGCTTCAGTTAAGTAGCCTTTTTCATAAAGGCGATCAAGTACATAATCAATATGTTCTCGTTCTACTAAACCATTTAATTTTCGGTAAATGTCGTCCAAGTGATGTTTCCCATCTAAAAGCGGCAGAATCTGGCAATATAGACGACCCGTAAGAGCATGGGCTGATTGCTCATCGAGCAAATATACGTGCTTTGGCTCGACAACTTCGACACGATAGTGGGGTTGGATCTGAGGAATTTTTGCAGATTTCATAATGCTTGCAGGTGAAATGAGATATCGAAATTGGGCTTTCTCCGATAGCAAAGTTTGTTACCTATTGTGCTTCATCTTCATAGGAGCAACGACCAGCTTGCCACAGAAAAAGAGACGAACAGGTTTCTGATGTTAATTGTCCGGGAGAAATTCCTGCCTTCGTGCAAAGTATCTCTTCAGATAATTCAGTCAGTAGATCAGTTTGAGTACCTAAAGTCAGGCGTACTACAGGAGGAGTTTGTTGGGGGTTAATGTTTTTTCTGTTCATGGTAGTATGTCTAGTCTTTACTGTGTGATGGGATTGATTGTGTTACTTAAACCCAAATCCGACCTCTACGGAAGGGTTTTTGAAGGATTTTATTCAGAGGTTTTTTAGTAGCATTAGTGGCATGTTGTCTCATAACAGTGACCCAAGCGTAATAATAGTCTTCTGAGGAACCTTTGGATGGGGTAGAGGGCTGAGCAACTGGAAAATGATTGTACGTTGGTTTTTGATAGGTTGTCATGATGTCTTGTTGCTTGTCGCTATGAGTAGTTTTTTTGCTGGCTTTAGCATGCTCAACTCTGTAACCCTAATTTGTCAATCTGGGGGAAGTCAATTCCTAAAAGCCTTTAACAGTTTTACTTTTCAACTTTTGGTTATAAGTTTTAGTTCTGTCAGAAAAGAAAGGCTCAAAGCTTGATTAAATTAAAGTTTCAGAGTTGCGCTTTGAGATAAGCCATAATTATTCAACGGTTTTGCATTTATGCTTCAGACGATTATGCCCTATCTCCATTTTGATGCCATAGATGATGTCATAATCTGTTTGTAACTGCGATACTGAAATGCTGCTGGGTCGTTATAGTTTGCACCGTGGAGCAAATCCAAAAGAATGCTGATTTTGTCTTCATCGCGGCCCTTTTCCAAGTCTACAGATGAAGCAGGTTGGATAAAATGGGGACGCTTGACCGGAGGGGAAAGAGAAGGGAGTCTCATAGGTTCTCCTAATTAATTTTCCAGATCAATAAGGTGATGACCAAGACCGAGGTTCACCCAAAGTAATCGGCAGTAAGTCGCTCACATCAATTGTGAAACGGTATACTTTCTTAGCACGACGACTGTTTTCGGGGTCGAAGAACTTCAGCTTGACATCCCAGCAGTCACTATCGAGACGGCAGAAAGGACTTTTCTCAACTGTAATGCTGTCAAGCTCCATTTCTTCTGCGATTGCATTCCTAACGATATAAGCAGCTTGGAAGACATTTGTGACTGCAAAGTTGAGCGCTCGATCTTGAGAAGTTGTTCCTAAATTGCGTAAATCGTAGTACACCCGGTTGAGAAAGCTCTCAAGGGTACGACGTACATTGTCTTCATCAGATGCTTCAGTTTCTGCTGTTACCGTCCTAAGTGCCTGTGTAACCAACGTATTGACTTTCCAGCCATACAAACCCCTAGTATTTTGCGGTTCAATGACGGGTACTTCCTGTCCTGAAAAGAGCTTGACAGTGCGTCCAGTTAAAAGACCAGGGACACTGATGCGTTCAACATATTCTTCATTGTCCTCGGCTTGAATTTGTCCTGAGAGTAATTCCTGGAGAACCTGATAGATTTCGCGGGCAAAGGGGCCTTTCGGTTCGATCGCATAAACTGGTGTTAGTTCTATATTTAACGTCCAGATAAGAGAGCGTGCTTCTGAAAGATTGCCCGCTAAATAATCTACCATTTGACGGGCATCGAAAGGATTGGACGGAACCATCGTTCCAGCGAAACTAGCGGGGGGCATTAGTTGCTTGAATGAATCCCGACGAGCTTCGCTGCCGAAGTCATAGCCAAGGACTCCCAAAGCATAAACAAGCTGACCTGCAGTAGCCAGTTCGTTAGGAGCTTGACTGGCGGTTATAAAATTAGACGTTTGATTTGGCATAATTGATGATTGATTTGACATAATAGATGAGCGAATGTAGTTTTGCTGGTTCTGCCCATTCCCAGAACCAGCGATTCTGGGAGAGTTGAAAACAGGGACTGCACTAGAATCTGCTGTCACAGATAAGGTTCTAGACCCATCAACTGTGCTTGGGTTAATACCATCTCCTGCATTAGCATCTTCAGTTGCAGATGGCAATTTATCTTGTCCTGTCTCTGCTTTTGTAGATTTTTCAGGAGTAGCACGACAACCACATCCTGCGGCTTCTACATATCCTGCTAACGCCAATTCTTCAGACATATTTGCTCCTATCAATAAGGTTAATGCTCCAGAAATATTGAGCTTTCCAGCCAAACATCGTTGTGCTATCTCCGGTAAATCTGGTTCGCAAGGTAAGGCACTTTGCAACAATAATTTGCGAATCTTATGTGGGTCTGGGGCTTCTCCTCTTTTTATCTGGAGACTCAGCAATAGAGCTGCAATTCCAGAAACAATAGGGGTGGCAAAGCTAGTACCGGAAAGACTTATCGTGCCTCCTCCCGGTTGTGCGCCTAAAATATTTTCTCCAGGAGCAAGTAACCCTTGTGCTTGATAGGCTTCACCCCAGTTGCTAAAGTCGAGTGGCTTTCCTTTGGTATCCATTGCCCCTACTGCCAGTACTGTCGGCAGAGATGCGGGTACGTGCAAACAGTTGCAACCGTCATTGCCAGCTGCTGCCACGATCAGGACATTGTTGGCTTTACACAGATTTACTGCATTTTCCAACCAAGCTTCAGCTTCACCAAAATCAGTTAGTTGTCCACCGCTAATGTTAATCACATTAGCTCCGGCATTAACTGCTTGCTCGATGGCTCTGGCTAAATCTAGCTGAGATACCTTGAGCCGATCATCCGAAAATATGGGAACGATTAGACCTTTGCATCGTGGAGCAATACCCTCAACTGAAGAACCCGGTTGACCAAAAATCACACTGGTGACATGAGTACCATGTGTAGACATACTGCCCTGGTTGGAAGATTTTCCTTGTACTAAGGTTGAGAGACGAGTTAGATTCGCATCCTGGAAGCAAGAATGACTCATGTCTACCAGTCCATCAAGAATCGCAATACAGATTTCGGGGCAACCCTGGTTATACAACTTTTCTATTGACAATCTGTTGAATATGGATAAATCAGTCATAGGTTATCCATATAAATATGACAGGTAAATAGGTGTTGCATAAAGGCGAGATGAATGAACTAAATTGAGGCATTTGTCTATATTCGGAATAATGAAGTATTAAGAATTTAATCTTGAAGAATATTTATTTATCTAAAACTATCACAGGTCTTATTGCATAACCGTGTGAGATTCAAAAAAGGAAGAATGTACATATAATTTTTCTAAAATGGTAATGATGATTACTATTATGCAATATACAAATATTCTCATTGGTAATACAACTATATTTCGAGCAAAATCAGGTGGAAGTAGTAATAATAGTGAGATATACTGTATAAGGTTTTACAGATATTTCGCGTAAAATTACAAAATTATACCTATCTCAGATTAATCCTATAATCACAGTTGATTTTCTTCCAGATGCACCAATCAAAATGCTAACTCTGTTGTCTGTTAGCAAATGCAAAGGTTTCTAAACAGTATTGATTATCTATGCTATGCACTATCATTCATTTCTCCTTCTGACCTTGGTGCAGTAGATGTTTATAATTGCATATACCTTGCAGCATAGCATCGGCAGAAATATGATATTTCCTTCGTCCTAGAGAGTGAGCTATGATTCTTACAGTCTTTTAAGTCTTTTAAGACAAGAATGCAAAAATTATTCAAATGGAATTTTTTCCATTTTGTTGAAGCTTACTGAAGCCGACACTATAGGAATAGTGATGTATTTAACTGCTAGTCTTTGAATTTTATTTGAAACTATATTAGAACACACTTGAGAATTATATTAGCACTATTATCAATTTTCTGATAAGAATTTACTATAAAAATATCTAATTCAAACATCTTATCTTGCTGTGTCTTTAATTATTGATTATTTAGAAAATTTGTCTATACTTTACTTCATCTGCTTACTACTATTGTTATTGCATACTAGTTGAAGTACATATACATTTTAGCTATCATTCCCATTTGATTACTCTATTATTTAAATCAATGTTTACTCAGTTTAGACAAATTAAGTATAACCTGAGTTCGGGATAAGGAAAGGGACAGGTAGTAAGCTGAAAATAACGTAAAATCAGCAACCTGTCCTATGTACAGTTTAGAAGCTTTGTTTTGTCATGTAGATGATTTCTGCCAAGAATTTGAACAGGTATGGTACAAAAAGCTATTGATTCATGGAGGAATCAAACGTCATAGAGAGAAAAGCTTATGTTTAAGTGAAATCATGACAATTCTGATTGCTTTTCATCAAAATCATTACAGGGATTTTAAGTATTTCTATCTGAACCATGTCAAACAATACTGGAATAGTGCATTTCCAGGTTTGCCAAGTTATCAAAGATTTATTGAATGGCTACCATCTACCTTGATACCCTTATGCGTGTATTTGAAGCATTGTTTTGGTAGGTGTACGGGTATCGGTTTTATTGATTCAACTAGCCTGAAAGTCTGTCATAATCGTCGGATTTCACGGCATCGGGTATTTAAAGACTTAGCCAGTCGTGGCAAGACTTCGGTTGATTGGTTTTTTGGTTTTAAGTTGCATCTTGTCGTTAATGAGTTTGGTCAACTGTTAAATGTGGCTCTGACTCCTGGTAATGTTGATGACCGCCAACCTGTACATGATTTACTTAGTGGTCTGTTTGGTAAAATCTTTGCTGATAGAGGTTATGTCTCTCAAAAACTGGCAACTCAACTTTTAAATGACTTTGGCATTGAATTTTTTGCCAAGCCTCGTCGCAATATGAAGAATAAGTTGATGCGTCTTCATGACAAACTTTTGTCTCGTAAACGCTCCATTATTGAGACTATTAATGACCAACTCAAGAATATTTCTCAAATTGAGCATTCAAGACACCGTAGTCCCGTTAATTTTTGCGTCAACGTTTTGTGCGGATTAATTGCTTATTGTCATCAACCTAAGAAGCCTAGCCTTCATCTGGACTGGGTTTTACCTTCTTATCTTTAACCCGAACTCAGGTTAAGTATAAGTAAACTTGCCTTCTTTATCCTCATAGATGCAAGAGTAATTAACTCATGCACTTGGGAGATAAATTGCTATATAGATAACATAAGTAAATAGTTGTCTTATATTTATAAGTTTTAATAAAAACTTGCCTTCTGTGCCACTAAAGCAAAGCACAAAAAGTATTTTTACACTACTTAAAATTTATTCAAAACTAACTTGCATAACCGCTAGTGTTATGTATTATATGTATATAAGCACTTAAAAGGGCATTTAATAAAATATTAGCACAACCAAATAGATTTGCGATAGTACATCAGCTAAAAAAATCTCTGATTTTGCCAAAAGAAGTCATTTTTGATAAAAATACTTGATTTTGGGGCGTGAGTAGCAACGGATGCAGTTAGCGAACTAGGTCAACACATCAAGAATGAGCGTCAAGCCCGTCCGTTGCTCCGGTTAGTCAAAGAACCAGAGAAGCTCCGGGAAGCTGTAGCGATCGCAGTCAAAGAGAACCCCTCCCCAAGCGCATCGGATTTTGCGACTGCGGCTCAGAAAGTGGTTCCTCGGCAATCACGCCCACGCATAAAACCCCAATCTCAGGAACCATTGGTTCCCAAAAATCAAGAACCAATGGTTCCCCAACCTGCTAGAGTTACGGTTACGTCACCAGATCACCCAAGACACGGGGAATCGGGGACAATCGAAGCTGACCCCCCGAACTACTGGCAGCAGATTGTAACTTTTGCTGATGGTAGCAGGGAACTGATTAACAATGCTGATTTAGATGCTCCAAGTGTTCCATTCTCTACCGAAAGAACTTACCCCAAAGAGTACGCAGAAGCGATCGCGCAATTGAAGCAGCAGCACCAGCAGGAATTGGAGAGGCTGGAGCAGGAATTGAGAATTGGCTTGCTGTCTGAAGCCAAAGCCCAGGCCGAACAGCAGGTAAAAGAGCAACTGACTTCATGGCAACAACTATACCAACAGCAGAAAGAGCATTCCATCCAGTTACAGCAACGCCTGGACGAGATGGAAGCTCTCAGGCAGCGTAATCAGGAGCTAGAAAACGCGGTACAACAAAGACCTGCTCAGGAGTGGGGTAATACTCTAACCAAGCAGGCCGCTAAGGCACTGAACAAAGAAGTCGTGCGATCGCTAGAGAATACTATTGATCTGCGATCG
>DATNQO010000226.1:0-3251 GCA_036704005.1 Leptolyngbyaceae cyanobacterium | reverse complement strand
TTAGAAGTCACCCTCACGGTTATCTAGTTGTCAAGGTTCTGTTCCGGTTTACCCGGCTCTTTATCCCCTGCCACTCATCCCTGAGTATTTCTACTCATTTCGAGTGAACGAATCGCACGTGGGACACACCGTTGCAGTCTGTGGAGCGAACATAAGACCTAATAACCATACCGTTAAAGGGCAGTTGCGAAAATCCAGTAATGGTGAGTCCAGTCCTGAAGGCGGGTTTCCCGCCGTAGGGAACTGGCGAACCCGAAGGGAAAGAAACAGAAACCTAAATCGTGAGGTTTAGGTTTCACCGTGGCTTTAGCCCGGTGAGGATGTCAATGAGTAGAAAATGCACTCTAGCAATAAAACTTATCGTAACTTGAAGATGCTTTTCTGCCTAAAGTTCTATGACATTTGTGGCTAGTGATGGGTTTAGAATATTAGAAAAAACTTGATTGCAAAGTGAATCAGACAGCCGTGAATCAAAACGGTGCAATGCCGCAAAGCAGTGACCCTACATACTATTCCTTGCTAGGGCTGCATCCCTCAGCATCGGTAATCGACATCCGCCGCGCTTATCGGGAACTGAGCAAACGATATCATCCTGATACTACGGAATTGCCTGCTCCTGTTGCTACGTCAAAATTTCAGGCAATTAACGAAGCCTACGCTACCCTCAGTAACCCAGAAAGGCGTTTAAATTACGACTTAAAAATCGGTTATTCTCGTTTTGGGGTGATTCAAGCACCACCTGATTTGAATCGTCCTGTATCCTACAATTACGACTACTCAAAATCAGCTTACCTTGATGCTAGCGATCGCCCCCTCTCCTCCGGCGAAATCTTCGCTTTATTCATTCTCGGCTTGACTTTTGTTGGTTGTCTATTGCTGGCTATTACCGTCGCTTTCATTCGTGGTGATGCACTCTTCCCCCAACAGATACAACCATCTGTTTCCTACTTACAACAATTAACCCTTCTTGCTAATTTTGAATTTTGAATTAATTATGTCTTTGCTTCCTGCTAACACTCCCTTATACAGTCATCCTCTGCCACAAATTGAACAATGGCTAAAAGACCAAGGTTGTCAACAAGATGATACACAACTTCACTGTTGGCGTGTGCAGCGTCCAAGTTGGCAAGCTGAACTCTGGCTAGATATAGAGCAAATCGTTGTCCGCTACATCCAATCTGGGGAAAACGGTCAAGACATTCAACGCGCATTCAAATATTCCCTCAGTCGGGAAGATATCGAACAAGCAGTGTTTTCTGGCCCGTGAAAATGAACAGTGGATAATGGACAGTGGACAATGGACAGTGAACGATGAACCCTGCGAATAACCTCTTAACTGTCAACTGTCAACTGTCAACTGTCAACTGTCAACTGTCAACTGTCAACTGTCAACTGTCAACTGTCAACTGTCAACTGTCCCTAAACCTTCCCAAATCGCCGTTCTCTTTGCTGATAAGCAAACAAGGCGCGGTGAAATTCGGTGCGGTCAAAATCTGGCCAGAGAGTATCAGTAATATAAATTTCTCCATAAGCCATTTGCCACAGCAAGAAATTGGAAAGGCGCATTTCACCGCTAGTGCGGATTAATAAGTCTGGGTCAGCAATTCCGGCTGTGTAGAGGTGGCGTTCAAATAGTTCTTCGTTAATTTCATCTGGCTGCAATAGACCTTGCTGGACTTTTTCAGCAATCGCCCGACAAGCTTGTAAAATCTCTTGCCTTCCGCCATAATTAGTGGCGACAGAAAACTTAATACCACGATTATTTTTAGTTTCTTCCATAGAACGGGAAATTTCCTCTTGCAGCGATCGCGGCAAAGCTGTTAAATTCCCCACAAACTGAATTTGCACATTCTCCTCGACCATTTCCCGCAGTTCTTGACGCAAAACTCGCTGGAACAGGGTCATGAGAAAATCTACCTCTTCTTGCGGTCTTTTCCAATTTTCTGTAGAAAAAGCATAAGCCGTTAGTGCTTGAATCCCCCAGTCTCTACAACAACGCAGCAGATCCTTGAGCGCGTCTACACCTCGCTTATGACCCATAATTCTGGGTAAACCTTGACGTTTTGCCCATCGACCATTGCCATCCATAATCACCGCAACGTGTTTGGGCAGTAGTTCTCGTTTTAAATCAGAGGGTAATTGTAGCAGTTCAGTTTGTTGTATAGTCATTTTTTATCTCGAGAAGCGGTCTTGTCCCTACGGGGAAGTAAACTATGCGCGGCGCGTCGAAGACGTGGTAAACCGGGTATACGTGAAACCAGTGCCAGTGCCTGATCACTAATTTGACGACCCAAACTGAACAACCCAGGAGCAACAGCTTCCCGATCCACAACCGGAGATAATCGAGCCTCTAAAGACTCTTTGAGCTTCCTAATTGTCAGTGGTCTGTTAAGAGTTCCCCTTTCGGCTAGGGAAATAGAACCCGTTTCTTCTGATACAACGACACATATACAATTTTCGACCCGCTCAGTAATTCCCATTGCAGCCCGATGGCGTGTTCCCAACTGGCGCGAGGCTGTGCGTCCCGAAAGCGGTAAAATTATACCCGAAGATACGATCCTTGAGCCACGAATTAATGTAGCCCCATCATGCAGCAAAGTTTTTGGCTGAAAGATTGTCTGGATTAATTCCTTAGAAACATCGGCGTTGAGTTTTACGCCAGGTACAGAAAAATCTCGCTCATCGATGGGGCTAGTGGTTTCCAATATTAATAAAGCTCCGATACGGTTTTTTGAAAGTTCTTTAACCGCTTCGACTATTTCATCAATTACACTATCAGACTTGGGAATGGTCAGATTGGCTGGTTGCAATAATTGGCGAAATTCACCGCGCCCCAATTGTTCCAAGAATCGGCGAAATTCTGACTGTAAAGCCACAGCCATCGCCACAGCACAGCCAATCACCAATTTTTCCAAAACAAAATTTAGCAGGGGTAGACCGAATCTGCCACTCAGTGCTGAAGCCAGCATCAACAAAATAAATCCTCGCACCAACCACAAAGTCCGGCGCTCACTGATGATCACCAGTATCATGTAGGTCAGCATCAACACCAATACAATATCCAGAGTCCCCAGCAGCAAGGACTGCGACCATCCCAGGTTTGCCAGCCATTGCTTCCACCAATCTTTCATGACATCTGGATTCTAATAGTCATTGGTCATTAGTCATTAGTCATTAGTCATTAGTCATTAGTCATTAGTGAGTCCAGTCCTGTAGGCGGTGAGTGTAGTGCCTACGGCGGGAAACCCGCC
>DATNQO010000225.1:0-59333 GCA_036704005.1 Leptolyngbyaceae cyanobacterium | reverse complement strand
TTGCCAATAGCTTTGTTGTTTTCCCGATGCAGGATGATTAATCTGTTGTTCAAACTGCTGTTTCGCCCATTTGATTGGCTTACCTGTTTGACGTGCTTCCCACAAACAAGTACCAGCTAGTTGTAGCTTATAAGGATGACGCTGACCCCAGTTTTGAGCATAATTCTGTTCATCTTGACTCAAGGCTGCACCCTGAATAGAACGACTTGGTAAGCGCGTCAATTCAATTGCTTCATCTGTAGTTAATTCTTGCAAAAAAATACAGTGTGCAATATTGAAAAAACTGGAGACAAATCGATGTTCTTCACCAGAAACCTTGAGTGGTTTGCGGGAAGCTACTACCAACATCAAGGCGTTGCCTTCCATGAGCGATCGCAAGTTATCATAAAATCCATCGTTAAATTCCTGGGGATAGTCGAACAAGCTTTCAAAATCATCAAGACACAGCACAGGTAAAACTTGCTGCTGTTCCATCGCCTTGATAGCCTCGGCAAATGTCTGTCGATTCCACGATTTCGGCTTCCAGGGATTATTTAGAGAGAATCGCCTATTGTTACCAAGATTACCCCAACCATTAGCAACTTCTTGATAAAATCCCGCCTCAGTTTGACAATTCGCGTTTCTCAGTGAGCGATAAATTACCTGATAACGATTCGGGTTTTGTACTCGCTGCTGCCAAGTCAGATAAAAATAATACAGCAGTGAAGATTTGCCAATACGCTTATCGCCGACGATATTGATACTCGTCGGCTGTACGCCAGTCATGCGAGAGGCGATCGCGTGTAATTCATCTTTCCTACCAACAAACAATCTGGGGTCTTCAATCATCCCAGCAGCTACAAAAGGATTAGCCGGCAGCGAACTGGATGCCATGTATTGTTTTTTATATTATTTTAATTATTTAAGTGCAATCACTTAAAAGAATAACATTAATAATAATACTCTCAGCCCTGTCAATGTGACTAGTAAAACTATAATTTTTTCTCTGTGTCTCTGTGCCTCTGTGGTGAAATTTAAACCACAGAGTTAAGAGGTTATAGAGGCATTGCCTAACAAAGTTATCATATGGTGGGCAGTGCAGCGCCCTACATACAGCTAGTTAGGCTCAGATTCAACAGGTACAGTAGGCACAACTTGAGGTTGTTCTAGTGGTGATAACTGTTGTTGTATATTTGGTTTATCAGGAACCACCTTCAATACAGTCTCTTGATTAGTTCGACTTCTTTTGATTAACAGTTGCAGTTCTCGCTCAAACTGCTCTCTTCCTTGTTGGAAAAAGTTTGGTTGTCTAGGAATTAAACTATTAGTAATCTGTGAATTATCGTTAGCTGCTACGGGTGAGGTTAGTAGTAAAGCTATTAAGGAAATTCCTACAGTTATAGTTAGCCTTAAGAATGTTTGTTGAGCAATATTTTTCATATCAGCCCCCTATGAACAGGTACAAAACCTGTTGAGATTTAAGGGCAATTTCTTCTCAAAAAGCCTCGTTGATTGCTCATATCAGCTTTTTGGGAGTATTGCAGTTGCGTCTTTATTATAACAATTTCATCCCCATTCCTACTACCCAACGCCTACTTGCAAGCCAAAGTAGGTTAGTATGAGTTCGGTTGCGCCATTATTAATTACTTCGTGAACTTCCCCAGGTTCTACGGCTACGCAGTTCCCTGGAAGCAAGGGATATTCTTGACCGTTAACAAGTATTACTCCTGCGCCAGACTGGACGAAGAAGACTTCACACATATCTTGGTGGGCGTGGGCTGATGCAGTCTGACCGGGGGCGAAACGGGCTTGAGAAAAGTTGGTGAGGTGTGGTAAATCACCAAACCTCAGCATGACTTGCTTTTTGATTTCTGGGTTGTGCGAAACTGATTCTTCGGGTAGGTCGTTGAGAGATACGGTAATCATTCTGGTCTTAAGTCGTTGGATAATTCCACAATACCTCTAGAGCCGTCGATTCTCACCCGTTGACCATCTTGAAGAATCCATGTTGCACCTTTAACATCCATGACGGCGGGAATTCCGTATTCTCGCGCAACGATCGCACCATGAGAAAGTCTGCCCCCAGCTTCTGCAACTAGTCCTCCTGCCCTGACTAGCAGAGGGGCCCAACCAGAATCTGTATAAGGGACTACTAAAATTGTATCTTTGTCGATGTCTGGTAAGTTTTGTAAGTTGCGTACTACCTTGATTCTGCCTTCGGCTTGTCCATGACTGGCGGGAATGCCTTGTAAGATTTGGTCTGAGTATACTTCTGCTGCCTCTGCGGGATGTGGGGGTATATTGCCGTAAACTACAAAGGGGATTTGTTCGATGAGACTATCTTGGTGGAATTGCGATCGCCTAAATTTGATTAGTTCGCTTAAGTTAGCCTTCCATTCCTTATCCTCATCTGCTACTAAACGCCGCACTTCATCCAACTGCAAAAAGAAGATATCGTCTACTTCCCTCAGTAACCCAGATTTTACCAAAATCTTCTCTAAAGCTACAAATCTCCAGCGTAACTCGGCTAACAGGCGGGAATAAACTTCAGTAACTCGTCCTTTAATATCAACCCTTCTCTGCACTGTCCCGCGTTTGCGCTTGGGTGCAATAGCTTTTTTTGCTTCTAATTCGGCTTTTTCTGGTTCACTGAGTTGAATTAACTGGACAAATAATTGCTTGATGGGTTGGGGGTCTTCTTTCCAAGTGGGAACGGCAATATTTGTACCTACATCGCTTAAATAACCGTAATCTTCCAGCAGTTCGTTAAATTCGTAAAGAATTTTCTCTCCCTCTGGGGTTTGCGCCAATTTATCAAAGACTTGTTCAGGTTCACATTCTGGTAATACTTCTTTTGCATCTACAGCTAAGGTTCTCAGGGAACGTAAAGCGGCTACTTCTGGGGTGACGCTGTTATCAATTTGCTCGTCTTTTACCCGAAAAATTCCCTGTCTGATGGCGGCACTCAAGGGGGCTAAAATGCTGTAGTATGTGGCTTGGCGGATTAATTCCAGGTTAATATCAATCCCGGCTAACAGTTCTTCTGTTTTCTGTTCTTCTAGGGACGCATTAGCTAATTGCGATAACCCAGGAATAAATACGTTTTGGTAATCTTTTTTAAAGTCTTTTTCTAAATTAAGTTCCTGTTTGAGTAACTTCAGCAGTCCAGGCAGATTTTTTAAGGTTGACTGCAAGGGTGGTTTACTGATTTTCGCGCCTCTGGTTAAAAACTCTAGACTTTCTGGTGGTAATCCCATTCTCAGGAAAATATCTCCCAGGAGGGAGGCGTTAAAATAAGCTCTGGAGTAATGCAGAGTTGCTGTTTGAGCAAAGTCTAAACCTGTAGCGCGATCGCCTAATACTAGCGTGAAAATATCACCCCAAACTCCACAAGTTAAAGGACGATTAATCGACCAAGTTAAGGGATGCACTGCACCAGGAATTACTTCCGCCGCAATTTTCCGCGTCCAAATCGGTAGTAAGGTGGTAATTGGTCTAGCTTGCAATAACCACAGGGTTTGTCCGTCATAACTCCACTCGATATCTTGTGGTACTCCCAGGTAACGCTTTTCTAGGCGACGGGCTAGATATGCTACTTGTTTAATTAACGCCTGTGGTACTCGTCCCGTCCCCTCTAATTTGACTGAGGAGAGATTATCGGCTTCAACGACAAAAGCCCGATATTGTTCTGGTGTCACTTTCCCAGACACAACTTGAGTCGGGCTACCGGGTAAGGCTTCGATAATTACCGCATCGCCTTGCTGGGTGATGGGGTCGCGGCTAAAAGCTACCCCAGAATAGGCGCTTTGGATTTGTTGCTGAATTAAAACTGACATGGCTGTGTCTGGTAGACCGCGATCGCGGCGATACTGCACAGCCGATGGATTATTATATGATTCTCTAACTTCTATAATCGCTTGTTGTAGTTGCTGCTCATTAGTAACTTGCAGCACTGTTACATATTGTCCAGCCGCCGAAGCTTGTTCTGAGTCTTCCCCAATGGCAGAAGAACGCACTACCAAGGGTGATAATTCGGAAGGTTGGAGGAATTGTAGTAATTTTTCTGGGTCATTACCAGGAACCAGCACCCAACCCTTGGGTACTTGATAACCCCAGCGTTTAATTTGCGATAAGGTAGCAGCCTTCTGTCCGACAAGCGCCTGATCCAATTCATCATCTAAAGTGAGAATTGTACTACTACTACCGCGTAAATATTCAAATATCGGTTGTGATTCTGAGTTTACTTCTTGGGAAGATAAATCCAGGTCATCAGGAATCCTTTTATAAATCCACCATAGCAACCCTGCCAGAGCTACAGCCGTGATAATTTTCGGAAAATCTTCGGCATGGAGCAGCACTATAAATATAGGAAACACGAATAAAACTCCATACTTTACCAGATTTCTCGACTGTAGAAGCGTGAAGCTGATGATAGCTACCAGTGTAACAAATATTGCTGCTAGAGGATCATGTACTAATAGCCCCCAGACGACGTTGGTTGTTCCCGCCCCTCTGCCCATGAAGTACCTACCTAGTACCAAAGCGATGAGGGACAGCAGTTCCCAAAACGACCCTTCAGGGAAAAAAGCACGCGCAATGTAAACTGCGGCGATTCCTTTCAGGGCTTCGGAAATAACCGCTAAAATACCTGCTAGTCTACCACCGTGGTAAAAAGCGGCGGAGACACTGACATTTCTTGTACCGACTTGTGCCAAATGTCTCTTCTTGAGCGCGTAAGTAATCCAGGCAATTAACGGTAACGCGCCCAAGAGGGGACAGACAGTTAATATAACTAAGGCACCCCAAAGTTCTCTCATGCTGCATTTGTAATTTGAGATTAATCTTGCACTTAAAATCTCAAATCTTCAATATCTAAATTTTCCTGCAATGTGTAAATTATTATTTAGGGCGCTGTTAGTTGCTGGGTACACAACAATCACTAGGATTAATTCGCAGGGTGTAAGGGTATAGAGGTGCGAGGGTGTAGGGGAGCCGAACTGGCTTATGTAATTTATGAAATTTTTCCCCTATACCCCTATACCCATATACCCTTGCACCCTAATTCTAGTTGCCTGTGTCCTTTTAGCCGGCTATACACTTAGTTGAGTGCGTAGGCTGCTTGTAACGCCCAAATAATTAAACCAGCGATCGATCCCAACAGTAGCACTGTAGAGATGGTAACAACTTTAGGCGAATCTGCCCCTTCAAATTTCATAATTCCGCGATTTAAGTCGGACATAGCTTTGTATTCCTCCTTTTTTACTGGGGTATTTGCCCGTTTCGATTTTAGTCTGTCTACTCGCTAATATGGCGATGCTACACATAATATTTTGTTTAAGGTTTGCAACATTTTCATCAGCTATTTTGCTTATGTCTGTAGGCTTGTTGTTTAGTTTTATACAATTACAGTTGACAGTTGACAGTTGACAGTTGACAGTCGTGATTGCTTCCTGACTAAGGACTAATGACTAATGACTATGGACTATAGACTATTGATAACTTTACTGATGACTGTAGGGTTGATTGGGGTGGAGATAGGGTTGCGGGCTTTGTTTGGTTTTGGTAATCCTCTGATTTACATCGGCGATGAGCAAATTGGTTACTTGTTAGCACCTAATCAGCGTACCCGTCGCTTTGGAAATCGGATTGAAATTAATGAGTATTCTATGCGGAGTGGGAGTATAGCTAAGACTCCTGCACCTGCTACTTTGCGAGTGCTATTTTTGGGTGACTCGATTGTTAATGGTGGGTGGTGGACTGATCAAAATAATACAATCTCTAGTTTGATGACGGCTTCGCTTAGTTCATCAACTCATGACAATTATCAACAAGTAGAGGTGCTGAATGCTTCGGCTAATTCTTGGGGGCCGAGAAATGAGTTAGCTTACCTACAACGCTTTGGTAATTTCCATGCCCAAGTGGTAGTGTTAGTTATCAATACTGATGATTTGTTTGCTACTGCACCGACATCTTTACCTGTGGGACGCGATCGCAATTATCCAGACAAAAAACCACCCCTGGCATTAATAGAAGTATGGCAGCGTTACGTCAAAAAACCACAACCTAACCCAGAATTAGCTGCATTGCAAAAAGAAGCAGGCGATCGCGTCGGTATTAATCTCAATGCTATCGGTAAAATTGCGGAATTAACTCGGCAAAATAATAGTCAATTTTTGCTGGTGATGACTCCCTTATTACGAGAACTAGGTGAACCAGGCCCCCGTGATTATGAAATCACAGCACGCCAGCGCCTCAAGGACTTTACCCAGTCCCAGCAAATTACTTATATAGATTTCCTCCCGATATTTAACGCCACTAATGACTTTAAAGCTTTATACCAAGACCATATTCACCTAAACTTGCAAGGTAATCAGGTAGTTAACCAAGAGATTGAGCGATCGCTTCTACCACTCATAAAATAAAGTTAAGTAGAACGGACTAAATAAATCAAGGTTTGTAGTAAGGACTTTAGTCCGGGGAAAAGGACTAAAGTCCTTACTACGAACTCAATTGTGATAACTTTACACTACTTAACATAGTTTGATTTATTTTCGACGGCTTACTTAAATTCTTAATTACGTAGGCGCAAGTAGAGACGTTGCATACAACGTCTCTACATTTGTAGGAGAGGTTTTTTAATTGATATCATTCCCTTATCCATAATGCCAAACCTCCCCCACGTCCACGAGCAGCAATAAAATCTTGTGTAACAATAAAGAAGGCAAAAAATGCTTGTTTAGCTATGGGTTGGTTGTAGAAATCCTCAGCTTGAACCTTACCGGAACGAATTTTTTGTTGGTAAATAGTCCGACCAAATAAACTAAAATACATTTGGGTAAAGTCAAAAGCTAAGAGGTTTTTCTTACCTAAATATTTAGCTGGGCCTGTCAGTTGTAATAACAAAAACCCTAATTGTACTTGATTAGCAATTTCGCCTTTGCTGATATCTTCTGCTGAAGAAGGACTAAAGGAGATATAAATTTTCGTCCATTGAGGTACATACCAACCCTTACCTAAAATAATCCCTCCCCGTTTTTGGGCTTTTTTCGTTCCTGTGGCGAAGCACAACCGCCATTTTCCTGCTAAAGCATCAAAATCATAATCTAGCCGTTGCTGTTTAGCTACTTTTTCGGCTTCTAACAAAGCATTGACTATTACCTCCGGCTGAGGACGGTTGTTATTTTCTCCCCGATAAGCCGCCGTAGCTTGGGATAGGGTATTAACAAAGTTGTTTGTATTAGTAGATGTCAAATCGGTATTCATTATTTGATATAAAATTTTAAGCTTTTATTTATTTTTGAATATAAGAATTTGTGTATTCAGATACATATATTTTATCTGATTTGTGGACAGTTAGATAAAAAGCGATCGCTCCATATGTCATTTAGGCGATCGCTTTCAGCTTTAGAGGAAATTATAAAGTTGACATACAGACTATCAAATCATTGAACGCTCATCATATATGTAAAAATTCATTGGCTAAGTATGGGATAAGTGTAAAGTTTTTGTAATTAGATTTACTGGCCCAGAGCAGTAAACACACAATTCGTTAGCAATTTCTACAGCTTCTTTCGGGCTTTTTTCTAAATACATTGCTGTCAAAGCAAAGTGTTGTCCAGCACCAATAGCACTAAACTCATTAATTTTTTCCACTAAATAGCTACTACTGACGCGAAATATTTCACCTTCCATACCAATTAGATAACTATTCTTACGCCCAAAAGTATCATCTTTCTTTTTAGCCCAAGCGTAAAACTCGACAATAAAATCTAGAACTGCTTCTACTGTAGCAGCCGCAGGCTTATGATTTCTGGCAAATATCTGCATGAAGCTCAACTCCATCACATAGCCCACAGTACCAATAATCATGTCATTAACTTCAAACAATTTACCTTGTTCATCTCCTGTTACACGAGTAGTTTCTGTTAAGTATCCATCCACGCGAATGCTATCAGCAGCGAACTCTAATTTATCTGGAAATCTTTTAGCTGCAACAACGCTCATAGTTTTTGAAGTTAATACTTATTATATATATTTTAACTCCATTTAAAAATAATTTAGTAAATGAACTGGCGTTTTATATAAATATCGTCACAGCAAGAATGAAGTAACATCAATTTTGAATGAAGATACACCTAATGATTTTCAGATTAAGAACTCGCTACTTTCTCAAGCTGTTGTTGTGTCTGATTAATTCATTAGCTATTATCCTTTAACCAAGCAACAGCAAAATCAACCGCGTTTCTTACCTTAAATAACTTAATTTGGGCAGAACCAACTGTTGAGATTTGTACCTGACCAGTTTGTGCAAAAGCTGCACCCATCTCCACAAAACAACTTGTGTCAAAATCAATATCTGTAAACCATTGCCAAACTCGTCGCCCAGCTTCTACAATAGGCGCACCTTTTTTAACTTGCTCTCTTCCACCAAAGCGATACTCAGCAAGATGAAAACTAGTACAATTTTCATAACCAACTCCTAATAACAATACCCAACCATCAAGGTCATAGAGACGTGCTAATGGTGAATCTTCTCCTAAAGAATAATCCAGGGAATGATTTAACACTATCTTTTCCGCATCTTTTCCCCAAGCAGCAAAAGATACTTGTGGGTGAGAACTTCGCAGCACATTTTCCCAAGTACGAAATGTTTCCACAATTTTTCCCATCTCTCGCGTTGGCGTTAACTTCGGGTCAAAAGCTGGCATAGTTTCACGAATAATAGTCCACCATTCTCTAGGAACAGAGGGTTCTTGCCAGTTTGCAGGGTCAGATAAATCACCAGTATGCGTAGGCATGACGATATTTCCCGTTGGTGTAATTACATCCATTAGTGCTTGAACCACTGCAACCGAACCGCCACAAACCCAACCCAGAGAACTAAGAGATGAATGGACTATCACCGTCATACCTGAGTTAACGCCAGCATTGATTAAATCTGTGGCTAGACTGTGACGAGTGCGAGGTGATGGTGTGTTGATAATTACTTTTGCTTCACTCATAAAACTGATAAAAGTTTGTAGTAAGGACTTTAGTCCTGATTTTTTTAAGTTGGTAGTCCTGACTACCAACTTAAAAACTAATTGAGAAAATTACTAGCCCTTAGCCGAATATCTAAGAGGATGTTGGAAAAGTCCTATGCTTGGTAGCAAAACATTTTAGATCCCCCTAAATCCCCCTTAAAAAGGGGGATTTTGATTCATGTTCCCCCTTTTTAAGGCTAGGGGGGATCTACGAGTCCTTAAAATCACAGCCAATCACTTTTCAAACAACCTCTAAATAGTCTTATTAAATAACTGAACCGGCTTGCTTTGCAATTGAGAAGTAATGGGTTGCACTCGCTCAACCACACTAATCATATATTTATAATTTGGGATAGCTGCATTGGGTATATAGCCAACTTCTTGAGCAGAACTAGAAGGAAACTCACTCATAACTTTACGAATATACTCTTGGCGTTTACTTTCTATAGTTGGTTGAATCAACACTACACCAGGTGGCACATAATGAGGGTCTGTGTAGAAAATGCGAAATTTAGTTCCCTGGAATTGTGAACTATAAAGATTAAACTCTGCCATCGAAACAGCCCCAGCTATCGCCTTTCCTTCAGCGACCCATTGCATTACAGTTTTTGGTGTAGGTGCAGATAAAATTTCCGCTAGTGTCAGACCATAGAGATTATATAAAGGCAAATAATATCCAGTGGCTGAACCTAATTGCCCTAAAGCTACGGTTTTACCTTGTAAATCTTGCAAAGTACGGATGGGGCTGTCCTCACGGGTAACAAGGACACAGCGCAAATTAGTCACGCCGATTAACGGAAATATGGGAATATATTGATAGCGAGAAATTGCGATCGCAGCAATGCCAGGGGGAGCAAACATCAATGACCAAGCACGAGATTTTAAACGTTCTATGGCTTTATTTTCATTAAAAGTAGGCTCTAAAATAATCTTTGCTTTTGTTCTTTCTGCTAGATAACGCTGAAATCTAGCATACTGATTAATTATTTTTCCTCCGCCATCATAGTTGATTACACCAATAGTTAATAACCCCCCAGATTGCGGTTCTGATGTACAGGCATTAACTATTAAAAAAAATGATTGTCCAAAAAAAAACGACGTGAGAATTTCCAGGGCATTATTATTTTTAATTAATAAACTATATTGCTTTTATTAGCTATCTTCGCTACATTATTTTACTACAATAGTTGATAATGATTTATCTAAAAAATTTAGACTAATGTTAAAAAAAATAAAGATTGGTACAAAATTTAACCTACTACTAACCATAGTTTTTATCATTAGCATTGTCTTAAGTGGCACAGTTCTATCTAGCATACTCCAGCAGCGAGCGCAAACAGAAGTAACTTCCAATGCCTTAGCGCTCTTAAACACCATGATTGCGGTACGAGATTACACACAAAATAAAGTCAGAGATTTACTCTTACCTCAGCTAGAAACTGCATCATCTTTTATTCCAGAAACAGTACCAGCTTACTCGGCAACAGAAGTATTTGAAAATTTACGTAAAAATGAACGGTATCAAAACTTCTTTTATAAAGAGGCTACACTGAATCCCACGAATTTAAGAGACAAGGCAGATGCTTATGAAGCAGCCATAGTGGAACGCTTTCGCCAAAATCCATCACTACCAGAAATTACTAGCTTTCGTGATTTGCCAGAAGGTACAGTATTTTACATTGCCAGACCATTAGCAATTAAAGAGCAAAGCTGTTTGCAATGTCATTCTACACCAGAAAAAGCCCCGAAAAGTCAACTGTTAACTTATGGTTCAGAAAATGGTTTTGGGTGGAAACTAAATGAAATTGTCGCAGCGCAAATCATCTCAGTTCCTTCTGAAGAAGTCTTTAGTAGTGCCAGAAGTACTTGGTTGGGAATTATGGCATCTTTAACTATTCTGTTTGCCATAATTGTCATTGTCATTAATTTCCTCATTAAGAAAACTGTAATTCAACGCATTAGAAGAATTGAAAACATAGCTCAAAGAGTTAGCACTGGAGATATGAGTGTAGAATTTGAAGATAATAACAATGATGAAATTGGTGGTTTAGCGGCAGCATTTAATCGCATGAAGTACAGTTTAACTATAGCAATGGATATGTTAAACAAGCAGAATGAATAAATTTTCAACTGGTGTGTAGCTAGCTTGGCTTTTATGCTGGCTGTTGACAGTTGACAAACCTCATTCTCTTACATTTAAGGAAGTAAACGTTTCTGGAATTGCACAGCTTTTTGAGCATCAGGAATTTCAGCCGCTAAAATTTGAATAAACTCAGTGTGAGAAGTTGTTGCGCTGCTAGATTTTATCGCTTTTTGAACTAAGAACTTAGCAATTGGCCCAATTAAATTTAGTAATTCTTTCTCACATTCCCGCACAAAAGAATCATCTAGAGCATTGGTAGTTGGCTGTGGTTTTTGTGGAAGACTAGGGCTATTATTTTCATACTTAGTAGTTGGCTCTTCCAGAAATGATATGACTTTTTTCTTAAACTCAATTTGTTGATTTACTGTTAAATGCAAAGACAAATTATCAATTAATTCTTGATAGCTAGATGCTGATGTCGCCCGCCGTAACAATGTCCGCCCTATGGGGCCGACAAAGGTCATGAGTGTATTTTCTAGGTAATTATACTGTTCTGAAGAAAGAATTAAGCTATTCTTGCTCTGGAAAGTATCTACTTGTTGTTGGGATGTAGTTACTTGGGGTTGTTGCATCAATGTTGATGGTGCTACAGTTACTTGCGTTTCTGCTTGAGGATAAAATTTTTGTTGTAGCGCCTCCAAAACCTCAGTTGCAGATTGATAGCGCATCCTATAATTAATCAGCACCATTCTGGATAAAACTGATGCTAACTCATTGCTGACTTTTGCTCTATATTGCCAAAGAAATTCTCCAGTGGCAGGATCTTCTCCTAGTTGTTTGGGATGCACCCCTGTGAGTGCTTGAATACAAACCATACCTAGAGAATAAATATCGCTGTTAAGGTGTGGTTTACCCTGGAACTGTTCTAAAGGCATATATCCTGGTGTGCCAATAGCAATAGTCATTTCCGTTTGACCACTAATTCCAGTTATCTGAGTTTGGACTTGTTTAACTGCACCAAAATCAATTAGCACTAACTTACCATCTTCTATCCTTCTGAGCATATTTTCTGGCTTAATATCTCTGTGAATCACTTTGTGAGAGTGAATAAATTTCAAAATATCTAAGCCTTGCTGCAAAAGTATGATGACTTTTTCTTCTGTCCAAGGTTGATTAGGTGGCATTTCTACTCTAAGCGAATGCCCTTCAATAAATTCTTGTACCAAAAAAAATTCTTGGTTTTCTTCAAAATATGCTAAAAGGCGGGGAATTTGGTCATGATACCCTAACTTTTCTAGTGTTTCGGCTTCGCTGGTGAATAGCCGTCTTGCCGTTTCCAAAAATTCAGGGTTATGGGTAACAGGCTGAAAGTGTTTGACAACACATTTCGGCTGACCAGGGCGTTGAGTATCAAGTGCGATATAGGTTTTACCAAATCCACCTCCACCCAACATTTGATAGATTTGATAACGACCAACTAGTACAGTACCTAACATTGCATGACTTTTTTCAGTCTTACATTCATCTTGACATAATTACTAAATGGCTAAATAAAAGTTCTGTAAAAAATTTAGGTAAATATTTTAACACATACATACATTCTGGACTCATCCACTTATGCTTGATGAACCGATTACTATTGCAGGTAAAGATGGAGACGATGCACCAAAATACTTAGAGAAACAAATCAATAATGTTTTGAGCAGATTAGAAGAGATACAACAACAATCAAGCAACAATGATGAGAGGGAAGAATGAATTATCGCTATAGTATGGTCATTCAATGGTCAGATGAAGATGACTGCTATTTAGTTCATCTACCGGAATTTCCTTGGCAACAATACCACACTCACGGCAAAACCTATGAGGAAGCCGCTAAACATGGGCAAGAAGTAATTGAATCACTCATCGAATGGTATCAAGAACAGGGTAAGGCTTTACCTGAACCTATTGCTTTGCCTGAAAAGCCTTTAAAAGTAGCGTAGTCCACCACGCAAATTATGATAAGTCATAGATCCCCGACTTTTAAAAAAAGTCGGGGATCTGAACACCCGCGACCTTTCGAGTAGTAGGCTTGAGCATTATTTAAAATGACATTACTTCACCTGACATCTTGCACTTTCTCAATAAGCCAATGGTGGGCAATGCCCACCCTACAAAATCATAAGGGTTTTGAGCTTCGATTTTCGAGTGGAAGGTAGTGGTGCAAGATATAAGTCACAGACAATTCCAATATTCATATCTTGCACCTTCTCAATAAGTAGGTGCCGATGCAGTACCCACCCTACGAAATAATAAGCTTTTGGGACTGTTATTTTGTCAATAAGAGAGTGGTGCAAGTTGAGAGAATATGAACAGAGAATTTGATGTGATTATAGAACGGGACTCGGATGGCTATTTTTTTGCGTCAGTACCTAGTCTGGCTGGATGTCACACCCAAGCTAAATCGTTAGATGAACTCATGGAGCGTATAAAAGAAGCTATTGAACTTTGCTTAGAAATAGAACAGGCGTAAAACCCCTGGCTTTATCCGGGGGACATAAGCAAATTTGCCAAATTTATTTGGCTGTCATGCTAACTGTTCTTCAATTAGATACGATTGATGCTAGATAATGGGAAAGCTTTGACATACACTAGCCAATCTAGCCCGGAAGAACAGATTAACAACTATGCGAACTCACTATTGCGGCGAACTCCGACAAGCGAATATTGGAGAAACTGTTACCTTATATGGCTGGGTAGACCGTCGCCGCGATCATGGGGGCGTGATATTCTTGGATTTACGCGATCGCTCTGGCATTGTCCAAATTGTCAGCGATCCGCAACGCACCCCAGAATCCTACGAACTGGCAAACTCTCTACGTAATGAATACGTTGTGGAGATTACAGGTAGGGTAACACAACGTCCCGAAGAATCACTCAATTCCCGCATCCCTACAGGCGAGGTGGAAATCTACGCTGATCAAATCTCACTGTTAAATGGTGTGCGCAAACAATTACCTTTCCAAGTTTCTACCGCCGACAGCGAGTCGGTACGGGAAGATTTGCGCTTGAAGTATCGTTACTTGGACTTGCGGCGCGATCGCATGGCACGTAACATCCAATTACGTCATCAAGTCGTGAAAGCAATGCGGCGCTACCTTGAGGATGTAGAAGGTTTCATCGAAATTGAAACCCCAGTCCTCACCCGTTCCACCCCAGAAGGCGCACGGGATTATGTCCTCCCCAGTCGCGTCAACCCTGGTGAATGGTTCGCTTTACCCCAGTCACCACAGCTATTTAAGCAGATTCTCATGGTAGCAGGGATGGATAGATACTATCAAATTGCCCGATGCTTCCGTGATGAAGATTTACGCGCCGACAGACAGCCAGAATTTACGCAGTTAGACATGGAAATGAGTTTCATGTCTCAAGAAGAAATAATTCAACTCAACGAAAAGTTAGTTAGTTATATCTTCAAAAGCGTAAAAGGTATTGAGTTACCGCTTACTTTCCCTCGGCTTACCTACGCCGAAGCAATGGAACGCTATGGTAGCGACAAGCCAGATACCCGCTACGATTTACAACTAGTTGATGTTTCCGATGTTTTGAAAGACTCTGGTTTTAAAGTCTTTCGGGATGCTGTCGCCAATGGTGGTATCGTCAAAATTCTCCCCATTCCCAACGGTAACGAACAAATTTCTAATGTGCGGATCAAACCAGGCGGGGATTTATTCAAGGAAGCCAGCGAAGCCGGTGCAAAAGGTTTAGCTTATATCCGTGTGCGCGAAGATGGGGAAATTGACACTATCGGCGCGATTAAAGATAACCTCACCGATGAACAGAAACAGGAAATCTTGCAGCGTACAGGTGCAAAGGCTGGACATTTGTTATTGTTTGGCGCAGGTGATGCGGCTACTGTCAATAAGACTTTGGATAGATTGCGGCAGGCGATCGCCAAAGAATTTGGTTTAATTGATCCAGAGAAAATTAACTTGCTGTGGGTTGTAGATTTCCCCATGTTTGAGTGGAATGCAGACGAAAAGCGTTTAGAAGCACTCCACCACCCATTCACCGCACCCCACCCCGATGATTTACACGACTTAAAAACAGCCCGCGCTCAAGCTTATGATTTAGTATTCAATGGGTTTGAAGTCGGTGGCGGTAGTCGGCGGATATATCAACGGGATATTCAAGAACAGGTGTTTGAAACCATCGGTTTGTCTCCAGAGGAAGCACAAAATAAATTTGGCTTCCTGTTAGAAGCTTTTGAATATGGTACACCGCCACATGGTGGTATCGCTTATGGTTTAGATCGGTTGGTGATGCTACTAGCTGGTGAAGAATCAATTCGTGATGTCATCGCTTTTCCCAAGACACAACAAGCACGTTGTCTGTTGACAGATGCACCTTCTGGCGTAGATGTCAAGCAGTTAAAAGAGTTACACGTTGCTTCGACTTACAAACCAAAGTCTTAAGGGTTTCCTAGCTAGGAACTCATGTTGTTTGACAAAGGTTACAATATGGGTTGGTACAAAAGTACTAAAATGTGGCGATCGCTTTTCCCACACCAGAGGAAGCAAAATCACGCTCTTCGTACCTTGTACTCTTTCAAGCTGATAAGATACTTCTGCTGTTTGACTTTAATTGTCCGGCAGCAGAAATTTTTTTATGTATAAAAATATAGTTTTCTCAAAATTGTAGTCTTTTTTATACAGCAGTAGCCACATAGGTAAATCATAAAACCCTTATATTAACAAGCTTTTAAGGCTGTCACCTGTCCCCTATCACCTGTCCCCTGCTATACAATGCAAAATCAACACGACAAGTTTAGCCGTGCGAAGAAATTTATTATTGATACAAATGACCAATGACTAATATAGCCATAGCCATGAACTTGATTTACACCTACCCACTGATAAGCTTTTACTTCTTTTTCTGAGAATGAGAATTACGTTGTGCTTGGCTATCGCTTCTTAATTGTTGCCGTCCATTTGTAATAATTCTTAACATATCTTTAAGGTCTTGTTCGATCCCTTCCAGAACATGATCAGCATATTCATCAGCACCACCTTCGATTTCTTGAGCTTGGGCGATCGCAGTTTGTCGCATTTCTTCTAACTCTTGCTGACAAGCGCGGCGTTTGCGGTCAATTTCCGTGAGAGTTTCTTGCATCATTTCCTCACACTCTTGCTGACAAGTGCGGCGTAATTGGTCAGCTTCTTGCTTTGCCTGCCTAACAATATCGCTTTCTGCCAGAATTTGCGCTCTTTTGGCTTGAGCTGCATCAACCAACTGCTGACCATATTCTTCCGCTTCCAGCAAAATTTCTTGCTTCTGTTCCAAAATAGCAGCTGCTTCTTGAAACACCGAGGGCAAAGAAACTCTGATAAAATCTAGCTGTTCTAATAACTTTTCTTCATCTACGAGCGTCCGTCCTGTTAAAGGGATGCGAAAGCTAGATAAAATAATTTCCTCTAAGCGGTCAAGTTCCTGCTGAATATCTACACTTCCTGGTCTGGGAGGTTCTCCAGGGGGGCCTCCGTTGCCATACTCTGGAGAGAGGGAGTAGTTGTCGGGGTTGTAATTAGATTCGCCGTTGGATAGTTGTGATTGTAACATTTGTATATATCTAAAACTATGTGTGGGGGAACAAGATGATCGACGGAACCACCAAATCTTGCAATCTCTTTTACCACACTACTACTTAAAAAACTATACTCATTTGATGTTGCTAAAAAAACTGTCTCAATTTGTGTAGAAAGTGTTTTATTAGTGTGAGCCATCTGTAGCTCAACTTCAAAATCAGAAATTGCCCGTAAACCCCGTAATAAAACCTGTGCTTGTCGCTGTTGAGCATAGTTTACGGTCAATCCATCAAAAGCATCTGCTTCCACATTAGGTAAATGCTTAGTCGCAATGCGAATCTGTTCTAGGCGTTCCTGTACGCTAAATAATGGTACTTTATTAGGATTTCGCAATACAGCAACAATTACCCGTTCAAACAGACGACTACCACGCTGAATAATATCGAGGTGTCCTAAAGTGATCGGATCGAAGCTACCAGGATAAATGGCAATCACAATCGTATATGTATCAAAGTTATTGAAGTGATTATATCTGGAAAGGGGAAGGGGGAAAGGGGAAAGGGAAAAGGGGGAAAGTAATAAATTAACTGTTGACTAATGACTAATGACTAATGACTAATGACTAATGACAACTTAGGTAATTTTATATGACACTGGATATTTGCACTTTGCCTATGGCATTTCTATTTACTTCTCCGGGGCCGGTTCTGGTGGAAATAGGCCCTATTACTATTCGTTGGTATGGCTTATTGATTGCCTCGGCTGTGCTAATTGGTGTTAGCCTTTCGCAATACTTAGCAAAGCGCCGCAACGTTAATCCCGATTTACTCAGTGATTTGTCGATTTGGCTGGTGATAGGGGCAATTCCCGCCGCTCGAATTTATTATGTCTTGTTTCAGTGGTCAGAATATGCCCAGCATCCAGAACGGATAATTGCCATTTGGCAAGGTGGGATTGCCATTCACGGAGCTATTATTGGTGGGACTTTGGCGGCGTTAATCTTTGCCAAACTCAAGCGAGTTTCTTTTTGGCAATTAACAGATTTAGTAGCCCCTTCCTTGATTTTAGGACAGGCGATCGGGCGTTGGGGTAATTTCTTTAACTCTGAAGCTTTTGGTCGTCCTACAAATCTACCTTGGAAGCTCTACATTCCCATAGAACGCCGTCCGCCAGAGTTAGCAAATTTTGAATACTTTCATCCCACCTTCCTTTATGAATCTATATGGGATTTAATGGTGTTTGCTTTGCTAATCACTTTATTTTTTCGTAGTTTAGCTGGGAAACCACGCTTGCGAGTAGGTACATTATTTATGGTGTACCTCGCCACCTACAGTTTAGGACGTTTATGGATTGAAGGTCTTCGTACCGATAGCTTAATGCTGGGGCCATTGCGAATTGCACAAGTTGTCAGCCTTACAGGTATTGCTTTAGGATTAGCCGGACTAGCTTGGCTTTACGTTCGCAAACGCCCTCTACCTGATGTTGTTTCTCCAGTGAAGGATACTGGGGAGTAGGGAGTAGGGAGTGGGGACTGGGGAGATGAGGGAGAAACCCACCCCTAACCCCTCCCTGGAGGGGAACAGGGAGTAGGGGAGAAAAACTAATGACTGTACAGACGCGATTAATCGCGTCTCTACTTACTAATGACTAATGACTAAAAATAAAAAATGCCCCAGAGTAATCTCTAGGGCTTAACCAGGGTGCATCTACCACTACTCTCTACTATGCCTAGAGAGTGAATCCGGAAAGATACTGAACAATTTCTCAAAAATTTTTTTGAGGTTTTTATGTTTAACGGTAATTACTGAATCTATTTATAAATTTTTGTATGGAAAATCATTTAAATATGCTAAATTCCGCAGTGTACATTGTAGGGGCTGGGCCTGGAGACCCTGAGTTACTAACTGTTAAAGCCCAAAAATTACTGTCTGTGGCAGATGTGATTTTATTCGCTGATTCGCTAATACCGGAACAGCTTTTGCAATTGTGCCGAAAGGATGCGGAAATTGTTCAGACTGCGAACAAAACTTTAGAGGAAATTATGCCTTTGATGATTGACAGGGCGCGATCGCAAAAAATTGTCGTCCGTCTTCATTCAGGTGATCCCAGTCTCTACAGCGCTATTCATGAACAAATGCAACTCCTGCATCAAGCCAACATTCCTTTTGAAGTCGTCCCTGGTATCAGCGCTTTCCAAGCCGCAGCCGCTAAACTTAAAGTTGAACTAACTGTCCCTGGTTTGGTGCAGACTATCATCCTCACCCGCATTAGCGGACGTACAGAAGTCCCAGCAACAGAAGAATTAGCCACTCTTGCAGCACATCAGGCTAGTTTATGCCTATATCTAAGTGCGCGTCATGTGGAAAATGCTCAAGTGAAATTACTAGAACATTATCCCGCAGACACACCCGTAGCTATATGCTTTCGCATCGGCTGGCCAGATGAAAAAATCCTTGTGGTTCCGCTCCAAGAGATGGCAGACTGTACTGGGCAAGAAAATATCATTCGCACCACATTATATGTGATTAGCCCTGCATTATCACCAATCAGTGGGCGATCGCGCTTATATCATCCTGAGCATAATCATTTGTTCCGTGGGGCGAGAGATTAGGGACTGGGGACTGGGAAATTTTACTTACGCTGAAGTTATGCTTTGTACTGTTAAACTTAGATAATATTAACACAGTGCTAATTTTGAATTTTGAATTTTGAATTTTGAATTGATATTATGCCTTTAATTAAAGTACAAACTTCTGTATCTGCGCCTGAAAAAACTCAAGCTGAGGCAATGTTAAAAAATCTCTCAGCTAAGTTAGCTAAACATTTGGGAAAGCCAGAATCTTATGTCATGACGGCTTTAGAGGCAGAAGTTCCTATGACATTTGCTGGCACTACAGACCCCGTTTGCTATATCGAAATCAAGAGTATTGGTACAATGAAACCAGACCAAACTGAGGCAATGAGTCAAGATTTTTGCCAACAAATTAATCAAACTCTAGGCGTACCCAAAAATAGAATTTATATAGAGTTTGCTGATGCTAAAGGTGCAATGTGGGGCTGGAATGGTACGACTTTTGGTTAATGGACAGTTGACAGGTGACAGGTGACAGTTATCAGTTATCAGTTATCAGTTATCAGCTAACAGTTGTTCTCCTCTGCTCCCTCATCTCCCAATCCCCAGTCCCCAATCCCCAGTCCCCAATCCCCAGTCCCCAGTCTTACAATAGAGATTCAGCACCAATTTGTGATTTTTTATGTCTGCTACACCTCTTGCGTCTCCTCTCCACTTACCTATTTCAGAAACAACAGCCTTACCTCCCTTATTAGGTGCTTCGGTGGCGGAGTTAACCGCATGGGTGCAGCAGCAAGGACAGCCTGCTTATCGGGGTAAGCAATTGCATGATTGGATTTATCAAAAGGGAGTGCGATCGCTCGCTGATATTTCTGTATTCTCTAAACAATGGCGGGCGACGGTGGCGGATGTTCCTATTGGACGTTCGACAATTCACTACCGTTCTGTTGCAAGAGATGGCACTGTAAAATATCTCCTACAACTGGGCGACGGTCAAATTGTGGAAACTGTTGGTATTCCCAGTGATAAACGGTTGACTGTCTGCGTCTCTACCCAAGTGGGTTGTCCAATGGCTTGCGATTTCTGCGCTACTGGTAAGGGTGGCTACAAACGTAACTTAGAAAGACATGAAATTGTTGATCAGGTGTTAACTGTTCAAGAAGATTTTCAACAACGGGTGAGTCATGTTGTGTTTATGGGCATGGGTGAACCGTTGTTAAATACAGATAATGTCTTAAGTGCGGTTAAATGCTTGAATCAAGATGTGGGTATCGGACAGCGATCGCTAACTATATCCACTGTAGGGATACGCGATCGCATTCGTCAATTAGCCGAACACCATCTCCAAGTTACCTTAGCTGTCAGTCTCCACGCCCCCAACCAAGCACTACGGGAACAGATTATACCCAGCGCCCGCCCCTATCCCATCGAAGATTTGCTAGCTGAATGTCGAGAATATGTAGCCATCACGGGACGGCGAATTTCTTTTGAATATATCTTGCTGGCTGGTGTGAATGATTTACCAGAACAAGCCCTAGAATTGTCGAAGCGTCTGCGGGGCTTTCAATGTCACGTTAATTTGATTCCTTATAATCCTATCGTGGAAGTTGACTACAAACGCCCTAGCCGCGATCGCATTGAAGCATTTGTGAAGGTGCTGAAGCAACAAAATATTGCTGTGAGTGTGCGTTATTCCCGTGGTTTAGAAGCTGATGCAGCCTGCGGACAATTACGTACTAACAAATCAAGTTGATAATTCCGAACTCGCAGTTAACAAACTAGATGCAGTAAGCTGAGGAGAATAATTCAAACAAAGATTATGACTTCAGCAAAAGTAGCAATAATCACGGCTGCTAGCCGGGGGATTGGTGCGGGTTGTGCCAGAGAGTTAGCGGCAAAGGGTTATAATGTGGCATTAATGGCGCGATCGCCTGAAGTTTTAGATTTAGCCGCAGAATTAGGGGGTATTGCCATTCAAGGCTCGATGACAAACCCCTATGACCTACAAACATTGGTAGAATCTACATTAAAAAAATTTGCTCGCATTGATGCGGTAGTCAATAGTTTTGGTGATCCACCACGTCCTGATTTACTAGACATTTCTGATAAAATGTGGCTAGAAAACTTTGAAATGCTATTTTTAAGCGTAGTCCGTATCGCCAGACTAGTGACACCAGCAATGCAAAATTCAGGTGGAGGTGTCATTGTTAACATTTCCGCTAGTGACTCCCAAGAACCAAGTTTAGGGACACCCTTTAGCGGGACGTTACGCGCTGCAATGGAAGGCTTTACAAAACTCTATGCCAAACGTTACAAAGCTGATAAAATTCGCATGGTTTGCGTCGCGCCTTTTTTCGTTGCCGATTCAATGGCAGAATTAGAAGGTTGGAATGTACCCTCAGATATGATGTTTGGTCGTCCTGCTACCTATAGCGAGTTTGCTAAAACAGTTGCTTTTTTAATTTCCGATGATGCCAAATTCATCACAGGTACAACCTTGAAAGTAGATGAAGCCTATTCTGCGGCTATTTAGTTAACCAACGGCAAACTCGGTAAATTGGCGTTTAAAAGGCGAATTATAAGCTAATACTATATCTTTTTTAGGTACACCTCGACTAACAAGTTTCTAAAAAAATAAATATGGGAAAAATCAGCAATTTTCCGCTTAATTGGCTGTTTGCTAATGAATGTGAGATTTTACACAATTAGAACAGCCAAAAGCATATTTGTCGAATAGCAGTGAGTTTGCTTAGATGAATTGGAAATTCTTTTTCAAATCTTTAAAACTCCCTATCGATGATTCGTACAAAAATCTATAGCCTGATTTCAGGGGCTTTGCTGGTTTCTGGTAGCATGAGTGCGATTTCTGCGCCAGCTTTCACTTACACAGCAAACTCCTTACACAAACCAGTTCCTAGTCGTTATTTGGCGCAATCTACCATCGATAGCGCATCTGTGGAAGCGTCTGTATTTAAGCAAATTAACAAATTCCGCACTTCCCAAGGTTTACCAGCCTTAATCCGGAATACAGCAATGGACAATCAAGCCAGAGTTCATAGTCAAAATATGGCTAATGGTACAAAGCCATTTGGTCATGACGGTTTTGCACAACGGATTGCGGCGATCGCTATTCCCTACCAAGCGGCGGCGGAAAATGTGGCGACCAATAGGGGCTATAGTGACCCAGCTACCCAAGCGGTGCAAGGCTGGTTGTCAAGTTCAGGACATCTCAAAAACATTCGCGGTAATTACAACCTTACAGGTGTGGGTGTGGCTACCAACAGCAAAGGTGAAGTTTACATAACACAAATCTTTTTGCGCTCATCTACTCAAACTTCCACATCTGGGAGTTCCCAACCCACAACATCTACAATTAATACCACATCTGTAGAAGCCTCTGTGTTTGAGCAAATTAACAAATTTCGCACTTCCCAAAGTTTACCAGCCTTAACTCGCAATCCAGCTATAGATGACCAAGCTAGAATTCATAGTCAGAATATGGCTAATGGTAAAGTTAAATTTGGTCATGATGGTTTTGCACAAAGGATTGCGGCGATCGCTATTCCCTACCAAGCGGCGGCGGAAAATGTGGCGACTAATAGCGGCTATAGCGACCCAGCTACCCAAGCAGTACAAGGCTGGTTGTCAAGTTCAGGACATCTCAAAAATATTCGCGGTAATTACAACCTTACAGGTGTGGGTGTGGCTACCAACAGCAAAGGTGAAGTTTACATAACGCAAATATTTATCCGTAAACAGTAGAAGTTATAGCAGGGGACAGGGAACAGGTGACAGGGGACAGTAACTGTAGGGTGCGTCAGCCCCAATAATTTCGTACACATTCAAGGATTTTCCACATCTGACGCACCTTACCCCAAGTGCCAGTTACTTAAGTCCTGAGCAGCTTCCATTGCCTGTTCCCTATCCCCTGTCACCTGTCCCCTGCTATGACTAAAATTTTAGCTTGAACTGACAGAAGCCTCTCACTTACCGCGTTCGCGTCAGCGTTCCGTTGGCGTAGCCTCTCGTAGAGAAGGAAAGCGCGGAAGTGATGAGATGAATGGCTTTCTCGGTGTTCGCGGAGCGGCACGAAGTTCGGAGTCCCACCCCCAACCAATAACGACTGTCATCGCTCTTGGGAGTGGGGTGGGCGACGAATCGCCAAACTTTGGACTAAGGTTTTCAACGCTTCAGACATCGGTATGTCCAAAGTCTCTGCAAACTCTTTTAAAAGCCCCAATTCTCTGTCATTAAGCCTTGTTTCAACTCTGTGTTTTCTTGACATAATTACGACAATTTACCGTAACCATGAGATACTTAAGTCGTACAGGTTTAATCAAATTAATAGCTAACCGCTTCCTGTGCGCTGTACCTTCCCTACGGGACGCTAACGCGAAGACAACTCAGAGTATGGGGTTCTACCCAGTAACAGACACTTCTGTGCCGCTTTCTGTGGGTAGGTAAAACTCTTACAGTACAAAGGATTGAACATTTTTTTGTACTTGTTCAACTGTGCGGTGGGGCATCCCGTGCAGTCTAAACAAAGCTCAGTTAATGTCCGCGCGTGAACCGGGAGTCGCTGAGAAGCCTAAACTGTATGCTTGCATCAGTGTGGGAGTATGTCACGGGTAGTCTGACAACCACCCCTAATTCCCCTCACAATTAGAATTTACTTTCAGCACCCTTGCCAAAATATATTTACTTTGCAATATTAACTAAACCTTCAACTTGAGCATTAGCTAAGGTTGGTGTTTTAAAAATCTGAGAGTACAGACTTGATGGTTGTTGTCCTGCAACCACTGGTAACACTTGACGGGCATGGGCTGCAACTTCTACAGTCTTCACATCATAAGTTTGGGTGATCAACTTGGGATACAAACCGATACCGATGATGGGAAGCAACAGGGAAGCGGTGATGAACAATTCACGAGGTTTAACATCTGGGATGAAAGCATCAAGATGTAACTCTTCGCTTTGTTTACCGTAGAATACTTGGCGTAACAGGGACAGTAAGTAAATTGGAGTGAGAATCACACCCACTGCTGACAGCAGCACAACCACAACCTTGAAACTGGAACTGTAAACGTCACTGCTAGCGATACCCAGGAACACCATCAACTCACCTACGAAGCCACTCATCCCTGGTAAAGCTAGAGAAGCCATTGCGCCGGCTGTGTATAATGCGAAGGTTTTAGGCATGACTTTACCGATACCACCCATTTTGTCCATCAATAAGGTGTGGGTACGTTCGTAAGTTACACCAGTTAGGAAGAACAAGCTAGCAGCAATCAAACCGTGGGAAACCATCTGTAGCATAGCTCCACTTACACCAATTTCTGTGTAGGAGGCTAGACCAATTAGCACAAACCCCATGTGGGCAATTGAGGAGTAAGCTAGGCGGCGTTTGAGGTTGGTTTGAGCAAAGGCACAGCAAGCACCATAAACAATGTTAACTACACCCAAGATTGCTAAGACTGGTGCAAAGTAAACATGGGCATCAGGCAACATTTCAATATTGAAGCGGATTAAAGCATAACCACCCATTTTCAGCAACACACCAGCCAGAATCATGGAACCGGGGGCGGATGCTTCACCGTGGGCATCGGGTAGCCAGGTGTGTAGAGGGAAGATTGGGAGTTTTACACCAAAGGCAATTAAGAATCCTGCATAAGCTAACAATTCAATGGCTTTGGGATATTCTTTCATTCCCAGAGCGGCTATATCAAAAGTAACTGTATCACCAGAGAATGCTAAGGCAAATCCGGCTATGAGAATAAATATAGAAGCGGCAGCAGTATAAAGGATAAATTTGGTGGCTGCATAGCGGCGTTTGGGGCCTCCCCAGATGGAAATCAGCAGGTAGACGGGAACTAGTTCGATTTCCCACATGAGGAAGAATAACAGCAAGTCTTGGGCAAGGAACACGCCCAACTGGGCGCTATACATCGCCAGCATCAACCCATAAAATAATCGCGGCTTGTTGGTTACTTTCCAAGCCGCGAAGATTGCGAGTGTGTTAATTAAGCCGGTTAACAATACCAAGGGCATCGATAAACCGTCAACTGCTACAGACCAATTCAATCCTATTTGTGGAACCCAAGAGTATTTCTCTACAAATTGGAAGCTGGAGTTTTGGAAGTCGTAATTATGCCAAAAGGCGAAAATCATTAAGGCAAAATCAGCGATCGCAATTCCTAAACCATACCAACGAACTGTTTTACCTTCTTTATCTGGAATTATGGGGATGGCTAAGGCTGCCACCAAGGGTAAGGCAATTATGGCTGATAGCCACGGAAATTCTATAGGATTCATCACTTCTGACAATCGTTTTTTCTTTTCGCTTTTAATTACATTATATTAAGGAATTGTTACTTTTGTAAACTTTATTTATCTCTGAATAAATCAATTTTGCTGATTGATAAGCATTTATACTCATAGATTCTTCGATTATCAGGATAAAAGAGAATAAATACTTAAAAAAATTGCTAGCCAGCCCATTTTAGGCATAAAGTTTTGTAACGTCAACAAAAAACGGTGACTCAAGCCACCGTTACAAAAAGTTATCTATCAGTTATCAGTTAGCAGTTATCAGTTAGCAGTTCATACCAGGTGGAAACCTACCGCAATCGGTTCTCAGCACTAGTGGCTCTTCTTCACCTTGATAACTGTTCACTGATCTAAACTATGCGATTGACAATTGTCCACACTTCCCCATCTGAACGGACATAAGGAACCGAGATGGTTTTGAAACCAGTGATGAAGGGTTTGTAGTAAATCTGCCAATACAATGGACTGAGGTGATCAGCACAAGCTTTGAGTAGGCGGATTTCTGTTGCTAGTTCCCCCGCGATTTCATTGATGCGTTCAGCATGGACTTGAGCGACCTTTTTTGCTTCCTCTAGTTGTTGCTGTTGGTTGATTTGTCTTAATTTTTGTGGCAAACGAGCTAATTCACCTTGTTTGTGCTGTAACTGACTTTGTAAAGCAGCGATCGCATCATCAATGCCTTTGAGTTCAGCAAATAGCTGGGCATTTTCTCTAGCCTGACGACGATAAGCTTCCACAATTGCCAAAGGTGAATCATCTTCAGGAGCAATGACATCATGATTAATAGTCAGAGTAGTACGTTCTTGCTCAAGCGCCTGAATTTGTGACTTGAGTGCGGTAATCTCCGACTGCATTTGCTCTAAAGGCAAGCCAGGGTTAAGTTGTTTCATTTTTAATTTTTAATTTTTAGTTTTTAATTGTTACGTTGCGCCTTGAGTATCGAGAGTGAGCGATCGCACTTGGGCTGTAATTCCTGCATCTTGCCAAGCAGTAGACATAGCTGCTGCCACTGCTGTAGCATGGGATACATCCGCCAAAGCCAACAGCGTCGGCCCTGCGCCACTAATTACCATACCGTAAGCACCAGATGCGATCGCCGCCGCATTCACCGCATCGTAACCAGGAATTAAAGCTTGGCGATAAGGTTGATGTAGCTTATCTTGTAAAGCGGCCTTTAACCATTCTCCCTTACCAGTTTGTAAACCACGCAACAATAACCCCAAATGAGCAGTATTAAAAATCGCATCTGCACGACTATATTGAGTGGGTAAAACTCGCCGCGCCTCGGAGGTGGATAATTCAAAATCAGGAATCGCCACCACGGGGATGATATCACTGTGCCAGGGAACATCACAAATTTCCCAACCTGCAACACTTGTAGCCGCCAGACGACATCCCCCCAACAAAGCCGGGACTACATTATCTGGATGTCCTTCCATTGCGATCGCCAATTCTGTCACCTGCGCCTGAGATAACGGTTCACCCGCCAATCGATTCGCACCTACCAAACCCCCAACAATAGCTGTAGCCGAACTCCCCAAACCCCGCGCCAGAGGTACACCCAAATCAATCTCAATTTTCACCCCTGGCGCTGGTTTATCTATATATTGATATAACTTGACAAACGCCTGATAAACTAAATTACTCTCATCCGTTTGCACCCGTTGGGCTTCCGCGCCTGTGGCTTGAATAATTAACTTGCTTTCATCCTGGCTTGTGAACTGGAACTGATTATATATAGTCAAAGCTGCACCAATGCAGTCAAAACCCGGCCCCAAATTAGCCGTTGTACCGGGAACCTTAACCGTGACAGAAGAAATAGACATCTACAAATACTCACCTAACCAATCAACTAGCATCCCATGTATTTAGTTGATTTGTTCATTAGTAAATTGTCATGGTACTCAACCGAGTATATTTGAGTATTCAGGTACAGCAACTTATTAGCTTCTGTTGACAAGAAATTCATGTGAATAAATGTATCAGCCAGTTGGTAAATCTTACTGCAACATCTGTATGAGGACGAAGAGCTTGTCTGGTAATTGCTTTTCCTAGTGGGTAGCCAGGTTCATCATGCCAAGCAAGGTAGGTATGGATTACTGCTTTACTGCGATGAACTTGTTTAAAAGTTGTTGCATTTCTTTGATGCGCTTGTTCAACACATTCTCTTGCAAATGCGAGTGATGTTGGTTCGGCAAGCTCTGCACAAAAGTCTTCTAACATTCCAAGATCCTGATTGTTTGGCATCAGCCAAAATCCAAGCTTAGGTTTATCTGAGACACCCTCAACTACTGTTCCATTAGCATCAGGAATTATTGGTAACGCATAGCTATGATGCTTGATTTTATCTTTTATACTGTCCCATCTGCTTGCCATAGAAGGTTTATCAGCATCAAGGATAGCACCTATTACTTGAGGAGGTTCGTGGCGTAGAATTAAAGCATTTAGTCGCTTCAAAACTCCAACATCTGAACCACATTGATAAATGCCGAAAGTTTCAGGAACAGCATGAGCGGCACATAAAGCCATAACAACATGGCAATCATTATCTCCTTCCACAAGCAACACTTTATCTGTATCTTGCTTACAAACATCATTCATGCCGTTCACCGCACTTCAACATCCATATCAATAGCATCAGTGAGAGTTTCAGATGTATACTCTGTCGCTTTTATAAAATTGTCCTTCGCATCGAGCCTAAAGAAAGTGCCAAGCTCAGGATATTTATTCCATGTACTATCAAACCCTTCTATACAATCACGGCTATGTGTTGTTGCAAAAACTTGAACATTAAGCCTTTCTGATAGTTGAAAAACAATGTCCCAAACTTTAGGTTGTACACTCCAGTGCAATCCATTTTCAAACTCATCAATTAATAGAAGACCGTTTCGAGCATTTACAAGAGCAACAATTATGTGAAACAACCGAGTCATGCCATCTCCCATACTTTTGAGAGGTAATGGTTCATCTATTCCTTTAATTTTTACTAGAGGAATACGATTGTCACTGGCACGACCTCTACTAATGTCTTCAACAAAAGCAACTCCAGAAACTCTATTATCAATCAAACCAAGTGCAGAAATAACCTCTGACTCTAAGTTAGTTAAGCTTGTTAAATCCCAAAGTGCAGCTAACTTTCGATTGGGCATATTTTCTGTCGAAACAATTTGCCACATATATTTGAACTCAGTTTCTTGCCGCTCGTAATTGATTCTATAATTACGCCGAATGTCTCTAGCATCTTTATCCAACCTAAAAAGTCGCCTAGTTCTTTCACTTTGTTCTGCTATGAGAAAAAATTCAACATTGGATAGATCATCATCAAGTTGTACATCAGAGATGCGGATTTTCCTTAACGTGCCTTCATCATCGCTTTTACTTTGATACGCAGCAGTCCCAATATTAAGCTTCATGTTTGAAGAAACTTCGCCAACAGAGATGCCTTGTTCTCCTATCTTGGGCAACTTGTGACCAAAAAAAAGATGCCGTACAGGATTACTGAGGAGATTTTGAGAAAGTGGTTGAGCCTCACTGAACCACGTTTCTTGTCTAGCCTCTACAAGATCAAGGAGAACGTTAGAAGAAGCATTACTGGCATAAAGTTCTAATGCTTCAAGAAACGTACTCTTTCCAGAATTGTTTTTACCAACTATTAAATTGACGCGGCTTAATCTTCCAACTTCAAGATGCTGGAATAGCCTAAAATTACTTACTTGAAAAGACTTTAGCATAGAAGATTCCTATAATCCTCTTCAACTAGCTTACAAGATACGAGGCTAGTGGGATTGGCATCTTGCTCGTCCCTTAAATTTTTGAGTGGGCGAAATCCCCACCCAAAAAAAATCATACCTTGATTCAACAATGCCACAATAATGAGTTATTGGTGCTATTTTCTTAGCTGGGTGTTACCCAGCCTACTAATACTAGAAGTTCTCGTAGTTAGCGATCGCATCCTTCATTTTCTGCACCACTTCATCCACAGGTATAGCGCCTAACTCGCCAGAAGCGCGGGTACGGATGCTTAAGGTGTTGGTTTCCACTTCCTTAGCTCCTATTACTGCCATCACGGGTATTTTATCTTTCTCAGCGTTGCGGATGAGTTTACCCAAGCGATCGCCACTGGTATCAACCTCAGCACGAATCCCCAAAGCCTGCATCTTCGCAGCTACATCTTTGGTAAAGTCTAGCTGTGCTTCGCCTACAGGTAACAATCTCGCTTGCACTGGCGCTAACCATAAGGGGAAATCCCCCGCATACTCTTCAATTAAAATCCCAATCAGCCGTTCTAGAGAACCGAAAGGCGCACGGTGAATCATTACCGGACGTTTGCGGGAACCATCTTCAGCCACATATTCCAAATCAAAGCGTTCTGGTAAGTTGTAATCTACCTGTACAGTGCCTAATTGCCATTCCCTCTCCAAAGCATCTTGGAAAATAAAGTCAAGTTTCGGCCCGTAAAACGCGGCTTCCCCAATACCTTCAAAGTGGTTCATCCCCAACTTTTCCACAGCGCGGCGAATTGCACCCTCGGCTTTGTCCCAGACCTCATCAGAACCGATATACTTATCGCTAGCTGGGTCACGGAAACTGAGTCTTGCTTTAAAATTCTGCAATTGTAGACTCTTGAACACCGCCAAAATTAAGTCCACTACATTCAAAAACTCGTCGTCTAACTGTTCGGGGGTCACAAACAGGTGGGAATCATCCACGGTAAAACCGCGCACCCGCGTTAAACCGCCTAACTCCCCAGATTGTTCGTAACGGTAAACAGTCCCGAACTCAGCCAAGCGCATTGGTAGTTCCCGGTAGGAACGCAACTCACTCTTATATATTTGGATGTGGAAGGGACAATTCATAGGTTTCATGACGAAACCTTGCTCAAGTTTTGCGGCTGCTTCATCCTCCGCCATCAGAGGAAACATATCTTCTTTATATTTCTGCCAGTGTCCCGAAGTTTTAAATAAATCGACTCTGGCAATGTGAGGAGTAACTACAGGTAAATAACCGCGCTTTAGCTGTTCTTTTTTGAGGAAGTCTTCTAAAATGGTGCGTAGTAAAGTACCTTTGGGAGTCCACAAAGGTAAACCAGGCCCTACTTGTTCAGCAAAGATAAATAATCCCAATTCTTTACCGAGTTTACGGTGGTCGCGTCGTAAGGCTTCTTCTTTGCGGCGTTTGTACTCGGCTAATTGTTCGGGAGTTTCCCAAGCGGTGGCATAAATGCGTTGCAATTGGGCTTTGGTTTCATCCCCACGCCAATAAGCACCCGCCACACTTTCTAATTCTATAGCTTTCGGGTTTAATTCTTTGGTGTTTTCCACATGAGGCCCAGCGCACAAATCCCACCACTCATCGCCCAAGTGGTAAATTGTGATTGGTTCTTCTTTAATATCTGCCAGGATCTCTAATTTATAAGGTTCGTTAATTTCTTGAATACGCCGTTGTGCTTCCTCACGGCTGACCTCTTCCCGAATCACTGGCAGTTTGCGATTAATAATCTTCACCATCTCTTTTTGGATGGCTTTGAGATCCTTATCACTAAATGGCTCTGGATTGTCAAAATCGTAATAAAATCCATTCTCAATCCAGGGGCCGATTGTAACTTGCGCCTTGGGGAACAGCTTCTGCACTGCCATTGCCATTACGTGGGAAGCGGTGTGGCGAATCTTTTTTAGGGTTTCTGATTCGCTGGTACGCGGTAAGTAGATTTTTTGTGGTTGTTCTGGCTGATTGTTGGGGTCTTGATTAGGCGACATTGGCTGCTGAACCATGAGCGAAGTGACTGCTAGATTAATTTATCAATTGAATTTCTCAAAATCTACCCAAATATAACATGGGCTTATGTTCGTGCTGTGTCCGCTTTCCCTTGTATTTAAGGTACTTTTGCATCACAGCAGAAGACTTTGATAACTACTTATACAGGACTTACGCACCAAGGTTATCTGTTAAGACTGGGTGCATACTTCCCTACGGGACGCTACGCGTAGCTTGCTTTGCTACGCAACGCTACCGCGAACCACGGAGTGGTACGACTGCGCTCAGTAACCGGGTGTAAGGGTGTAAGGGTGTAGGTTTTGAAAGCTTACCCCCTACAACCCTATACCCCTATACCCTTTCATGCGTAAGTCCTATTATATTCTTGGGGATGTTTGGCGATTTATCTATTTTGACACTCCTCGCTCTAAAGAGACGAGGATTCTTGCTTCATCCGTCCTCTCTAGAAATCTGAATACTAGTATTCAAACTTCTCCGTTTAGATACGTCCACAAGCTCACACGGACTGCCCGACCGCGTTTGAAAAGGTTTTTAATTTCTGTGTTTACTCCCACATTTGTACAAGATTTAGGATTTATACTACCAGGGTTCCGGATCAGGAGCAGTCCGCTTGACCTACTTCGTCTTTTATTTGTGCGCTTTACCGCAATTAGTTATACTACCACAAAAGCCGCCCCAGAAGGGCGGGGCTTTAAACCCAGTTTTTCGGTAAAATCAACATCAATACTTATGCCAGATACTCAAATCTCTGCCATTATCTGTACTCACAACCGGGATACCTATCTAGGTGCGGCGATTGATAGCCTGTTAGTACAAGATTTCGCTGGTGAGTTTGAAGTTGTGGTAGTAGATAACGGCTCAAGCGATCGCACCCGTGAAGTTGTTGAGCAAAGGGCTAGTGATTCACGTTTAAAATATGTGTTTGAACCCACCATTGGTTTATCTGTAGCCCGAAATACTGGTGCAAAAATCGCTAGTGCCGAAATTCTGGCTTATTTGGATGATGATGCAGTCGCTAGTAGACAGTGGTTACAGGTATTGTATGGAGCTTATCAACAAAACCCGCTTTTGGCGATCGCAGGTGGAAAAGTCACCCTCCTCTGGCCTCCAGGGATCGAAGCACCACCTTGGCTATCATCAGGATTAGCAGGAAACTTAGGAGCCTATGACTTAGGTAACGAGATGATTTACATCAAGCAACCAGGCTTAACACCAAGAGGCTTGAATTACTCCATCCGCCGCACTTTTCTCCAAGAAATTGGTGGCTTTGATCCTCATCTTGGTCGCATAGGCAAAAACCTTCTATCTAATGAGGAACTACAAATGACAGAACTAGCGCTCAAAGGAGGTTGGCAAGTTGCTTACATACCAGAAGCCTTAGTTGCTCACAACGTAGCACCAGAACGCCTCAATCGTACCTGGTTTTTAAACCGGGGATGGTGGCAAGGCATCAGCGAGTGCTATCGAGAACAACTAGCAGGAAGAGCAGGAATTGGTCAATTATCAAGGGGGAGCGAACGGTTAGCCCGTGGCTTGTATAAAGCATTGCGATATTTTTCCAATCCAGCAGAGCGTTTTGATAACCTTGTATATGCCTATGGTCAAGTAGGTTACTTAAACGCAGTACTTCAAGGTTTGCTGTTTACAGCTAATAATAAAAGTAGGTAGTCAATAGTCCCTTAAAATAAATTATATATGTCATCAAAAGTACCAGTTTCTGTACTGATCCCCGCCAAAAATGAAGAGGCAAATTTGCCAGCCTGTCTCGATAGCCTCCAGAGAGCAGACGAGATATTTATTGTAGATTCTCAAAGTACCGATAGAAGTATTGAGATTGCCAAAAATTACGGTGTCAACCTAGTACAGTTCCACTTTAATGGACGCTGGCCGAAAAAGAAAAATTGGTCTTTAGATAACCTACCATTTCGCAACGAGTGGGTCTTGATTGTAGATTGCGATGAACGTATTCCCAATGAGTTGTGGGATGAAATTGCACAAGTAATCAAACAACAAGAATATATAGGTTACTATCTCAATCGGCGCGTATTCTTCTTGGGTAAATGGATTCGCTACGGTGGTAAATATCCCGATTGGAACCTGCGGTTATTTAAACATAAATTAGGACGCTACGAAAACTTAAATACCGAAGACGTGCCGAACACTGGCGATAACGAAGTGCATGAACACGTCGTCATGCAGGGTAAAGTCGGGTATCTCAAAAATGATATGCTCCATGAAGATTTCCGTGATATTTACCACTGGCTAGAAAGACACAATCGTTATTCCAACTGGGAAGCCCGCGTTTATTACAACCTAATTACAGGTCAAGATGAAAGTGCTACTATTGGAGCCAATTTATTTGGTGAAGCCGTACAACGCAAACGCTTTCTCAAAAAAGTCTGGGTACGCCTACCATTTAAGCCACTTTTAAGGTTTATTCTGTTTTATATCATTCGGTTAGGCTTTCTCGATGGTAGAGCCGGATATATTTATGGAAGGTTATTAAGTCAATACGAATATCAAATTGGCGTTAAACTCTACGAATTACGCAATTGTGGCGGTCAACTCAATACTGCAAATACCGCTAATTCCCTTCCAGCGTCTCTCACTCAAGAAGTGGAAAATTCTACTACCTAGAACTGGGAAGATGAGGGAGATGAGGGAGATGTGGTTCTCCCACGGAGACGCTAACGCGAACGACTACGCGGTAGTTGAGCGTAGTCGAAACTCACCAACCGGGAGATGAGGGAGATGAGGGAGATGGGGGAGAAGCTTTTCCCCCTTTCCCCTTTCCCCCTTCCCCCTTCCCCTTTTTATGGACTAATGACCAATGACCAATGACTAACGACAAACCTTTTGTAGATTTACGCCAGTATGACCAATCTTGGTTTAATCGGGGACGTTCAGCTTGGTATATTTTGTTATGGTGGTTGGTGCAGGCGATCGCTTTTCCACTCACTCCCCATCCTTTTAGTAACATCCGGTGTTGGATACTACGCTTGTTTGGGGCGCGAATTGGTAAGGGCGTGATTGTCCGTCCCACTGCCCGTTTCACATTCCCTTGGAAGGTTACTATTGGCGATTACAGTTGGATTGGCGACGATGTAGTTCTCTACAGCTTAGATGAAATTCACATCGGTCAGCACTGCGTAGTTTCACAGAAAAGTTACTTGTGTACTGGTAGCCATGATATCCAAGATCCAGCATTTGGCCTAAAGATAGCCGGTATTACCATTGGCAACGGTGCTTGGGTAGCCACAGATTGTTTTATCGCCCCAGGGGTGCAAATCGGAGCTAATGCCGTAATTGGCGCTCGTAGCAGCGTTTTTACCAATATGCCCGCCGGACAAGTCTGTTGGGGTAGCCCCTGTCGTCCGCAACATCCCAGATTGAAGGAGTGAGCAGTTGACAGTTATCAGTTATCAGTTATCAGTTATCAGTCGTCAGTTGTCAGTTGTGAGGTTATTTCCACTGTCCACTGTCCACTGACAACTGACACACCCAGTCCCCAACTAAGGTTTAGCTAAAACCACAGGTTTAGCTACAATGTCATCTAAACTGATGCTTGTAAGTAAGTTCCGCCATTTGTTTTCAATTGCGGCATTTTGCGGATTTTTTTGGCGGAGTTGAAACAGGATTTCAGCCGCATCGAACCAAATGCCATTTGCGGCGTAGAGTTCAAATTTCTCTAATAGTGAGCCTGTTTCTAGTTGCTGGATAGTTGCGGGTTTCAGTTGGACTCGTTTAATCACTCCTTCAACATAGATGGGAGGTGATGGGTTTTTTTGGTCACAGTCTACGGTGAAAAACCATCGGTATTGCTGATCTACTGCTAAAGCAGCAGCATCAGGCGGAAGTGAAACGCTGATGATTCCTGGCTTTTCCGGGAGAGCGATCGCTTTTTGGTAAATATCATTGCCCTCCTTGTCTTGCAACAGAAATTTCGTCGGATAGCCAGCATTTTTAGAGTAAGGTACATAAAACAAAAATGTGGGATGTGCCTGTGTTGTAAATCCCCAAACATCAGTTTCGGTAGGAGCATTTTGAGTAAACGGTACTAAAGCCGTCAATTGAGTTTCCACTAATTGACATGGGCCTCGTTTAGCACCACCACGAACGCGACCACCAGGACGACCTTCTGAACTTGGTAGAGGTGGTTGAGCAAAGCTGTTTTGTTTATTACGAGCGGTTACATTGCCGTTAGTGAGGTTATGCCGATTAGCAGAATTAACAGTAGGTGTTTTTGCTAATACCCAAGACTGCCCAGCTAAGAGGCTGGTGTAGCCAAAAGTTAAGGCAAGTAATATTTTGATAGGTTTTAAAGTAGACATAGTAAGAATTAGCCAATTGTCAGTTGTTAGTTGTCATAAGTCAAAAGTTATTTCCCTGTGTTTCCCTATCTCCTATCACCTGTCTCCTGTCCCCTATTCTGAATTGATACTACAGTAACAGTTGACACCAAAGATAAGGCTGATGGTACAAAGGGAACCCAAAAACCCCAAACTAATAGGCTCAGACAGGATAAATATAAAACACTAGAACTGACACCAACTGCTAATGCCAACTTGGAAAATAAACGCCACCGCCAAGCTAGGAAGCCTCCCAAACCTGCCCAAATCCCAATCCAGATAATTTCTAACCCAGGTGTCCAAACCCTTAACAACGGGCGTTTATCTAGAACTGCACTAATAATTTGGCTAACCATGTGGGCTTGTACCATCACTCCAGGCATTTGCTCTTCAAAAGGACTACCATAGGGTGTACTCCAAAAGTCATCGGGGCCATCCTTTCTAACTGTTACACCAATCAGCACAATTTTGTCTTTGATAGCGTTGGGATCGATGGAGTTGGATAAAATTTGCTTGAGTGTCACCTCTTCCGCGATTTTTGCAGAAGCACGATAATTTAGTAAGATTTGACCGCCATTTGCATCAATACCTTGATAGCCTCCCGCGCGAGATGAAAGGCGATGAAGAATAGTATTACCTAATTGCAAGTCCTTCGTTGACTGTTCGTTAGTGAACTTTGATTCAATCCCTAAAGATGATAGATAGCGGAATGCTAATTGAGTACTAAAGGCATAGGGTGCAGAACATAAGGACGCAGTTTCTTGGTTCATGAACAGAAGATGTCGCCGCACTAAATTATCCTTATCATGAACAAAGTCACTAAATCCCAGGCGTTCTTTAGGGATTTCTGGAGGTGGTTTAGTACCTTTAATATTGGTAGTTGTATCGCTGCCTTTACATACGCCAATTAAATTCTCAGTCTGTTGTAATTTCACGACTAAATCTGATTGTTCAGCAGGGAAATCACGGTACACATCCAAACCTATCACTTTGGGTTGGTACTGATTTAATTTTGCTAGCAATTGATTCAGAGATTTGTCGGAAATGGAAACTCCTTTCAATGGTTTGCCATTATCAGTTTGAGTTGCTAAGTCTTCGTCATCAATTGTGACTATTAATATCCGAGGATCGGGGCCTTCTTCGGGGCGCGATCGCATCATCTGATCATACGCTTGTAGTTCGGCCGCTTGTAACACTCCCAAAAACCTTAACCCACAAACCACAACCGTCACCAGCAAACTCGACAATGCTATTTTCTTTAACCCGCATTTCTTCTCAACTGCTGGAACATGATTAATTAAAGGTTGTGTTAAAGGTTCTGTCAGTTCATTCCAAGTGAGGGGTATCTGCGCGGGATTTTGACAAATTACTGGGAGCCAAGTTGCACAGGGAAATATATCTTCTAATCCTTGCAAGCGTTCCCGCGCGTGTCGGACAGCTTGATATAAAGATTCACCACTAGCAAAGCTTTGAATAAAATATTTTAAAAATTCTTGGGCGACCTGATCGGGAACAGGTTCGCGCATGACAATGATTTGCGGAATGTTTAAATCAGCTAGTTCTTTTGCCAATCCTAGTCCATCGCAGGAGTTAAAAATTGCTAACTGTAAACCCCTTTCTATGGCTTGTTTGAGGGCGTACTTTAATTCACTGATGCTGAGGCTATCAGTTTTATTGAGGTAGATTCTACCTATACCATCATGCCCCTGACTAGAACTGTGTCCAGCGAAAAATAAAATATCCCAGTTTTTGCCCCAAAGATAATCTGTTAATTCTTTCCGTTGTGGTTCTACTAAAAAACTGACATCAGCATTGGTAAAATTTTGCAGCATTGCTTGGTCAGCTTGGGTATTAATTCCCTGACTATTACCAAATATCGCCAAAATATTAACAGTGGGGTTAGGGGCGCGTCGCTTATGAATTAGCTCGTAGCTTGGTGATGAAAGTGCAATTTCTGCCTTGGGATAGCGTTCTAGTAAATCCCAGGCGTGCCAAGGTAGTTTTTGTAAGTAGCTATTTTCTGATTGTAAAATTACGCGAATTTCATCTGATGGCTGTAATTTTTCTAACCATTTTTCTCTTAAGGTACGAAACTCCTGTGCTTGTAGCCAATTATTGAAACGCAGCCGCAAAATATGGGCTAGTTCGTGACAATCTTGAGTAATCGAGACATTCGTGACTTGGATTTTATCAGCATCTAGGCGATAACCATTACCAAGCTGTAAATAGGTGGACTGCCAACGGGTGTAGTAAAGCAGTATTTCAGGACATGGTGGGAGTTTACCTGTAAGTTCTACTGAAGGGCGATCGCTTTCTTCACCAATCTGAAGAGTCACAGTAAACCCCTGGTCAAAACCACCATCTCCAAATTTCAGCACCACCAACTTCGCCATGACCGTCGCTCCGCTACGCTACCCAATCACTGGAGTTCTGAGTCACTCAGACTTCTCTATAAATACACAATTCCAGCAACTTTGGCTTCAATTTTGTACATCTCGTAATTTAATTACCCATTGCCATGCACTAATTACGGTTTACATAGTCAAAATTGGGATATTTTAAATTACAAAGTTCTCTGTAATACTCATATCATCCAATGATACCTGAACGCTAAATTGTTCTTCAAGTTCTCCACGGAATTGTAACTGAAGATAGTTGTCGGCACTTCTAGCCTGTGCTTCTAGGAATACAGCCCCAGATGTGTCTAGTACCTTAAGTTCTACCCCTGCTGGTAGATAAATTTGCTCTCCTGTAGAGTGTAGTTGCAGGCGGACACTGGTTTGCCCATTAGTTTCGGGGGCAATTTCCACAATCAACATTACTGGTTGGTTGACTATTTGTATACCTAAATCAATTAATTTTGCCCTTCTAGTCACTGCTTCTTTGAGATTAAAAACTGTATCTGAAGTACTTACCGGACTGCGGAAAGCATAAGCAGGTCTGGCTTCCAGTGAGTTCCACAACTCTTCTACAGTTTGCCAACCTGCTTGACATTGACCGATAAACCACTGGCTTAAATTCACCAAAGCATCAACGGGAGAAGTTCTCAGTTGCTCTAGGCGATCAATCAATGCTTCTATAGGTTGTAGTTGATTTAAAGGTATTGTTTCGGTCGTAACTTTTTTAATAAAACCAAGTAACTTAGCTTCTGTATTAGTTTCATCAACTTGCACAATTACATAACCTACTCTTTCCTCCCAAGTTTCTGGGGGAACAGCACATACTTGTTCATGTAATTGTACTGGACGGCACTCCAAACGACCAACTGATGGGACTACTAAATCAGCCACATCCGTACAAAGCCGCATAATCGGGTTCCAACTGTCACTAGCTGTTAAATCAGTCGGTACTTCCATCATCTGCAAATAGTCATTCACGACCGATACAGCCAAAGTATTGAGCCTGACTTGCTCTGCTTTTTTAGGGTTAGGCTGATTGTTAGCAAACCGTTGGGCAGTAGTACGAGCTAATTGAGAAATTGGTAGCGTAATGGTAAAGTCTTCAAGCCTGTTAGTAATGTTAGTCATAATTTAATCCCAAGTTAATCAATGCTGCTATTAACATATCGCCAGCATTGACTAAATTTATGCCACAGAATTATGAATTTTCCTTCAAAATTTCGGGACTGGGGATCGCTGGGGTTGTATCTATACACCCGGATTTAGTTGTAGTAATAGCCAAGTTAAATAAGTACCAAAAGGCCCCCACAGGGCGTAGGGAAGAAACAACCAAGAAGCTTTGGCCGAAATCGGCTTGACTACAAACGCCAAAATATAAACTAGTATTGTTGCCAAACCACCGATAATCATTCCCCCGGTCAAACTCCGCAGTTCTACAACAATGGGACTATATGCAGAGGTGGAGATAGCAATTGCTGCATAAATAACCATCAAATACCAAGGACGCAGACCTTGTTTGCTCCTTTTTTCCCAAACAATAATGGCTGAGATGGTTGTGCAAGCCCAAATGAATGTCCAAATAAACGGAATGAGAAATTCAAATGTCAGCCATTCAGGACGTTGCAAGTTCTGAAACCAAGGGTCGCGCAGTGATGTAAACAGGCTACCACCAAAAAACAGTGCGGCGGAAACTGCCGTGATGATCCATCTAGCTTTCACAATGCTTTCTCGTAGTAGTGTGCCATTTTGAGTTTAGACAATTATTAGCGATCGCTGCACCTGCCATAGGGAATGAGGGAGACGAGGGAGATGAGGGAGATGAGGGAGATGAGGGAGATGAGGGAGATGAGGGAGTAGGGGGAGCCAGAGAGAATGACTAATGACTAATGACTACCAACCTTGATACAAAATGCTTGCGTATATCGACGCAGTTATGTCAGGATAAGTCTGCATGAGCCAATCAAAGTACATTTTATGATACAAAAATGGACAGTTAGCGTAATGCTAATGGCAACTTTGGGTAATTTAAGCTGGTTATTGAGTGCTAAAGCTGATTTTAATGGCAAGCTGACTGTGGAAATTGAGGGATTAAAAAACAAACAAGGACAAGTCTGCGCCAGTATCTTTAGTAGTAGCCAAGGATTCCCTAGTGACCGTAAACGGGTATTACAAAGGCAGTGTACTCAGATTAGTGAAACGCCTTTAATACTTACTTTTGACAAATTAAAAGCTGGTAGTTACGCTGTAGCTGCAATTCAAGACCTGAATGGTGATGGTACTCTCAATCGGAATAGTTTAGGAATGCCTGTTGAACCTTTTGGATTTTCTCGTAACCCGACAGTTAGTAACAGCGCTCCCAAGTTTGGGGATGCGGCTTTTATATTGGCAGGCCCTAACACCGTTATTCAAATCCAGATGAAAAAAATCTAATTTGCTCCTCTGCTTCCCTACTCCCTTTTTAACAGTGAACGGTCAACAGTGAACAGTTATCAGTTAAATCCTTGAGGAAACACCACACAAATTGGTGGAAAGCGTATTTTGGCGCTTCTTTATCCCCCACCATACGCCGTCAGGACTGATAACTGATAACTGATAACTGATAACTGATTTAACGAGCATCCTGCACACCATTTTCTGCTAGGCTGGGCTTATCCATGATCCGCATTTTATTCATCTGAGTCAGAGCATATCTTGCGGTTGCCTGTACTTCTTTGTCAGGATCATCTAGGGCGTGGACTAACATCTGACTCATTTGGGACATCATGTCATATACGCGAGTTAAATCACGAATGGCATTTTGTCGAACTTGTGGGCTTTCATCTTGGATGGAGACGGCGAAGGCTTTGTTAATTGGTTTGAGCGATCGCACGTTAATCTCTGATAAAGCTGCCAAAATTAGATTGCGTTGTTGTGAGTCTGCATCAACTAACAAGTTTACCAATGGTTGAATTGCTCGTGAATCCCCTTGCTGTCCTAAATCCCAAATAGCTTTATGCCGTTTTGTGGGGTCGGTACTACGTAAATCTTGAATCAACTCATCAATTATATTGACTTTAGCAAGACGGGATGTCGGTTCTACAGGCATCATTGTGGCGGGAAGTGATGCTTTTGCTGTTTGAGATCCGTTGGCGTGAGCAACATTTTCTTGATAGCTGGGTGCGTGTGCTAACTCTTGTAATGATATGATTGGCTGTTGTTGGGTGGGACTTAAGGCTTTTTGTATCGCAGGTTTACGTTGTTTTTTTTGTTTTTGTGGGTCAAACCGTTGCAACAAATACAGCGTTGCGCCTATGGTTCCTAGAGTTCCCAGACCTAATATTGACCACCACAGAAAATCTCTGAGGGCTGAATCTGAGTTGTTATTACTGGGGGTAGTTGTGGTAGTAGCTTCAAAAGCTGAGACTAGTGATTTTGGTTTACTTTTATTAGCTCCCAAGCTCGCTAACAAAGCCTTCTTAGTAGTTACATCCGCGATTCCATCTACTCTTTTCAAACCCTTGGCTTGCTGAAATTTCGCTACAGCCGTTTTCGTACTTTGTCCATATTTTCCATCTACAACATCACTGTAGTAGCCGAGCCGACTCAGTTGAGTTTGTAATCTTTGTACATCTGGCCCTTTACTACCCGGCTCAAGCACAACTGGTTTAGTAGTTGAGATGGAACTGACTTGTGCCAGTGCTAATTTTTCCGGTGTGAAATTAGTCGTAGCTGTGGTGGCTGGAGTTGAATATAAACCCACACAAGAAAAACAGGTAAGTATGAAAATTGAGGAGTAGTGTAGCCTCATATTAAAAGTTAGAGCCTAAATGTGTGATTAACTACCTAAATTTACGTAAGTGTTATCTGTTATTGTGACGTAAAAATCTAACCTTAGTTCCTAGTAATATATCGTATTTTGTTTACTTATTTCACATTTTTCTTGTAAATCTCCGGGAGATTTTCTGATTTAGACTCTATAAGTTTTACAGTTAAGGGATTGAGCTTTTTCGCGGATGCTTCTGTAACTAGCGGCTTGAGTGTTGCTGAAGCTTCTTCCAGAATGGGTTGTTTGTTTTGTTTTGCTAGATTATCACGCTGATTGATGAGATAGATACTAACTAAGGTGAGAAATACTCCCATCCACTGTAAGGAACTGAGAACTTCTGAGAGCAAGAGATGACCAAATAAGAGGGCAAAAACAGGGGTAAGGAAGGTGAGAGAACTGAGACTTGTGAGGCTACCACTAGAAGCGAAGTAGAAAAATAATCCATAGGCGATCGCACTGCCAAACACGGTAGCATAAGCCAAAGCCAGCCATTCAGTACCTACCAGATTTTCCCATTGTTGAGATTCCACCGCCCAGGAAACGCCCCACAATGGCAACCCACCCAAAATCATGTGCCATCCTGTAGCCGTCACCGGGTCAACATACTTAGTGACAAACCTAATTAATACCGTTCCCACCGCCATCGATAAAGCAGCTAACAGCATTAACCATTCCCCACTAGCAAACAGGTCTTGCCAGTTACCCAGCCTCACCTCTGCGCCTGTACCTAGTACACCATAAATTAATTCATCCGGTAAGCCAATTAAACTGATTCCTGTGACTCCTAAACCTAAACCCAACCATCCCCACAAACCAATGCGTTCTTGAAATAGCCACAACGACAGCAACGCCACCGCCAAAGGTTGGGAGTCAATCATCACTGAACCCAAACCCGCACTGGTACGAACTAATCCCTCAGCTAAGAAGCCTTGAAATAAAGTTCCATCCACTAGCCCAAATAAAGCTATCCATAACCAAGCTTGCCAACTACTGGGTTGGGGTCTACCTGAAAGCGTCGCAGCGATTAAAATTAACAATCCCGCCGGTACTAATCGTACCCCCGCCATAAAAAATGGCGTGGTGTGAGGTATAACTCCTTTCATCGCTACCATTGCTGTCCCCCAGAGGAAAAACGGGGCAATTAACAGGAGGGTAGATACAGGGAACTTAGATGCACTGAGTTTCAGTTGCATGGATTTACAGGTGCAGAGGTTACTTTTACCAATTCTACCCAATTGTGTCTTTTTGTGAAGGAATGCTTTATGTTTGTCATGAGCGGCTTTAGCCCTTTTATCTTGACTAAAGTCCTGACTACAAGCCTATTATCTTTAATCACCTTGAGGGAACCCTATCATTAGGTAGATAAACATCCCTCAACTTATAAAAGCTAGCAACTATGAGTGCAGATAACAAAGTGCAGAGCCTATTCACAGCCATTGAGAAGGGTGATATTAAAACTGAATCTGCTTAAGTGACTTTTGCAAGAGGTCTAATCTGCTGTTTTTGAGGATCGATAAATTTTACCGTAAATTATGTACCAAAGTGAATAAAAGCTGCGCGTAACGCAATGAACCATAATGCAAGCGTAGCAAATAGATAGAGGTAGAACCGAAGCATGACAAAATTGAATGTGCAATGGACAATACTATGCAGGACACGAAATATAACGAACACCCACGCAGCGTTCACATATACTGCATCTACCTGCTTTGTGATAAACAGATATAGTACAAGTGCATAAAAAAGCACCGGAATCTCGAACAAGTTCTTCAGGTTATCCGATGGATTAGATATACTTGGGGGTGAAATTTGCGCCAGTGTATTAGGTACAGCTAGGTCTTGGGGTTTGAGCTTTCTACTTATGATGAAACTAATACGACGAATGTACATATATACCCAGACCAAAAGTGTTAAAAAAATTGATGCAAAGAAGGGACTGAAGATTGTATCTTGTCTCATTGGCTCCTCTTAAATTTTCTCATTCTGCTGATGGGTAAGTAATAAATTGCGCTATGCAAGGCGTATAAGTAGGTGGACACAATTATTTATAAGACGCATTTCGACTACGCTCAATGCTCGATCCTAGAGAGACGAGGGTTGAGTTTCGACTACGCGCAGTCGAAACCCGGCAACCTCTTTTTTAGTTTAATTTAGTCCTTTTACTTATAATTTTTTGATTGATTCTTATCTCAAATTAGAATTGAGATTAAAGTTAATAACTGACTAAAAAAAGGGTATGTGTAGCTCTTTCGGTTTGGCTGATGTTCCAATTAATAGGTGCGTTATTTCATTAACGCACCCTACTATTCAGGATAATTGAGGTAGCAGATTCCTTTCTAAATGTGTGACTAGTTTCACGCCAAACTCGGCTTCAAAAACTTCTTTTTTGAAGTCTAAACTCCAGAGTTCTAAGGCGCAGTCATCATCTGGTCGAGATGGATAGATTAACAAATTGAACTGCTGGAATTGAGGATAATAATCACATTTAATTCCAGATACAGCCCCAATTTGTCTTCTATCTAATGCTACTGCCAATCTTAACAGTGCGCTTAGTTGACAGACTGCTTGCCGATGTTCTTTACTCAACAAGTTGCGGAAATTCTCATGCTTTTTCTTGGGTGGTGATTTGCGATGATAACGGGCTAGATTGGCAATAATTTCTATCTCGGTTTCGTTATAACCTAGCAATTCACTATTCCGAATGAGATAGTATGAATGTTTGTGATGCGATGAATGGCTGATATGATGACCGCAGTTGTGTAAAATTGCCGCCGCCCACAGTAGTCCTCTTTCGTTGCTACCCCAATGGTGTAGTAAGCCTTGGGTTTGGTCAAATAAACTTAGGGCAAAGGTGGCAACGCGATCGCTATAATCTAAGTTAACTTGATACTTGCTTGCTTGTTTGAGAACGCTTCGTTGGCGGATCGAACTTTGAAACCGCAGTCTGTCTTCAATTAAGCCATTGCTTAACATCCAGTCAACGATTACGCCTTCCCGTAATGCGCGACTACAAGCTATTAATGACTCCACACCCAACAGTGTCATTGCTTCTTGCAAGATGATAGCGCCGGCGAGTATGACTTCAGACCGTTTTTCCGGCATTCCAGGGATGGTGGATCTTTCGACGTTGGTCATTCTCCGCAGGCGATTTACCCACTCTCTCAGGTCTTTGAGGGTGAATTGATAACCGTTGAGGGTAGAGGGGACTGTCCCCAATTTTTCCCGCGCATGAATCATGGCTATGGTTTCAATTGTGCCAGAAGTACCGATTAAGCGGGGAGATTCGCCAAATTTGAGGTTTGCTAATACCTCTTCCACGGAACGTTCTAACATTCCCCGCGCGTAGGCTTGCAGGTATTGAAACTCAACATGGCTGATGGGGTCGGTGGTGATTAACTCGCTAGTGAGTCGCACAGCCCCTACTTTGGTGCTGGTAAGGGTTCGGGGTTCTTGAGAATCACCTAAAATTAATTCTGTCGAACCGCCGCCAATGTCTATGATGAGATGCGGCTGGTTATGAAATTCCATCCCCGACAGCACACCCAGGTAGATGCGTCGCGCTTCTTCTTGACCGGAAATCAAGTCAACGCTTAAACCCAACTCGGTTTCTATCTGATGGAGAAAATCTTTACCGTTGGGCGCTTCCCGCACTGCACTGGTCGCCACGGCGATTAGGGTTTCCGCATTGGCAGTTTTCGCAGCTTGTTGAAAGCGCCTCAAAGTAGCGATCGCTTTTGCCATCACTTCTGGTTTTAACTCGCCAGTGGTAATATTGCGATCGCCCAGCCGCACAGTTTCCTTTTCTCTGGAAATAATGCTAAAAGCTGGTAGTGTCGGGTCAATCTTTACTACTACCATGTGCAGAGAATTGGTTCCCATGTCAATGGCAGCAATAATCCGGTGTTGCTGTACTGGTTGAGTGCTGACACTCTCCCAGCTAGATGAAATTAAATTCACCATCTAGTCTTCTCGCTGTATTCAGGATGGATGGTAATGAATGGTGTGTCGGGGTAGTTGGCAGTAATACACGTTGCAACACACTTATTTTCAGGCTGACCGTAGTCAAGATTACCTGAGTTAAGTATATTCACCCTGTCTCTTACAATTTTAGTGACTATTCAATTAATTTGTATTAAAGTCGCCACTGTATATATTGTGTTTTTACAAATATCAAAAAAAGTTATTCTATAGATGTGAAGATGTGTGAAGTAAGAGAGATGGGGGAGAGGGGGGAGATGAGGGAGATGAGGGAGATGAGGGAGAGGGGGAGAGCTTGTAAGGGGAGGTTTTTAATCCAGTAATCAGTGATATCTGTGAGATTCACGCTCATTATCACAGTTTCATCTACCCCTACACCCTTATACCCCTACACCCTAAAATCAGTGTTTTTGGGTCGAAGTGTAAAAAACCTGCCCCTGAAAGGAGGGGGAGAGGGAGAAATTATTAACTCCTGCCTTTTGACTAATGACTAATGACTAATGACTAATGACTATGTTAGAAACTAACCAAGAACCTGTTTGGCTAACAATTTTCCGTCTTTTGCGCTGGCACAAACCGGAAGGACGATTGATTTTGATGATTCCTGCGCTGTGGGCTGTGTGTTTAGCCGCCGCAGGTAAACCGCCTTTACCTTTGGTGGGCGTAATTATCTTAGGTACTCTAGCTACCAGTGCGGCTGGATGTGTGGTGAATGATTTGTGGGATAGGGATATTGATCCCGAAGTGGAAAGAACCCGCGATCGCCCATTGGCAGCTCGTACTCTTTCTATAAAAGTTGGTATTGGCGTTGGTATTATTGCCTTATTCTGTGCGGCAATTATCGCCTTTTACCTCAACCCCCTGAGTTTCTGGTTATCTGTAGCAGCCGTACCCGTGATTTTACTGTATCCAGGTGCGAAGCGGGTGTTTCCTGTACCGCAGTTAGTGCTTTCCATCGCTTGGGGTTTTGCGGTGTTGATTAGCTGGAGTGCAGTGACACAGAATATTTCTCAACCAACTTGGCTATTGTGGGGTGCTACGTTACTTTGGACATTAGGATTTGATACAGTTTACGCCATGAGCGATCGCGAAGATGATCGACGCATAGGCGTTAATTCCAGCGCCCTATTTTTTGGTGATTATGCTCCTTTAGCTATTGGTATTTTCTTTTTAGGTACAATTATTTGCCTAGCTTGGTTGGGTGTTTCCATACATTTGCATCTAGCATTCTGGATTACTTTAGCAATTGCTAGCGTTGGCTGGATTTGGCAGTCTTTACGCTTAAGACAACCAGAATTACCATTACCTGCCTATGGTGAAATGTTCCGGCAAAATGTTTGGCTTGGTTTTATTTTATTGGCTGGAATGATATTCGGGTCTTTTTAACAGTTTAGGACTTACTTATGAAAACGAAAAATCAAGGGTTTAGGTAAGGGTATAGGGGTGTAAGTCTTCAAAACCCTTACCCCTATTCTAAACGTTTACATAGATATAACAATTAAGCAGTTATATGAAGATTATTTAAATCTTGACTTAACTGTCTTAACTGTCCTTAACTGTCTTAAATTTCCTTGCATTAACATGAAAAATTTGAAATATTAAAAGCGGTCAAAATCAGCAAAAAACGCACAAGCAATGATGAGTTTTTCCATTAGAAATTTCCTCAGCTATTGTGTAAGTTTTCATTTGACTATTACTATTGATTTTGAGTAAAAATAAGGTGGCTGGCTAGCATCAAGCGGCTTTGAAAGTCCGAAAATCGTTGGTGCTGATGCCAATTACTATAACCGTGCTTTATGGAAAATTATCCCCAGTGGTGATAGTTTCTTGATTGAAAATCAAGAGACAAAACGCTATGTGTTTTCCGATGGACAACCAATTAAAGGAAATCGCGGCGATGAAGGTGGCTGGCTAGCATCAAGCGGCTTTGCAAGTCCTAAAGTGGTTGGTGCTGATGCTAATTACTACAATCATGCGCTCTGGAAGATTACACCCGTATAGGGCAAAATGAAGCCTTATCCATATCACAGATGAAAGTTATTGACTGTTGCTGTAGGGAATATTTGCCTTTAATTACTTTCGTGTGATGTTTGAAGAACCTTAGTTAGTTACCTTCGATTTTATAATCGATATTCACATCTATATCTAGTGGTTGGATATCAAGATTTTTTCTATATCTCCACTACTTAGGAAAAAAGCAACTTACAGCACAAGCAAATCCTGGTAGAAGTGGCGATGTGATTTCCTCATCAGCTGATAAGGTTGCTACTAAAACCAGTTTTGCTTTTTCTCGACGATAAACTTCAACTTGTTGAGTGAAACGATTTACAATCCAATATTCCCTTACACCTCGAACTGAATAAAGCTTTAACTTGACTTCCTTATCTCGCACTTCGTTTTGTCTACCGGGGGATAATACCTCTACAACTAACTCTGGTGCGCCTGTTAAATGTCCAGCTTCATCTACAATTTGAGCTAGTCGTTCTCGACTTACCCAAACCACATCGGGTATGACGCTATCTGCTTCAGAAAACAGCACCCCTGGACTGAAAATTGTTATACCCTTACCAGTCGCTTCTGACCAAACATTGAGTTGGCTTGATATTTTAACACAAACTTCTTGATGCAGGTAGTGAGGGGTGCGAGTCACGAAAAGTTCTGCATCAATAATTTCGTAGCGCGTCAACTCATTTTCCGGTAGAAACGCTAAGTCGTGAATTGTCCAGCGCACTCCCTCAATGGCTTGGCTCATAATTCAGTCGTCCTTGTGGGTTGCCTTTTATTGTATCTTATGGATCGTGATGCTTAAAAGCTATCTATTTACGTAAATTTACATAGGTAGTCACCTTTTCTCACCGACAGAGCGATCGCCTCTAAGTTAATATTAATAGTCTTTTATTACATGGCTTTTGGGTGAAAATTTGTACAGCCTCACTCAGGAAAATACAAAGTATCAGGAAAAGCGATCGCTAATTCTTTAACACTTACCAAATAATAAGGATAAATAAACAAAAAAAGAGGGGCGTATGGCTAAAGCGTACCCTAACTGTGTCACTTTGCGCTACGTAGAACGGTCTAAATAAATCAAGGTTTGTAGTAAGGACTTTAGTCCTTTCTGGAGGACTAAAGTCCTTACTACGAACTAAATTGTGATAACTTTACATCACTTAACATACTTTGATTTATTTTCGATGGCTTACTTACCCTGGGGGTTACGCTTTAGCGGTATGAGTGAGCTTAACAGCTAGAATATTAAGTGCAACTTCATGGAGAGATGGTATTAGACACTAACTACACCTTCATGCTGATTATTAAGCTCATCTTTACAGAGAATTGGTATAACCAAACAATACTGATAAACAGACAAAAAAAGAGGCGCATAGCGCCCCCATAGCTTGAAATTTTGGAGAAAAAAATTAATAATGACTGCCTGATTTGCGGTGTTCAATAGCAGTCACACCATTACTTTCTAAAACCTCGCCCTTATTGACCACAGCATAAATTAACCGTCTATCACCGCATTCCAATTGATTAGTAACAGTACATTCTAAATAAGCTAGTGCCTCTGTTAAAATCAAACAACCATTGTCAGCAGTTTTAGTCTCAAGATTGGCAAAAGGATTATCTCCTAATGTACTTTGACGGGAAAAATATCGGCGGATATTTCTACCTTCATTGAGGATATTCAAGACAAATTGATCGCCAATGTGACTCATCAAATCAGCATTTTGTTCTTGAGCGATCGCAATCATAATTCCTGGTGGGTTAAAAGTCGCCTGGGATATCCAAGAAGTTAAAATACCTTTGTGGTTTTCTTGGTCGCGGGTTGTGACTACACACAAAGAACCAATAATGCGTCCTACTGCTTGTTGGGTACGGTCTGTATTGGCTTCCGCTACCACTTGGCGGGGTGTCCGCAATTTCTTAGTTTTCTTTAAGGTTTGGGCAAAAGTCGCACCTGCGGCTTGACATTGCTGGAGAATTTCTGGTGTGGGGCTAAAGCGTACCCTGATTGTGTCAAAGCCTAAACGGTAATTGGCATCTTTAAGTTTACTTTCAATTAAATCTATGGCTTCGCCACTCCAGCCGTAGGAACCAAACACCCCGGCTAACTTGGTTTTGGCGGCTGTAGAAAGGACTATACCTAAAGCCGTTTGAATTTGTGTCGGTGCATGACCGCCTAAAGTGGGGGAGCCGATAATTATACCATCGCTAGCTTCAACGATACGGGCAATTTCTGCTGGTTCCGCAAGTTCGCAGTTAAGCGACTCGACATTAACACCATTTTCAATCAAACCTTGAGCGATCGCCTGAGCTAAAATCCCCGTATTACCATAAGCAGAGGTATAAAGTAGCGCCACATTCAAATCTAAAGACTTCTGCCCTTGACACCATTGGCGGTAATCGTAAGTAAAACGACTGAGACTATAACGCACAATTGGGCCATGACCAGGCGCATAACATCTAGCCCCCAAAATTGCCACCTTATCTAAAGCCGCTTCCACTTGTTTAGCTTGGGCTGCATGGAGACAGTCAAAATAATAACGGCGTTCCGCGTCTAACTTTTTCCAGTCTTCATCAAATAGAATATCTTCGCAGATATGAGCGCCGAAAAACTTATCCGTGTAGAGAATCTTGGTAGCTGGGTCGTAGGTAAACAACCCATCAGGCCAACGGGGAGTAGGAACAGTGATAAATACTAGCTGATGTCCTTGTCCTAAGTCGAGAGTATCTTCAAAACGTACAGCTTGAATCCGTGATTCCCAATCAGGAAAAGCAGTTTTGAGCGCATTAGCAGCCGGACGAGAACAAATCAAGGTAGCTTGCGGTGCTTGAGAAAGCAACTTTTCCAAAGTGACTCGGCGGTTAGGGTTGACGTGACCGAGGATAATGTAATCCAGGGTGGAGAGGTCGAGATGTCGAGCGAGTTCTTCTAGGTAAATTTCCGTAAAAGATTCACCAGGGGGGTCAATTAAAGCTGTTTTGTCCGCTTGGATGAGATAGGAATTAGCTGTCGTTCCCCGTTGACGGGAATACTCAACTTCAAACTTGAGACGTTCCCAAGTGCGCGATCGCAAAACCTGCGTCTGTTCCCCAACATCGGCAACTTGTACATCCCTAGCACGACTGAAAGTAGCAGTATTCATAGTTAATTCTCCTTTAGTATTGGGTATTGGGTACTGGGTACTGGTTACTGGGGATTGAGGACTGGGTATTAGGCGATTCCACTTTGAATTTTGAAGCGAAGATTTCCATTTCTTTGACTCTTCCCAGTCCCCAGTCCCTAATCCCCAGCCCCTAATCTCTAACCCCTTTTCCCCAGCCATTAGTCTCTAATTCCGCCTTATGCAGCTTTTGATAGCGTTTGGATATTTGTTGTTCTGGGTCAATACCTTCAAAGGTGGGGGGTAGCCAAACACGTAGAATGAGTAATATTCCCAAAACTAAAAGAAAGGCGCAAGTTGCTAAAACTTGACTCCAGCTAGTTTCTAACACGCCTTTAACAATCACTTCCCGCAAGGCTGAGACAATGGAAACCTCTACAGCCACCCCTATAGATATGCGTTGTTCTTGCAGGTAGATAATTAACAGGCGGAATAACTCAACTAAGATGAGCAAAAACAAGATATCGGCAGTCACAACATGAAAATCCAGAGGCGGAAGCAGGGAAAGAAACATATCCCACACCTGAATTGCCATGAAGCTAAATAAACCGATACACAAGGAAATCACGATCACATCTTGAATAAATTCCAAGGTACGAACAATGCGCCCGCGATTGATTTCGTAAACGGAAATTGGGTTATCTTCTACAGGTTTGTACATAGTGCGTGGGGAGTGGGGATTGGGGGAAGGGGAAGGGGGAAAGGGGAAAGGGGAAAGGGGAAAGGGGAAAGGCTGCTTCCTGTGTTTCTCTGCTTTTTCCCAGTCCCTAGTCTCCAGTCCCTAATAATGATTACCAACCTTGCGGTGATGAACGGCTGTCAATGCGTTGACGTTGGCGACTCTACCTGTATCCACGGTGCTGTAGATAATCCAATGGTCGCCGCAGTCCATGCGGCTGGTGATTTCGCATTCTATATAGGCTAGGGCTTCTGCAAGGATGGGGGAACCGTTGCTGGCGGGATAGGTTTTGATGCCGGCGAAACGGTCTGCACCGGGGGCGAAACGTTTGAGGAAATGTTTCATCAATCCTTGATAATTGTCTTCTGCAAGGACGTTTAAAACGAAGCGATCGCCTAATTGCATTAAGGACTCAATTGCTCGTTCTTTGGAGACTGCAATGGCGACTCCTAAAGGATCTAAGCTTGCTTGTGTTACCCAAGAGGCGAACATGGCGCTTTGAATTTCGCCTTTTTTGGTCGTGATGATATATAAACCGGTGCTAATTCTGCCTAAAGCTTTTTCTAAGTCGGTGTTGATGGATTTGATTTGTTTGATGGTGCGATCGCGTGTTAACCATTGCGCCAAATCTGTACCAGCTTCTTCACAAAGTTGTTCAATTGCTTGTGTGGGAGCTTCTTTAATTAAAATGGGTGGAAAAGCTTCAACTAATCCCAATTCTTGGAACTTATTTCGTAAGGGATAAACAGGTTCATCTTCACCGCCACCAGACTCTAGTAAACCGATTGCCTGTTTTTGATGTACAGCCGCCAAAATAGTGCTTAATGCTGCTTGGGCTATCTGTGAATATTGAGATGGCATGGCAATGACAATACCCGAAGCTTGAGTAACTATTTCTCTAACTTCTTGGGGTTCAGCATTGTTTAAATCTATTAATTCTACCCCTACGCCGATTTTTGTACAGCCATGTCCTAAACTATGTACTAACTTCTCACTATAGCCATAGTCCTCAGCATAGAACAAAGCGACGAAAGTTTCTGTTTTAGTTTGTTCTAAACTCCAGTTTTGATACCGTCCTAGCCATTCGGAAATATGATGCTGTAGTAGAGGCCCGTGTCCTGTAGCGACGGTATTTATACTTAAATTTTCAATACGTTTTAAAGCTGCCAATACAGACCGCGCATTCGGCCCCATCAGACAGTCATAGTAATATTTAAAATCTTCTTCAATGGCTGAGAAGTTTTCATCATAAGTATGGTCATCACAATAGTGCATACCAAACACATCACAGGTATAGAGGATGCCTGTTTTGTGGTCATAAGTAAGAATCGTGTCAGGCCAGTGTAAGTTAGGTGCTGATATAAATTCTAGTTTGTGACCATTACCTAAATCTAAAGTTTCGCCACTTTTCACCAGCAAAGATTTAAAGGGCTGGTGAATCAGATTTTCTAAGAATTGAATTGCCACCTTCGCACCAACAACAGTGATAGAAGGAGCTAGTTGTAGAATATCTCTAACTAAGCCGCTATGGTCTGGCTCTGTGTGACTAACAATCAAATAGTCTATTGTGTTTGGGTCAATTAATCCTGTCACTATCTCCAGGTATAATTGCTCAAACTTGCGGTGTGAAGTATCAACTAAAGCTTTTTTTTCACCTTGAATTAAGAAAGAGTTATATGTCGTACCATTGCGTAAACCAAATTCAATATCAAAACGGTCTCTATCCCAATCTAAACAGCGAATAGCAATTGTTTCCGGTGCAATTTCGACAGTTTGCACAGTCAAACGTCCTATATTGGCAATAGCTTGAGTGTTTTCTGTGAGTGCGACCATTGGTTTTACCAAAAGATTGTTATTTGGAATTAAATATTCTTATTCCTATATTGAACCCAGAATCCTATTTGGTAAAATGCCAATTTCTAAAGGTATTGATTAGTAAACTTTATTCTTGGTTAATATTGGTATTGCATTGAAAATAATCGATGTTAATCATTGGGGATTTACAAGAAATAAATTACCTCTTTCGTAGGCCGATGCACTGCCCACCAAAACGATGATAAGGTGGGCAGTGCATCGGCCTACATATACTTGGTTAACATTGGTATTGCATCGAAAATAGTCGATGTTAATCATCAGAAACCTCACAGGAGATGAAGCAGCTTTTGAACCAATCCCCAATCCCCTTGACTTTTATTCCTCCACCTACACAAAAAATTGATAGCGATATTGCGAATTTCGCTGGTGTGGAACTGTATGTATTACGCCTTGACTTAATGCACCCGTGGGTAAACGGGAATAAGTGGTATAAGCTGAAATACAATCTCGCCCAAGCCAAGGAACAAGGTTATAAAAAATTACTTACCTTTGGTGGTGCATATTCTAATCACATCTTTGCCACCGCCGCCGCAGGTAAATTACTGGGATTTCCCACCATTGGTATCATTCGTGGGGAGGAAACACTACCTTTAAATTCAACGTTGAGTTTTGCTGCACAACAAGGGATGCAGTTAGTTTATCTTGATCGTGCAACTTACCGACAAAAGCACAGCGTTGAGGTACAAGCAGATTTAAGGAAACGCTTTGGTGAAGTGTTTATCATTCCTGAAGGTGGTAGTAACTTGCAAGGTGTGCGCGGTTGTCTGGAGATAGTAAGCGCAGCAATGCAGGAAGTTGATACTGTCTGTGTAGGCTGTGGTACTGCGACAACCTTAGCAGGTATTGCCCTGTCACTTAACTCTAAACAGCGTGTGCTTGGTTTTCCTGTGTTGAAAAATGGGGGTTTTTTAGCTAAGGATATCGAAAATTTAGTACAGAATTATCTTGCCACTGGTTTACCCACACCATATAGTTCTCCCGCACCTTGGGAACTGATTTGCGATTACCATTTTGGCGGTTACGCCAAGGTGAAAGATGATTTGTTATTGTTCAGCCGACAGTTTACTGAAAATTATAATATACCGCTTGATTACGTATATACCGCTAAGATGTTTTATGGCGTGATGGATTTGCTCAAGCAGGGGTATTTTAGTAAAGGCGATCGCTTATTACTCATCCACACTGGCGGCTTACAAGGTAACTTTGGCATGAATGAACGCCTACAGAGGTTATCTGGCTAACAGCTTGCTTAAAAATGAGGTATTTTCTAGGCAATTGCAGGTAAATCTTGGTCTAAGGTTATCAATCCTAAACGCGCACGAATTTCACTGAGTTGTACATTCCAAAACTGATCCCATTTTTGGGATATTAATTTACCTGGAGTATGAGAACCTAGCCTATAGCCGCGAGCTATTTCTCTCATTAAATCATTGAATTTTGTTGGTTGATAAAGACTGATGATAACCATACCAAAACTTACTAACATCACACTAATGGGAATTGGAGTCTGAGCTAAAACAAACGCTTGTAGTCCAATTTCTCCAATACCATCAGTATCAAATCCAGTGACTACATGATAAATATCATGAGTAGAACGCCAAAGCATTTTGAGATAGGAAATATCATCCACTACAGGAACTTTTTTGTAAAAATAAGGGTCGAAACCTCTAGCTTTCATTTCTCTGGCGTAGATATGTCCTAAAGTCCCTTCTGGGAGTTTGGCTAAGTCATCTAAATTGAAAGGTTCAGGCAACCAGCGTTCTTGGAATAAAGCGTTAACTTCGGGAATTTTTTTTAGTTCATCAACTGCTAACTGTGCCATTTCTGTTTGGTCAAGAGCATCCTCAAAGTCAAATACTGGGTCAGTATTACCATTTCTGGGTTTTAGGCTACTAGCGGCTAAAAATTCTATGTAGGCGAGGAGTCCTTTATCATTATTGTAGTTAATTATGTTATTCATGGTGATTTTTTAGTTAAAAAGATACACACCAAGTCTAGAGAAGAATTTGTACCTCAATTTTTAGCAAGCTAATTGCCAATTGCATGAATCTTCAGAAGTATTTATGTTACTTTTGAATGTAATTTTTACTTTATAAATAACCTTTTTCAATTAACTCGAAGCACTAGTATAAAATCGCAAGGCAAACCGCCAAAACCAACTTGAAACCCAAAATAGGGCTACAGCCAACACCAACGCACCAATTAACCAAGGTAACTGCACTCTACCTAACATGACTTCGGCTGGTATAGTAGTTAAAAATGTTACTGGAACGACGAAAGTGAAGAAAAAGCGGTAAGCTGCGGGGTAAGCTATCATCGGATATCTACCTGCTTCCAATAAGCCTCGTAATACCTCAGTGGCGTTGTAGATTTTCACAAACCAAATGCTAGTCGCCCCTAAAATAAACCATAAACTGTAGAGAATTATCAAACCGCACAATAACGGCAAGATAGCGGGTAGGTAATTAGCGATACTTAATCCCAGGCGTTTACCTGCGTAGCCAATAATTACCCCACCAAAAATTATATCTGGGACTCCCCAAGGGGATACAGTGTGGGTGGAAAGCCAAAACTGACTGCGGATAGGCTTGAGTAGGACAAAATCTAAAGTCCCTTGTTGAACATGGTTGACGATTTTGTTGAGGTTGGGAGCGAGAAAAGTGGCAGAAAAGCCTTGCAGTAAAGTAAAAATTCCTAAAACTATCAAAGCCGCGTCCCAAGACCAGCCAGTAAAAGTATAGCCATTACGGTAAAACAAGAATAGTCCAAACAAACTACCAGCTAAATTACCTAAACTACTGAGAGTAGCGATGAGGAAGTTGAGACGATATTCCATCTCAGCTGCGATCGCCGCACTCCAAAATAGTCTTAGTACCTTCCAATATCTTTGCATCTTGCACCCTAACTTAATCTCATTACCTGAAGAAAGGAAGTATCTATCATGTTAAAAAAATACATCCCTTTGGTGGCTCGTTCCTTTTTGGCTGTGATTTTTATCTATGCTGGCTTAAATAAAGTGTTTAACTTCGCTGGAACCAGTGCATCTATGGCTAAAGCTGGACTACCAATAGTAGAAGTATTACTCGTTTTTACTATTGCTTTTCAGATTTTAGGTGGTTTATCCATTATTCTTGGTTATAAAGCCCAAATCGGCGCGATTTTACTCATAATTTTCATGATTCCCGCTACCCTTGTCTTTCATAATCCCCTGGCTGATCCTAGTCAGTTCAATAATTTCTTTAAAAACTTATCGATTATCGGTGGGCTGCTGCTGATTCTAGCCTATGGAACTGGCCCTTTGAGTTTGGAATCAGAGAGTAAGGTAGCGGGGAGTATAGACTAGGGAGTGGGGGAGATGAGGAAGATGTGGTACCCTGCGGGAACGACTTCGTCGAACGACTACGCTCACCAACCGGGAGATGAGGGAGATGTGGTACCCTGCGGGAACGACTTCGTCGAACGACTACGCTCACCAACCGGGAGATGAGGGAGAAATTATTAACTTTCCCTTTTCCCTTTCCCCAATCCCTCACAATTTAAGCCGCACAACAAATAGGGGTAGGTTTCAAACCCACCCCTTCTGCTTCTGATATTTTGCGTCCCACAGCCACTGCTACAGGCTTTAAACTAGCAACTAAATTCACCATATCTTCTAAAGATAGGGCTTGACGGGCATCAGAAACGGATTTTTCCGGTTCTGGGTGACATTCAATAATTAAACCATCTGCACCACAAGCTACCGCCGCCTTGGCTACGGGTGCGACTAGTTCCCGTTTACCCACAGCATGGGAAGGATCGACAATGACAGGTAAGTGCGTGATTTGCTTGAGTGCTGCTACTGCACCTAAATCTAAGACATTGCGGGTGTAATTATCGAAGCTGCGGATACCCCTTTCGCACAGCACTACATCTGGATTTCCGTGGCTGACAATGTATTCGGCCGCCATGACAAATTCTTCGATTGTGGCTGCTAAACCACGTTTGAGTAGTATGGGTTTTGCGGCTTGTCCCAAGGCTTTGAGTAAGTCGAAGTTCTGCATATTGCGGCTACCCACTTGTAACATATCAGCGTGAGTGGCGATCGCTTCAATTTGCGAAATTGACATGACTTCAGTCACAACAGGAATATTGTATTGCGATCGCACCTGGGCTAAAACCTCTAATCCTGCTTCTCCCATACCTTGGAAAGCGTAAGGAGATGTACGCGGTTTGTAAACACCACCCCGCAAAGCTTGTACAGGTGCAAATTTCAACTGTTGGGCGACAGTCTCCATTTGCTCTAAACTTTCAATTGCACAAGGCCCGCCGATAATTACCAGTTCTTCGCCACCGAAAGCAACTGTTTTTGAGAGTCTAACGATTGTCTGATGATTGGGATGAGACTGAGCGACAAGTTTAGCGTTAATCATGGTTTGATTCTCCTACTAAATTGGGGACTGGGGACTAGGGACTGGGGACTGGGGAGATGGAGGAGATGAGGGAGAACAACTGTCAACTGTCTCCTAATAAAAAAGCCCAGAACCTTTAAGTTCCGGGCGCGTATGATTTATCAGCATGACGCTATTTACCCGGAACTTGCTCTGGGCCAAAAGTAAAAGCCATAAAACCAGCTAATGAAATAGGTCATGAGATGAAATTTGCTCCTGAAAAAACAAAAACCGCAGAGTTTGCTCTGCGGTTCACCGGGCGGCTTCCATATGGAAACTTAATTCACTCCCGGTGAACCGCCTTACGCCAAAAATAAAAGTAGCGACTGCTGCTGAACATTTGCACGATAGTAAGCTAAAAAATATATGTATACCCTATCCTAAAACAAAGATAACAGAAGAATTCTGTAGCGTCAAGACCAGCAAGATATCTCAAAAAAACGATAAACTCAGTACAAATCTAGGAATGACAATTTGTTGCTGGTAAGCACACAAAAGGGTGTTTAGTATCAACATACATCCCCCGATTTTGGTAACTTTTATTTTTTAGGTAATAAGTAATCAATGATAGAAAGTATTAGCAAATCAAGTTAGATAATAAGCCTAAAGAGGTATTTTATTGCACAGCTTTTCTTATAGCAGTTTTCATCTAGATAAGGTACATCATGCTAGCCTCAGCGCTTCAGCACCTTTGTCAAGCTGTACTGCATCTAAGTAAGAAATGCTCTATATGTTCCCGAACGTTAGTCACAACCTAGTTTGATTATGCCCAGGTCTAAACTCTTCACTAAACCTTTTGATACACATGGTGTTTATCCCTGCCCTGTCTGTCGAGTTGGTAAGATTTCTCACATATCATTGATGGAAGCAATGGGTTGTGATTTTTGCCACGAAATTTTTACTGTGAATCTAGAACAACAGCAAATCAAGATGCCTTCGCGACAACCTCCTTTGATTTGGCGCTGGAATGGTTTTAATTGGACAGAGGCACAGTTAGAAGGTGTGGAGTTGGGTTGGGGTTATGGGTTAGCTGCAATTACTTTTGTCCTGCTGCCTACAACTTTAATTGGCATTGTGGCTTATTATTTTCCACCTAGTGTCAATGACATTGTAAGTTGGTTGCCATATATTTGGACAATATTAACTTTTTTGTCGCATTTATCAATTATTATTTGGATTTTCATCGAAGTATATCAAATCCCGGTAGTGTCCTATTTACGTGCTATTGCTAATTTGAGAAATCGCCAAGGGACTTCTAACTAGAAAATATCCAATCGTGAGGGGGAAGGGAAGGGGGAAAGGGGAAAGGGGAAGGGGGAAAGGGGAAAGG
>DATNQO010000224.1:0-23558 GCA_036704005.1 Leptolyngbyaceae cyanobacterium | reverse complement strand
GAACATCTAGAAAGTTTTTACTGGAAAGACGTATTTTGGAGTGGTTCTTATTTTGTTGCTAGTTGTGGTGGTGTTACAGTCTCTACACTCAGAAAATATATTGAAGCACAAGAATCACCCACATAATCAACGTAAGATTTTGCTCGTTTCCTCCATGCTCTCCTCACTCGCCTACGGCATTGGTTGGAGAACTGTCGTCAATTCACGCGCATTCATCCCACACTCCTAAAACTGAGATGTGGGACTTCTGCTGAAACTAGTTAAATATGAATCCCACATTCAGTTTTATTGCTTCCCCGCCAACGTCCGGCGCGTTCGTCTTCGCCTTCAGCAACTTTGGTGGTGATGGGTTCGTCGCCAATGCTGGGATAACCTTGGTCGTGTAGAGGATTGTAAATTACACCATGTTCAGCTACGTAAGCCCAGCTATCTTTTCTTGTCCAGTTAGCTAAGGGATTTACTTTCAAGCGACCTTTGCCATCCAATTCAAATATAGGCATATTAGCACGGGTAACTGCTTGGTCACGACGACGGCCTGTAATCCAAGCAACGGTGTTGAGTTCGTCTAAACCGCGTTGTAATGGTTCAATTTTGGTGATTTGGTGGAATTGAGCAATATCTTTATCCCAGAGTGCTTCACCGTATTTAGCAGTAAAGGCTTCACGGCTATCTACATCTGGAGTTTTATAGGTTTGTAAGTCTAGGTTGTATATTTCTTTAGCTTTAGCAACGAGTTCTAATGTTTCGCGGAAGTGGTACAGAGTGTCGAGGAATATTACAGGTACTGGTTGCTTGAGTTCACTATACAGGATATGGGTAATTACTAAGTCATCCACGTTAAAGGCACTAGTTTGTACCAGTCCTGTGGGAATATTTTCTATAGACCATGCCAGGATTTCTTTAGGAGTGGCAGTTTCAAACTGTTGATTTAATTGATCTAAATCAAATTCGGTTGTTTGGTTTATAGATGCCGTGGATGTCATGAGAATGTCCAGTTATATATTTGTTACCTTGGTTAAATTTCATTCTATAACACAAAGGCTCCTATATCGCTCGGATATAAGGTAATTTAGGTAAATATATAGTACGGAAATTACTACCTTGAAAGCTTGTTTTCTCAAAACTGATTTCTCTCAGTCCTTTTTATATATAAATTTTATTTATTATTTAGCTTTCCTAACTATTTCTTTCTGAAAAATACTCTTAAGCGATCGCTATAGTGTTTGCGAAGAAAGTTTACGCTATTTTAAGTTTTAGCTCTTTTTCATAGATATTTATACCCAAACTGATATTGTGAATGGAACAGCTAGGTTAAAGGATTTTACTGACATGAAAACTACCAAATTTCAGGCTCCACTGCGTGAGTACATGGTTCTGGGCGGTTTAATCATGCTGACAAGTGCTAGCATCATCACAATTATGAGTGTGTTTTAAGATTAAAAAATTAAAAATTTAATTGAATAAAATTTACAAAACTTCACTCAATTATGAGTGGAGTTTTTAAGTTTGTGTAGAAGTTTAGGGGAAGGGGAAGGGGGGAAGGGGGAAAGGGGAAAGGGGAAGTGATATATGGACTATGGACTATGGACTATGGACTATTGACTATAGACTATTGACTATGAACTAGCGACGTAACCATGACTGAAGGAAAAATTTTACTAGAATCTGAAACATTGTGGCATCGGGTAAAACAACAGACAGATTATGCTTTAAACTGTGGTGCGCTGCTATCGATACCGACGGAGTTTGAATTTGTCGAACAGGATGGGGTTAATTTTTTGGTAAGAATGTTATCTAACCTCGCACGGAAAAATGCAGCCAAGAAGAAGCAAGATAAGCAAGCTGCGGCTGGAAAAGATTTTAATCCTTTTCTGCCTTACGAAGAGGATTTATTTGTGTCGGAAATATCCGATACTCATGTATGTATATTGAATAAATTTAATGTTGTTGATTATCACTTACTGATTATCACCCGCGATTTTGAAGAACAGGAAAGCTTGCTGACATTAGGAGATTTTGCGGCAATGTGGGCTTGTCTAGCGGGGATGGATGGTTTAGCATTTTATAATAGTGGCAAACTTGCGGGCGCTAGTCAAAGACATAAGCACTTGCAACTAGTACCATTACCTTTTACAGCTTCACAGTCGCAAATACCTATTGCACCGCTATTAACATCAGCAAAATTTCAAGATACCACTGCAACTATACCAGGGCTACCATTCGTCAATGCTTTCGCTAGTTTACAAGCTGCTTGGGTAGATTCTCCATTGGTAGGAGCTGAAGCTACTTTAGCAATTTATCATGACTTATTGCGTGCCGTGGGTTTAGGAATAGTTGATGGTGATAAACCTTCCGGTGCTTATAATTTATTAGCTACAAGAGAATGGATGATGATTGTACCGCGATCGCAAGAACATTTCCACACCATTTCGGTAAACTCTTTAGGGTTCGCCGGTGCTTTGCTAGTGAAAAACGAGACAGAAATGCAACTCCTCAAACAACATGGCCCCATGACTATTCTTAAGGAAGTAGTCAGTTGACAGTTGACAGTTGACAGTTGACAGTTGACAGTTGACAGTTGTCAGTTGACACAGATTAAAGGCTTCTTCCTTTCCCCCTTCCCCTTTCCCCTTTCCCCTTTCCCCAGTCCCCAGTCCCCAGTCCCCACTCACGCCTGTCTCCCACTCTCCCCCTTGACTACCGCAGAGGCTATTAAATGGGCTAGGCGTAGGGCTTCGGGAACGTGACCGCAGTCTGTGAGTTGTTGTAGGACTTGGGCTGTGAGTTCAGGTTCAGCGCCGCAGACCTGAAAATAAAATGGGGGATATTCGTGTACAGGGCCAGCACGGCGTATAACTTCTAGGCGTTTGTCTGGATATGGTAATCTTTGCATGGCGTGGATGATAGCTGTTAATCTGGGTTGCTTTCGCATTACGGCAATGCAAGGACGTTCTAGCCTTTGTGCTAATAAGGGTAAGTCAATTATATTGAAGCCACCTAAAGAAATTCCATCTAATAACACTACATGAATTTGGGAGAGAAATTTACCTCCTATGAGTAATTGACAAAGGGTGTCTGTTGCGTTCCAGCCATCAGCGTCTATCTCTCCCCAGACCATACCTTCAAACCTTGTATCTGCACAAATGACTCCGGCGACTCCCACAGGTTGAGCCGTATGGCGCTCAAATGGCGCATCATCAAAACCTATAGCCCGGATTTTACGACGATTTCGCAGTAGATGTTCTAGTTCCATGATGTTTGCCTACGGCAGAGGCAAAATAATCATACACTCATCTAAATCTAGATTTACTCTTTAGGGGCTAAAACTATGCTTTCTTGACAAGGTATAAAGTATGTGTAGTTAACAGAAAATAGCTAGAGAGAAAAATCCTTATGACAAGTTACCAAGAAACCTTGAGTCAAGATGAACTCATTGAAGAACTAATTTCGGAAAAAACTAGCATTAATCATGTGGAAATCATTGAAAATGTCATTGACTCCCTAGAACAAGATGATAGTGCAATGGTTAGCCACAGTCCAGAAGGTAGTTATCTGTGGAAGTTTAAATATGGGACTGTAGAAGTATTTATCCAACTGACTGGAACAACCGATGAAGACACTATCACAGTTTGGGCGACTGTTCTCCAGTTACCAGCTAAGGATGAACCAAAGCTATTGCGTCATCTGTTGGAATTGAACTGTTCCAGCACTTTTGAAGCCCGTTTTGGCATTATTGAAAATAAAGTGGTGGTTATTTCTATCCGTACCTTGGCGGAAATATCTCCAGGGGAGGTTTCACGGCTGATTACCATTGTGGCTACAGTCGCGGATGACTATGACGAAGCTTTACAATCAGAGTTTGGTGCAGCTTAAGCAATTTGTGAATTTTTGATGGGTAGCAAGCAGGTTTGGCGACTAATTCCTTTATTAGCAGCTTCTGGTGTTGTGCAGATGGCTATTGACCGTTGGTTATTAGAACAGCATCAAGCTGGTAAACATCCACCCACTCTGCGATTTTATACTTGGTCGCCACCCGCCATTTCTCTTGGTTATCATCAACGCCAATATCCCGAACATTGGGAAAATTTAATTTGGCGAGGTCAAAAGTTAGATTTGGTACGTCGTCCTACTGGTGGGAGAGCAGTGTTACATCAAGGTGATTTAACTTATGCTGTGGTAACATCTGGATTGACTGGTAATCGTCTGGCAGCATACGAAAAGATTTGTGAGTTTTTAATTCAAGGATGGAGAGCGATCGCTATAGAATTAAGTTATGGTACAGCCGGGCGTGGTTACATCCACAATCCTAACTGCTTTGGTACAGCTACAGGTGCAGATTTAGTTTTACCAGATGGCACTAAACTAATTGGTAGCGCTCAACTGCGGCGTGGTAATGTAATTTTGCAACATGGTTCTATGCGTCTACAACCAGATGCAGAATTATTTGCTCAGGTATTTGGTGCAGCATCGTTGACATCTGTGCAATTAAACTTGAGTGTGGAAGAGATTATCAAGGCTTTGACTGCTGCTGCTAGTGATTGTTTTGATATGCAGTTGGAAGTTAAACCATTGTCGGTAGCTGAATGGAATGATATTTTAAGTAGCTAGATAATAGGCGATCGCTATCTATTAAAGTAACCATATCAAGCCCAAATAATTACTTACGATATCGTTGGTTTAGTAGGTAATGAGTAATTGTTTGTTACCATTACCAATTACCAATTACCAATTACCAACCCCCAAGATATGATAAGTATTTAAGCGGACATGATATCAAGCAGTAACTCTATATCTTTGAATTGCTACTTTTTGAGATAACCAATTAATCCGCCAATCTTCATATATTTTTGAAGGTAAGATTTTCTTGATTTTCATTAATCTTTTGCCATTTCTTACTTGTAGCTGTTGAGGATGGTTATTTTTATTTGTAATGAAAAATTTGTGAGTGTGAGGAAATACAAAACCAATTATTCTGATAAATGAAATGAGAATAATTTTTAGAGTTTGCACATATAAATCAGGACGTAACAATGTCATAGAAAAATCTAGCTTTAATGCTTTGTATAAGCAAAGCAAAGTTTCCCAATATTTGCCAGATACGCTACTTTTACGAGCTATATAGATATAAAAAAGACTACAAGACCAGCGATAAAGCACATGAGGAATTTCTGGATGTTTTTGCTGAATTAATGCTAATACAGATTGCTGAGAATTTACCATTGAACTATAATTATGAGACATACTACTAGTAGTCTGACGGTAGCCAACGAGAAATTCTCTTACCACTCTGACTTGATACTGTTCGGCAATGCGTAAATAGAGATCCCAATCTTCACAACCTTGACAACCTTTGGCTTTAAATTCACAGTCATACAAACCTACCCTATCAAAACAACTACGACGTACTAAAGTAGAACTGGCATTTCCTAAGAAATTTCGATATAGTAAGGCGATATAAACGTCACCTTCGTACTCAGAAATGTGAAAATCACCATTAGGATTATCTGCTTCATCAATGACGACTGACCAAGAATAAACTAGTCCTACAGATGAATCAGATTCTTGAAAGCGTTGGACTTGCTTTGCTAAATTTTGCGGATACCAAATATCGTCTGCATCAATGGGAGCAATAAATTCTCCTTTCGCCTGTTTAATGGCTAAGTTACGTGCCGCAGCTACGCCAGCATTAGGTTGATGTAATAATTTAATTCGATGATCCTTTTGCATAATTGATTGGACGATCGCAGATGTTTCATCTTGTGAACCATCGTCTACAACTATGACTTCGATGTGGGGATAAGTCTGATTAATAACTGAATTTAAGGTTCTTTCAATAAACTCTGCTGCATTATAAGCTGGGATAATTACTGATACTAATGGGCAATTTCTTGCTGGTTTTGTGAATAAAGTAAATGATGCACTCATAATCGTTACTAGAATCAATTTGCATGGAAGAAATTTAGCTTTTATTTATCAGTAAAAACTCCCGTAATTGCTGACCGATCGCTTCTAGAGAAAAGGCTGTTTCGGCGCGATCGCGGGCTTTTTTACCCAGTTCATCCCCCCAAGGTTGGTTGTCTAAAATGGAACCAAGGGCTTGAGCTAAGGCGGTGCTATCTTCACGGGGGACAATCAGACCACCGGATAATTGCTGATTTTGTAAGATATCTGGAATACCAGGGGCATCAGTAGCTACTACAGGTAAGCCACAAGACATGGCTTCGATAGGGGCGACGGGGAAACCTTCGTGGCGGGAAGGGAGGGTGTAGATATCCGCAGCTGATAAATAAGTTTGGATCAGAGTGCGATCGCGGATATATTCATTTTTCCAGATCACTCCAGCTAACTGCTTGTGGGCTATTAATGCAGTTAACTTTTCTGCGTCGGAACCCGTACCCACAAGTAATAAGCGTAAATCTCTACCTGGACGCTGATCACAAATTTGTTGCCACGCATCCATGAGGATATCTAGCCCTTTGCGATAAATTTCTATCCGCCCGTGATATACTACAACTTGAGCATCTAAGGGAATATCTAGAGATGTTCTGGCTTGATAGCGATCGCCCTGATACCCATGCGCTACATCGATTGGGTTAAAAATCTTTGCTATCTTTGCAGATGGGAAACTGTAGCGCGACTGCAACCTCTGCACCTCGGTTTGGGTAGCTACAACTAAACCAGCACAGCCCCAGAGTGTTAGGGGACGTAAAAATCGTTCCCAGCGCGAGAGTTGAAAGTCTCCGCCCTGAAAAGTCGCAAATACAGGTAAGTTGATTAACCGCCCCAACAATACGCAAACATCAAAGCGTCCATATTCATATTCTTGACACAAAATAGCTTGGCATCCTTCACGCCGCAGTTCACGGGCAAGATGTAATATTGGGGTGGCTAGATAAGGTGCTGCATCTCTCAGCAGTCCCAACCAATGGCGACGCATTCCCGACACATCCCCAAATACCTCGTTGATAGTCCAGCCATAAGGCTGTAACATGGGACGACGCACGACTTGATAAAGTTTAGGTGCAGGTAATACGCATATAGTTGCACCTGTGGGCTTGTGGGTGTGGCGCACAGGTTCATTCACCCGCGCGGAAATACAAAACAGCACCGTCCGCACATTAACCAACTTTAACGCATCGATGTAGCCAAACATCCAGCCACCAGACATCTCGTTACAAAAGGCTTCAAAACTCACGCCGATGGTGTCTAAAAAATCTTCAATTAAATCGCCCCAATGTAACAGGGCTATGGTATGTGATGTCATTCCTTTTGCCAAAGTGAAGCTGTTTCTGTTCCTAATCTTTGTGGCTTGTGTAGGTAATAACTAACCCAGGTCAATGGACTGAGCAATTTACACAAAATTCGCCGTTGACGATGAGATAATTGAGAAAAGGCTATATCATGACTTAGCACAGTTAACGGGTTGATAAAAGTAGCATATTTCTCACAAGGTAAGTTAATTAAATCTTGGAGTTCTGCTAAGGTGTAACCGCGTCTGACATGACCCCATTCCGCCATTACTTCGGCTTCACTAGGACAAATAGATTGCATAAATTTGTAGTAGGGAAAACGCCAATTTTCATTGGGGGTACTAATTAACAAAAATCCCTGGGGACGTAACACTCTTAACGCTTCTGATATGGCTTTTTGATCATCTGGTACGTGTTCTAAGAGGTCAAACATTGTTACTGCATCAAAAGACGCATCTGCAAAGGGTAAATCTGTCGCATCACCACAGACAAAGCTGACTCGTTCTTGTTGATTACAAGGTGCTTTGGCGTATTCAGGATTAAAGTCTATGTTAGTAATTTTTGCTTGGGGATAGAGTAGAGATGTTAATCCACTTTGTCCACCGCCTACTTCGAGAATTTTGGCTAATTCTTGGTTGGGGGCGATATGATGAATAGCACGCATTTTTTCTCGATAGAAAAAGCCCTGTGTTAGCGGTTCGGGAAAAGGATTGCAGGCTAAAAACTTATCTAAAGGAAGTTTGAAATAATTGGATTTAGCAGATAAAGTAACCATGTTATAGGGTTTTCGCTGAGATGCACTAAAGTTGATAGAGGTGAGAATGTTTTCTACTAGATGAAAATTACTAGAGCTAATTATTTGCTGTAACTAATTTTGCCGAGCCTATCAATTTTTGTCTTTCTTGGTAATTCATTCTGACTAGTCTCAATATTCCCATCCATTTGCCCCGAATAAAACCCCAAACAATGGGAATTTCTGCGGCTTCCATATAACCGCGTTTTAGCCTAAATTTTAAGGCTTGTTTAGCAATATCAACGGTGGCTATGAAGGTGGAGTAAATAGATTTTAAAAGCAGACGTTTATAGGAATGACTCCATGTTAAACTATCTCCCATTAACTGGCTAATTCCTAAACCGTAATTGATGTTAATCAGGTATTGATGTTCGGTACGTCTTGCAGGAATATAGTGTAATAATTTGCAGGCGGGATTATACCAAATATCATAACCTGCGCTGCGGATGCGTAAAACTATTTCCACATCGCCGCCAGAAACTAACTTTTTGCCTATGCGATCGCTCAAAAATTGCTCATTGAGCCATTGAGTATGTAAAATAGCTTTTCTACTAACAATTAATCCTGCACCAACTAAACAATTTGGCTGCATAATATTCATGCCGTGGTCTTGTTGGGCAAATGAATAACCATACTTCAATACATATGCAGGTGGAGGGGTTTCCCAATCTAAAATTACTTTGCCACCAAAAGCACCACAATCTGGATTTATGGCGGCAAATTTAGCTGCTTCGCCTACCCAATCATGGTCTAACATACAATCATCATCGACAAATGCTACCCAATCTCCGGTAGTATTTTGAATACCGCAAGCACGGGCATGATTTAAGCCTTGTTTCGGCTCGAAAATCATGGATAATTGGGGTATGCTTTGGGATTTGATGTATTTTTCTACAACTGCTGGGGTTTGGTCGGTGCAGTTATTGTTGACAACTAAAACTGTCCACTTGACATTAGCTGGAACTCGTTGTTTAGCAATTGTATTTAGGACTTTATCGAGTAATTCAGCGTTGTTGTAAGTGCAGATAATTAAGTCAATAGATGTTAGTTTATCCATATTCAAACACCCTGATTTAGCTGTGAAATTATTAATTTGGTATCCGCAGGATCTAACCCTGTCTCTCGCCTACAAGGAAACAGGCTTTGATTTCTCCCCATTCCCTACAAGTTGGGGGGTGAGTGGCGTTAGCTTTTCCATATGATTTGAAAATTCAGGTTCTGACCAAGCTGGTTTTTTCCTGTTGTTTAGATAAAACTTGATTCCCGATACACAGCCAAGAATTTCTGTAAATACAGAACTATATCGCGGCGAAAAACCATGTTTGAGCGATCGCAATATTGATGTAAGATAATATTTAGGCAAGGTCACATACAAACGCCGCAAATTGCCCCAATGTTTGTAGTTAGCAAACTGTACTAATAGCGCCGTCACATGACCACGCATATATTGATAAGCTTGGGATTTAAAAGCTTCCATATCACGGCGATGGTAGTGAAACACTACAGATGTTGGTTCATAGCGACAAATCCCACCTTCAGCTAAAATTCTGTACCACATTTCTGAATCTTCACTACATCCAGATGCGCCTGCGCCTAGTCGTTCATCGAAGTAACCGACTAATTCAAATGTTTGACGGCGAAAAGCCATGTTTGCACCTGCGCCAATGCGCCAAACCGGAACACCCCGATGTTTCATATTTGCAAAAAACCGCATATCATAGTTGATGGCGCGGTATTCCCAGCCTGAACTCCCTGAGCCTTGATGGAAGATATATTGCGCTTCTGTTTCCAGTTCCGCCGGCAGCATGAGTCCGGTAACAGCTAGGACTTGAGGATTGATAAAGGCTTGCTGTAAACGCACACACCAGTCTGGATGAACTTCTACATCATCATCTGTGAAAGCAATAATCTCTCCAGTTGCATGACGAATACCTGTATTCCGCGCTATGCTTAGTCCTGGTCTAGGTTCTAATACGTACTGTACTTGGGGTATTTGTGCAACTATCTCACGGGTGGTTGCGTCTTTTGGTGCATTATCAACGACGATAATTTGTTGTGGTGGTTGAGTTAAATTGAGTAGCGATCGCAAACATCGCGCCAGTGATTCTGCTCGATTGCGGGTACAAATTATTACCGATATAGAATTATTTATTGGTTGGTTGTTGATTTGTTGAAGTTGCTGGAGGGGTTGCTGTAAAGCCAACAAAGCTGTAAATTCTGGTGGTTTATCCCAGGCGGGATCGGGATGAACCACGGGTAAAGGTGCTTTGAAGCCGTTTGCAAGTAAGCGATCGCCTACAGTTGGTGTGATAGCATCTATAGCTAGGTTCCGCACTGCGCTGGCGCTGAGGGGTAACTGGGAAGGGAAAATTTCGCGCTCGCCAAGGGGGATACCCCGCCACCAAAACACAGCATATATCCCTTGATATTGAGGTTCAGGAGTTAATTCTGGGATATCTTCACTCAAGTCAATGTGTAGTATTTTCCAAGGAGCAAAATTACTCATGAAAATTGCCTCCGAATAGTTTCAATTCGTTTGATAGAACGTGGATATTCCCCAAAAAATCCCACAACTCCACCCCACATTTCTGCCAGAATCATGTTTGCTGGTAATGGGTGTTTTCCTCGCAAACTATCTCTTAATTGCTTGAGTTGATCCTTCAACCACCACAATATCAAACTGCGTAATTTAGAACGCTGAGGTGGATCAGTTTGATAAGCTTTCATCACAAAAGCCATGAATCCTAAACCCCAAGTCCAGTATTGACGATGCAGTTTCTCATACTCCCGCCGATGTTGATGGTAGATTAAATATTCCGGCTCATAAACTAGGGTATAACCTGCGCGAATTACCCGGTAAAAAATGTCCAAATCTCCGCCACCAGGTAAAGGCGCACCAGTATCTAACGCCTCATCAAATCCACCAATTTTTAATAAGATATCTCGCCGAAACGCCATATTACATCCTGCACCAAATATCCCCGCGCCACAGGGATGGAGGGGATTTCCTGGCAAAATTTGACCGTAGCGAATCTTTTTAAATCCACGCCGAAATCCGCCTCTTTGTTCAAATAAGATTTGCGCTTGAGTTTCTAATTCGTAAGGTAATACTAACCCCGTAAAAGCCGCAGCATCAGGATTTTCTCGCCATGCTGTCATCAATCCTGTTAACCATCTCCTATCAACAACTACATCATCATCAAGGAAGGCGAGAATTTCCCCATTTGCTGAATGTAGAGCTTTATTTCTCGCAAAATCTAGTCCTGGTTTTGGTTCTGTTACATAACGAACCCAAGGTAAGGATGCGACCAATTGTTGAGTGCGATCGTCAGTAGGAGCATTATCTATAACTAAGACTTCTAACCCTGAAGCTTGTTTGACTAATTCCTGTAAAGATTGCAAACACCGCGCTAAATTATCCGGTCGGTCTTTGGTACATATAGCAATAGTTAGTGAGGGGAAAGGAGTGTGATTAACAATTGGGTTTAATTCTTCTTGGAGATATTCTTGAATCAGCTTCCTACCAATTTCTTTGGCAATTAATTGGGCTATTTCTTCGCTAGAAACCAAACTTTTCGCGGGAAATTCTTGCAAGACAAATCCCACAGGCTTATCCTGGCGGCGCACAATCAAGGCAATACCTGTATCATCTGGAGATAGGGAGATGCTAGGCAAAGGTAGTGTTAATTCTATTTCTTTAATCTTATAAGGCATAGCTATTAATTAATTACATTCTATATATGAGCATTGCGGTGTTGCAAATTATAAAGTTGGGCAAATAATCCATTTAACTTAAGTAAATCTGGTAATTTACCTTGTTCAATAACTCTTCCTGCGTTCAGCACAATAATTTTGTCTGCTTGCTCGATGGTGGCTAGGCGATGGGCAATCACAATTACGGTACGATTGTCACTGAGGGTATTCAGAGCTTCTTGAATTAAATGTTCAGAAATACTATCAAGCGCATTTGTGGCTTCATCAAGAATCAAAATCTCAGGGTTGCGGACTATAGCGCGTGCAAGCGCGATGCGTTGTCTTTGCCCTCCTGAGAGACGCACACCGCGATCGCCTACTTTGGTATCATATCCTTGAGGTAATTCGCTGATAAATTGGTGAGCATTTGCCAATTTAGCTGCTTCTATAACTTCCGCTTCTGTTACTTCCAAACGACCATAGGCGATATTTTCCCATACCGTTGTACTAAACATATGCACATCTTGACTGACAATAGCAATTTGATTGCGCCAGTCATGTAAATTTAGTTCCTTAAGTGGATAATCGTCAACGTAAATTTCTCCTATTTCTAAATTATAAAATCGACATATCAACCCAATGATTGTAGACTTACCCGCACCAGAAGGCCCTACTATAGCTGTGGTTTTACCTTGAGGTATGACAATAGAAATATCTTGAACAGCAGGCTTTTCTGTAGCATTGTAAGCAAAACTCACAGATTCAAAATATATGCCTTGCTTTAATTTTTTGAAGTGAATATTACCAGAACGAATATAAGGTTTATCACTATCATCTAACAGAGATATCACATCATCTACCGCACTAGACAAAGCAATTAAATTGACTTTTGCAGCATCTAGTTGTTTGACCTGCGGCTGTAAGCGATAGAGAATAAAAATAAAGGTCAATAATCGTGGTAGAGAAGTTCTATCTTGTAGTAACGTAATAACTAAAATACATACTAATAAAATTGCCGATAAAACCTCGGAAATTGGGTTAACACTGGCAGAGAGAGCATCAAGTTTGAAAAAAGTATAACGTACATTTTTAGAAACCTTATCGAAACGTTCCTGCTCATAATCTTCCCGTCCAAAAGCGCGAATTACCTTCATTCCCGCTAACCCTTCCCACATTCGGGTTGCAAGAGCAGAATTACTTTCAACAGCTTGTTGTCCTAAATACTTTACTCGCCTTGTAACTAGCTGAATAGTAATAGATATTAATGCCATCAAAATAGCCACTAATACAGTTAATTGCCAAGAAAGTAATAACAACAAAATTGTAAATACTGAGATTGTACAACAATTAATAATGAGGCTGACAAATGCCGATAAAGCCTGACCAGTCCGCCAAGTTTCAGAAGCCAAGGTATTCATCAGTTTACCTGATTCATTACCTTCTAAAAAACTGTAACTAATGCTTAAAAGCTGATGAAAAATTCTTGAGCGCAGGTCGTGACCGATACGCGAATTAAACCAAGCAAATAAAATACTATTACCATAAATCAACAAGTTTTTGATAGAAATACTGGCGACAATAGAAATAGCAATAATTATCAGCCGGTTATTAGGAGAAACATTAACAAATATGTGATTGAGAACACCTACTAAAAAACTGTTGTTACCTGTAGTTAAAGATGAACCATCTAAACTTTGCAGCAAAGGAATAAACAAGCTAATGCCAATTCCTTCAAAAAAAGATGATAATGTCCCCAGAAGAACAATTACAGGAATTGACCAAGGATAAAGCCTTAAAATCGATAATATATTTATATATATATTCTTTTTTTTCATTTTTTCTAGTTTAAAAGAGCTAGGCTATTTTCTCCAGCTAGTTATTGATATCAATTAATCCTAATTTTGTGCCAAACTAGACCATCTTTGAGACAAGATGATATCATATATTTTCCAAGGACTTGGCTGTTTATCTTGGATATTTATTTGATTGACATCAGTCTGCTGATGATACTTTGAATTATTATTTAAAGGCGATAGAGAAAAAGCATCACTGTTAATTATTTTCTTGACTATCTGCATCAGCATCTGCAAAATACACTTATATACTCCTGTATGCCAAAGCAATAGAAAATCTAGCCTAATTGCTTTATACAACCAAACTAAAGTCTGCCAATAATCCTCACACTTGAGACTTTGCAATGCTAAATAGTAGCGAAAATAACTAGCAGACCAATGAAATATATAATCAGGTATTTCTGGATGTTTGCTACGAAAATCTAGCATCATTAAATTATAGGACTTTGCCATCGATATATATGACCTAGACATACTACCACTGACCTGACGATAGCCTATTAAAAATTCTCGTACCACTGAGAATTGATAATGTTCAGCAATACGTAAATAAATATCCCAATCTTCACATCCTTGAGCATTCTGCCTTTTTAGCTCACTATTAAAACCGCCTACTTTGTCAAAACAAACGCGACGAATCAAGGGTACACTAGCATTGCCGATAAAATTTGTGTACAACAGATGTTTGTACACCTCTCCCTCTACACTATGTATGTGAGAATAATACCAAGAATTGTATTTGCCAATAATCGCGTCATTTTCATCAATTAAAGCAGACCAAGCATAAACTAACCCCACAGATGGATCAGCATTTGCTAGACATTCCACTTGTTTTTCTAGTTTTTGCTCATACCAGATATCGTCAGCATCAATTGGCGCAATATATTCTCCTACAGATTTTTCTATTGCCAAATTACGTGCGATCGCAACTCCTTGATTCGGCTGCTTGAATAATCTTACACGATTGTCTACTTTAGCGATAGATTCCACTATCTCAGTCGTTCTATCTTGAGAACCATCATCAACAACTAAAACTTCGATATTGCTGTAAGTTTGAGATAAAACCGACTGTAACGTTCTACCTATAAACTTTTCTGCATTATAGGCAGGTATGATAACTGAAACCAAGGGAACATCTAATTTCATTTGCTTTGAGTATTCCTCAAAATTAACTAAAATTTAGCATTCAAGTCTTAACAGAGAAATAATAAACATGAAACATTGAGGGTTATAATCAAGCAAAAAACACCTCTAATAGAATCACGATCAAGCAAGTAAATTCAGCAGTAGTAGAGTAGTTTGAATCTATGCCTTTCACCTTACCAGAATTTTGTCTGTATTTTGCTGCGATCGCATTTAAAGTTTTGACAAAGTAGCGTTGCAAAGCAAACTTATCAGTGCTTAATGTAACCTAATATAATTCTGCTCATGTTTAAATATATTACCAATTAAAGCATATATACCGTGTTATATGGAAAGAATAGTTATTTTTTATACATATAAAAATTCTAAAAAAGTATTATTTAAATTTATTTTTTCTTTGTGTTACGGAGACTTTGCTCAACACGTCTCCTCTGTGCTTTTGCGGTCAAAAATAATTTCTTCAACCACAGAGGCGCAGAGTCACAGAGTTAAGATGTTCCACAGGAATTTTTTGACTATCTCATTCAACCCCTCTAACTAAAAACAAACTTGTCTCTAGATGAGAACGTAAGCTAGGTGAAACATCCCTGGTACAATTAAGACAATCTATTAGTAACTTATTAGCATCCCAATACTGTTGTAAATCTTGTAAATCTTGCTGATTAAACTGCCAATTAAAGCCAATTTGACGAGCATCAATCATCAGATTTCGTAACTCTTCAGTCCAAGCTTTTCCATTAGCTAACCACCAATTTTTTAAACCTTCCCTCCCTTGAGTAGTAGCAGGTAACTGATGTTTGAGATGTTGCAGTGATGTATGTAAAGGTATTTCTTGTACTAACAAATGTTTTACATCCAAAGCTAAATTTAAGGTGGATAACCTAGCAAATAAAATATCAGCCGTCATTGTCAAACTTACAGTTAGTGCATGAGTCAAAGCCAAATCTAGAGCTAATTCCATAGACAAACTACCAGTAAACTGATGCTCTAAAGTAATAGCTAAATCTTGATTACAAGCTAGAGGATGCTCTGGAGGTAAAGCAATAGTAAAATAAAAAGCACGCACACTACTACCCTGATAGATAGAACTTACTTGAGAAGATTTGCGTTCTACCCATTGCAGAAAATGATATAATTTAATATTGCTGATAGCCAGATCATCAATTTTTTGTTTGATTAATTTTAGTAATTCATCTGCTGGCTTGAGCATCCATACACTTAGTAAAAGTACATTACGCCAACGTTTATCACAGACATTAACAGCTAACTCTTGTAGTTTTTGACTATTGGCGTTAGCAACAATTTCTCTAGCTGTAAAATACTCTTGAAATATTAAATAAGAGAAAGAATAGATACCTTTTGCTCTTTCAATTAATAAGCCATGTTGTAATTCAATTATTTTAATAACTTCTCTACTCTCCATTTCCAAAGCATCTGTATCAGTCGTTATACTTTTTTGATGGAGTAGATATTCAGTGATAATTTGCTGGAGCTTGGTTTGTGTTATCAAGTAATCTCCCTGAGAAAAACTACTTGCTGCTATCCGACTAAGTAGCTTAATTTTATCTAACAAGGATAAGTTAGGAACCACTAGGCTATATTCAATACCTTTGACTTCATACCAACGCACAAGTAGTAAATCTAATGCTTGCTTATAAATTTCAAAATGATGGCTAGGAAAATCTGTATATGACTGAAACACTAAACAACAAAAATTTAATAAAAGTGGGTTACTAGATAATTCTAAGATGTGCGAATTTTCCGGTAAATCCATTTTTTGCATGATTGTTTTTGTCAATATTTGCGAAGTAACTGGAGAATTTTTAGCAACCGACAAGAACCACTTATTGACAAACTCAGCAATTTGTACTGTATTTAAATCAGCAATTTCTACTTCAGTAAACCCATGAAAGTTAGAATAATATAAAGCTGAACGACAACTAATAACGATTTTATTTTTATAAAATTTGTTAATAAAAGTACGAATTTTATTAAGAGTCTTGTTGTAATTGTCTCCTATGGCTTCATCTAAACCATCTATCAAAACTAACGCTCTGCCATGAGACAATAATGTACTCATATCTGTTTCGGAAATTCCCAAATTCATCAAATAATTATGTATATATTGAAATAAACTAAGCTGGCGAGATTCCTTAACATCTTCAGCAAAGCTTTTGACGTTGATAAAAATTGGTACATAATCTGGTTGAAAGGCTCCTTGAGCGCAACTCAGCGCAACTGATTGTAAAAATGTAGTTTTACCTGAACCTGGTTTACCCAATAAAATCATTTTGGGATATTTTGTAATAGCTTCTAAACCTGGGATTGGTTTTTGACATTTTGGTGTAATTGGCTTTTGTAAATCATTAATTTCTAACCATTGCTTACGAGAAATTTCCTCGCAAACATTGATATCAACATAAATATCGTTGAGGTAGATGGGTCGAGCAATATCTAAAAGGTGTAATATACCGCATTGAGCTTGAATTCTATCGTGATGAATAGAACGCAGTTTCTGCACCAAATCATCAATATCTAGTGAGTTAGACTCATGACGCTCTAAACATAAACTAACTTCAGCAGGCTGTTGGGAAATTTCTGAAGTGTCTAATTCTAGCGCAGAGCAAATATCGTTGAAAACATGACGGTCAATAGGTTTACCCGTAAAAAATTTCCAGATAGACTGGCGTGTTTCTAAACCCACTTCCGCCGCCAGATATTCTTGCGTCCATCCCTTACGCTTAAAAGCTTGCTTTGCCTTTTTTATACCCTCGGCAGATGCTTGGAGCGATCGCTTGATCATTACAATACCAATAAACTACTGTATTAGTTTGCCCATTTGCAGACAAAATATACAACTCCTACACTAAGTTATACAAAAACCCAGCGCGATCGCAAACATCGGTTGTCCATAATAGAACTTGAGTCAGCCAAATCTACATACCCAACTAGCTTAGAGCATTGCCCAAGGAGCGATTCTCATTTTGAGCAATGCTTAAGCTTTTATTAACGGGACTGGTGGTTCGACTGCGCTCACCAACCGGGACTGGGGACTGGGAAGAAAGATTTTCATCACATCGTTGTGTGATTTATCAGGTATTTCTCAAAATAAATAATTCATTTTGTGGGGACAGTCAGATATATTAGTCCAGACAAAAAGCAAAGACAAAATATTTTTCCATCTGCGTATATACTGTTAACTTTCGTCTGCATAAATACCTTTTTTAGCCATACTGCGATCGTGCCACACTTAGTAGGGTGTGCAATGATAACCTGCTGATAGAAATTTCTCCCTGAATCATCTACTTCAGGCTTATACAAATAGTGACATATAAGTTATCGAAAGGTAGATTTATCAGCTATCTCGCCTGATAAGCCTCTGGAATTTCCAGATTTTTAATACCTCAGAGAGAATTAGGAAAAATATGTCAGTTTTTTGACCAAAAATCTGATTTTATTTTGATGATATTATCTATCATGATAATGTTACTAATAAATTTTATAAGCAAAGATAAATGTCAAACAAAATATAATTTTGATTGACAGAGCATTTCTATTTGACTTTTGAAAAAGACGTAGATTTTGGTGGACAATGCACAATACTTCAACGATACGAGCTTTTTTCAAAAATCACATAAGTTTGCCATATAAAAGTTTGTTTATATAACATTTTTAACTAAACCCTAGTGTATAGTGAAGCTTGCCATGAATTATTAATTGAGAGAAGTAGGTAAATGTAGCCTTTCAGACGTTATATTCTCAACTATTTCATTAATTGCAATTAGTATTAATGAAGAAAATTGTCATGAATATGGAAATTTTAGATATTGAGTAAACCGTATGCTGCCAAATCAAGAAGATGTCATTCCACTGGAATCAACTACTCTTCCTCCTATCCCTATTCAAGAGATTTCTGAGGATAGAGCCTTAACAGAAACAGTCATTTCTCCTAGCCCGAAAAGATTTCTGAAAATCATTTCTAAATCAGATATTCGCCATAGTCTTAAGGTATTAACTTTTGAGAGTGTTTTCGCTACCATTTTTTATAGTGTTATTGGCGGCGCATTGCTGAGTAATTTCTTGCTAGAGTTAGGTGCTGGCCCAGTAGAAATTGGTTTGCTGGCGGCTATTCCGCAAGTGGTGAATTTACTTCAACCTTTAGGCGCGTATCTAATAAACCGCAGCCTGAGCTTTCGCAAGTATAGTGTATCTATTTTCCTCCCACCTCGGTTGTTGTGGTTGATTCTTGTACCAGCAATTTGGCTAGTGAGATCATCTCATATAGCTGGAAAGCAGGTAGTACAGTTAACATTAGCAATTCTCTTAATAGGTAATATTATTGAAGCTTTGGGTCGTGCGCCTTGGCTGGGTTGGACGGCTGTGTTAGTACCGCAAAAATTAAGGGGACGGTATTTTGGTTTTCGTAGCAGTATTCTAGGTTTGACGAACTTCGTTGCTGTGCCACTTTTAGGTTTGGTGGTATCGGTTTGGCCTGGTGGAACGCTTGAAGGTTACGGCGCAATTCTGGTTGTAGGAATTATACTGGGAATAATCAGTGTAAGTTGCCAAATTTGGATGACTGATGTCAATCCCCAGGTGTTGAAAGCTGAAGATTCCGAAACAACCCAACCCCAAGGTATAGATTTTAGCTTGCTCAAAGATACTAATTTTTTAAAGTTTGTACTTTACTTGAGCATTTGGTGCTTTGCGGTGAATGTCAGCGCCCCCTTCTTTAACCTCTATCTGCTAGATAATCTGAGTATAGATATTAGTGTTGTGACGATTTATCATGGCTTAGGTACGGCAGCAAATATGTTAATGCTGCTTTTGTGGGGTAAATTAGCCGATCGCATCGGTAATCGTCCGCTACTAATATTAGTAGGTGTCTTAGTGGCTGTGACTCCTTTGTTGTGGCTGGCGGTGGGAAGCAATCAAATTTCCTTCTGGGTTTACTTACCCTTGCTACACATCTTAGCGGGTGGAACTTGGGCAGCGATCGATTTGTGTACTAACAATATGATGATGGGTATAGCACCTCTACGTTATCAGTCTGGTTATTTTGCGATCGCCGGCGCAGTTGCTGGTATAACAGGAGCAATAGGCATCACATTCGGTAGCTTTTTAGCAACTTTTCCTGCTCTTGGTGGTTTGCTGGGGCTATTTGTTCTCTCCGGCTTACTACGGATGCTTGCACTCGTACCCTTGGTTTTTGTTCAAGAACAACGTTCTATATCGTTGGGTCAGTTCATGCAAATGCTGTTACCAATTAAGCAGCCAGTAGATTTGCTTAATGTAGAGTAATCAGAGCTAATGTTAAACCCTAACATTAGATACGTAGCACTGCCCATCAAAACCATGATACGGTGGGCTACAGGTACTTATCAAACATCCTCTAATGTTAAACCGTAACGTTAGCGGTTGTTAATATTTGTAGACTCCAATCTTAATACAAGGATTGGAGTTTTTAGTAAAAATAGCAGTCGTCTGATAGCTTAGGACATCATACAATTTTAAAACCTTTAGTTTCAAAGGCTTTCAGCCCTGTAACCTGTCACCTATCACCTGTCCCCTGCCATAACAGAATTGGAAAATAGTTTCAAAGGAGTTGATAACTACTATTTAGGGCATTCTGGTAAACTTCTTTCAGCGTAATCACAATCAAAATGAATTAGAGCTTCCCTAGTAGAATTAAAGCTTCTAGTTATTTTATACGGATCACTGTCTGGATTGGCTGTACGTAACCAAATTTTCAAATAATAACTCTTGTTATCATCACTAGACCATAATTCATAACGATAATCACCTCCCATCCCCTGGCTTGTTAGATAGTCGGCTAATGCTATATTCGACATTCCCAAAATACTCAATGCAGACAAAACAGGAATTACAGCTAGTTTTAATCTTTGACCTAATTTCATAAATGCACAAGAAATTCACTTCTTTTAGCTTCATCCATACCTGTATATTTTCAAATCAGTAATCATCGGTAATATTGTGTGATGTTATTATGAGGATGGTAGTTATACCAATTCTCTATGAAATTGCACCAAATAAATGATGTAGAGACGTTGCCTGCAACGTCTCTACGGTGCAAAATAAAGCGCATCTTCATCAAGAAACGGTATTAAGTAAGCCGTCGAAATTAAATCAAATTATGTTAAGTAGTGTAAAGCTATCACAATTGAGTTCGTAGTAAGGACTTTAGTCCTTTTCCCCGGACTAAAGTCCTTACTACAAACCTTGATTTATTTAGTCCGTTCTACTTAGTCTAATATCGTTTGCAGAAATCTTTGTAACAGATGCGACAGTAGGAACGCACAGATTTGCGCCCCTACCCATATTGCGTAAGCCAGATTCAGTTGTCTTTAAATTTTCTTGACAAAACAACTCTAAGGGTTTTGAACACCTAATATCCCTATACCCTTCCCTGTATCCCTATTCCCCTGTTTAGGCATTACTGGACATGATTGAGGTTCCCCTAATAAGACAATAGAACATTTTAAATTTTTCATGACTTGCGTTGTCACCTCACTGACAGCTAGCCCGCCACTGGTACGATAGCGAACAGAACGCAAAACTACTAAGTCAAAGTTGCGCCCTTGCTCAATAATCACTTTGGCAATATCATCCCCAACAATGGTTTCAACAGTTGTATTTGCTTGTAACTTACCTTGAGCAACAATATTAGATAACTCAGATGTGAATAGATTAATTTGTTGGGGAGGTGTGTAGCGATTAGTAACGTGTAGTAGGACAACTTCCGCCTGATTGACGTTAGCTAAAATCTGAGCAAAACGTATAGTCCCGATGGTTAAGCGCGTTAAACTATCAACAGGTACAAGGATGCGTTTGATTTGTGAAGGGCTGTCTAGTAAATGAGCCACTGCTACCGGACAGTGAGCAGACCAAAACACACTATCAATCACACTACCAAATAAACGGGCGCGGAGACCAATATTAGGCCCCCAACCCATGACTATTAAATTAGCATTTTGTTCTCGACTGGTGCGAGTAATTCCTAAAGCCACGTTGTCATCAATACGGATTACAGGAGAAGCTTGTACAGCAAATTCTTGGCTAATTTCTAAAGCCATGTTTAATCTCTGTTGACTTTGCCCAATAGCGGAAATTAATTGCGGATCATCCATATGAGTATGAGCTTTAGTAATAGCTAAAGGCATAATTTGCCCAGACTCATGACGAGTTAACATGGCTGCCATTTCTATCAGGTAGCGTTGAGTTTGTGGGTTGTAAATAGGAACAACTACAGTAAATGGATGGGATAATTTGTGCTGTTCTGTTGGTATTGATAGACGTTCAAGTAAATGTTCAGTTTCTTGTGGCTCTTGTGTTTCTGGTATTGGCTCACCGTAAGATTGCCACCAAAGTGCTAAACTATCTGTTTCCCAGTTATTCTTCGGGACTGGTTGCAGGGCGCTAGCAAACCTAGCTGTAATTACCGGGCCTAAAGTAGCAGTTACCAACATGAGAACGATAACGCTATTAAGAACATCTTCATTAATGAGGCGCTGGCCAGCAGGATTGAGTGCTTGATACGCAACCAGTGTTGCTGCAAGTGTCGCCGCTACCTGGGGTAGAGATAATGACCACATGGTCAGCATCTGAGGCAGGTTGTAACGGTACAATAATTGAGCTAAGAATGCGGCGATAAATTTACTGCCAATCAATGCTATGACAATTGCCGTAGTCAACCCAAATGAACTAAGGGTTTTGAGAAAAGCTGGGATGTTAATTAGCAATCCCATATCGACAAAGAAGCAAGGGATAAATAAAACGCTACCAACAAACTCAACTTTTTCCTTGACAGGGCTATTTCCTAAAACCCCATTGACTGCTAAACCTGCGAGAAACGCCCCAACAATTTTTTCAACTCCAATTATTTGCGCTCCTACAGAGGCTAAAAATAGGGCTAACAAAATAAACAAAAATTGATTGCCTTCTTCATCCCCAGTTCGACGAAAAAATTCTTTCCCGGCTTTATTGAAGCCAAATAAAACCACAATAGAATAGATTGCTAGCCCAATTAATAAACTGGCTAATTTGAAAGCTGTAAAATTCCCTGCATGGATACCAACACAAATAGCTAAGACTAATAAAGCACCTGTGTCAGTGAAAATGGTTGCACCGATAGTTACAGTTACGGCTTCATCAGCCACAACTCCCAAACGACTTACAATTGGGTAGGCGAGAAGAGTATGAGAAGCCAGCAAGGAACCAATCAAAACAGAAGCATTCCAACTAAAGTTAAATAAACGCCCTACTACTATGCCAGCAATTAAAGGTACTAAAAATGTGAGCGTACCAAATCCTATTGAGCGATTTTTAGTTTGACGAAACTGCTCGACATCAATTTCTAATCCGGCGACAAACATTAGATATACTTTACCAATGTCGGAAAGCAGTTTGATTGTGTCCGAATCAGCATCTAGCAGCTTGAGTCCATTTTGCCCAAATATTACACCAGCCACTAACAAACCAACTAATCCTGGTAGCTTTAATCGCTCAAATAGTGGCGGTACAATAAAGATAATTGCTAATAAAATTGTAAATGAAATAATAGGTTCTGTTAGCAATTTGGTATCCCTATGAATTAAAATTAGTTTTTATTATTAAAAGTTTTATTCTATTTAGAATAAACAACATTTATTTAATCAAGGTTACATGATAAGTAGGTAGACATAATTAAATGTAAGATGTGTTGTTGTTCGTAGTGTTCGCGTAGCGTCTGTCTACGACACGCTACGCGAACGGAGAGAGCGATTTATCGCTCTTTTGCTGGGTTTGAGAGGACTAAAGTCCTTACTA
>DATNQO010000223.1:0-2676 GCA_036704005.1 Leptolyngbyaceae cyanobacterium | reverse complement strand
GGCAGTTATAAACTCATCCTCTGTCATCTGCTCCCGTGGCGTGTAGCCAGGGAAGGCAAAGTTAGTTTTTGTGATGGTGATGGCGGTAGCAGTTTCAGTGACTCCGGCACGGTCTTTAATTAGTCGTTCTGCCATGTTTTTAGTGCTACTAAACTTACTGATACAAGTTTAGTACAAACTTATTATTTGTCACAGTATTTTAAGGCGATCGCTTTAACATTAACGCTACTTATAGGACATGTCGCGCTGCACGAGTTTTTAGTTATATGTCTAAAGAGTGAGTAGAAAATGAGTAAAAAATGAACAGCGCCAAAAACCAAAAAACGGGGATTTCTGACGCTGTTTTGAGTAGAAAATGAGTACAATCTGAGTAAAAGATGCCAAAAACCTTGAAATTACGAGGTTTTAGCAAATTTCAAGGGAATCTCCGCCCAACGTAGCTGCAAGGGTTTGAGCCTTGTTTTTGAGTAGAAAATGAGTAGAAAAATTTTCTCTTAAGCAAGTCAGGGCTTAGGCTTTGCTTCTTTTGAGTAGAAAATGAGTAGAAAAATTTTTCTTAGGCAAGTTTTAGTGCTTTATATTATTGCTTGCAAGAGTATTTGCTTATAGCAATATAACTATAAGCATCCTTATACCGTATTTATGACGCTAAAAATCTGGACAAGATTTTTTAGTGACTTCAGGATGGCAGTAATAATTGAGAACGGTAGCTAGGTCATCGCCCAACCAGTAGGCCACTTTATCCGGTGAGATATTAGCGGCGATCGCCAAAGTCGCAAAGGTGTGACGGGTGGTGTACAAGCGGCAAAATTTCACTTTCCCTTGTTCTGCCAATTCCCTCACCACGCCGGGGTAATTATACCTTCCCTTCTTGCCACCTCTCCAGCACTTTTCTAAAGCCAAGAAGGTGAGCATTTTACCTGCTTCGTCAGTAAAAACAAATGATTTCTGGTCAGGGTTGTTAGGTCGAATAGACAGTAACAGTAAATTCAGTTTAGAACCTTTGTTAGTCGAAAAGGTTCTTACTTTCCCGTTTTTAGTTCCTTTTAAGACTTTAACTTTGGAGGCATACGCTTTGTTAATTTCAATATGCAAACAATCAGGTGACACATCCTCCCATGTTAGAGCGATCGCTTCCCCTGGGCGGCAACCCGTCCAAAATAAAAATTTTATTATTGGGGCGAAATGTGAAAATTTATCATGGTTCTCAAAGGTTGAGATGATCAAATCCCTTTGTTCAACAGTAAAGGCTTTAATCTTGTTTCTCGTTCTTTTACGTTTTTTGAGCCTTAATTTTTTAAAAGTGTTGGTTGTAATTAAATTAGAAATTAGTCCCCATTCGCAACACCTAGAAAATGCTTCTATACATTGCCAAGCCATATGGTAGCTGTAATTTTCTAGTAAAAAATCTCTGATTTCTGGGCTTCTATCTAAATTATCAGTTGGTAATTTATTGATGATTTTTCTAATTCTTTCATAATTAAACATTGTAGATGGTTCTAGATGCTGGCTTTGATATTTTGAGTATCTTTCCCATAATTCAGCCAGCGATGATATTATGAGCGGTTTTGGTGCTTCCTTCTTTTTCTTCTTTTTAAATTTTTGGTAACGGTCTAAAGTTGGGTCAAATTGCTCAAGAAATATATCTGTTTCTATGGCATCTCTGAGACTCCGTATCTTTTTACGATTCTCTTCGGTGTCTATTAGTCCTGTTGATATGAAGAATTGTTTTTTATATCCTTTAACCCTAAATCTAAGATTTAATCTTTTGGATTTAGGGTTAACCCATATCCATCTATCTTCATTCTCTACAGTATTCTCTACAGTAGTCATTCTTTCTCAAACTCATTTAAGCCAGCAACAGTAATTGTTTTTCCGTCAGGTGTAGTAAATACATAAACTTGAGTTGTTGTACCGTTAGCCACTGAATTTAATTGGCATCCTCGAACCCAAAAATACCCGTTATCCCCAAGCTGTTGAACTTTGAAAGTGTAGGTATTTTTAGTAATTAGTTTGTTGATGACAGGCTGTAAAATAGCAAAGGATTTTTCTTTAAGTTCCTTAACCGTCTTGTCCTTCTTCATTGAAGCAATTGTTGATTGTTTCAAAGCACCTATCTTCTTATCAGCTTTGAATATTTCGATTTTGTATTTATATCCTCCAGCTTTTAGAGAGTCTATAAATTCTACTCGTGCAACACATTCTCCTATGGGAGTAACAAAATTAAAATCTATTGGCTGTGGAAGTGGTAGCCCGTTACTACCAAGTTTTATTTGTGGTTCTGTTTGTGATTCTGTTTGGTGTTTCTGTACTTCCAAAATTGCGATCGGCAGAGTATCTAAATCGGAGGTTGTCACTTCTTTATCAAGTAAAGCTATTTTTACAAGCTTGGTTTGTCGTCCATGGTAGGGGTGCGATTTGGCATGTACTCGCACTATGTGACCCTCTGCAAAGTTATCATCGGTTAGCTGTTCCCATTCCCCTGCATCGTCTGACTGATTTTGTACGTTACCGGTGACGGCGGGAGAATTGGCGGGTGTGACTTCATCCCCACCTACCTCTGGAGGAGCAATAGAAATAGATGAAAGATTGTGCTTAACACGTTGCACATAGCCTGATTTTAAAAACCATGCAACGTAAACCTCATCTCCTTCAATAGAAAGCAGCCTTCCTGTA
>DATNQO010000222.1:0-4469 GCA_036704005.1 Leptolyngbyaceae cyanobacterium | reverse complement strand
CCGATCGCAGCTAGGCGACCATTCCACAATTCAGCTTGGGGAGTCCAACCAAACAGGAAAGCGTTACGGTCTACGCCGTTATATGCTGTAGCAACTGTTGGTAAATCGGTAGCTGAACGAGTTTCTGGAGTAGCCATTGTTGTGTCTCCTAAAATATTGCAATTTTTGTCAGTTGTCAGTTGTCAATCAACTAATGACAACTTAGTAACCGATGAAATGTAATACATCACGCAGAACGCTATAACCTGCTAAATCCCACAGCAAGTAAGCTAAAAAGCCGATCGCAGCTAGGCGACCATTCCACAATTCAGCTTGGGGAGTCCAACCAAACAGGAAAGCGTTACGGTCTACGCCGTTATATGCTGTAGCAACTGTTGGTAAATCGGTAGCTGAACGAGTTTCTTGAGTAGCCATTGTTTTTTCTCCTAAATAAGTTGTTTTTTTAGTAAATATTTAATTTTCTAATAACCGATGAAGTGTAATACGTCGCGCAGAACGCTATAGCCTGCTAAATCCCACAATAAATAAGCTAAGAAACCAATCATGGCAAAACGACCGTTCCAAAGTTCGGCTTGGGGAGTCGAACCAAACAGGAAAGCGTTACGGTCTACGCCGTTATATTCTGTAGCAACTGTTGGTAGGTCAGTGGAGGGGCGGGTTTGCATTTGTTTGTTCCGAATCAAATCATTTGTTACTTAACTTAACTTTAGCTATTCATCAGTAAACTGCTTTCTGTCAATGGACACAAACTATAGCCACTTCTAGGGGACGATAGCTTGAGGTATTTTTATACTGTTAAATACCCCTCAAGATGGTGATAAAAATAATATTTGTAAATAAATGTAAATCTCTGATATTCTTACCTTGATAAACAGCTAATTTAAAGAAATAAATTATCTAACAATAAGTAATTAAAAATAAAGCGGGCATAACCTTAGCTAGTAAGCGTTTTCACCCGATTTTGTCGAGATATTATTAAAAAATTACTAGCCTTAAACAATGTAAATTCTATCTACCGTAGGATATAGGTTTCAAACTTTGGAGGGATGTTTTGATGTACTAAATTCTTGGATTCTGTAAGCAAGAAGATTTGGGTATTGCGATAGATACAGAAACTACAGTTTTTGCTGACGAAATTCTAAATCCATCCAAATTTATATTGCTTAGAAGAAGGAAATACAATGTTTCAAAGTACGGAAATTACATTGGAAATCTTTGGGCCTCTATGGTGGGCGGCACAGGTTCCAGTGGAAACTAACGGTAGACTAGTACAGGCGGCATCGACCTGGACTGAGGGGCCGCGCTTTTTTGTGGCTTTACTGTCCGGTGTCATTTTAGCTTTTGCCTTCCAGCTAGTATTAACTAACCTCTCAGTTGCGGCGGGGATTTCCTACCTGGGGCGTTCATCTGACTCAGACTCACACTCAGGGGAGTCAGGCAGTCTTGGCGGCACTGTTCGCAAGATTGGTACGGCTGTGGGATTGTGGACGTTGATTACTGTCACCATCGCTTTATTAATCGCCTCTTTCCTCGCCGTCAAACTCAGCTTAGTAATTAACAACGCCGCACTAGGCGCAATTCTCGGTCTAGTAATTTGGGGCGCATACTTTTTGTTACTGATGTGGGTGAGTTCCACAACCGTTGGTTCCCTCATCGGTTCGGTAGTTAATACCGCTACTTCTGGCTTTCAGGCGATTATGGGAACAGCTACAGCCGCTTTGGGTGCAAAAGCTGTGAATCAGCAAGTAGTAGCCACAGCCGAAGCCGCCGCCGCCGCAGTGCGTCGAGAATTGGGCAGTGCCATTGACCCAATCAGCATCCGCGAAAACATAGAAGATTATATTGAAAAACTGCGTCCACCAGAATTAGACATATCTAATATTCGCAGTGAGTTTGAAAGGTTACTGAATGACCCCCAACTAAAAGCGATCGCCGGCAGTCCCGACTTACGCAATATCGACCGCCAAAAGTTCATCGACCTAGTTAGCAGTCGTACCGACCTTTCCAAGCGCGATACCAAGCGCATAGCTGACACCCTCTACAAAGTTTGGCAGCAAACCGTATCTCAACACGAACCCACCCAAGACCATTTGGCTGAGTTGGTTGATTACCTCAAATCATTACCACCAGGACAAGCTAAAACTGATGAACTCAGCGCCAAATTGGATAGGTTAATCGCTGAAACCCGTTCAACTAAGGATGAGGCCCAAAAATCTGCATCAGTGGGGCCAATTCAAAGCACCATCCAGCAAGGTATCACCGCCTTAACTGGGATTGCTATGGGTAGAACAGACTTGTCTGATATAGATGTAGAAAAAATCTGGCAAGCACTGACCACAGCTAAAGACAAAGCCACACAACAAGCAGATAAATTAGGCTTACCCGTTCCCTCACAGCCCTACAGCCCCATTCGGGCGGATGTAGAAAACTATCTGTCAAACACCTATGCTTGGCAGTTGAGTGAACAAAGAATTGCCGAAGAGTTCCGCGATGTTATCTATGACCCAGCCGCCGACCCTGGGACGGTACGCCGGGAATTAGAAAGACTTTCCCGCAATGATTTTGCTAATATTCTCCAACACCGAGGATTACTCACCCAATCCCAGATTCAGCACATCGCCGACAGACTAGAAGCTGTACGTCAATCAGTGCTAGTGATAGTCGCAGCTGAAGAAGAAAGGGAAATTACCCAAGATTTGCAACGCCGCATCGAAAGTTATCTGCTGGTTACGAGTAAAGCTGATTTGACTCCCGAAGGGATTGAGAGAGATTTCAAACCCATATTGGAAGACAAAGATGCAGATTATGAAACCCTGTCCCGCAGATTGGTAATCGTTGACCGCTATCCCTTGCAGCAGATATTGCTAGAACGTAATGATCTGCAACCAGGGGAACCAGACAGAATTATCGATGAGTTGGAAAGACAGCGCGATCGCGTCCTCTTAGAATCCAAGAACCTAGCAGACCAAGCCAAATATCAAGCTGAAACCCTGTGGTTGAATGTCGAGTCATATCTGCGTAACACTGGCAAAGGCGAATTAAACCCTGATGCCATCCGCGCTGATTTGAAGACCCTATTGTCTGATCCCCAAGCGGGAATCTCTGCAATTCGGGCGCGTTTATCTCGTTTTGACCGCGATACACTTGTACAGTTACTCAGTCAACGCCAAGATATTAGCGAAGACCAAGTAAATCAAATTATCAATACTGTAGAGGAGTCTTGGCATAATGTCCGCCACACACCGCAAATAGTAGCCGACAAAGCCAAAGAACAATACGACTCTGTGACCACAATTATTTCCGAGTATCTGCGGAAGACTGGTAAAGCAGAACTCAACCCCGAAGGAATTCAACGGGATTTGACTAGACTGTTTGAAAATCCCAGAGAAGGTGCAGTGGCTTTGCGTCGTCGCTTGTCGCAAGTAGACCGGGATACCTTAGTTAAATTACTCAGCCAACGCCAAGATTTGAGCGAGGAACAAGTCAATCAAGTAATTGACTCTGTACAGGGTTCCATCCGCAATATTATCCGTGCGCCGCGTCGTTTAGCTACTCGTACACAGCAACGGGTGCAGACTTTCCAAGCTTATTTGGAAGAATACTTACGGCAAACTGGTAAGGAAGAACTCAATCCAGAAGGAATTAAGCGTGACTTGCAACTCTTGCTGCATGATCCTAGAGTGGGTGTAGATAGCTTGAGCGATCGCCTAGCTCATTTTGACCGTTCTACAATTATCGCCCTGCTGAAGATTCGGGAAGACCTCAGCGATGAGGAAGCAGCTAGAATTGCCGACAATATCGTTTCCGTCCGGGAGCAATTTGTTGAGCAGGTGCGGAGTATCCAACGCCGCATTCAAGACGTAATTGACGGCATTTTCGCCCGGATTCGTAACTACCTTAATGGTTTAGAGCGTCCCGAACTCAACTATGATGGTATTAAGCGCGATGTGCGTACCTTATTTGACGACCCACAGGCCGGATTCGATGCTTTGCGCGATCGCCTGTCCTCATTCAACCGTGAAACCTTAGTAGCCATTGTTAGTTCTCGTGAAGACATCTCCGAAGAGGACGCTAACCGGATTGTTGACCAAATTGAACGAGCGCGTAACACAGTATTACAACGCGCCGAACGCCTACAACTAGAAGCGCAACGCCGCCTAGAAGAAGTCAAACATCAAGCCCAAAGGCAAGCAGAAGAAACCCGTAAAGCCGCAGCCTCAGCCGCTTGGTGGTTATTTGCCACAGCGATAGTATCAGCCATTTTCGCCGCCATTGGAGGTGCGATCGCTGTTGTTCTAGTGTAGGTCAACAAGTTGTCTCCGCTCTATATTTACGCCTCCCATCAAGGGAGGTTTTTTCATTGGTCATTAGTCATTAGTCATTAGTCATTAGTCATTAGTCATTAGTCATTAGTCATTAGTTGATGATTCTCCCTCATCCCCCTCATCCCCCTCATCCCCCTCATCCCC
>DATNQO010000221.1:0-43587 GCA_036704005.1 Leptolyngbyaceae cyanobacterium | reverse complement strand
ACTAGCTAAGAAACTAATAACTACAGGTAAAGATTTAGCCAGGGCATTTTCCACACCCTTAACAGCTTGGTCAATTGAACCAGCAGCGATCGCCCCAATCGCATCCAGTATGGCATTAATTAAATCAGCAATCTGCCCAGCACGTTCAATAAAGAACTTAACAATCTCATAAATCGCCTTCGCCGCCTTGATAAATGCGGAAGCTGGGGTTAGCAGGCTCAAAATCCACTCAATCCCCGCCGTAATCACCTTCTCAATCACGAAGTTCTTAATCGGTTCCACCACCAAAGTATTGAGGTCGCCAAGTCTGTCTTGCACAAACTGCCACATCCCAGCTATTCCCTGACTAGCTAAGACTCTAAACACCTCCACAGTTTGTTCGAGGCGGCTAACTTTATTTTCACCCAATCGTTTCACCGCTTGGGCGCGAATGACTTCATAGGTAAAGCCCAACAGTTGCATTGCTAGGCTAAAAATACCTTTGAGGTCAAATTTTTCTGGCAATTGAATCCCAGCTTCTGCCATAGTCCCGGTCAGCCAGCCGATTAATCCTGCTTGCAGGTGCTTCCCAATATTCTTCATAAAGTTGAGGAAGCCTTGCTTGACTGCTTGAATCAAGTTACCCAAGAAACCAATCGGGTCTTTGAGGATTTGCCCAACTACACCAGCAACTCTTGCCAATACCTCAAGCAGCATTTTTGTCAATTCGATGATCGTCTTGATTACGCCGACGATGAAGTTTAAGGCTTTCTGCACCAAACCTTGATTAGCCGCTTTCATCTCTTCAATGCGGGCATCCACAGCATCCAGGTTTTCTTGATACTTCTGGGCTAGGGTATCAATTAGCTCATCTTGCTTACTGTCAACAGTCTGTTCTAACTCGGCAAATTTACTTTCAATGTCTGCGGCTGCTTGTTGACCTACTCCTTTGAGGTCTTGGGGCAGTTTGTTGACGTAGTTTTGAATTTCCTGCTTACCAGCAGCAATTTCGGCTTTGGCTTGGGTCAGACCTTGACTGATAATGCCAACGACGTTGTTAATTACACCGTCCATCTGTTTGATGTAAAGGTTACGACCTTCTTCATAGAAAGCGTTCACCTCCGAGGGCATACCAAATAATTTGTCTTTTAGCCATTTTCCTGGCCCCCAAAAACCACTGTAGCGATCGCTCTTATATTCCTCCATCCGCTTGCCGACATAATCCTCAAAGGCTTTCTTCGCCTCTGCTGCTCCACTATCAAAGGCTTGGATAACTTGTCCGTCTAACTCACTGAGGGTTTTCTCTACCTTGCCCTTAGTTTTTTCATAAATCTTATTGATATCACCCGCAACTTTTGCCCTGGCTTGCTCATCCTTACCCTTGGCTCCCACCTGATGATCTGCTACCTGACCCAAATTTTGGCTACGGCTATTGTGCATTGCATCCAGATGCTGTTTAGCTGTGGTTTGAGCCGTAGCTTGAGCATTTGCGAGGATGTCTTGTTCTTGCTGGCGATATTTAGGTGGCGCTTCTACTGCATTGGTTTTTGCCTCTTTCTTGGCTGCTAGCGCTTCTTGAAACTGGGGTTCGTTGGAATTTGCCAACTGCTCCTCGGTAATATCCGCCTCACTCATCTGCTGGTCAAGTTGCTGACTATCAGCTTGCAGAGGTGCTTCCACTTCCCCTTGTCCTTTAGATTTAGGTGCGGCTTGCTCTGCACCTACACCTGACGGCGGTGTACCTGGCTCAGTTTTTGATAGCGGCGTGACTTGTTTAGCTTCAATACCGCTAGTATCTGGTTTTTCTTTAGTCTTCTCTTCTAGCGGTTCTTGAGTAGCTTTCTGCTCTTCTTTGACTTGCCCACTCAATTCACCTTTGACTGAATCAAGTTGGTTATTATTTTTAAAATTGTCAGCCTCCTCTAATGTTTTAGGAGCCATGTCAGCAATGCGCTGCATCAATTTGGCTTTGAAAGCGGCTGCATCAAATGCTGGAGTCTGGGCCTGTTCCATCTCCCCAACTTGATTAGCTTGCGCCTTACTATCTACTTCATTACCTGGAGGTTCTGCTGCTGCTTGCGCTTCCCCTGCTTTCTTCTCAGCAGGTGCGTGTTTTTTCTTTTGGTGTGCAACTTCTTTAGTTGTATTGACCACTGCTTGAAAGCCTGGGTCTTCTTCGGGGGAAGCCGGAGCCTTTTCACCATCACCAGCCACTGCTTCATTACCTTGTTCTGTCTCAGGTATAGCACCAGCCTTACCAGCTACATTTGACTTAGGTAAATTCCCTACTGCCTGATTTGCTTTGACTTTAGGTAATCCTGCGGCAGACTTTGATAATTCGGGTTTACCTTGACCTTGCGCTTGAGAATTAATTTCTTGAGGATTAGTCTTGGTCTCTTTTGATTCTGGCTGGTTTTGTGGATTACCCTGTTCCTGTTTCCCAGTTACTGAGGGATTTTCAGCCGATGCTACTTTGGCATCACCTTTTTTTGTCGGGGGTGGATCTGTTGCTGTATCCCCTGCGTCTGCTGGTGGTGTGGCAACAGTCTGCTGCTTTTGTGTCGGAGCCTGATTTTGTTGTTCCTTGTTTTCTGTATCAGTTTTGACTTCTTGCGCCTCTGTTTTGTTTTCTGTATCTCCCTGGGTTGGTTTTTCGGGACTCTCCCGCCTTTGGAGAGCTTGTCCAGACTCCGCAGTATATTTTGTGTGAAGTTTGTTGCCTTTTGGTGCTAGATGAAGAGATTTAGGTTGTACTGCACGGCCATTTTGTTGAATAACATGAGTCAATTCATGGGCTAATAATTCCTTACCTGAATTACTTCCGGGTGAATATTCTCCCGGACGGAAGAAAACATCCTGCCCTGTGGTAAAGGCACGAGCTTGTATAGATTTATTTAATTTGTCTGAGTTAGCATCAGTATGAATACGTACCGCACCAAAATCAGCCCCAAATGCTTGCTCCATCGGTTGTCTGACCTCATCTGCAAGCGGTTGTCCACTACCTCGTGACTGTTGAATAGAAGTTTCTAAATCTGATGTGGCAGTTATTCCACTCGCACTTAAACGAAGCTGCACCATCGGCTTCATTTGCAATTCCTCTTGTTGGGGTGCAGGTTGGCGTTGCAGCAAAGGCGAGATGAAATTAGCCAGAGGTTTCGTCTGCAATTGTTCTTCCTCTAGCATTGGCTGAGGTTGCACATATTGGCTTGCAGGTTGGGCGATTTTTCGCATCACCTGCTGGGCTATACCATCCGCTTGCTGTTCGTAAAAGTCTCCAGGCTGGCTGATGGAGAGTTTTGCTTGGGGGCGTAGGGAAATTTTACTGATGTCGTGACCTGGGGGCTTGTCCTTGAGTTCGGTTTCTCTAACGGCTGGGTTTGAAGCTTCAGGCGACTCTATACCGAAACCCCGCGTCGGTTGTTTGAGTGTGGGTATTGAGACATTGGTGGTTTTCTTGCCCTGACCTACCTGTTCTCTCATCATGATTCTCCTGATACCCAAGCAGCAGTTAGACTAAATATTTTGCCAATATAAACAAATAGCTTACTGCGATCGCTCTCACCACACAATTATCCTAAAGTCCAAATTATAGCGATCGCACCATGTCATGACAAAGATTTTGGATTGCACAAGTTTAGCCAACTCACGCCAGTATTGCGTTACATTTCATTAACGCACGTTACAAGATAGGCGATCGGAATACCCACAATGAAAGACTGCGCATTGCAAGCTCTTGTCAAACTGGCACTAGAGCCGGAATGGGAAGCCTACATCGTACAGCAAGGTCGATGTAGGTAGTTCACTACAAACAACTGAGAACCAATGCCATTAACAAATTACAGTGGGTATTTTATTTAATATTTAGAGGGTCATGTTGTGACAGCAATTTTTCCACCTTAGCCTCATCAATACGGGCGGCTAATCTTCTCGTTTCATGTAAATCTCTAGTAGTTTTCGCTAGAGTAAAAGTTGAACCTACAGAAAAGGCTAAACCCATACTCATAAAACCTTTTACCCAGTTATCGACAGGTAAATTCACAATTCCAAAACTGGTCATAGAAACAGAGAGTATAAAAGCAGCCCATGTTTGAATAACCCAAGCTGTACTATCTTTTTGAGGGCCAATCGTTTGCATATTTTCCACCTTTGATGAATGTGACTGATACCAATTCAAATTGGTATTAGCTGTGATTGTATTAACTACCAGACTCACTAGTATCAAAAGCAAAACCACTTTATCGACTGGACTTAAAAATTTAATTCGCGAGTAATTAAAGTAAGCAAAAACTGACACATAAAATGTACCAGTTTCACAAGTGGCATTATTTTCATATAGTCACTAGCTTTGAAATCTTACACCTTCTCCATAAGAGAGTGGCGATGCACTCCCCACCCTACGAATTTCTAGTTTGTGATTTGAGCGATAAGAGATTGGTGAAAATGGACTAATGACTAATGAGCATTTATTCAGATTCAGGGAAAGTTTGTACTTTACCATCTGGACTGAGAACAACTCGAATCCGCATCATTTGACCAGAACGATTGGCAGAAACAAAGGGTTCACCAAGAGCAGGCATCCCAGCTAGGTCAATATTATCTCTAGCTGCTTTACCTAAAGGTAATATACGCTCAATTGAGCCATCAACCCCTAGTAAAAGACTATACTCTAAGGTTTGTGAAAATCCTGTGGGTGGTTGCCAGCGCTTTTTGAGGTAATCTCTGGCTTCTGCTACTTGGGGTGTATCAAATAATGTGCCAGTGTTATTTGTAGAGGCTGCTGCGGTGGTTGCGGTGGTTTGAGGTTCGTCCCCTAGTCTGTCTACGAATGGGTTAGTAACGGACGATGGTGAGGGGGTAGTGACTGAAGAATTGACTCCACCTCGCGTTGGTTGAGTTGTTGTCGATGAGATTTGAGGTATGGGACTTGGGACTGTGGCTAATGGAGGGGGTACTGGTGTAACAGTAGATGGGGCGATGCTTGTAGAAGCCGACAATCTCGGTGGTAAATTCCGCTTGAGACTAATTCCCTGTGTGTTAATTGATTGTGTAGATTGGGGTTGGGTGACTGTTGGTTGTCCAGGGATAGTAATTGATGATTTGTTAGGTAGAGATGGAATTTGTATTTGAGGTTGATTCAGCGCCTGTTGTGAGTTGAAAGTGGGATTTGTGGTATTAGGATTAGCCGTGATATTGCTGCTGGGAGTGAGGGGAATTGTCGGTAAAGCAGCAGGTGGTAATGGCGGAGTCGAACCTAAAGGTAAGGGTGATGAATTATTTGAAGGGGTTAATTCAGCTTGAGGTGCAGGAAAGTTAGATGTGGGTGCTGGTTGTAAAGCAATTTGGTTACTGCTAGGATTACTTGTTTTTGCTGTCTGTTGCTCTTGTTGCCTAACGTTATTAGCATATTGTAAAGTTAAAGGCGTTAAACCTAAAGCTACTAAAAATACAGCAGCAACAGGGGCCCAAGTCGGCAATCGCGCCACAGAATTGGTATTATTTAGGGCTGGTAAGGCCATGACATCTGTTGAGTATTCGTCTAAAGCTGTTGCTAAATCGAACAGTTGCAGCAGACTTAGTTGAATAACAGGCCCAGATGCTGAATTAGCTAAGGAACCGAGATAAAGATTGTGTGTTAAATTGTTGCCGCTTTCTAAATAGATGGTTGTGCCTAATAGTTGGGGTGTAAAAGGTTTTGATGTTTTAGGTAAGAGTGCAGCTTGATGAGAGTCTGTTAAATCTTGGGTAGGTACTTTAGTTGAATCTTGGACTTTTGAGAAGTTCAGCCAAAAGCTTTCCGGTGGCTGTTGGATAAATTGCTGTACATAGGTGGTGACGGCATCGCATAATGCTTCTAGTTGATCGCGATCGCCACGAATGGGTATTCTGTTTTCTTCTGGCAATTGTGGATCATCAAAGCGCAATTCAAACGTTAACTGTCTGAGTACAGGTTTACCCATCCAACGGGACAAAGGGGAACTTTGCGCCAATACTTCTAGCGTACAAGTAGGGGGTGTGTAGCGACGAATGACAGAATTAGATAGAGGCATGGCAGGAACAGCAAGAAGATGTTTTCAAGGTTTTGCGGAACGGTCGATGAGTGCTAGCCACAGACGGCGGTGTCCACCAGTTGCGCTATAAAACAGCAAATCTACAAGCAGTTTTAGCGCTAGGTGAGTTAATAAATCCGTCGAGATTTGCTCGTCCTCTTCCATCCGCTCTTGGTAGGTGTTGCAGAAAGCATCTATGTAATCTCCAAGTAAAGCAGCCTGATGAGGTTCCCGATTTTTCCCCGCCATTTGTTCTAGTAAACCTACGGCACGACGGATTAACTCTTGGTGCTGTTGGGCAAGGTAGCAGATGATGAGAACAAGCGATCGCGCTTCTTCCACATCCAGCTTTTTCCGCCCTCCTTGCCCTTTGCGTAGGGGATTGGACTGACGCAAGCGCCACAAAGCCACGCGGTCTGGAACTTTCGACTCCAAATTGAGATTAGCCGCAGCCGAAAGCATAGCTTCCGAACCGATTCCAGTCAGGGTTTCCAGAGCCAACAGCACCAAGTCTAACTGAGTTTTGATGTTGTCCCACTCAACTACGTTTGGAGTTGGCAGTTTAATTAAATCCTCCCATTGAGCATTGGGAGTAGCTGAATCAGCGGCCGTTTGCATAACTTTTAGCATAGGTGATCAGGCTGGTAGGGGCTGTTGCTGTTACCCATTTTGAAACCAGACTCTTGATCAACAGAGTTGGTTTCCTATCCGAGCGGCTAGGGGTTAGAGGCTAGAGGCTAGGGGTTAGAGGTTACTATTTTGTTATGAGCTAGGGTTCGTTACGCTAAAATAACTGTTTCAAGTTAGCTAATCTTGGGAAAACCCGCAACCAAAGCTAAAATCTCTTTTCTAGCCCCTAAGCGCTAGTCTCTAGACCCTTGTTTCCAGCCCTGCACTAGCTTTTCTTACTTTGGTCAACAGCGATTGTCACTGTCTTACTCTACTAGATGAAAATTTATTTTCAACAGTGTTGAAAGTATTTTTTCATGGTAAAATATACTCACTTATTATCTAATATTTAGGTACTTAAGTATAAATAAATTACATTAGAATTTTTAATATTTAATTGTGAATTAGCAGCATCATCTGGTAATAGGTAACGAAAAAGGCAAGATTAAAAATTGCCACAAGTAATATTTATTGCAGTCAGTTTGCTATGGCTAGTGACAGTCTTAAAAGTAGGTAAAATAACGTGAGTTCGACCAGCGTTGTTTTGACCTCTCCCCCAACCCCTCTCCTACGAGGAGAGGGGAGTAAGAGGGTGATTTTTTCGTTTCTCCTCCCTCTCCTACGAGGCTATCCATTACCCGGATCTATCTCAACATTTGTGAGAGTATTCACTCACGTTTTTTCTAACCCTGATTTGTTCGTTGTTAATTCTCAATAAAAACATGGTTTTAGCGAGAAGACAAGGTGCGAATTTGTCAAGCTCCATGAAAAACTGAGTTGGCAAGATGCTTACTAAGCAAGGGTTTTAACATTGTAAAGAAAGATGTGGGTAATGGATAGCCTACGAGGAGAGGGAGGTTGGGAGGGAGAGGTTCATCGAACTCACGTTAAAATAATGTAGAGACATTGTATGCAACGTCTCTACATTATAGTGAAGTATAATCTCCTACCCCCTGCCTTTAGGAAACATGAGCAACAGTTACTCCACTACCACCGTCGGCTTGTTCTGCGGCTTCGTAGTGGCTGACTCTAGGATGTTGTTGTAAATAGGCGTGGACACCTTGCCGCAGTTTACCAGTTCCATGTCCGTGAATAATCCAGATTGGCCCGGTAGCTTCGGAAATGGCTTTATCCAAAATATACTCAGCATCAGCTACCCGCTTACCTCGGATATCAAAGGTGTTTTTGGAGGTACGAATGGCTGGGGTTGGTTGGGCTGGTTGTGGAACTGGGGCTGGTGCTGGCTTGGGCTTGGCTATGGGTTCGGCTTTTTGTCCATCAAGGGATTCGATGTCTTCTAGCTTCACCGTCATTTTCATGATGCCAAAGCGGACGGTTAACTCACCATCGTTATTAGGGGCTGTTAAAACATCTGCGGTTTGCCCAAATTGGGAAATACGAATGCGATCGCCCACTTTCGGCATAAACCCTAATTTTGGTTTCGGCGGTGCTACTGGTTGATACTTCTGAGCAATTTGATTGAGGGTGTTAGTTGCTTGTTGGGCATCTTGGGCTGTAGCTGTACCTTGCTGCAAGCGGCGGATGACTTTGGCAATTTCCCCTTTGGCTTGGTTAATAGCTTGTTGGACAGCGACTTCCTGGGAAGCCCGGAGTGATTGTTCTCGCTCCTGTAAGGCTGCGGCTTTATCAGATACTTCCTTATACAAGCGTTCTGCTTGCTGTAATAGTTTCTGCGCCTCCGCCGCTTTGGTTTCCTGACGACGACGTTGGGCTTCTAACCCAGCAATTACCTGATTCACTTCGTCTGAGGCTTCTCCCACCTGGGTTTTTGCCTGTTCGACAACTTCAGGCTTCAAACCCAAACGTAAAGCGATCGCCAACGCATTAGAACGTCCCGGAATCCCCCACAATAGGCGATAGGTGGGAGATAAAGTAGCATCATCAAATTCTACAGAAGCATTTTCAAAACGCTGGTCTTCGTATTTGAGGGCTTTAAGTTCGCCAAAGTGGGTTGTGGCAATACTTAGCTGGGCATGGTCGGCGAGGTACTGTAAAAGTGCGATCGCCAAAGCACTACCTTCAGCCGGATCTGTCCCCGCACCTACTTCATCAAGCAGGACTAGAGATAAGGGGGATGAGGAGGATTTTTCTCCCTCATCTCCCCCCACTTCCTCAGTATCTAGCGCATTCAAAATCCGACTAATCCGGCGGATGTGTCCTGAAAATGTGGATAAGCTTTGCTGTAGCGATTGTTCATCACCGATATCCGCTAATACTTGGTCAAACCAAGGGATTTCTACTGGTTCCCTTGCGGGGATGAATAAACCCACTTTCGCCATGAGGGCTGCTAATCCCAAGGTTTTTAATGTTACCGTTTTTCCCCCAGTGTTAGGCCCGGTAATCGTCACTACCCGAATGTGGGGACTGATTAACAAATCTACTGGGATGACAGGATGACCTTGTTCATGTTGATTTTGCCACACTAACAAAGGATGGCGTAGCTGTCGTAAGGTGATTAATTCTTGTTCTTGGCGGTTAATAAATCTGGGGGGATTAGCTTTGAGCCAAAAACTATATCTAGCTCTCGCCGTTGCCATATCTAAAGTTGTGACAATGGCTAATAACCTTTCTAAATCAGGCTTAACGGCTGCGACTTTTTCTGTCAAAGCACGGCGGATTGCTTCTTCTTCCGCTTGTTCTCGCCGCACTGTCTGCCGTAATTGATTCCCCATCGGTACAACCGAATTAGGCTCTACATACAGCGTTGCCCCACTGGTTGAGGTGTCATGCACAATACCGGGAATAGCATCTTTTTGCGGTGCTTTCACGGGGATAACAAAGCGATCGCCTCTTTGGGTAATTATCTGTTCCTGAACCGCGTTAGATTTTACTTGTAAAATATTTTGCAGTTTTTGGTGAATTTGACTCCGCAATCTCCGCAATTCTGTACGGATTTCGCCTAACTTAGTGCTAGCACGGTCAGCCACTTGTCCCCGGTCATCAATACAGTGATGGATTTCCTGTTCTAGTTCGGGATAAGTGCGTAACTCAGCCACTAATTGAGTTAAAATTGGTGTATCTTCTTGGTTATCAATTATACGCCGTAAATTTCTCGCCCCTGCCAGAGTAGTAGCGATCGCCAAAAGTTCATCACCAGCCAAAATTCCCTGTAGTTCTGCACGTTCCAGGGAATCACCGATATCTTGGATACCCTCAAAAGACAAACCGCTAGCCAAACGACTTTCTAGTTGATAAACTTCTTTTGTCTGTGCTAATAATTGCTCACTTGCTATCTGAGATCCAGGGATTTGCAGATGCAGTGATGCGATCGCCCCAAGCTTAGTTGCCGCAAATGTAGAAAGATGCTGGCAAAGGCGATACCATTCTAGTAGTTCTAAAGTTTCAGATTGAATCAAGGCTGCAAAATCAAATCTGAAGTGATCGTAACAATTCTAGCCTTTATCTTGGCAAATCTTAAAGGGAGAATTTAGTCATTAGTCATTAGTAATAAGTGCTGAGTCTTAAGTGTCAATCCCCTTCATCTCCCGGTTGCTGAGCGTTCGCGGAGCGTCTCGTAGAGAAGTCGAAGCACATCCCCCTCACACCCCTCCGCGCTAACCTCAGCGTTCCTCCGCGTTAAAATTCTGCCACCTCTAACACTTAAAGAAAAAATCGCTGCAAATTGTGTCACAATTTGATACCCTAGCAAGAACAGATTTGAGAAAATTTAACAGCGTGGAAATTCAACTTGGGCGGGGGAAGACAGCTCGTAGAGCCTACGGCATTGACGAAATCGCTTTAGTCCCCGGTAACAGAACACTCGATCCGAGTTTAGCCGATACTCGGTGGAAAATTGGCAACATTGAACGCGAAATCCCCATTATCGCCAGCGCGATGGATGGCGTTGTTGATGTGAAGATGGCTGTGCGGTTATCACAGCTAGGTGCATTAGGCGTTCTCAACTTGGAAGGCATTCAAACTCGCTATGCTGACCCAGAACCGATTTTAGATCGGATTGCGTCAGTAGGGAAAGATGAATTTGTCTCTTTGATGCAGGAACTATACGCTGAACCCATCAAGCCTGAATTAATCACCAAGCGCATCCAAGAAATTAAAGCACAAGGTGGAATTGCGGCGGTTAGCGCCACACCTCTAGGCGCAAGCAGATACGGTGAAGTAGTAGCCCAAGCTGGGGCTGATTTATTCTTCATCCAAGCGACGGTAGTTTCTACCGCCCACTTGTCACCAGAGTCGGTAACGCCGCTAGATTTGGCTGAATTTTGCCGTTCTATGCCCATCCCGGTGGTGTTGGGTAACTGTGTGACTTACGATGTCACCTTAAACTTGATGAAAGCAGGCGCAGCCGCCGTATTAGTAGGAATTGGCCCTGGTGCGGCTTGTACCTCTCGCGGGGTGTTGGGTGTAGGCGTACCCCAAGCAACGGCGATCGCAGATTGTGCCGCCGCTAGAGATGATTATTATCAAGAGACTGGTAAATACGTCCCCGTCATCGCTGATGGTGGCTTAATCACAGGTGGCGACATTTGTAAATGTATCGCCTGTGGTGCCGACGGCGTAATGATTGGTTCCCCCTTTGCTAGAGCCGCCCAAGCCCCAGGTAGAGGCTACCATTGGGGTATGGCCACACCCAGCCCAGTATTACCCCGTGGAACCCGCATTCGTGTGGGGACGACAGGTACTCTCGAACAAATCTTAACAGGGCCAGCCGGGCTAGATGATGGTACTCATAACCTCTTAGGAGCGTTAAAAACTAGCATGGGTACTTTAGGAGCAAAAGATATCAAAGAAATGCAGCAAGTTGAAGTAGTAATTGCTCCCTCATTGTTAACCGAAGGCAAAGTTTATCAGAAAGCTCAACAATTAGGCATGGGTAAATAAACAGCTTTTTGTCAGTTTTCAGTAGTTAGTAGTCAGTGGCTTTCGATGTGTAAACCTAGCCCCCAAGGGCATGGGTCTGAGGTTAGCACAAAAACAACTGTCAACTGCCAACCCTTCTCTGCGAGACGCTCCGCGAACGGCTTCTCCTAACGGAGACGCTGCGCGAACGCTCAGGGTAAACTGTCAACTAACAACTTTAAATTATTTAGAAATTTTTTCCAGAGTTTTAAACATCGACTGGAAAAATCCCATATGTCGCCTACAATAGATATAGCGGAGACGCATGTTTCCGTTCACTCCTCACACCACACTCCGCCCGGACTACTGTTCGGGCGGTTCCTTATATATACATAAATTCTTCAGCTTCTTTGCAAATGTACATCCTTTGTCTTTTAGGCAGTCGTTTTTGCTATGGTAGAATTTTCACGAAAGTCAGAAATATAATTGGCAAAGGTTTTTAGGCATGTCAGCAGCCGCACAAGTTACAGATTCTACTTTTAAGCAAGAAGTAATCGACAGCGATGTACCAGTTCTGGTCGATTTTTGGGCCCCTTGGTGTGGCCCTTGCAGAATGGTCGCTCCTGTTGTCGATGAAATCGCTCAACAGTACGAAGGTAAAATCAAAGTAGTGAAAGTCAACACTGATGAAAATCCCCAAGTTGCAAGTCAGTATGGCATCCGCAGTATCCCCACGCTTATGATCTTTAAAGGTGGAGCCAAAGTCGATATGGTAGTCGGCGCAGTGCCTAAAACCACACTGTCCCAGACTCTGGAAAAACATATCTGACACTCAATCAGTAGTCAACTCTTGTTGAGTAATCTATTGTCATTCAGTTTAGGTAAATATTCATCTACTGCTTTATGAGGCGCTAGAATCTGCGCCTCATAAAATTTTCTACCAGAGAACATGAACCTATACTATCCTTCAACTGACAAGTTATTCCTCCTGCAAAATTCCCGCTAAGCTATATTTTTGAAATACACCTTTAGATATCAGTATCTATAGAAATCTTACCTAGTTTATAAAATTATTTGTAGAGTTTGGTAATGGATATTCAGAAAGCAAAAAACTAGAAAGGCAGGAGTCTCCTTCACAGAAAAATATTATTTTTATAAAGAAATATTATATTTTTAGGACTTACGCATGAAAACGAAAAATCAAGGGTCTGGACAAGGGTATAGGAGTATAGGGGTGTAGGGGTGTAAACCTTCAAAACCTACACCCTTACACCCTTACACCCAGTCTTAACAGATAACCTTGGTGTGTAAGTCCTAATTTTATCTACAGATGGTAAAATCCAATGTTGTAGACTGCATATGCAAATAGAATAATTCAAAAATAAAATCATGATCATTGAGAAAAGTGAACTATCTTTAGATAGAGTTAAGAAAAATTTGTTTTTATAGTTACCTTAACTGCTCAATTTTTCGTAACCTGTCGATAGTTGATAAATTGCACACAAAAATTAGGTAAAATGTAATGCCATTGTGGTGGCAGTTCTCATGACCTCATCTGCGTCTTTCGACACATTCGAGTCTCTCCAAGCCGATATTGCGGAATTATTTGATCGCTTACCGACCTTAAAGAATCGGCAACTAATTCATAATGCTTTGGCAACCATCGTCCGCCTAGCTGATAGTGATATTGAACGTCTCGATTGGAAAATATTGTCTGCTTCCTTAGCAGACATGGAGCAAGGCTTTAAATTGTTTTATGATTACCGACACGTCCGCAAAGTAACTATCTTCGGTTCGGCGCGTCTATCACCAACAACCCCAGAGTACCAAATGGCGGCGGAATTTGCCCGCGCTGTGACCAAGCTAGGATTTATGGTCATGACAGGGGGTGGTGGTGGTATCATGCAGGCTGGTCACGAAGGTGCAGGGCGAGAAAATTCTTTTGGCTTAAACATTCAACTACCTTTTGAACAGGAAGCAAACCCAGTAATTGAAGGTGATCCTAAGCTAATTCACTTTAAATATTTCTTTACTCGCAAGCTGTTCCTCCTCAAAGAAAGCGATGCTATAGCTTTATTTCCTGGTGGGTTTGGCACTCAAGACGAGGCGTTTGAGTGCATGACCTTGAGTCAAACAGGGAAATTTGGCCCTGTACCAGTGGTTTTAATTGACCATCCTGGTGGTGATTATTGGCAGGCTTGGAGTGAGTATATTAATCAGCATCTGGTGAAGACGGGGCTAGTAAGTCCTGAAGACCCCAACCTGTACACAGTCACTGATAACCTAGAAGTGGCTTGCAATGCCATTACCCGCTTTTATCAGGTGTATCACTCCTGTCGTTACGTAGGCGATAAGTTAGTAATTCGCTTAACTCAAGAATTATCAGATGCTGAGGTTGACCAACTGAATACTCAATTCAGCAACATTTTGGTGAAAGGCAAGATTGAAAAAAGTCAATCTTTACCTCAAGAAAGCCAAGATGAAACCATTGGACTACCCCGCCTAGTTCTATACTTCAATCAACGGGACTTGGGACGCTTATATCAAATGATTGGCGTGATTAATCAAATGGGTGTTAGTTCGACCAAAGAACAGGTACATCCAGAGAGGAAGTAGTCATTGGTAATGGGTAATGGGTAATTGGTAATGGGTAATTGGTAATTGGTCAAAAGTCCATAGTCTCTATTTCTCCCTCATCTCCCCCTACTACCCCTACTCCCTCATCTCCCCCATCTTCCCAGTCCCCAGTCCCCAATTCCCAATGAGAAAAACACCAGTTATGATTACTCCATGCTGATAATCAGCACGAAGGGCGTATATTAGCACAGGAAACAATATATTAAAGTCTAACTGGGGAGTGAATTATGCTGGAATTGTTGAGTTCGGGTTTGGTTTCTATCTGGCTGGAAATGGCTGGGGTGAAAATCAAACCGACGGATGCTTTAGATGTGGTAACTTGGCAAAGTAGCCCTGGCTTAGTTATTGCAAATGACCCCAATCCAGCAGGAGTTAATACAGTTAAGGATTATCTCCAAGGATTAATCACAACAAAATTAATAGCCCAGAATCTGGGGGAAAGCCAAGGCGTTTGGTTACAGTCGGGGCCGATGTTAATGGCTAATCATCAAGGGACTACGCCTCTGCCGGCGGCTTCTCTGACGAAAATTGCGACTTCACTGGCAGCTTTTACAACTCTGGGGCCAGATTATCAATTTGAAACTACTGTGGCGACTAATGGTTCAGTGGTTAATGGTGTAGTACAAGGGGATTTAATTATTAATGGCGGCGGCGATCCGATGTTTGTTTGGGAAGAGGCGATCGCTTTAGGTAATACCCTTAATAAAATGGGGATTAAGCAAGTTAAGGGGAATTTGGTCATTACAGGCAATTTTGCCATGAATTTCCAACGCCATCCCCTATTGGCTGGGCAAATGGTTAAACAATCATTAAATTCTAAAACTTGGACTCGTCCGGCAATTTATATCCATTCCATCATGCCGAAGGGAACAGCAAAGCCCCAAGTAGCTATTAACGGTACAATTAAATACTCAGCCCAACCCATCCCTAAACAAACTCTGTTGATCCGCCATCGTTCTATACCCTTGAAACAGATTATCAAGGAAATGAACGTTTACAGTAACAATGAAATCGCCCAAATGTTGGCAGATGATATAGGTGGACACTTGGTAGTGCAAGACAAAGCTGCCAAATTAGCGCGAGTACCACATTCAGAAATTCAGTTAATCAATGGTTCTGGACTTGGCCCGGAAAATCGCATTTCTCCCAGGGCGGCTTGTGCGATGTTGATGGCTTTGCAACAGGAAGCCGCCGCCCATCAACTCAACTTGGCTGACTTGTTCCCTATGTCTGGTTTTGACAATAGAGGGACAATGCACTCTCGGCATTTACCCTTAGCCACTGTGATGAAAACTGGCACATTGCGCGATGTGAGTGCTTTAGCTGGGGTTTTTCCCACACGCGATCGCGGTTTGGTTTGGTTTGCTATCATCAACCGTGGCCCTCAAATTGGCGCTTTCCGTCAACAACAAGACAAACTTATACAACGTCTTGTACAGTTGTTACAAATTGCTCCCAATACACCTACAGCCCTCACTCCCCATTCACCTAATTCTTTACCCGACCTGGGTAATACTAAGCGTAGTGAAATTGTCTATGGGGGTTAGTCATTGGTCATTAGTCCAAGATTTTTGGCTAATGACTACACAATAGTAATTAAGAACTACCTTCACAGGTGAGGCACATGGTTCAAGTTATTCAGGGAAAAGATGTTACCCTCAATCAGTTAATTGAGGAATTTGCTTTACAACGTGCCGATAACCCTAATTTTTTCTATGAATGGCAAGAGGATTTATTAGAACTTAATGACTCAGAACAGCAAATCCTTGAGCAAATCAAGGTGGAATATCAACATTTGTCTCGCTACCCAATTTTAGAGCCTGTAGTCAAGATGGTGGTGTTATCTCCACTATTACGTTTAGCTGGTTTTTATCAACCGCCTTTCTACATTGCTTCAGAACAAGAGGTAAAAATTTCTTCTGAAGATGAAGGCACAGTGATCAGAGGACGCATTGACATTTTAGTATTTCATCCTCCATTTTGGGTTCTTGTGATTGAAGCAAAGCGAGCCGAGTATTCCTTAGTTCCAGCAATTCCTCAAGCGTTGGCTTATATGTTAGGTAACTCTCAATCAGTAAAACCAGCATTTGGTTTTGTGACTAATGGTCAGGAATTTCAATTTATTAAATTAACGAAGCAAGATACACCAAAATACGGTTTATCTTACATATTATCTCTTGAGCGAGATGATGATATTTTTACTGTGGTAAAAGTGTTAAAACGTCTTGCCTATTTAGCTCAACAATAGGATGTAGGATCAGGCTACCGCAGTTTGGAGGAAGCAGTTTGAGATCAAGATGCGATCGCCTAATTGCTCGCACTTGGTTCTTCGGGGATAATCTCTGTGACTACGCGATCGCCAGAATTACCACCTGTGACTACTATATTTTCTGTGTCCAAATTCCCGACGGCTGTATCACCGTTAAATGTGAGCGCTGGTTTAACTTGTTTATATACTACATTCCCCTGGGCTTCTACTAATTGCCGATCAAGATACCATGTCAGTTTTTGCGAATTTAATGTTTGACGGCGTTGACCTACAGCATTGACATTACCTGTAAGATATGCTGTTTTTTGTGGTATTCTCATTTCTCCTTTATTGCCAGTTACAGTTAATTTTTCCACACGTTGGAATATGCGCAGAGGAGAATTTGTTGTGACTGTTTCCGTGTTCATATTCCAATTCAGGAATTTACCACTGATATCTACTGGTGGGTCTAGTAAATATACTTGAGCATTTTGATTAACTGTAGCTACCTTGGTTTTTAAGTTAACTTCCGCCGAGTCACCCCGACCGCGATCAGTTATTTGATTGTTTTTGTAACGGTCAAATTGCATCGGGCGATCGCCGATTAATTTTTCTTCTTTAATTTGCCAAATTAAATGTTCAGTTCGCATTTGCATCTGGGGATCAAGAGAGTTAGCAACTACCCCACCAGAAAATTCCATACGCTGTTCACGGGTTTTTACCTTAGCTTCCTGTGCGGTGGCTTGTAGTTGTTTATGAGTCCCGTTGATTTGGTTGCGAACAATCAATAAACCCTCGTTTGGTCGCCATTCTAATTCATTACCTTGTAAGACTACGCCATTTTTTGGGTCGGTAGCTAATATTTTTCCTTTGAGAAATAGCTGTTTACCATCTTGTACGATGTCGGCTTTTTCCCCTCTAACTTGGTAAACTATTTGCCCTTCTTGGTATAATTCTCCGTAGGGACTTATCGCTTCACCTATTTCTTTTTCTTTGGTATATTGCGCTTGCTTGGCTTTAACTCTCCAAACGGGTCGCCCTACTTCATCGGCTTGTTCTAAGGTGACATCGAAGAAGGTTAAATTACTATCTTTTCTACCTGTATCAGCATTATTTTGTTGATTATCTGTAGGTAATTTACCTACACAAGCTGTTAAGCCAATGATTAAGATAGTAGTTAAAAATAGGTTGTACCACTTTATTTTCTTTAATCTCATATTTATAGTTAATTGATTAAATTATTTTTTACCACAGAGACACAGAGGTGATGGAGGTATTTCTAAAATAGAATTTTCTATTGATTTTGACAGGGTTAGATGCAATACGGTTCAGTTAGCGTTTTCAGATCCCCCCAACCCCCCTTAAAAAGGGGGGCTAATAAACCTCTTTTACCCCCTTTTTAAGGGGGTCGCCGCAGGCGGGGGGATCTTAACTGAACTGTATTGGGGTTAGATGGGCATTGCTCACAGTATCATGGTTTTGGTGGGCTGAAAACTGACACACAGTACAAATAAAAGTGGGGGGATGTTTTGGTAATTCCCCCCTGTTGAGTTAAATTGATGATTTTCTGCTACCTTTTAGATATAGCAGTTGCTAAAGCTTTGCAGACTGTCATCTGTCCCCTGTTAAGAATCTTGGATTTCTAGGTGTCCGTCACTGGGGTCATCCAAAAATCCCATAGCGGATAATGGACGATAGGGATAGCTTTGGCGCGGGGTTTTCTGGATGTCTTCTTTGATGGCTTCTAAATCAATGTAGCGATCGCTCACATTAATTAAGCTATCACTTGTCATTGACCTTAAACTCACAACTTCCACCCGCACGCCACGATAACTGACAGAATTAACAGCATAAGCCAAATCTCCATCACCACTGACCAGAACAGCAGTATCATAAGAATCGACTAAAGCCATCATATCCACAGCTATTTCTACATCTAGGTTGGCTTTTTTTGAGCCATCTGGCAACTGTACCAAATCTTTGGCGATGACGCGATAACCGTTACGCCGCATCCACAACAAAAATCCCTGTTGCTTCTCATTGGTTCTATCTACACCAGTGTAGAAAAAAGCCCGCAACAACCGAGAACCGCCAGTCAAACGACATAGCAATTTTGTGTAATCTATTTCAATTCCTAATTGCAAAGCAGCGTAAAATAGATTTGACCCATCAATAAAAATGGCAACCCGTCCGCGATTTTCTAAAACCTGTTCTGGTGTAAATATCGAATCATTTTCTAGATTATTCAACATTGATGTCATACCTCGATTTTATCCTTGTTATTTTTGATATTTATTAATCAATTTTGATTGGCAAAATCAGCTTATGTTAATGTTTCGGGGCTAATATAAGGTTCAGCCCCGTTAATTTTTGGAAGAAAGAATTAAGATGAACTGAATTGACTTTAATCAAAAATTAAAAACAGTTAAACTTTTTTTGGTGCTTCTATGCGTTTAAAAATGGGTTGGGGTTGACCCAATTTTTGTTGATGAGATAGCAAGCCCCATTGTGAGTGAATCTCAAAAGGAGCAATATCTGTTTGTGCGTTGAAGTCAATTCCAAAGCCCAGTTGCTGATAAATACTGCTACTGATATTGGGAATTACTGGCGAAAGTAGATAGGCTGCGAGTCTCACAGATTCTAAAACGGTGTATAGTACCGTTTCCACCTCCTGCTGTCGCCCTTGTTTATATAATGTCCAAGGCGCTTGTTCATCAATAAACTTATTGCTGGCTTGCACTAAGGATAATACAAGTTCGCAAGCTTGATTAAAAGCTAACACTTCATAGGCTTGTTTGACTTTTGCTCCTAAATTTACACCCAGTATTTTCAAACTGTTGTCCGCCGGAATATCCTCATTGGTAATTGATAGCGCGTAATCAGCGCAGTATTTTTTCACCATGTTTAAGGTGCGGTTAAGCAAATTACCCAAATCATTCGCTAAATCTGCATTTAGTACATTGATGAATCTAACTTCATTAAAATCGCCATCTTTGCCAAACTCGATTTCCTTAAGGAAGTAATAACGAACTGCATCACTTCCATACTGCTGAACTAACCCTACGGGATCTACTGTATTACCCAGACTTTTGCCCATTTTTTGCCCATCTTTGGTTAAAAAGCCATGTCCAAAAACTCGCTCAGGTAAAGGTAAACCAGCAGATAACAGCATTGCAGGCCAATATACCGCATGAAAGCGTAATATGTCCTTACCAATGAGGTGTAAGTTCATCGGCCACCATTTCGCCAGTGCATTTTCTAGGGTGGGTTCATCTTGGGGGTCTAATAATGCTGTGACATAACCCAGCAAGGCATCGAACCATACATATATGGTATGTTTGGGGTCGGTGGGTATGGGAAAACCCCAATCTAAATTCACCCGCGAAATCGAAAAGTCTTGCAAACCTTGGCTTACAAAGCTCAGAACTTCATTGCGGCGGCTTTCTGGCTGGATAAAGTCGGGGTGGGACTGGTAAAACTCCTCTAATTGGGTTTGATATTTGGAGAGACGGAAAAAGTAGTTTTGTTCGTCTCGCCATTCCACTTCCTTATTGACATGAATAGGGCAACGATTTCCTTCTAGGAGTTCCCGTTCTTCCTTAAACTCTTCACAAGATACACAATACCACCCTTTTTGCTGCCCTTGGTAGATGTCGCCACCTTCCCATACCCGCGCGAAAAATTCGTTGACAATGGCGTGGTGACGGACAGCCGAGGTGCGACTAAAGCGATCGTAGCGAATATTCAGTAATTCCCATAAACTCATGAAGCTAGGGACAACACTGTCACAAAACTCTTGTGGCGCTTTCCCTAAACTCTCGGCTGAACGCTGAATTTTTTGCCCATGTTCATCTGTACCTGTGATCAGCAGTACCTCACGCCCTAATAGCTTCTGAAATCGGGCTACTGCGTCTGCTGCTATTGTTGTGTAAGCGCTACCAATGTGAGGAACATCGTTTACATAATACAGAGGTGTGGTTAGAGCAAATGTCTTTTTTACTTGATTCACTAGATTCATGCAAAATAAAAAGTTTACTTATAAAACCGTTTTATATCTTAACTTCTGTTAGCAAAACGACGCAATTATATAACATTACCCCCATTTTTTTTCCAAGAATCCTTTAATAATAGCAAATTTCCTACCCCAAGAATTATTTCGTAATATCTATAATTCCACCTAATGTTTAATTAAAGGCTGAAATCAACTGTTAATAATCTCGGAGAATGGCTTCATTAAGCTTATGGTGATAGAGAATACAAATCCTGCAAATTGAGGAATTTGATGGCTTTTATAGATAAGACATTTCTACCTTAAGGCGGTCATGACATTGGTAAAGAAATGTAAAAATTAAATCAAGATCAGCTGCGATATTTTCCCAAAAAAACATATTAATCAGATATGAGTGTAAATAACTCCTTAGATATTTCTAGGACATTGCTAACAACACTTTCTACAAGAATGTTTCGCTATTACGAGGATCGCATCCCCCAAGATGCTAGTTTGTTAATAGTGAGCAATCATCGCAGTTTTATGGATGCACTAGTGTTAATGGCGGCTTTATCCAGCCCAATTCGCTTTGCTTGCCATCACTATATGGGACAAGTGCCAATATTGCGAGAGTTTGTTACGGGACAATTGGGTTGCTTTCCCTTGGAAGAAAATCAAAACCGCCAGCAAAGCTTTTTTTCCCAGTCACAAAGGCTACTACAGTCAAAGCAGATGGTAGGAGTATTTCCAGAGGGGGCTGATCCGATGGTAAAATATACACCAGCCCATAAAGTAGGTGAGTTTCGTCGCGGCTTCGCACATTTAGCGCTACGTTCTCAGGTGCAAGATTTGGCAGTTTTACCAGTGGCGATCGCATCCTTAGAAGAGAGTAACACTGCGGCATTTCCCCTAAAATTGTTGAGTCTGTTTGATCCTTCCGAACCATTATTTAATCAATACGGTTGGCATCCCTTGGTAGTCTATCATCGGGTGGCTATCTTAATCGGTCGTCCTTACTGGATTACACCCCATCATCACCACCAATATCACGGCAAACAGGCGAAAAATGTTGTGGCTGAACTAACTACACACTGTCATGATGAAATTTCTAAGTTATTATACCAGGGGTGTTATTAAGAGGCTAGAGGCTGGAGGTTAGGAAGACGCTAGGGATTAGAAGTTAAAGGCTAGAGGGGAAAGTTTTCTCATTGACATGAATACTATATGTAGATGTTTTAATTGGTTTTTTCTCATCTACCTAGCGGCTACTATGTTCTTACAAAGAATGGATGAAATTTTTTATTATTTTTATATTTATCTTCTAGATACTCATCAATGATTCAAAAGATAATTCATTAGTTGCATTATTCAAAGTATCTTTAAATAGGATTTATATCGTCGAAGCTATGATTTTAACTGAACTATAAGCATCATATTTTACTTTCGCCAAAACTCAATATACCTATATTATCCCAATCCCCAATCCCCAGCGATGCACTGAGCGCAGCCGTACCACTCCGTGGAAGCAAGCTACGCGGAGCGTCTCGTTGGCGTAGCCTCTCGTAGAGAAGAGAAGTGTCCCCAGTCCCCAGACAGTGCATTCAGAACCAAGCTTGATGCTGGGATTGTCCTAGTTAGACAAAGTATACTCTGTTGATAGAGTAAAGTTTATAAAAACGCTAGATAAAATCTAAATTTAACAATGCCAGAAGTTGAATTAAAACCCTGTTTCCTGACTCCGAGACGAATACAACCAGAGTATCCGTTGTTCGTCTATTTACCAGGAATGGATGGAACTGGTCAATTATTGCGATCGCAAACTGCGGGGTTAGAAACAGGGTTTGATGTCCGTTGTTTGGCGATCCCCCGTCAAGACCTCACAGGCTGGGATACCTTGACAAATAACGTTTTAGACTTAATTCATACAGAGTTGGAAAAAAGCTCCCAGAGAGTAGTTTACTTGTGTGGCGAGTCCTTTGGCGGTTGCTTGGCGATGAAAGTCGCCATAAAAGCACCAAAATTATTTAAACGTCTGATTTTAATTAATCCCGCTTCCGCCTTTAAACTGCGTCCTTGGTTAGATTGGCTGTCTCAACTGGTGGAATTAGTGCCAGAATGCTTATATGATGTGGGCGCAATAGGATTATTACCCTTTTTAGCATCTTTGCAACGAATATCCGACAATATTCGCCACGAACTGTTAAAAACCATGCGTTATGTCCCAGCAGAGACAGTAGTTTGGCGCTTATCTTTATTGCGAGAATTTGATATTGAAGATGAACAATTACGTTCTTTAACTCAATTAACATTATTAATAGCAGGTGGAAGCGATCGCCTACTACCATCGGTAAACGAAATTACCCGCCTAGCAAATATCATCCCCAATTCCCAGGCAGTAATTCTACCTGATAGTGGACACGCCTGCTTACTAGAGGAAGATGTCAACCTCTACGAAATTATGCAACTTAATAACTTCCTAGAAGTTAAAAGTCCCAAAATTGCTAATCTCAAAATTCCTCAGCAACATTTGTAAATTTCTTCTCTGTGTCTCTGTGGTAAAAATATTAAACCCAGAGGTACAGAGAATTGTCCTAATTGGCAGATGTCGAAGCTTTCACAGATTAGCTACAACCAAAAGGAAGCGCTGATGAGGATGAGAACCTATGCCAGATAAATTACCAGCAAAAACAGAAAATATTAATCCACCCTCTTTATTTGATGCTTTGGCTCAATTTGGGCAAGCTACAGTTAAACAAACACAAAATTTATTTGAGCAAGGAACACAAATTACTGGTCAATTTATCAATGGTTTGGGTGACAATTGGCTGATTAGAAAAGTATCAGGTGTTTTAAATCTCAACTGGCTAATTGGTGCAAGTGATAACGTAGACTTAGAAAAAGTAGCCGCCTCAGTTAACAAACTCAAACAACAATATCCCCAAGAATCACCAAGCCAAATTGCTCACCGCATCATGGTGGATAAAGCCACAAAATCCGGTGGAGTAGGGTTTGCCAGTAGCATTTTACCAGGAATAGCCGCAGCTTTATTGGCAGTTGATTTAGCTGCCACAATGAAATTGCAGACAGAAATGCTGTATGAAATTGCGGCTGTATATGGGATGGATTTAAAAGACCCCGCCAGGAAAGGGGAACTTGTGACAATTTTTGGTCTAGGCTTGGGGGGAAATAACCTCTTGAAAGCAGCAGGATTAGCTTTTTTGAGAAATATACCCTTTGCGGGTGCAGCGATCGCCGCTAGTTCCAATGCCACAATGTGTTATTCGTTAGGATATGCAGCTTGTCGGTTTTATGAAGCCAAGTTAGACGATGCAACTGAGATTGATTCGCCAGAGACATTGGCAAACCTCAAAGCCGAGAGTGAGAAATATATGGAAAAAGCGATCGCCCAACAAGCGATCATGGATCAAATACTCGTTCACATGATCCTCGCCAGCCATCCCGAAAAAACTTGGGAACAAATCTTACCAGACTTACAAGCCGCCAACCTCAGCCCCAAATCCTTAGAAGCCATCAAAGAAAATATTAAATCACCCCAACCATTAGACCAACTGCTGAACCAATTAAACCGTGATTTTGCCATCCCCCTACTAGCCCAATGTCGCAAAATTGCCCAACTTGACAAACAGAGTACACCAGTTGAGCAAGAAATTATTAATGCGATCGCCAAGAAATTTAATATTAGTCCAGAGTCAACAGTCAACCAATCCTAAAAAATTCAGGTAACATCACATTTGATAAGGTGCGGGAAACTCGGATACACCCCAGATAAATAAGAGGTTGGACAATGGTATTAAGGATTTTTACCCGCATCGCTTTTTTAATTTTTTTATAAAATAAGGATTAAATTTAGCTTTACGGGTTATGCTAGAAACATCCAGTCATATACTACTGGAATATGAACAACTCCAATCCTGAAAAGAGTAACGATATAGAAGAAGTAGCTAAATATATAGCTAGGGCATCTCATAAAATAGTTAATGAGATGAAAAAACAAGTTGAAAATCATTCAGGTTTTGAAGAAGGTGTTCAAAAAATGAAAGATGAATCATTAATAGAGCAACAAAGGTATCAAGAGGACTTTCATGCAAGAAGAAGTAAAATTAAAGGAAGATTTAATAGGAGAAGATGATGCTTTTAATTTAAAACATTTTATTTATTTAGATAAAATCAAACTACATTCTTATTCTTCTCAATTATTGGGAGGATTAGTACAAATTAAAAGATTAATAGAAAATGAAGGTGTTAAATCTACACAAAATTCAGATGAAGAATATAAAGAAAAAGTTCAAGAAGATGGTAAAGAAGGAGAGATAAGTGTTGGCCCTAAAAATTATGCGGGTGGTCTTAGTGGCAAGACAACTGATAAAACAATTTATAAAGATGGATATAAAAAAGGCGTTAATACGAAAAGCGATGAATACTTATATTCTTCGACTGAAGAGATTGTTGAACATGACTATGGTTATTTCAAATTTGAAGAAATTTTAACCAACAAGGGCATTTTAAGAGAAATAAATAATATAGAAGAATTAGAAAAATATTCATCATTAATAAAAATAACGGGTATCTGTAAATTTACCGATTGGGATGCTATTATAAATTTATTTAATAGTAAATATATAATGGATACATTTATATTAAATACTCAGCAAAATACAGATAAAAGTTTTAAACCTAATAGTCAGAAAAAGAAAGAGGAAGAGAATCAATTAAAGGCTTATCTAGAAGTAATTAAAGCATTTTCAATTGGATCTGTTACTGTCAACACTAATGTAGGAAACTCAAATTTGATAGGAACTATAAACCCAGAAAATCTTCGGATAACAAGGGATCAGCTTAGATCGGCATATATTATGCCAGGGGATGTAGAAATGACAATCGTTGGATTTATACCAAGGAGAAGAATAGAAAAAATTACTTTTCCAGGTATTTCAGGAACAATAGACATGACAGAAGTATGGAAAGCTTGGGCAGGAGAAATTGATGCAGTGATAGAGCCAATCGCAATATATACTGAAATTAAATAAAAATTTATAATTAGCTGTATTATATTTGCTAATAGGTTTAGCGACTTTTCCTGCAACCTATTAGCAAATGTGCAACTACCTTCACCTCTGATGGGTAACAGTCAACAGTCAACAGTCAACAGTTAACTATGTATTTTCTTCTGGATCGACACCGAGCGATCGCAGTCGTTGCTTTAACTGTTCTACCTGTTGTTCTGCTTGCTGTCGAGCAATTTCTGCTTGCTGGCGTGCTAGGGCTTCTGCATCAACCCTTTGCTGTGCTTCCCTCAGCGCTTGCGCCTGTTCTGTGGGATTTAGTAGCTTTTCCCCCGTATCTTCCCGATAAAAAGCAATTAATTCCCCTTCCACTTGCAACCGCAACCCCAAGGGTTCACTGCGATTATCTGTAATCAGTTCATATATATTATTTCGCAACCGATAGCCCTGCAACTGTCCTTGCACCCATTCACCTCTGGGGTCAAATAGCCAGTATTCCTTTACACCAAGTTGCTCATATAATGTTTTCTTAAATTCCTGATCATGGTTTCTAGTTCCTGCTGAAGTCATCTCGAAGATGACAGAGGGAACCTCGCCCTCTTGCCAAACCTTATAATTATCTCTACCACCAGGCGCGACATTAAAAATCACCATCACATCAGGCGCAACTCGCAACCTGGGAAAACCCTCAGAGTAGTAAAGAAACTGATTAGCCAGGACTGTAGCTTGTTGTCCTTGCAAATACTGGCGCAAAATTTCCAACGTCGCCAGCAAAACACACAAATGAGCATAGCTTTCCGCCACAGGTTCACCATCAGAACTCGGATAGAACACTTCTGCCCGTTGGCTTGGGGATAAGGCTGAAGTCATAAGTTACGCCATACAGAAGGATAATTTTAATTATATTGTCATTAGTCATTAGTCCATAGAAAGGGGGAAAGGTTTCTCCCCCATCTCCCCCCAGTCCCCAGTCCCCAATACCCAGTCCCCAATACCCAGTCCCCAGCCCCCTATCCTGAAACAAAAATTTTGAGCAATACTGGTACAAGAAGGCATATATAGGCAAAATCCCAACATGGCAATTCAATTAAGTGATAAGCCTCTGCTAGAATGGGCGGGCGATAGTTTGGCGATCGCATTATTTGAAGATGCAGTCGAATTAACTGGTGAACTGGCGAGTTTAGATGAGAAGTTTGCCGGCATTTTAAAAGAAATCATTGCCGAAGAAGAATTTACAGGCAAAGCCAACAGCACCATTTTTACCCGCGTCGGTGGTGGTGGTTCATTAAAAAAAATCATTTTGGTAGGTTTAGGCAAACCTGAAGCCTTCAAAACCGAAAGCTTACGACGGGCGGCGGCGGCTGTAGGTAGGGTAGCTAAAAAACAAAAAAGCAAAGTTCTGGGCTTGAGTTTTCCCTTGTGGAACAATGACCCCACAGCCTCAGCCCAAGCCATTGCTGAAGGTGTACAACTAGCCCTATATCAAGATAATCGCTTTAAATCAGACCCAGAAGATAAAGGTTCTACCGTTGAAACTGTCGAACTACTGGGTTTTACCGGACAAGAAGCAGCCATCAACCGCGCCAATCAAATCGTATCAGGGGTAATTTTGGCTCGGCAATTAGTAGCCGCACCCGCCAACAGTGTCACACCAATTACTATGGCAGAAACTGCTCAACAGATTGCTACTGACCACGGTTTGCAACTGCAAATATTAGAACGGGAAGAATGTGAAAAGCTAGGTATGGGGGCATTTTTAGGAGTTGCTTTAGCCTCAGATTTGCCACCTAAATTCATTCACATCACCTACAAACCAGAAGGCGCACCCAAGCGCAGAGTCGCCATTATTGGTAAAGGTTTAACCTTCGATTCCGGTGGACTGAATATTAAAGGTGCGGGTAGCGGTATCGAAACCATGAAAATGGATATGGGTGGTGCAGCCGCCACATTAGGCGCAGCCAAAGCCATTGCCCAAATCAAGCCAGATGTGGAAGTTCACTTCATCTCTGCCGTCACAGAAAACATGATTAGCGGTAAGGCTATGCACCCTGGAGACATCCTTACCGCCTCAAATGGCAAAACAATCGAAGTCAACAACACCGACGCTGAAGGGCGTTTAACCCTGGCTGATGCGTTAGTATATGCCGATAAATTGGGTTTAGATGCGATCGTTGATTTAGCCACCCTCACCGGTGCTAACGTCATTGCCTTGGGTGATGATATCGCTGGTTTATATACTCCCGATGATGCTTTAGCTAAGGAACTAGACCAAGCCTCTAGCGAATCTGGTGAGAAGCTTTGGCGGATGCCAATGGAAGAAAAGTATTTTGAAGGGCTAAAATCTGGCATTGCCGATATGAAGAACACAGGCCCACGTCCAGGCGGTGCGATCACAGCCGCCTTGTTCCTCAAGCAATTCGTCAAAGACACCCAGTGGGCGCACTTAGACATTGCCGGCCCAGTCTGGTCAGATAAAGAAAACGGTTACAACGGCCCAGGCGCAACCGGCTACGGTGTGAGGTTGTTGGTTAATTGGGTATTGAGTTAATCAGTTATCAGTTATCAGTTATCAGTTATCAGTTATCAGTTTGTGTTCACTGATAACTGGTAACTGTTCACTGTTCACTGAACTCCCCAGTCCCCAGCATTTCATGCTATCCTTAGCTTGCCGTAGAAAATTGTTGCAATAATCACAACAAATATGCGGTAGTTAGTAAAGTTAAGATTTTTCAGCCAAGCCATCTGGTAAAATTTGTAAGGTTTCTAGAAGCTCTGAGCAATGGGATCGACTGGCGTACGGATAGCAATTGACGCAATGGGGGGGGATCACGCACCCAACGAAATCGTAGCTGGCGCAGTAAGAGCTAGCGAAGAATTGGGTGTAAAAGTCCTGTTGGTGGGTGATCCCCAACAAATTGCCTCAGCCTTGCCACCAAAAACTAATTTGGAGCGGGTGGAGATCGTTCCTACCGAGGAAGCGATCGCAATGGATGAGGAGCCTTTGAATGCGGTAAGACGCAAGCGCAAGGCTTCGATTAATGTGGCGATGGATTTAGTCAAGCAGCAACAGGCCGATGCAGTATTTTCTGCTGGTCATTCTGGGGCCGCTATGGCATCAGCTTTGCTTCGCTTGGGACGATTACCAGGAGTTGACCGTCCAGCAATTGGGACAGTTTTTCCAACAGTCAAAGCTGGTAAACCTGTATTGATACTCGATGTTGGTGCTAATGTAGACTGCCGTCCCAAGTTTTTAGAACAGTTTGCTGTTGTAGGATCTACATACAGTAAGTACGTATTAGGCACAGACGAACCTAAAGTGGGTTTGTTAAATATTGGTGAAGAAGACACCAAAGGCAATGAATTAGCCCTACGTACTCATGAACTGTTACGGGCAAATCCCCATATCCAATTTATTGGTAACGCCGAAGGTAGAGATGTACTCTCCGGTGAATTTGATGTGATTGTCTGCGATGGCTTTGTCGGCAACATTTTACTAAAATTTGCTGAAGCGGTAGGCGGTGTAATTCTGCAAATACTGCGGGAAGAATTACCACAAGGACTGCACGGTCAAATCGGGACAGCCATATTAAAACCTAACCTGAAGCGAATTAAGCAGCGTATGGATCACGCAGAACACGGTGGTGCTTTGCTGTTAGGGGTATCAGGTGTTTGTTTAATCGGACACGGTAGCTCTCAAGCACCTTCAGTATTCAACGCCATCCGCATGGCTAAAGAAGCTGTAGACAATCAGGTGATGCAACAACTGCAATCCCAATACGAAATTTTACACAACAGCAGTGATTAGTCATTAGCTCTACCTGTTATTAGTCTCATGACTAATGACTAATAACTAATGACTAATAACTCATAGCTTGGGAGACTAGGAGTGCAAAATTTAGGCATCGCAATTACAGGAAGTGGTTCCGCAGTACCAAAAACTTCCCTTCACAACCAGGAATTAACCCAACTGGTTGAGACATCAGACGAGTGGATTAGCACAAGAACGGGGATTCGTCAACGACGGTTAGCACTACCAACTGAATCCTTAACTGAACTGGCGGCGGCGGCGAGTAGACAAGCGATCGCTGCAGCGGGGATCAGTGCAACTGACATAGATTTGATTTTACTGGCAACATCCACCCCAGACGACTTGTTTGGTACTGCCTGTAAAGTTCAAGCGGCGATAGAAGCTAACCAAGCGGCGGCCTTTGACTTAACAGCAGCTTGTTCTGGCTTCGTATTCGGTCTAGTCACAGCAGCCCAATATATTAAAACTGGTGTATATCAGAATGTACTGTTGATTGGGGGTGATATCCTCTCTCGCTGGGTAGATTGGCAAGACAGACGCACTTGTGTGTTATTTGGGGATGGTGCTGGGGCCGTGGTGTTGCAAGCCAACGAAAGCGATCGCCTATTAGGTTTTGCTCTTAAAAGTGATGGTACACAAAACCATTATCTTAACCTCACCTATCAAGGTAATTACCAAGAAATCCTCCCCAACGTTAACGTTACTCAAGGCACTTATCAACCTCTTACCATGAATGGTAAAGAAGTTTACCGCTTCGCAGCCCAAAAAGTACCAGAAATCATTGATAAAGCCTTATTTCAAGCTCAAATAACTGTTGATCAAATCGATTGGTTAATACTGCATCAAGCAAATCAACGCATTCTCGATTCGGTAGCCGAACGCCTAAATATTCCTGACCACAAAGTAATCAGCAACCTCGCTAATTACGGTAATACCTCCGCCGCTTCCATTCCCATAGCCTTAGACGAAGCCGTGCGAGAAGGCAAAATCAAACCCAACGATATCATTGCTACATCTGGCTTTGGAGCTGGTTTAAGTTGGGGTGCGGCCATCTTTCAATGGGGAAAGTAGGAATTTTTCAGGACGTGCAACTAAAAAAATATAAAATCACTTTGGTGAGCAGGGGAAGAAGAATATAATTCAGTTTCTCAGCTTTTACTCATTGATAATTGAATTTCTGGAAGTTCCTAACCGTTAACTGTCCATTCTTACGGAGACAAGCCACTCCCCTCTCTACGTTTGCGTAGCGTGTCGTAGACAGACGCTACGCACACAACTTAGGAAACCTGCCCCCAGAAGTGCCTTAGAAACGCACTATCTCACTGTTAACTGGGAAAGCAAAGGGGCAGAGGAGAATAACTATGGACTATTGACTATGGACTATGAACTATGGACTAATGACTATTGACTAATGACTAACGACTAATGACTAATGACTAAAACTGCATGGGTGTTTCCCGGACAAGGTTCTCAAACCCTGGGAATGGGAAAAGATTTATTAGATATACCAGGTGTTAAAGAAAAATTTGCTCAAGCTGAGGCAATCTTAGGATGGTCTGTTAGTGAAATTTGCCAAAACGAAGAAGCAAAATTAGCACAGACACTCTATACTCAGCCTTGTCTTTACGTAGTCGAGAGTATCCTAGCAGACCTGATGCGGGAACGAGGACACCAACCAGATTTAGTGGCGGGTCATAGTTTGGGAGAATATGTTGCCCTTTACGTTGCTGGTGTATTTGAATGGTCAGTTGGTTTAGAACTGGTGAAGCGTCGCGCTGAACTCATGGATAGTGCCGCAGGCGGACTGATGGCAGCTATGATGAATTTTGACCGCGAAAAGTTAGAAGCAATAATTGCCCAGACCCCTGATGTAGTCTTGGCAAATGATAATAGTCCAGCACAGGTTGTTATTTCCGGTACACCCGAAGCAGTACAAACTGTGATGACGCAAGTAAAAGCCAAGCGTGCTGTACCTTTAAAAGTTTCCGGTGCATTTCATTCACACTTCATGGCGGCGGCGGCGGCCGAGTTCCAAAATATTTTGGAAAATATAGAATTTCAAACAGCGACTGTACCTGTATTATCCAACGTCGAGCCAGAACCCGCAGTTGATGCCCAAATTTTAAAACAACGACTCACTCAGCAAATGACTGGTTCAGTACGCTGGCGAGAAATTTCTTTAGCATTACCAGCACAAGGTATTGAGAAAGTAGTAGAAATCGGCCCAGGTAACGTACTCACTGGTTTAATTAAACGTACCACTGCTGATTTAATTTTAACAAACGTCCGTAACGCTGCGGAATTGCCAAATTAGGGACTGGGGAGCAGGGGGAGCAGGGGTAGCAGGGGGAGCAGGGGGAGAATTTATGTCTCCCTCATCCCCCTCATCTCCCTCATCTCCCCAATACCCAATCCCCAGTACCCAATCCCCAATCCCTTATGTCTCGAACCCGCGAACCTTTAATTAGTCTGGCACTTTACCATGCCTTTAAGTGGTCGATTGTGAGTCCAATGCTGCACGGTTACTTTCGGGGTCGAATTTATGGTGTGGAAAATGTCCCTCCAACAGGCCCGTTAGTAGTTGTGAGTAATCATGCTAGCTATTTTGACCCGCCAATTGTCTCCAACTGTGTACGTCGTCCAGTCGCATACATGGCCAAGCAAGAATTATTTGAAGTTCCTGTTTTGGCACAGGCGATTAAATTATATGGTGCATATCCAGTCAGTCGGGGAAGCGCCGATCGCAATGCCATCCGTTCAGCTCTAGAATATCTAGAAAATGGCTGGGCTGTGGGTGTGTTTTTAGAAGGTACTCGCACCCCAGATGGACGCATTCATGACCCGAAAAGAGGCGCAGCACTGTTAGCCGCCAAGGCGAAAGCACCCATATTGCCCGTGTGTTTGTGGGGATCGGAGAAGATTTTACAAAAAGGCTCGTCTTTACCCCGTGCTGTTCCTCTGACGGTGAGAATTGGCAATTTAATTGATACGCCTACTTCTACAAATAAGGAAGAGTTGGAAATTATAACACAAAAATGTACTACCGTAATTAACCAAATGCACGATTTAGGAAGGTAATTAGATTTAAGAGTAGAAATACTACAATAAAGTGGCAATCTATCCGTTTTATCTCCTAAATTGTCCTGTTTTCGCTAGCAAAGTGGGTAAATAAAAAGTATTTGCCCATAAATGTAGCAGGGGACAGGGTACAGGCGCTGAAGCTGTCACCTGTCCCCTATCACCTGTCACCTGCCATATAACAACTGCTGTACACTACGTCACTGCATCCAAAAATTATGGATTTATCGAACTTTACCACACTGCAAAACTTAGAAGCTGCCTTTGGTGGCGAATCGATGGCTAATCGCAAGTATCTGTTTTTTGCTGATGTAGCGCGTAAGCTGGGATTTACAGATTTAGCTAAACTATTCCGCGAAACCGCAGAACAAGAAACAGAACACGCTTTTGCTCATTTTGAATTACTGCACCCAGAACTGGTTGTCAAAGATCCGGCTGCTTTGACTGACGAACAAAAGCGGGAAATTGTCTCTCGTTGCTTATCTTTGGCAATTGAGGGGGAGACTTACGAATATACAACAATGTATCCTGAATTTGCCGCAGCTGCTCAAAGCGATCGCGATCATCCGGCGGCGGAAGAATTTCTCAAACAAGCGCAGGAATCTAGCGAACACGCCAATATCTTCCGCGACGCAGCACACCGCTTTGGTTTATTAAAATTTATCGAAAATTACCACGCCGATCGCTACGCTGAAGCTTTAGAAGTATTAAATGGTGGACAACCTGTTACCAGAGTAGCAGGCACAGACCCCAGCACTCGCAAATGGATTTGCAGACAATGCAGTATGATTTACGATCCTGTGGCTGGCGATCCTGATTCTGGTATTGCACCCGGTACACCATTTGAAGATATTCCTGATGATTGGTATTGTCCTATTTGTGGTGCTACTAAAAAAACATTTAAACCACTTGAGGAAAAAATCGCTGCTTAGAGCCATATAAATAAATTAAGTTCGTAGTGAGGACTTCAGTCCTCAAAAAAGGACTAAAGTCCTTACTACGAACTCAATCTTAATAACTATTGAGATATTCTCAAATTAATTGGGCGGATCTAAACGATTGACAACTGTAGCCCATAAAATCATCGGTGAACCTACACCTAAACAGAATAACCACTGCTGTAAAGTCAAGGGCGCTGTTTCAAAGACTTCGTTAATCAAAGGCACATGAGCAAAGGCAATTTGTAACAGAATTGCCCCAAGAATGCCAAAACCAATGGCGGGAATATCGACGTTTTCTTTTAATGTACCGTCCATTTTGGCGATGAGATTGGGAATTAATTGGCTAATACTCAATAGGTAAAATATTCTGCCAGCAATTAAAGAGTTAATTGCCATTGTTCTGGCTAAATCTAGATTACCTGTGGTTTGACGGATATATTCAAACACGCCGAATATAACAATCCAGTTAAATAGAGAAATTGCTAAAATGCGTTGGATACGACTACCTGATAGTAAGGGTTCGTTGGGATGACGGGGTGCTTGTTCCATGACGTTTTGTGCCTTGGGTTCAAATGCCAAAGGTACTGTCATGGTGATGGAGTTCAACATATTTAGCCAGAGGACTTGTAAGGATAAAATCGGTAAGTCTCTCGCCAATAATGTACTAATTAAGATTGTCATTGATTCCCCACCGTTGACAGGGAGAATAAAGCAAATTGCTTTAATTAGGTTCTTATATACAGAACGTCCTTCTTCTACCGCCGCTTCAATGGAGGCGAAATTGTCGTCGGTAAGTAGCATATCTGCGGCTTCTTTGGCTACTTCTGTACCTGCGCCACCCATTGCAATCCCGATATCTGCTTGTTTTAAGGCGGGTGCATCGTTCACACCATCCCCAGTCATGGCGACAACTTCGCCTTTCGATTGTAAGGCTTCGACTAGGCGCAGTTTTTGTTCTGGTGCAACACGGGCAAAAACTACCCCTTCCTCAGCAACTTGGGCGAGTTCGGCTTGATCCATTTTGGCTAGTTCTGCACCTGTGAAAGCTAGAACTGAGCCGTTTTTGTTGATTCCCATTCTCCGCGCGATCGCCTGCGCTGTCACAGCATGATCTCCGGTGATCATCTTCACCTGAATCCCGGCTGTTTGACAAGCTTGCACCGCTTTAATCGCACTCTCACGGGGTGGATCAATCATCCCTTGCAAGCCTAAGAAAATTAACCCATCAGCTATATCTGGATGATCTACAGTATCTAGTTCATCACTGACTGGCTTTTTGGCTAAGGCTAAGACTCGCAAGCCTTGACGCGCCATAATATTCACTTCTCGTTCGATGGAACTTTGCTTTAAGGTTTCCACACAATCCAAAGGACGTGGCTTACCATCGGTATTTAACATCAGGTTGCAGCGTTGGAGAATAGCTTCTACAGAACCTTTCACATAGATAGTCTTACCTGTGGGTGTCTGATGCAAGGTTGCCATGTATTGATAGTCAGATTCAAAGGGAATCCCATCTAGTCTAGGCATTTGTTTAGCTAACGTCGGCTGGCTAAAATTGGCTTTATTCGCCGATGCAATTAACGCGCCCTCGGTGGGATCTCCCATGACTACCCACTTACCTTGCTTTTTTTCTAGGTGGGAATCGTTACAAAGTAAGCCGGCTATCAGACATTCTTGCAGTCCCTTATCACTATTCAAATTTACGGGTTTCTCATCTCTGAGGATTTCCCCATCGGGTGCATAACCCACACCAGTGACTGTATATTGATGTCCTCCCGCATAGATGGCTTGTACTGTCATCTGATTTTCTGTCAATGTCCCGGTTTTATCGGAACAAATCACAGTCGCACTACCCAAGGTTTCCACAGCCGGGAGTTTGCGAATAATCGCATTCCGTCTAGCCATGCGGGAAACACCAATGGCTAAGGTAACAGTTACTACTGCTGGCAAGCCTTCGGGAATGGCACTTACGGTTAAGGCTACGGCTGCTTCTAGAGCTTCATTAAAGCCTCTAAAACCTAACCCTACAGTAAAACATAGGGCGGCTAACCCAAGTACCATATATAGCCAATTGTGGCTAAATTTATCAAATTTCCTGGTTAATGGGGTGGAAATATCTGTATGCTGCTCCATTAACTGGGATATTTTCCCAGTCTCTGTATTATTGCCTGTAGCTACGACAACACCAATCCCTTGTCCGAAGGTGACGAAGCCTCCCGCATAAGCCATGTTAATGCGTTCTGCCAATCCTGTATCTGGTTTCAAGATGGATGTATTTTTTTCTACTGCTACAGATTCACCAGTCAAAGCCGATTCATCTATTTGCAAGTTCCGTACTTGAATTAGGCGTAAGTCGGCGGGGACTTTATCGCCGGAAGTTAACAGTACGATATCACCGGGTACTAAGTCTCGTGAGGGGATGCGGATTTTCTGTCCGTCGCGGATGATGGTGGCTTCTGTGGTGATGGCTTTGGCTAAAGCTGCGATCGCACCTTCGGCTTTGGCTTCTTGCACAAATCCGATAATGGCGTTGGTGGTTGTCACACCCCAAATCACCCCAGCATTGACAAAACTACCCGTTACTGCTTTCACCAATCCAGCACACAACAAAATAATTAATAGCGGTTGATTGAATTGCAGGAGAAACTTCAGCCACCAAGGCTTACTCTTCTTTCCCGTCAGTTCATTTGCACCGACTTTATTAAATAACTGTATGACTTGGGGGCTACTTAACCCGGTTTCTGCATCAGTGTGCAAACGAGCGATCGCTTCGTCTATCTCTAAGGCGTGCCAAATTGTCGGCTGTTTCTCTTCTGGTGCAACCTTAGCTACAGCTTTAACCATAATTATTAAATTCTTGTAAAAAGTGTTAAAAATAATTTAGCACTAATTAATAGTGTTAAACAAGATTGAAAACTAGTGAAATCTGATGATAACTATTGTTTAAGCTAATGGGTGGCGAAAAATGGACTATGCTTTCCCTTAAACTAGGGATGGAACCGAAAGCGAAAAACTTGTGAGTCTGGATTTATCTACCCCATTACAACTGATAGGGCGTTCTGTAGAGTTTCAGCGCATTGTAGAAACGCTAGCCCAGGATGGTAACTTATTAATTACCGGAGTACCTGGTAGTGGTAGGCGTACCCTAGTGCGTTGGGGTGTGGTGGAAGTGGGTGCGATCGCGCTAGATATAGACTGCATCCGCGCCACAGACGGAGAGCGATTTTTACAGCTACTAGCCGAAGCGATTAGCCAAAACTGGGAAGCAGCGAAAATTCAGAATTGGGTGACGGAAAATGCTAGTGAGTTTTTCGTTTTTGATGCCGAAACTAAACTCAAATTGATACGTTCTCTCAACCAAAAGCAGTTATGGCAAGCCTTTGAGTTGTTGTTGCAATTACCACAAATCATGGCTGTTGATGTAGATAAGCGGGTGGTGGTAATTTTACAGAGTTTCCCGCATATTCGTTCTTGGGATCGTCACAATTTATGGGAAATGGCATTCAGGAATAAAATCAACGAAGATACCCATGTTAATTATGTCTTAGTCGCCACCATTGCCGAGACAGGCAATTATTCCCAAGATGAGCAGAATCATTTAGAAGCGATACAACTACCTCCCCTCAGCCGTGATGTATTAGCAGTGTGGGCAAGGGAAATATTACATACAGCCCAACTCACCTTTGATTCTCGTTCCAAAGCCTTGCAATTATTTTCAGATGCAGTACAAGGACATATTGGTGATGCGATGGCGCTAATTCGCCGCCTGAAAACATCCTGTAATCCTGATAGCTTAATTACTGAAGCCGACGTACAGCAAGCAATTGAAGGGCTGCTCAAAGATTTATCGATGACTTATGAATCTTTATTGATGTTACTACCAGCCAATCAGGTACATCTGTTGGAATGTTTAGCACTTGACCCCACAGAAAAACCCCAAAGTAGAGATTATATTCAAAAGCATGGACTATCTAGGGGTGGTAGCCTCCAAGGTGCGCTGACAGGATTGCACCATAAGGGGTTAATTTATGGCGCAGAGGAAGGTTATAAATTGGCAATGCCATTATTGGCTTTGTGGTTACGGCAGAGGTTGAGTTGAAGGGACTGGTAATGGGTAATTGGTAATGGGTAATTGGTAATGGGTATTTTAGAAAACAATTACCCATTCGCTATTACCTATTACCAACCTTAGCAACTATATCGTCAGCAATTAGCAGAACTTGATATCAACTAGCCCAAGAATGTTGTCGTGTTTGGACTAAATGCAGCAGTTCTTGAGGGGTGAGGCTGCGTTTCTTTTCTACAGATTCTTGTCTAACTGCATCTAGGACGGATTGAGTTTCTTCTTGATTGAGAACAATGCCGTATTGCTCCAAGATACTAGATAATAAATGCCTACCAGAATGTTTACCAACAACTAAACGCCGCTCTCTACCAACTTCTTCTGGTGTATAGGGTTCGTAGGTATGGGGATTTTGTAGTACACCATGAGCATGAATCCCTGATTCGTGAGCAAAGGTATTTTCACCAACAATTGCTTTCCAAGGCGGTACAGGATAACCTGATGCTGATGCTACTAATTGAGATATTTCCAATAAACGTTTTGTATCAATTCCTAAATCATAGTGATATAAATGCTTGAGAGCCATAACCACTTCTTCCAAAGCAGCATTACCAGCTCTTTCTCCTAAACCATTAACTGTAGTATTTACTGATAAAGCACCTGCTTTAATCCCGGCGAGGGCGTTGGCTGTGGCTAAACCAAAATCGTTGTGAGTGTGCATCTCTACAGGTATTGTTAAAGATGTCACCAATTGTTTTACCTTGTCGTAAGTGGTGAAAGGGTCGAGAATACCTACTGTGTCACAAAAGCGAAATCTTGATGCACCCCATTCTTGAGCCGCCAGCACTAAATCAAGTAGAAAGCTTTCTTCGGCTCTGGATGAGTCTTCGCCACCGATGGAAACAAATAAACCATGATCAACAGCAAAGCTAATACTATCTTGAAGTTTCTGTAAAACTACTTGCCAACGTCCTTGAAATTTGGCAGAGATTTGGATTGCAGAAACGGGAATTGAGATATGTACTCGCTGCAAACCGCAGGCTATGGAAGCTTGGATATCAGCAATAACAGCGCGATTCCAACCTAGTAGATGTGCTTGCAAATCTAAGTTAACAATATTGGCGATCGCTTGTTGTTCGGCTTTACCCATTGCGGGTATTCCTACTTCAATTTCATCTACGCCGATAGTGTCGAGAAATTTGGCGATCGCTATTTTTTCTTCTGCGCTAAAAGCAACCCCAGCCGCTTGCTCTCCATCACGTAGTGTAGTGTCATTAATTAGCACTTTATTCATTTGCAAAATGTCTCCGAGGAAACAGAGGTAGATTATTCGCCTGATGGCTAATTGCCAAGGGAATCGGACAAAGGATACAATAAAAGTAAACGAATTGCTAACCCAAGTTGAGTAAAATTTCTCATTACCAATGCAAAACACCTAATTAGTTAAGGTGCAGAATTTGGTACGATAAATTAGCCAATCTTGTACGCCAATTCTTATTTTTTTGACTAGATGTAAGTCTTAACATAACACCTCGATCAGTTTATGCACACTGTGGACATAATTATCTGATTGGTGATTTTTGCTAGCTGGAAAAGAGGGGTTAGAGGTTAGGGACTAGAGGCTTGACAAGAAATATTTCTTTACATCCTTGTCTGCTTACCCACAAGGGGATTTACCTTGAACTATCAGCTAGAATTAAGCTGTGGAAAATACTCTGGATGAACTACCTGCTTTACTTATTGCGATCGCCTCCGGTGGGGCGTAGCCCATCGCCTGACAATCTGCTTAATCTTTAACTCCCATGAATAGATTCACTAGATAATATTTCTCTGCTATCTTCAGGGCTTTCATATTCAGTAATTCTCACATGATCAAAAAATTTGGATATCCAAGGCAACGCTATTAGCATAGCCAACAAAACTAGGAGAAATATAGAAATACCTAGAATTTGGTCACGAGTTATTTCTAATACTCCACGGATAATTACTTCTCGCAATGCCGAAACTATGGTAATTTCTGCGGCGGCTCCTACTGATATCTTTTGTGTCTGTAAGTAATCAATTAATAAGCGAAATAGCTCTACTAAAATCAAAATAAACAAAATATCAGATGTAACTTCCCGCAAATCAAGCGGATGTAAGAAAGATAAAAACATATCCGCCAAACGCAGGAGCATTATCCAAAACAAGCCCACACATAGCGAGATAATAATAATATCCTGAAAAAATTCTAGATTGCTGACAATCTTATCCCTCTTAAACCAGGTATTTATTTGTCTAATTATTTCTTTAGGCATACAATCAGTAATAATTATGAATTAACTAAATTCATCATAAGCAACCTCAAAAATTAATTTTATAAACAAAAAGACAATTTTCTTAATTAAATATACTTTCTCAAGAAAATAAAATCAATGTAATTAACGATACTAATACATTTTACATTCTCTATAGGATTTATACTTGATTTTTGAAAGATATGTAGGGGGTGGACAGTGCAGCGCCGTATCATTGTCTTGGTGGGCAGTGCAGCGCCCTACAGTAAATTTAAAAATCGTTATGTTCGCACAAAAATATAAAACAGACTATTATAGGTGATAATGATTATCCATTTGGTAAGATAAGAGGCTTTGATAGTATGGTAGCTGACGTAGTTGCAGATTCAGTTCCCGTTACTGTTCTGACTGGCTATTTAGGAGCAGGTAAAACAACTCTACTCAATCACATTCTCACATACGAGCATGGTAAAAAAGTTGCCGTGATTGTCAATGAATTTGGGGAAGTAGGCATTGATAACCAATTAGTGATTGATGCAGATGAAGAAATTTTTGAGATGAACAACGGCTGTATCTGTTGTACGGTTCGCGGTGACTTAATCCGCATCATCGGTAATTTAATGAAGCGCCGTGATAAGTTTGACCATTTAGTAATTGAAACTACAGGATTGGCTGATCCTGCACCAGTGATTCAGACATTCTTTGTAGATGAAGATATGCAAAGTCAACTAGCTTTAGATGCAGTAGTGACAGTAGTAGATGCCAAGCATATCTGGCAACACTGGGACGCAGACGAAGCCCAAGAACAAATTGCCTTTGCTGATGTAATTTTACTTAATAAAACTGATTTAGTTACCCCAACAGAATTAGATGAATTAGAAAAGCGGATTCGGTCAATGAATGCAATGGCGAAAATCTACCGCACCCGCAATTCCGAATTAGGAATGGATGCTTTATTGGGTGTGAAAGCCTTTGATTTAGACCGTGCTTTGGAAATAGATCCAAATTTCTTAGGCGAAGATGCTCACGAACATGATGATACAGTTTTTTCTGTGGCTTTAGTCCAAGAAGGGGAACTCGACGGCGAAAAATTAAACGCTTGGCTATCTGAATTATTGCGTACCCAAGGCCCGGATATCTTCCGGATGAAAGGTATATTAAATATTGCTGGTGAAGATAATAGATTTGTCTTCCAAGGGGTACATATGATATTTGATGGTAGACCCGATCGCCCGTGGAAACCAACCGAAAAACGCAAAAACGAACTAGTCTTCATCGGTCGCAATTTAAACGAAGCCCAGCTTAAGCAGGATTTTCTTGCTTGTTTAGTTTAAAAGGGGTGAGAGGTTAGAGGCTAGGGAGTAGAGGCTAGGAAGTAGAGGTTAGGGGCTGGAGGCTAGGGAAGAGAAACTAGTTGTAAGATACAGCCTTTTTCAGTTGAGTGCAGTACACTTTGCAAAGGAACAGAGGCGCTTAGATTAGGGGTTAGAGGCTAGATGAATGTACCTCATCAAGGTGAAAAGTGCTGTATTTTGTATTTTCACCTCTTACTCACCCCAACTACCCTAACCTCTAACCCCAATCTCTAACCCCAATCTCTAACCCCAAACCTCTAGCCCCTAACCTCTAGCCTCTGTACACAACTATGAAACCAACAATCAGCAATACTAAGGAATTTGAAGAACACTTTTCTGGGACACTGGCAGAATATGTAACTGCGATCGCCTGGTGTCCCCAAGGAGATACCTTGGCCTCCGCTTCGGCGGCTGGGGAGGTGGTAATTTGGCAGGATGGTGTTTTGACAACGCTGCAAACTGGTAATGGTCAATCTGTCGATTGTCTGGCTTTCTCCCCTGATGGCAAATTTTTAGCTATTGGTGGACAAGATGGCCGGGTGAAGATTTGGCGGGAACAGGAATTAGTCGCCACTTTAGAAAATGCGCCTGCATGGGTGGACAAGTTAGCTTGGAGTCATGCTAGTAACCATTTGGCTTTTAGTTTAGGACGCTATGTACAGGTTTGGGATGCTGAGGCGGGTGAGGTTGTCACTACCCTAAATTTTGCTGACTCATCGGCGTTGAGTATTGATTGGCGCATTGATGGAAAATATTTAGCGATCGCTGGTAACAAGGGTGTGAAAATCTGGCAAGCTGAAGATTGGGACGAAGAACCTTATATTTTAGATATGCCTACTGTGAGTGTGACTATGGCATGGTCGCCTGATGGTAGATTCTTAGCATCTGGGAATATGGATCGTAGTGTCACCGTTTTGGAATGGAATAATCCCGACCCTTGGGTGATGCGTGGTTTCCCTGGGAAAATTCGTCAACTAGCATGGTCAGAACTCACCAACAAAGTAGGTGCGCCTATACTAGCCTCTTCCAGTGTGGAAGGTATCGTAGTTTGGGAAAAGCTAGAGGATGAAAACTTGGGATGGGAAGCACAAGTTTTGACTAATCATGTGGGTGTGATTAATGCGATCGCCTTTGCACCTCAAAGCTTTACACTCGCCTCAGCCGCAACCGATGGCTGGTTGTGTCTGTGGAATCAAGCCAAGCAAGTATCGCAAATTCTCACAGGCGTTGCTGATGGTTTCTCTACCCTAGCCTGGCATCCCCAAGGTAAACTATTAGCCGCAGGTGGTGAAAAAGGGGAATTGCTTATTTGGTCAAAAACGTAATTAATTTACGAAAAATTTATATTTTTGGTAACAGGTAATAGGTAATTGTTTTTGACTATTAACGATTACCTTTGTCCTGTATTCCAGTAAATTCAAAAGCTACTATAATTCTATTAATCAATATTATTTTATCAAGTAGGCCGATGCACTGCCTACCGAAAGTATAATAAGGTGGGCAGTGCATCGACCTACTTTTATTTAAAAAAACCAGTATGAATCATATATAATTCTATTAATCAATATTATTATTTTTATCCAGTTAGCAACAGTGAATAATGCCATAAAATTCATTAGCCAAGCATTCCTTAAAAGCAAACACACAGGCGGCGCATCAACCGCAATGAAAGGAAAAACATCTCCCTCCAGTTCTCCGTTACTATTAAAACTTCTTCTCGTCATCTTCGTCAGTGGATTTTTTGGGTGTAGAAATCAAACTACAAACACATCCATCACTCAGGCTACTAATGTAGTTGATCAAAATCTTCCCAAAGTTGTCGCAACTACAAGTGTACTGTGTGATTTAACTAGACAAATTGCCGAAAACACAATTAACCTCATCTGCTTAATTCCCCCGAACCAATTCCCCCAGACTTATCAAGCAAATGCAGAAGATAGTAGCGCTATTGAACAAGCTAATCTCATATTATATAATGGTTACAATTTGGAACCACAATTAATCAAACAAATCAAGGCTACAAAAAACTCCGCATCTAAAATTGCTGTGAGTCAAATTGCAGTTCCTAAGCCACAACAATTTATAGCAAACGGTCGTAGAGTCAATAATCCTTATATTTGGCACAATCCCAATAATGCTATCAAAATGCTGGAAGTCATCAATAGTAACTTGAATAAGTTAGAACCCAGCAATACCAACATTTATAATGAAAATACCAAAAGAATCAAAAGTGAACTAAATCAACTCGATAATTGGATTAAATTAAAAGTTGCTACTATTCCTAAAGAAAAGCGCAGATTAATTACAACTAGTAATGCTATAGATTATTACACAAGAACTTATGGTATTCCTTCAGTTACTCTAGGTAGCGAAGCACAAGCAACAGAACAACGAGTTAAAAATCTGGTTAAGTTTGTGCAAAAAAGTAACGTGCCGACTATTTTTGCAGATATGTTAGATACATCCAAGGTGATGGAATCTGTCGCTACAGAGGCGCAAGTCAATTTATCAGAACGGCAATTATATACCCAAGGATTGGGAGAACCAACCAGTGATGGTGACACCTATCAGAATATGATGGTTGCTAACACAAGGACAATTGTTGAAGGGTTAGGCGGAACATATTTAATATTTCAACCCAAAGCCGGAAATTAGT
>DATNQO010000220.1:0-28374 GCA_036704005.1 Leptolyngbyaceae cyanobacterium | reverse complement strand
TAGTAAGGACTTTAGTCCTCTCAAACCCAGCAAAAGAGCGATAAATCGCTCTCTCCGTTCGCGTAGCGTGTCGTAGACAGACGCTACGCGAACACTACGAACAACAACACATCTTACATTTAATTATGTCTACCTACTTATGACACTTGCGTAAGTCCTAAGAATAATTAACCGCCGATAAAAACTGCTTATGCAAGAAGTTTATAGTTGCATCAACAAAATTAAAAAATGTAGTAGATTTTACGTCTACAGTCAGATACCAATGATAAATTTAACAAGCTAGGATATTTCTTTAATATGATGTTCAATTCTTATATTAACTATTTGTGATTAATTCACCATCTGAAAACCTGATAAATTTACAATCAAAGGTAAATATAGACCAGGGTTATAAATTTAACTGGTTTGATTGGTTTTGTTTGTGGTATCCTCCAGGCTGGTTAATTTTATTGAACCGTCACTGGCAACATTATCATCAAGACCCAGATGGTTGGCATTGGTTAGAATATCTCTTATTTTTAATTCCTGGTGGTTTTTATTTAGCATTTTTAAGTAGATGGTTGCGTCTGGGTTGCCGTTCTCCAAGGACAGAGGTTGAGGAATTTAACCCAAATTATCAACAGGCTTTTCGTCAAGAAATTCTCGCTCCAATTGTGCAACATTATTTTCGGGGAGAGTTGCAACAAGTGGAGAATTTGCCATCTACTGGGCCGATAATTGTAGCTATGAATCATGCAGGGATGTCTTTTCCTTGGGATTTTATTAGCTTGGGATATTTATTAGGTGAAACAAGGGGATGGGTAGCGCATCCCATAGCAGAGGGGTCATTATTTGAACATCCTTGGATGGTTTGGTGGCTACCGCCTAAATGGTCGCAGGTTTTGGGTGCAGTCCGGGCAGAGTTGAGCGATTTTGAGGCAGCCGTAACACAGGGTAAAATCTTGTTATATGCGCCGGAGGGGGTACGGGGGCCGCGTAAAGGTTGGCGTAAACGCTACCAACTGCAAAAGTTTGATGTGAGTTTTTTACAGCTGAGCGATCGCTATCATATCCCCATTCTCCCCGTCGTCTGTATCGGCAGTGAATCTTTACATCCTTGGACTATTAACCTGAAAAAATTACAACAACTAACTAAATTACCGTTTTGTCCCATATCGCCTCTGATGTTTGCCTTAATTCTCTTTCCTTCAATGGGTGTTTGGGCGATGAGAACCCGCTTGTGTTATTTTATCCAGCCTGTGGAAAAAGATTTTGGTATTGTGTCTCAGGAACGTAAGATAGTTTATCAACGCGCTAGAAGATTTCAAGTACAATTGCAAATCCGGGTTAATGAGTTGTTGAATAAGTCTGTGATTATCTCACCCATAAATGCAGAGAAAATAAAATAGTTTTTATCGAGGCAATATTGAGAATTTAGCAGCACATTTACAGTGCTATGGATTGGTGAGATTTGGTGTTTAACGATGCAACTGAAGTTAAGAAAACAAGTATAGGGTAGGAAATAGGGAACAGGATTGAAAGTATGCTGATATATGGGTTTTGTTCTTAAAATTCTGACTATACAGTTGACAGTCTTTACGTTAGATAAGAACTATTCCGACTTTGAAAATCGTTGGTCAACCTATGAAGGTTCAGGTTTGTACTTGGTTGTTACGAAATCAACGATGGAAGTCTGGGGATTTCATAAAAACAAGACTAGACCTGTCACAAAATGAGGAACAGCGACCACTTGCTGAAATATATCTAATTGCCAAAAGCTCCAATACCATAACGACAAGGTGCATTTGAGCATCCAGGCATTAAAACCTTGATTCTAAATCTAGCGTTCCAACGAGGGCGAACTGTAATAAAGGGACGGTCATCTGGTTTAGTATCGTAGGCTATAAGATTTCCATTGTCATCATAGAGTTCTATGTCCAGGTCATTACAATCTTCATCACAAACACCTAAAATCGCATAACTCACTCCTTGCCTCAAATTTATGGTGATATAGTCATCTCCGTTTCTACCCAAATCCCCAACAAAAGGCTCATGGGTCAGACTTAGCCCTCCCTGGCCAGCAACTCTTGCGGCTCCAATTAGTTGATTCCTAACTTGTCTGGTATATCGGTCTGACTGCGCGATTTGAATGCCAGTTTTGGGAGCAGAAATTTCAGCACGAGCGGCATTTGATGTGAAATAAATGCTACTACCAAAAAAAATAATACTCAGAATCAGTCTTGAAGAAATTACTGGACTATTAAATAAATTCTTCATAAATATACTCGGTAGATTCCTTGAGAATTAAAAGTAAACTCCTAGAATTTTTGGCATCAGTTCTAGTGGGAAATATTCTATCAAGGTTGCGTTGAATAAATCAACAGCAAGATAAAGCAATTACCTGAATTGTTACCATTCTTTGGGTACATCTTGTCCACTTAAAAGGTTGTGCTATTGTTTGGTTCAAGTAGTCGCGTCTACACTATGTTTCACTCCATTGAAGATATGCCAAAGCGGTAGCCTTTACCGTAAACTGTATGAATTAAAGGTTGTTCTTTGCCTACTTCGATTTTCCGGCGTAGCAATCTAATTAATGCGGCGATAACGTTACTATTTGGTGGTTCGCTATCTTGCCAAAGATTTTGTAAAATTTGGGCGTGGGTTAAAAGTTGTCCAGTGTGTTCCATGAAGTATTGCAGCAGTTGGCTTTCTTTTTGCGAGAGTTCAATGACTCGCCCTTGGCGGTAGGCGACTTGATTTTCACAGTCAAGTTCTAAGTCGGCTACTGTTAATCTTCCTGGTGTTGCTTCATAGGTTTGAGAACCGGAACGCCGCAATAAAGCCCGGACTCTAGCCAGCAGTTCTCTCAGTTCAAAGGGCTTGACTAAATAATCGTCTGCACCTGCATCTAAACCTTGTACGCGGTCATCTAGGGTATCCTTGGCAGTGAGGAATAAAACTGGCGTAACTTTGCCCTCATGGCGCAATTCTTTACAAATATCTAAGCCTGTTTTTCCTGGTAACATCCAGTCTAAAATCAGTAGGTCGTAATTACCTACCTTGGCCATTTCGCTACCTTTTGTCCCTTCATAAGCAGCGTCTACAGCGTAACCTTCACGAGTTAAGGCGCGGCTTAGGGGATCTGCTAGTTCTACTTCGTCATCAACTAATAAAATTCTCATGTGCTTGGGGGAAGCAATAGAGATATCCTCAATATTGACACTAGAATGTGTCTCTAGCCAAGGATACCAAGAAAACGAATGTTAACTGTTGCGTTGCCGAAAGGGGAACTACTCAAACATAGCATCCGCCTACTACAATCTGTAGGTTTGGATTTTAGTGCTTTTTTAGACTCAGGAAATCGTCAGTTGCAAATCACTGATGCTAGTGGAACGGCAAAAGGATTATTAGTTAGAGGGCAAGATGTGCCTGTCTATGTGGAGTACGGGCAAGCACAAATCGGTATTATCGGTTACGATACCCTGCGGGAAAAACAGCCACAGGTGGCTCATTTAGTCGATTTACAGTTTGGCTATTGTCGGATGTCTGTGGCTGTTAAAGCATCAAGTCCTTACAAGTCACCGCAAGATTTACCACCGCACAGCCGGGTGGCTTCTAAATATGTGAATTGCGCTCGTGAATATTTCCAAAGTTTGGATTTACCTGTGGAAATAGTCCCGCTTTATGGTTCTGTGGAACTTGGGCCAATTACGGGTATGTCTGAAGCTATTGTGGATCTCGTTTCTACAGGCCGGACTCTCAAAGAGAATGGTTTGATTGAAATTACTACTTTGTATGAAAGTACAGCTAGGTTAATTGCTCATCCCCTCAGCTATCGCTTGAATACGGGTAACTTACATCAATTGGTTGAGGAAGTGCGATGGGCTTACGCCCCGCCGTAGGCGATCGCAGATTGTCGCCGCAGTTTAGAAAGATCATAGGGGATAGGTGACAGTAGGGCGCTGCACTGCCCACCAAAATAATTAACAACATCCCTCCTCCAGAACACTACACAAACATCTCCCTGGAGGTGGGTATTTTTAATAATTTTTTTAAATTTAGTTACATAAATAATTTTGTCTAGACTATAAGTTAGTTATACTTTTTATTTTGATAAGCAGCTTTTAATCAATTTTTGTATCAAACTTTAGCAAAAATTTATATAATTTTTTTTCATGAAATATCCTTTGCATGATGAACAGGCGAGACTAGCAGCTTTACGCCGATATCAAATTTTGGATACTGAACCGGAAGAAATTTATAACAATTTGGCTCAGTTAGCGGCATTTATTTGTGGTACACCCATAGCTTTGGTTAATTTTATTGATGAAAATCGTCAATGGTTTAAAGCGAAACTCGGTATAGATGTGCCAGAAATGCCCCGGAATGTGGGTTTATCTTATCTTTGTCAGGAAAAACAAAGTGTTGTAGTAGTTCCTGACACCTTAGCTGACGATCGCTTCATTCATAACCCCATCGTTACATCATATCCTTATGTGCGGTTTTATGCAGGTGTACCACTGTTAACACCAGAAGGGCATTTTTTAGGAACACTTTGTGTAATTGACAGACAGCCAAAAGAACTAACTCCAGAACAAATTCATGCACTTGAGGCTTTAAGCCGTCTCGTAATTAGTCAGTTGGAACTGAGGCGCAATATAGCTGATGTGGCTCGGATTAGCGAAAAGTTAATGAATCACGAGCAAGCCGTACGTATACAATCGGAAGCAGCAAGAGATCAGATTGCCAATATCTTAGAAAGTATTACTGATGCGTTTTTTGCTATCGATAAAGATTGGATATTTACTTACGTCAATGGTCAAGCGGCTAAGTTACTACAGAAAAGCCAACATGAGCTATTAGGGAAAAGTATTTGGGAAGTATTTTTAGATACAGAAGATTCTTTATTTTATCGTGAGACGCGCCGAGCGATCGCCCAAAAAATCAGCGTGGAATTTGAGGAGTTTTATACACCGCTTAACAAATGGTTTGCAGTGCATATCTACCCCAGTAAAGACGGCTTATCTGTTTACTTCCAAGATATAACTGAACGTCGCCACACAGCCACCGCACTGCGCGAGAGTGAGGAACGTTGGCTGTTAGCGTTAAATGGTAACAATGATGGTATCTGGGATTGGAATGTGAAGACAAACGAAGTCTTCTTTTCCAGTCGCTGGATACAAATGCTGGGGTATGAAGACCAGGAAATTACTAACCATTTTGATGAATGGTCAAAGCGGGTGCATCCTGATGATATTGATTGGGTAATGCAAGCAGTTGAAGCTCATTTGACTAAGAAAACACCATATTACGTGACCGAGCATCGTTTATTGTGTAAAGATGGTAGTTATAAATGGATTTTGGATCGAGGTCAGGCGCTTTGGGATGAAGCAGGTAATGTAGTGCGAATGGTAGGGTCTCATACCGATATCACAGAACGCAAGCGGACAGAAGAAGAATTAAAAAGACAGAATTTGCGATCGCAATTATTTGCCGAAATCACCCTAAAAATTCGAGAAACCTTAGATATTGAAGAGATTCTGCAAACATCAGTTAAGGAAGTGCAGCAACTGTTACAAGCTGACCGAGTATTGATTTTCCGGCTGTGGGCTGATGGTTCGGGAACCGCAGTACAAGAGGCTGTCCTTCCAGGCTGGCCGGTGGTATTGGGGCAGAATATTCTTGACCCTTGTTTTGCCGAAGATTACGTCGAGAAATATCGCCAAGGCAGAGTCAGCGCCATATTAGATATTACTAAAGCAGATATTCAAGACTGTCATCGAGAATTTTTGCAACAATTTGGCGTAAAAGCTAACCTTGTAGTTCCCATTCTCAACCGTGATGGAATTTGGGGCTTACTCATCGCTCATCAATGTTCTGCTCCCCGTCATTGGAATAATTTTGAATTGGAATTATTGCAACAGCTAGCCAACCAAATTGGTATCGCCTTAGCCCAAGGGCAATTATTAGAACTACAAACCAAGCAAAGCCAGGAACTAGCCCGTTCTAACACCGAATTAGAAAACTTTGCCTACGTAGCCTCCCACGATTTACAAGAACCCTTGCGGATGGTTACTAGTTATTTACAATTATTAGAAAGGAGGTATAAAAATCAACTAGATAGCAACGCTGAACAGTTCATTAACTATGCCGTTGATGGTGCAAGGCGGATGCAGACCTTAATCAACGACTTATTAAATTACTCACGAGTTACCACCCGTGGACAACCATTTGTTTCAGTTGACTGTGGTGTAATTTTACAACGAGCGATCGCTAATCTCAAAATCGCCATTGAAGAATCTGGGGCAGTCATCACCCACGACCCCTTACCTACAGTCACAGCAGACCCCACCCAACTCACCCAAGTATTGCAAAACCTCATCGCCAACGCCATCAAATTCCGCCAAGATGCACCACCCAAAATCCATATTGGACTTGAGGGAACAGGGGGGGAACAGGGGATAGGGGACAGGGGACAGGAGGAAAACCAATATTCTCCCCCCACTCCCTCATCTCCCTCATCTCCCCCCAGTCCCCAGTCCCCAGTCCCCAGTCCCCAGTCCCCAGTCCCCAACCCTCAAAAAACATGGCTATTCTCCGTCCAAGACAATGGCATCGGTATAGAACCCCAATATGCCGAGCGTATTTTTGTAATTTTTCAACGCCTGCATGGTAGAAGTAAATACCCAGGTACAGGTATTGGTCTAGCAATTTGTAAGAAAATAATAGAACGCCACGGTGGTCGTATCTGGGTGGAGTCGGAACCGGGCCAAGGCTCGACTTTCTACTTCACAATTCCAGAACAAGTAGGAAAACAATCGTGAATATTACAACAGCTATTATGCCAATTGAGGTTTTGTTAGTAGAGGATAACCCCGGAGATGCTGAACTTACGCGCATTGCTTTGGAAGATAGCAAAATCTCAGTTAACCTGAATATAGTCGAAGATGGGGTAGAGGCAATGGCGTTTCTGCGAAAGCAAGATAAATATAGCAATGTACCTCACCCAGATATAGTGCTGCTTGATTTAAACCTGCCAAGGAAAGATGGGCGGGAAGTATTGGCGGAAATAAAAACTGATAACCATCTCAAACGCATTCCTGTAGTCGTTTTGACTACTTCTCAGGCAGAGGAAGATATTATCAAAGCTTATAATTTATCGGCTAATTGTTATATAACTAAACCAGTTGACTTTGACCAATTCGTTAGAATTGTACAATCTATAGAAAACTTTTGGTTTGCGATCGTCAAGCTGCCACCGGAGTAAACGCAATGGCAGATGAAATTATTAAGGTCATATTAGTAGAAGATAATCCTGGGGACGCTTTTTTAATTCAAGAGTTAATTAAAGACGTTAATACAGCCAAGGTAGAGTTAGAAACAGTTGAAAAACTATCACAAGCAATCAAAATTTTAGCCGATGATACCTCTGGTGGACTTACTTCACCTTTTGATGTCATGCTATTAGACCTATCGCTACCTGATAGTCAAGGTCTAGATACCTTTGTCAGAGCTAACCGTGAGACAAAAGCTATTCCCATCATCGTCTTAACAGGCATGGATGATGAAAACTTAGCACTCAGAGCGATGCAGGAGGGAGCGCAGGATTATTTAGTCAAAGGACAAGTCACTGGCGACTTATTAGTACGCTCTATGCGTTACGCCATAGAACGTCAACGAATAGAGGAAGCACTGCGCCATAGTGAAGAACGATTTCGCGTAGCCTTGAAAAACTCCCCTATTTTCGTATTTAACCAAGATATAGATTTACGTTATACCTGGATTTATAACCCTATCACCGGGTGGACAATTGAAGAAATGTTGGGTAAACAAGACTGTGAGATTATGTCAGAGCAAGATGCCCGATGCCTCACAGCCATTAAATATCATGTTCTCACCACAGGCATAGGTACTCGTCAGGAAGTATCTATTAACACTCCTTTCGGTACAAAATATTACGATTTAACTGTCGAGCCATTGCGGAATGAGTCGCAAGAAATTGTGGGTATAACTTGTGCCTGTATTGACATTAGTGAACGTAAATTAGCAGAAGCTAAAATTCGCGAACAAGCAGCCTTACTCGACATCACTACAGATGCAATATGCGTGCGTGATTTGGAAAATAAAATTCTGTTTTGGAATAAAGGTGCGGAAAATCTCTACGGTTGGCAAGCTGATGAGGCTACAGGAAAAAATGCTAGTGAGCTTTTATTTCGTGAACCCTCTCAAGAAGTGGAAGCAGCTTTATTAAATGTAATTTCTCAAGGTAATTGGCAAGGAGAATTAAATAAAGTTACCAAAGCTGGGAAGGACATAATAGTAGCTAGTCGCTGGAGTTTAGTCTGTGATGAACAGGGAAGACCAAAATCTATTCTCTCTGTCGATACAGATATTACGCAGAAAAAACATTTAGAAGCTCAATTATTTCGTACTCAACGTTTAGAAAGTATTGGCACTCTTGCTAGTGGTATCGCTCATGACCTCAACAATATCTTGACACCAATTTTAGCAGGAGCGCAATTATTACCACTTAAATTTCCTGACGCAGATGAACGCACTCAACATTTATTAGAAATTTTAGAAATTAACGCTAAACGTGGTGCTGATTTAGTTAAACAAGTGCTGTCCTTTGCTAGAGGTGTAGAAGGGAAGCGTATCACTTTACAAGTGAAGCATTTAATTGTGGAAGTTGCCAAAATTTTAAAAGAAACATTTCCCAAATCTATCGAAGTTTACACAGATATACCCGGTAACTTATGGATGGTTTCTGGAGATAGTACTCAACTCCATCAAGTGCTGATGAATCTCTGTGTAAATGCCCGTGATGCCATGCCTAACGGTGGTAAGCTGACAATCTCTGCGGAAAATCTTTTAATTGATGAGAATTACGCCCGTATGAACTTGGAAGCCAAACAAGGCTCTTATATTATGGTGTCAGTTTCGGATACAGGCGTTGGTATTTTTGAAGAAAACTTAGATAGAATTTTCGAGCCATTCTTTACCACCAAAGCCATAGGACAAGGTACAGGCTTAGGACTTTCCACCGTTCTGGGTATTGTCAAGAGCCACGGCGGTTTTATTAGCGTTCAGAGTGAACCAGAGCGTGGTACTACTTTTAAAGTTTACTTGCCAGCTGTGGCAGGTTCAGAAATGCCGATTTGTGATAATTTTATACCACCTCCAGGTCATGGAGAATTAATTTTGATTGTTGATGATGAACCTTCAATACAGGATATTACAAAAACATCCTTAGAAACTCATCAATATAAAGCCTTAGTTGCTAGTGATGGGGTTGAGGCGATCGCACTCTACGCCAAAAATGCCGATAAAATTAGTGCTGTACTCATGAATATCATGTTACCAGTGCTAGATGGGTTGACTACTATCCGCACCTTAAAGAAAATTAACCCCCAAGTCAAAATTATTGCTACTAGTGGGCTGATTTCTAAAAATAAGTTAAACGAAATAGTCAACACTGGCGCTAACTCATTCCTAGCCAAACCCTACACTGTCAATGAATTATTGTTGGCACTGCATGAAGTAATGATATGAAATATTAACTCAAATTTATATGCCCAAAATACATAAATAATCTTGGATGAGTTGTTTACCCAAATGCAAGGGATATGGAGAAATAATATTACCCATAGACCATGCTGGAGAAATGCGTAGATAATGCGGTACTCGGCAAAGTGCCTTGATACTTTCTGCTGTTTTTTGGAAATCTGGATGAATGAAGAAGGGAACCATTTCTAATATTTGTTGATGCTTGAAAGCAATATTTGCACCGTGTTCTTCATTTTGAGAATCAAGCATATAGAGTTCCCTTGTTGTTGGGGTATCTTGACCTTTTTGAGTAGTTGGTAATTTGCCAATTGAGAAGTAATGAAGTAACTCAGGTACAGATATATCGTAAAAACCACTTAAATTTATTAGATCCCTTGCTGGAGAGTTTTCATCCCAAGTTTGTCTATTGGTGATATACTGGGCTGTTTCATCGCCAGAGCGTAAGCGTATGATTCCCAGTAAGTTTTTAAGTGCGTCATGGTCACGAGGATACACACAACCATGACCCTGAACTTTTTGGAAATCTAAGACATCACGCTTGGCAAAAAGATATTCATTTTTTATTTGAAACCAAGCTTGACCTTCATTATCTTCACCACGCTCATTACGCCATCCCTCAGCCTCAATTAAAACCAGTGTCGGGCGATCGCTGATTTGTGTGAGTACATCAGCCGCAAATTTAGCTAGTTCTATCCCTTTTAATTGAATTGTTTTTAAGAGATTGCGATCGCGTTTTACCTGTGAGAAAATTTGCCCAAGTTCAATTCCTGCTCTTGGGTAAGGAATCCAATCTTTTCCATGAGGAAATAATACATCAACCTCACCAGTTGCCAGTAGACGAACTGCAAGAACATAGTGAATATTATTACTAGCTTGATTGACTTGACGACGGCACAAGGCAATTACATCTAGGTTTTGTGCAATTTCCTTCCCTATCCCCGCTCGTTCATAAACTTCTGAAGGTAAACCATATAGTGTGCCAGTCTGACGTAATGTCAAATCCAATACGGCGTTTAAGATACGCCCTTCCGTTTTCTTACTATAAGAGTGTGTAACATTTTTCTCATTATCTTCTTGCTTACTAGCTTTTGGTGAAACCGTTTGCACCATTTGGGAACTAATTTTTTCTAACACACAAGCTTCCCGAACGGCTCCATAAATATTTTGCTGTGGATATACTCCTTTCTTTTTCGTTTGTCCAATTTCCACAATTGCAAAGCAATAAGGTTGTATGGACACATCAATTGAAGACTTAATTTGTACTTGCAGGAACTTACGCCATTCCTCGCGTTTACTCTGATACTGTTTACTAATTTGTTTATCAAACTCTTGACCATCTTTAGGAGCTAATCCATTTGTATCTAGTGGCTTTAAAAGATTGGCATCATCAATCCAAATAGGTACTACTTTGATATACGCGGGAAAACCTTCTTCTTCATTTAGTAAAAAAACATCGCGTAATTTCTGATAGACAACATCATGCGTATCTCGTTCGCGCCATAACAGAAAAATATACATATCTTTTCCTGCTAATGCTCGTCGGATAGCATCAACAATGATTATTTGTCTTTGCTGATGATGTTTATCTAGACGTTCCTTAATTTCTGATTCACTTAGCTTTGCTTTTTCCGGTTTCGGAATGGTTTTAGGCTGGGAGATAAATTCGTAATTACGCATTGCTAAGGGTGTATTTTGTCCAGATGGAGTAGGAATATCAGTTTGTATCGGCTCATCTGGAATAAGTATATTATCTAATAATTGCAATACTTGATTCACTATATCTCCGCGTTCCTGTAAACTAAATCCAGGTTTAATACTGTGTCCTCGTTTAGAGGTTTCATGTTCATATTTGTATCCTTCAGCATGAACTATATAATATTCATCTTTTATCCAGTCAGGGCTATTTTGTAAATTGCTATATTTACTAGGATTCAGTAGAATATCATTGCTAGATTGAAGCGATCGCGCCTTAAAAGCAGATAGTAAATTTGGCAATTGAAATTTCCACTGCTTACTGTCCTCTCTGCCATTATTTTCAATAGTGAGTCTTATTAAAGTAGAATCTATATCATACCCAGATAAGCGTTCTTCATTCATGCCCATCAACAAAGAAATATCACGTCCATAATTAGTTTCTATTAATGGTTCATGAGCATATCTCTGGCAACTTAAATGTAAAAATATCCAAGGTTTGAGTTTACCAGATTCATTAAACCTTCCTGATTGAGTTTGTAAACGAAAATCTAAGCGATAAACAAAATATCCTGTCCTTTCTTTGCCATTATCATCTAGGTAAAGAGCAAGAAATGGTTGACTAACTAGGAATAGTCCTGTTCTTCCTGAGCCATCGCCTTGTGCCTTTCGCCACTGAATTTCTTGCTCTCTTTGTCCAGAACGAATAACACAGGTTTTCCCATGCAAAATAGTTGCTAGTAAGCTGGGAATAGCTTGAAATCCAAGTCCTTTTTCGGCGTTAATATTTTGGATGAGCTTTTCTGGTAGGATAGGTTGCCAATACCAATTAGGGGGAATCATTTCTATTTTTTCCAGAAAGCGATGTCTACGACGGGCTACGCCTACGCAAACACTAGCCACCTGATCTGCTTTTCCCTTACCAGAAAATTGCTTTGTCCACTCCTGCGCCCAAATAATCACTAGCTCATGTATTTGCTCTGGCGTAGGAACTCGAAGCGGATTTTCATCTGTGCCTACAGCTAAAGCTCGATAATCACCTTGAGCAAAATACTCAAAACCATGAGTTAAAGTTGATGCACAAGCAAGCAAACCATTATTCAATTGTCGGTACGGGACATAAACCTTTTTTTTGCGATTAGGGGATAAAACCTCCTCTATGTCGTTACGAAAATCCGCAATAATTTCGGCAAATGGAAACTGAAGTACCTCAATTTGCAAATTTTTTAAAGCATCTTCCCGAAGCGTCATTCGCGCCAGTAAGAGGGAAACATCAGATTTTTTAGGCATTGTCAACTCCTGCACACAAAAAGCTAGAAATATAGATCATCAATTTTTTCCATTGCATCAGCCAGAGGTTTATAAAGTGCATTTCCTACGCTGTTTTCCTCGTTGGCATAGTCGCAAATTCGCAGTATCATGGCGACGAGTAGGCTGGTTTGTTCCGTATCATTTTCGCTCAGTTCAGGATTAGCTATTCTCGCCGCACTCTTAGGGGCCCAAGCAGCATCGACGAAATAAGCACGAAATGGCACACCGCCACGCAACAGACGACCAACGGCTTGAATGACTAACCCAGCAGTAGTTGCAGCCAAGTCAAATCTTGGATAAGCAAGTAATTCCTCATCATCACGTAGAGTTTTATAGTATGAGCGCTGTTCAACCGATCGCCAATAACGTGCTGCTAGTTGCCGTACTTTTTCCGCACGTTGAACGACTCCATCTCCCTGTAACCAGGCTGTAAAGCCATCTTTAACTACCCACTCTAAAGCGCGACAGTTCATTTCTTGGGCGATCGCTTGTGTATCATGGGGATGGGGATAGGGACGAGTGAGAAAGTAAACGCTCCCAAATGCTGCTTTTCCATTGGCATTCAAAATATTAAAGCCACGCCCCATTGCACTCATAGGCGCAACCAGAATCTTACCGTTGGTTTGCCCGAAAGTCTCAATATCTGCACGATAGAGCGCACCTTTTTCAGTTGGTCGTAGAAGTTTGTCTACTTCATCAAAGCCATCCTCTGTGTATGTATCTGTATTATCAGGGATTAAGTTATAAACAGAGTCCTGCATACTTGACCAGCAATTGTGAATTTCGCTAGCTACCCAACGGGCTTGATCATAAGAGTTGACCAGTAATAAAACCCGATCGCGATCGCGCCAATGGTTACTTGCATCATCACCAAGATGTTTCAATTCTCTAAGTTCTTGTCCTAGATGACCTGTACCATTACTACCAACAAGCGATCGCGCTATTTCTTGAAATAAGCCCATTTTTTTCCGCTCATCGCTACCGGAAATACGCAGGGGTTCGTTCTTTTGGTTTAATTGGGGCAGAAACTTGAAGTGACTTTGTGCGATCGCCTCCATTGCTTCCTGTTCCGGCATTAAAACACCATGCGTATTACGAACGTGGAAGCTAGTAGAATGTGGTAAGTATGATGTTCCAGAAAGTGCCAGCACATTAGGGCCTCGTTGACCGTTGAAGTCTGTGAGTAAACGATGGAAATCAAGAATGTAACAACGTCCAATATTTGTATAAGCAAACAACGTTAGCGCATTATTACTACCATTCTTGGCTCTTTTATTGCTCTCATTATCTCTAGAATAATATGTACCGAATTGCCGTCCTGTAAGGGGTAGTGGCAAAATATTCAACATTGCCGACGGCATTCGCTGATGGGGTGAATCATCGGTAATTGATTGAGGGCGATTTTGCCACTCATAGAAGACAATGCGCGTGTGTCTATCCAAAAGAGCGATCGTCAGCGCGAATTGTAGGCGATAAGCTAAAGTTTCTATAGTATCTACTTCATCCTCATTGCTTGATTGTGGCGAATGCTGACGATTCTCTAATTCTCTTCGCAGCCGTGCTAAACGCCTTTCTGTATTGGGAAAAAATTCCACAATCCAAGCTCTACAAGCTATGTATATTTTGTCATCTAATGCGCTTTCACCAGTGCTGTTGATTTCCTGCATGAGACGCGCTAAACGATACACTGGATTTTGATTTGGGTTATGAGGAGAATCCATCCGTAAAGGATCTTCCTCATTTAGCAAGGCATCAAAATAACGCAGAATTGGCTTTATCAGTCGAGCATTGGCTTGCGAACGGGCTGCTGGGGTTTCTGGAGGTTCAAATTCTTCTAATCCCGCTAGACGACGGGCAAATTTGAACAGCAGAGTGTTGGGTGTAAAGTAACCGCGTTTAATCCAATCTCGGAGAATTTGATGTCCAAAATGTTTATCAAGTAGTGTTAGTGTGGCTGTAATTGCTTTTTGGGCATCACGTTCTGCACCAGTCCATCTCTGAGTTAATGGGGACACCACACGGTTAGTTGTGGAAAATTGCTCTGTTTTCACGCCAATATCATCAAAAACCCCGTTTTTACCACCGTCGGTAAGTACCACCTCCTCAGCGTAGGTGTCATCAAACCACTTAATAACTGTCTCTACTTCATCAAACACAACAAAATCTGATTGTTCGTAGACGAGTTCACCTATTTTCATAGGACGCAACTCTAGATGACGTGGTAATCCTGCCATTGCCATCGCGCCTGGAGTTGTGATCCAAACACGAGCATTTGGCATATCACGATAAACCTGTTGAGACGGACATTTGGCAAAGAATGGACACAAATAATATGAACCTCTGCTTTTACGTCTTCTTTGGCGTAGGCGTAGCCCGTCGTAGACATCGCTTGCAGGCATCTTTTGCAGAGAGTAACAAGGTTCTGTTCCCGGTATGAGGGGTTTGTTATTTAAAAATTCCCGAACAAAATCCCGATCAAGCTTACCCTGTAGAGGACAAGCAGTGCCTAACCAACGTTCACCCCAATGAGGCTGTTTACGTTGCTGATGTTCTAGATAATCCTTCGACGTAGAGAAACTCCGCAGGTGTGCATCCCGTTTACTGCGCCCCAAGATTGGTACGGCGATCGGATCATCATTCTCTGGGTCATCACAGAACCACCAATTAATTTGGTTAGCTAATTTAAGCGCTGATTGCACATCACTAACGACTAAGGTGATGCGGCGATCGCCATAATGTCGCACAATATTTACAGTCAGCAATTGCGAAAAGGTGGTTTTTCCAGAGGCAACCATACCAGCAATGTTTGTAAAGCCGTCTAACTCTAGAATCCGCTCCTCTTGCTCAAGTAGTGTTGCGTCTTCCTGTACTCTGTGGAAGTTAATCTTACCAAAGCGATTTACCCAATGTCCTTTGGCGGTTTCATCCCATCCATATTGTCGCGTTAACGCTTCCTCTCGTTCATCAATCCAAGCTGCATCTTGCTCTAAATCTGAAATACGGAGGGAAAAAGAACTACGAGAACGAGATGTGGCAAACCAGGGTAAGTGCTGTCTCTGTGCATTTCGTACCTGTTGCTGGGTAAATTTAATTGGGACTATAACTGTCTCTTCTCCTGTATTGGCCTCGAATTGATAAGCAACGTCAACTTCTACTTGCTCAACTTGACGAAGCCGAAAATCCAGATTGACAATTAAACATCGTTCATACACATCTTGATTTGCTGGATGTCGGAGGTTTTTGGCAGCATTGATAATATATGTATCCCAATTTTGCGGGGTGAAATCTCCATAGTTACGCCAATCTAAAGGAATCTTCAGATAAGAACGTAATGCTCCTAACCAAGCGAAGCGGGCAGAAAATGGAGCAATTTGGCGAGCGTTAGCGATCGCTCTTCTTGCCATCCCATCTAAGTTTTGTAAACGCGGATGTCTTAAAGGCATTCCACTCAAAATCGCCCAAGGTGCGGTAACTGGCTCATCATCAAGTTCTAAACGCTCCATCAAAACAAAGCAAAGCTCTACCTGAAGTAGCAATTCAGCTTGAATACGATCCAAGCCTTCATCCTTCAACTGTTCGAGGCGGTCGATAAACTCTCTTGGTAGCTCAAATAAAGTCTTCTGACTCATTAACTATTCCCCTCCCGCAAGCGCTCAATTTTCTTGATCACCCGTTCCTGAAAAACAGCATCACTCAAAAGATGAGTACCGCTTGGCAGTTTTGCCGCCTGTTCTCGAAGAATTTCTAAATAATTCTCTGTTTGTTGCAAACGTTCGATAGGAATGACATAAAAACTTTCGTCATAACGCAAATCACCCTCGCCAAATAGAGGTGTCAGCTTTGGTGCTAACTTGTAGGGACTTCGGTAATCCTTAATATCTACAGCCCAGGTTGTTTGGTCACAAAAGCACAGTTGTAAGTCATAGCGATCAATACCAGGGTAAAGATGAAGGCGGCAAAGCTGTTGTGGAAATTGCCTATGGAGTTCTGCCAAAATCTCAAATAATCGTATTTCTGGTATACCTGGCAAACAGATACGCAAGTGAATCCCAAACTTTAAGCGACGCAGCCCATGTTGCCATGTAATTTTTTTCACATAGGGTAAACTTTGGCGATGGTCGTTGCAAGCACTAGGTTTGATACCACGTAGCTGTCCATACTTTTTCAACAAAGGGCCGCAGCGATCGCAATCCCAGTAAGGCTCCTCTATTTCACAATCTTCATAGAAATCACCAACTTCTTCCTGTTTAATATATTTTGTCTTCAAAAATACTTTGCGGATTTGTGCCGTAGTTGGGTATCGATTTTCAATCAGAAATCGGCGTAGTAAAATGTATTCCCGTTGCACAATCTCAGGCTCGTTATCGTTGTTGTATGACTCTTGCAAACGTGACAAAATTCTTTGAAAGTGTATATTTTCTATAGCAACTTGCTGAGTTGCCTCAGTTGCGTCAGCTGGTAACTTTGTCCGCACAATTAGTTCTTCATAAAAGTATCGATTTGCTTCTTCACTTAATCCGCCTTCGTAAAGTAAGCCAAAGTCTGAGTCAAATTCTTTTGCTATTAAACGCTTTGGATACCAAGTTTTCACAGGTTTTTCCAGTAGAGCTAAAAGACCAGTCAGAGTACGCGGATATGGTACAGCAGTTATCTCTAGCGCTAGTTTATTCAGAGCATGACGCAGCAGTTCTGGATATGGATACTTGCCATCTCGGCGGACAAACTCTGCTAAACCAATGACAAGACGGTCAAATTCGCTAATGTCCATAAGCGATAATCTTTTTTTGAGAGGATTTACCCAGCACCACGCTTATCATTCGTGATACACTCGTTTCATATAACGTACAGCATTATTTATGGTGTGTCAACTAAGAGACGAATGATTTTTACGTGATACAAGGATAGGAGAATGGGAAGTTATCTAGATATAGAACGCTTGGCGAGCCTAGTTCGCAAAAAGCGCGGTAGCAGAGGGTTGCGAGAAACGGCAGCAGAAATTGGGAATGTGAGTCCATCTACTCTATCAAGGGTAGAGGGCGGTAAAATGCCGGACATGGAAACATTTTTAGCGCTTTGTAACTGGTTACAAGTCCCACCTGCGGAGTTATTTAGAACTACGCAGGAGGATCAACTAGATACGCCTGAAGCGATCGCAATTCAATTACGAGCAGACAAAAAACTTGATCCAGCGATCGCTAATGCTTTAGCGTCCTTAGTCAAAGCAGCCTATCGTGACCTTTCTCAACAAGATGACGAATCGAAGCAAGACCCATAACTATGTCATTAATTGAAAAACTATCGGCAGAGTTTAGGCAACGCTGTGAAGCAATTGCCACTGAACAACGCAGCCTACTACAACTGAAAGCTTTTGAACGATTACCAGCAAACACCCTAGCCGCTAAGTTAGAGGCTACACTCTTAACACCTGATCAGTTTCCCAATTTAGCAGCAGAGCAAGTGAAACGGTTACTGAACAGCGATGAGTGGTCAGGAGCAATTGTATGCGATCGCCCAGTCATAATTGTTTATAATCCCCGTCACGCACCTACAAGATATGAGTCAAATGTAATGCACGAAATAGCTCATATATTGTTAAATCATAAGTTTGTTGGGTTCGATTCATTGACGGGGCTACCAAAACGCAAACAAATTAACGAAGATGAAGCCACTTATTTAGGTGGATGTCTCCAAATTCCTAAACGTGGTTTATTATGGGCAACACAAAGAAAAATGCGTTTACCTGAGATTGCGGTATATTTTGGCGCTAGTGAAGCAATGGTACAGTTTCGCAGTAATGTAACTAATGTACCTGTTAGCTCCTAAGTTTCTATCAAATAAAAAGTATTATCTGGTTGCCATTCCGATTGACAGATGGCGTAGTAAACTACATCTTGACCGTAGTAGTAAGCTAGCTTTTGATACTTCATGCCTACCTTCTCAATTACTCGCCTTGATGCTATGTTTGCTGGATTAGCGATCGCCACTATCCGCTCTAGGTTTATAGTTAAAAAACCGTAATTTAAAGTAGCAATTGATGCTTCTGTGCCTAATCCCATATTCCAATAGGACTTGTCTAACACATAGCCAAGCTCAACTTCCGGGGTATTATCTAAAAAACCTAAACCACAACGACCAATCATTTTCCCGCTTTGTTTGTCAACTACAGCCCACATCCCCAAGTTGTGTTCTTGCCAATGTTGGATGTGTTTACGTAAACTAGCCTCAGTCTGCTCTCGACTTCTAGGTGACAAATATTTCATCACTTCTGTATCCGAGTAGAGACGAAACAAATCATCAAAGTCGTGTAAATTAAAATACCTTAGTCTTAATCTGGCAGTTTCTATCTCAGGCATGGTATGACTAGCAAAGTAAATGTTACCTTCAGACAGTTGTATTTAAGTAGAACGAGGTGGAAAAACCAAACTATGTAAAGAAAAGTAAAAAGCTGAAACCTTCTTCCCTCCTGCATTTTCCCAACACTAAATATTCACAGCGACCTACTTACAATAAAATAACTGACACACATACTCTAGTAAAAATTAATATAATGCTCCTACTATGAGCATCTACCAATCCCAAAAATCTTACAAACAAAACCGTTGGCGTAACAATGACTGGCGGCTATTTTTACGTTTAGTCCCCTATGCTAGACGTAATACTAAACTGCTGATCCTAGCATTAGGGCTGTTATTGCCCGTTGCTTTAGCTAACTCAGTACAACCGCTATTAATTGGACAGGCTGTATCTTTAATTCGTAACGAACCCAGTGCCTACGAATTTCTCCGAAATCGCCCCTTGTCACAAGGGCTATATATAATTGAGGGTCTATTGCTCTTAACTATAATTATCCGGTTGACCCTCACTGGTTATCAAGGCTACCTACTCCAAAATTTAGGGCAGAAAATTACAGCCGCTATTCGTCAAGACCTGTTCCATCATGTGACATCTTTGGCTGTGCGGTTTTTTGACCGTACACCTGTAGGTAAGTTAATTACTCGCCTTACCAGTGATGTGGAGGTGCTAGGAGATGTATTTTCCACTGGCGCGATCGGCATATTCTCTAATATTGTCTTAATGGTGGTAATTAGTGGTTTAATGTTTTCCATCCAGTGGCAACTTGCTTCGATGCTGCTGGTGATGTTATTACCAGTAACTTTATTAATTATTTATTTCCAGCGAAAGTACCGCAAAGCTAATTACAAAGCTAGGGAAGAACTTTCTTTAATCAATTCCCAGCTACAAGAAAATATCTTAGGGATTAATGTAGTCCAGTTATTCCGCAGAGAAAACTTTAATGCAGAGTTATTCCGTAATGCGAATAGCCGTTACACACAACAAGTAGATGAAACTATTTTTTATGATTCGGCTGTTTCAGCCACATTAGAATGGATTGGCTTAATTGCGATCGCTGGTGTATTGTGGATGGGAGGCTGGTTACTTTTAGACAATAAACTCGATTTTGGGACTTTATCGACATTTGTTTTATATGCCCAACGTTTATTCGAGCCTTTACAAGATTTTGCTGAAAAATTTACCATCATTCAGTCTGGTTTTACTGCCATTGAGCGGGTGAGTGATATCCTAGATGAACCGATAGAAATCAGCGATCGCACCAACCCCCGCATTTCCGTCTATGATGCTAAATTCGGGTATATTGATGAAATCGTCGCCGATTTAGAATCTCAAACTGTCAGCGATATACCAAACTTAGGAGAAATCCGTTTTGAACACGTTTGGTTTGCCTATAAGGATGATGATTACGTCATTAAAGATTTAGACTTTGTAATTCATCCCGGCGAAAAAGTGGCATTAGTAGGCCCAACAGGCGCAGGTAAAAGTTCTATCATCCGTCTTTTGTGCCGTCTCTACGAACCTACTCAAGGACGTATTTTAGTTGATGGTATAGATATCCGCGAGTTACCCCAAGCAGAACTGCGTCGATATATGGCAGTAATTTTACAAGAAGGTTTTCTGTTTGCTGGTAATGTCAAAAGTAATATTACTTTGGGTGATTACTATACTTCTGAGGAGATTCAAGCAGCCGCACAACAAACTAATATTGCCGAATTTATTGAAGGTTTACCATTAGGTTACGACACTAAATTACGAGAACGGGGGACAAATCTATCTAGCGGACAAAAGCAACTTTTAGCTTTTGCCCGTGCAGCCATTCGTAATCCCCAAATTTTAGTTTTAGATGAAGCAACCGCTAGTCTAGATGTAGGCACGGAAGCGTTAGTTCAACAAGCTTTAAATGAATTGTTAATAGGCAGAACTGCAATTATTATTGCTCACCGCTTATCTACCATCCGCAACGTAGACCGGATTTTTGTGTTAAAACGTGGCGAACTAATAGAACAAGGTAGCCATGAGGAATTGTTAAAATCAGGAGGGCTTTATTCTACTTTACATAACCTACAAATGTTAGGAAAATAGCTAATTACTTGTTAACTAAAAGATAACAGAGGATAGCGATCGCTTTAGTAGATGCAGCCTTTGATAGGATCAATAATTAACATTACTACTTACTTAAACTTAAAGCGTTCTCAGTCAGCAACCAAAGGTCAGCTACTGCATATTTTACAACTAAGGAAGTGTGATTAGCATTACAAGAACTCTGCACCTCTATAGTCCTCTTGTTATCTTTAACCAATTTAGCTTGATATGTATACTGGTTAGAACCTTGTTCAAAAGTTAGCTGCCCTAATATAGTATTATTGTCCAAACTTTGCTCTAAAATTTTGCCTGCTACTTTATAAGTAAACCAATTCCAGCCATGACTTAACATTAAATCTCTTTCCAAAACTTGAATAGCAGGAGGTAAAATTCCCCAGCCTCTATAAACACTTTTCAAGCGTTGAATATCACCAGTACGAGTCAAAATTGACTGGAAAGAATCCTGATCTAAAAGCCCATAATATCTACCCTCCGGTAAATCTATAGCCGTGGGTGCAAATCGATGTCCACCAATATGAGTAGATTGCCAAATTCTGGTATTTTCCAAATTTAAGTTAGTAATAGTAGCATGAGCATGGAAATAAAAAGAATTACCATATCTAGCACAGCACTTATCATAACTACCATGAGTACAAACTAAGATATCTCTAGTTATATTTGTAGCTATTTCAGCATCCGGTCTTTTACCCCATAACCATTTTTTAACAACATCAGCCACTTGTTCAATTTGTGACAGTTTAAATTCGTGCTTGATATACCCACGACTTAAACCCTCTTGTTTTTGATAAATTAAAAGAGTTGTATATTCTGCTTTATGGGTAAGCTCATTAGCAATTAAAAGAAACCTAACTGGTAATTTAGCTTTATGTACTTCTTCTACCAAAATCCTTAAATTGCTGGGAACCCATTTAGAACTAAAAGCACTTGCTAGCCAAGGTTGAGGACATTCAATAAGAATATATGTTTGGTAATCTACTGCACTACCAATAATATCTTCTCCTATTTGTCTTGTATTATCTGAACAAAATGAATTACTCATTGATTTATACTAATTAATTTTTTTCATTAAGGAAGTTATCAAAAACACAATTGTGTTCTCAACGACAATTTTTGCATTTGAAAAAATTAAAACCTATCATTTGAGCCGACTGAATATAGCCCAGTAGCCACGTTATAACATCATTTTTAATCAGTTTCCTCCTTATTAAGAATAATTCTATTTAAGATATCAATAATTTTTTGCTCATATCCGGTAAATCATTCCGAATATTTAACTTATCAGAAGTTTGCCAGCAGTAGCCAGAGACTAAATATTAGTTAAACTCTTTGCATATATAATAAAAAATACAGTATTTATAACTATTAAACTGATGTAATAAGCCTTGAGACGGAAATATTTTTGTGGGAAATGACTAAATATTTACTTTTTTGTTTAAACATAATTCCCAGGATAGTTGACATCACTTCCTATTCAGTAAAATTCCTTGATTTGCGTTGTTACCATAATGGCTGTATAGTACTGTGCTTTAAAATAGCTAAATCGGGAGCATAGAAAGAATAATTTTATATTGAAAAAAATTCTCAATAAGCTCGGAAAAAATATATGTAAGTTATGAGAGGCTATATTAGTAACCTTCTCGTATCTAGGAAACTGAAGTGTTATCAGCATACTACCACTCAATTTTTTTAATTTTTCCTGAAAGTGTGCAGAGTCTAGTTGATGTATTCCAACTGGCAATTTCTATGCAGCTTAGATTGACAGGCTGGACATTATTTGCTCGTTTATCTTTCTTAACTTTTAACAGTTAAGAGGATTTTTTAAACGTTTATGACCAATGTAACTTAAAGGAAAAATAAATGCAAGTCTTTATTAATATTCGTGAAAGTCTTAAAAAAACTAAACTACCGAATTTCAGTCTGGGTATGCTTTACAAAGAATTATCTGCTAATAAACATATATTTTTGACCATTGAAAACGTCAATATAATTAATAAAGATTCTCAATAGTACAGACTGGTGTTTCCGAATTGCGAATTTTCTATAGTGATATTTTAGACTTAACGTAGCATTCCTTTGTGAGCAAAAGACGATGGCATCAATATTAGCGCTGGATTTTGGGGGAACGAAACTAGCCGCAGCATTAGTAGAGTCCGGTTCTAGAGAATGGCTACGTTATGAACGCAGGCTTTCCCCAGCAAATGCAGATGCTAACACAGACTTAGAAATTATGCGATCGCTAATTCATTCCCTACTCCAAGGTACAATACCAACAGCGATCGGTGTCAGCTTCGGCGGCCCCGTAGATGCAACAATTGGCACAGTTAGACTATCTCATCACGTCCCAGGTTGGGAAAACATTCCCTTAAAAAACTTACTAGAACAAGAGTTTGGCTTACCTACCATTGTAGATAACGATGCCAACGTTGCAGCTTTAGGCGAACACCGCTTTGGTGCAGGACAAGGGTACGATAGCTTATTTTATATTACCATCAGCACAGGTGTAGGCGGTGGTTGGATAATTAACGGTAAACCTTGGCAAGGTGCAGGTGGGATGGCTGGTGAGATTGGGCATATAGTTGTAGATCCTGCTGGGCCTGTATGCTTATGTGGTAAACGTGGATGTGTAGAACGTTTTGCATCGGGGCCTTACATGGCGGAAAATGCCAAAGATATCTTGCAAAGTCAACAAAAACAACAAGCTGGGGAAATACTGAGAAGCTTAGTAGAAAATGACCTCAATTTGCTCACAGGTCAACTCATCAGCCAAGCAGCAGCAAAAGGAGATAATATAGCTCAAGTAGTGTTACAAAAATCTGCTTGGGCTTTAGGTGTAGGCATTGGTAACGTCGCCAACCTGATCAACCCCCAACGCTTCATCTTAGGCGGTAGCGTCACCAAAGCAGGCGAAACTTGGTGGAATACACTACAACAAACAGCCACCGCAACAGCATTACCAGAAGTGTCATTTGAAATTGTCCCAGCAGCATTAGGAGACGATGCGCCATTATGGGGCGCAGTCGCTTTAGCCGAAACCCTGCAATAAAACTCTTCGCGCCTTTGCGTGAAAAAACACCAAGCAACTACAACACCGAAGACTTACTTTCACTCACCTGAGTAAAAGACTCAAACGCACCATTAGGAGTCCATTGCACAGCCCCATCTTGTCCTGTAACAAAAACTTTAGTAGGTATATTACTTAATTCAGCTAACACCTTACTATCAACATTACCAGAAGAAGCGATCGCCACCTGTGGTTTCAAAGCCGTTACCAAATCCTTCAAAGACTCAGCATTACACCATAACACCTGCGGACTCGACCATCCCCCAGCCTTCATAATTCTTTCCACCTCCTTCGGTTCCACATCTCCCACCAATAACCAACTCAACCCGAAAACTTGCAACTGCACAATTGGCTGTTCGTTAATCAACTGCGCCACCGTAGAACCAACATTAATAGTTTGCCCCACAGGTAAAAGCTGATAAATTCCTTTTTGTTGTTGCAATACTTGAGGAATGGCTTGATCTGCCAGAGAATTTTCCTTATTGATAGCGTAGGTGTAGAAATTTTTAATTTGCAGACGTTGGAGAACCTCCAACCAAGCATCGTTATTATTATTTTGAAAGTCTGTGGCGATCGCCCAATCAATTTGATTCACCCCCTGCTGTTGTAAAAAGGGTACAATCGTGAAGCGTCCCGTACCCTCATCACCACTATTAATTAGAGTTACCGTACCCCTATCCTGTACAACCATAACAGGTTCAGCCCCAGCAGCCAACATTGTAATCCGCAATAATGTACTAGCAGAATGCCAAGCCGGAAATAGCACCAAACCAACAGCAAGTAAACCTGCAAACCACCAGCGTTTTTGCCACCAGCTTACCAACCAAACTAGCAGAATTAGTGCATAGATACTCAATAACTGCCAAGTTGAGATAGTACCCAGAACAACAGCATTTCCTGGTAACTTACTAAAATATTCCACTAATTGAATTAACCAATCAGTAGGATAGTGCAGAAATCCAGCGACAAAACTACCTGCCTCTGGTAAAATTAATGCAAATATCGCACTAATAATTCCACCAATACTAATAATAGAAATCAACGGTGTAGTAATAATATTTAGTAGCAAACTATAGGCAGGCACAACCCCAAACACATATAGTTGTACAGGTAAAGTCCAAATTGTCGCAGCTAGAGGAACAGCAATTAAAGATGCGATCGCCGGCGGAACCCAACTCAAACCATTAGTAATTGCAGGGACAGTCACCACTAACCCCAAAGTCGCCAAAAAACTGAACTCAAAACCCAAATCCCAAATCCACAACGGATTAAATAGTAATAACATAGTTGCAGCTAATAAAAGTGAACCCAACTGTTTCACCTTCCTATCCAACGCCAAACCAATCAAAGCTGCAAAACCCATAATCACAGCCCTTAACACAGCAGGCGCAAACCCAGTCAAACTCAGGAAAATAATCAAAGCCAACGTGCCCAGGCTGACTTGCGTTACCTTTTTTGCCCGCCTAGTTAACTGTAATATCACACTCAAAATCAGCGAAGTCTGAAACCCTGAAGCCGCCAAAGCATGGGCTAACCCCGCCTGGACAAACATATCGCGGATATCATAAGGTAAATCAACAGCCTTGCTACCCAACACCATTGCACTCACAAGCGGCCCTTCTGGTATATCTAACCCCATCACTTGCGATCGCACAATCTTTTCCCGAATTTGCCACCATCCCCACCGTTTTTCCTCATCCAGAATATTAATTTGCCGTCCCATCAACCCAGCAAACGTCCCCTCCCGTTCCAAATACTTTCTAAAATCAAAAGCACCAGGATTAGAAGCAGCCTTCGGCTTATACAATACCCCCGTCACCGCCACCTCTTGCCCAGGATGTAACCCAGTAGCCTTGAGTATTGGCACAGTCACATATAACTTACCTGTAGCCCCTTGCTGAGTTCCTTCCGTATCTTTTTGATTTCTCACTTCATTCAACTGAGAAACTTCTAGCCAAAATTGCCCCCTTTGACTGCGAGTTAAACGCGGACTACTAGCCACCTCCCCCCGGACAATTACCAGTTGTTCTTGATTACTCCCATCTGGCGGCACAAATTTACTAATATCCGTTGTAGTCGGTTGAGGTGTCCGCCATTGCAAATAAAAACTTGCCAAAAACCCCACCAACCCAGCAATTAACCAAACTCGTGCAAGCGGAGTCACTTGTAAATTGTTAGCCGCTACATCAGTTTTGGATTTTTGTAGAAGCCTTCGTGACTTTCCCCCCCTCCTGAAAAAAACTGCACAGACAATTCCTAAAACTAAAATCCACACCCCGCCCCCAGGAACCGCCGTAAATAACAATCCCAAAATATAGCTAAGGCAGATAATGACACCACTGGCTTGAATCATAAAACTTCTGGCAACATCTGGGGGTAGTATTGTGAATACTTTCTCGTGAAGTATAATTCATCAACTCTAAACAAACAAAGCCCGCACAGGCGGGCTTCACATTATAAATAATGTTGTATCACTAGATTACAGAGAAATACCCAAATTAAAGCCGAGAAAAGCATGGAAGAAGAGAATTGCGATCGCCGCCGTCCCCAAATAAGCATGAACTCCCCGCAGCCCCTTCTTTTCCCCACCAAATCCGATAGAAGCAATCACCCCATTCATAAGTAAAAGTACCAACACCAGCGAACCAGTCCAAAAATGAGGACTTTCAAACAGTGGTTTATGCTGCATCACCAAAGACAACACCCCACCCGTATAACCACTAGCCAAAAATAAAAACATCCAAGGCGCTAATAGTCGATGAGAGAGTCGATTTTTAATTGCCTTATCCTTATCTGTTCCCTCCAGTAACCTACCTTGCCAACCAGCCCAAGCAACATAGCTACCCAAAACAAAAATCACAATCGCCATCATCAACGGGTGTCCCCAATGCACAATCGGTTCAGGGATACCCAAAGAACGAAACCAAGCCGCAATAGGTTCTAAAGCTTCACTCCAATTCACCATATCTCACGCACCATTAGTATTTGTTAAATAACTGAATATCTTGCACTACCGTCTTATTGCCAAAACAACAAGCCCAAAAGCTGATTATTTCGTAGGCCCATGCACTGCCCACCATTTGCTTATTGAAAAAGTGCAAGATATCAAATAGACAAACCCTCCTAAGTTAAAGAGGGTTAAGAAATCCTACTAAGTTTTAACAAATATTAAGCACCAATTTCTACCGTGTAACTGAGGCATTTTTCAGCAGAGGGAAACCCAACTTCTCCCTCTGTTCAACATATAAACTAGCCACCTTCCGCGCCAAATGACGAATCCTCGCAATATAACGAGTACGTTCAGTCACAGAAATTACACCCCTAGCATCCAGCAAATTAAAAGTATGCGAACACTTCATCACATAATCCAAGCTAGGCAAAACCAAACCCCTCTCAGTTAACTGAGTAGCCTCCTGCTCATACAAATTAAACAAAGTCAGCAGCAACTCAGGATTCGACGCTTCAAAATTATATGTACTCTGCTCAATCTCATTTTGCAGAAAAATATCACCATAAGTAATATTGTCCGTCCATTGAATCTTAGTAATAGCCTCCACTTCCTGAAGATACATCGCCAACCGTTCCAAACCATAAGTAATCTCAATCGACACCGGACGACAATCAATACCCCCGCACTGCTGGAAGTAAGTAAATTGAGTAATTTCCATCCCATCCAACCAAACTTCCCAGCCAGTACCCCAAGCGCCCACCGTCGCATCTTCCCAATTATCCTCCACAAACCGGATATCGTGATCTTCAGGACGAATACCCAAAGCCCGCAAAGAATCAAGATAAATCTCCTGAATATTATCCGGTGAAGGCTTAATCAAAACTTGGTACTGATAATAATGCTGAACCCGATTAGGATTCTCACCATAACGCCCATCAGTGGGACGACGACAAGGTTCAACATAAGCCACCGCCCAAGGTTCCGGCCCCAAAGCCCTTAAAAACGTATGCGGATTTTTTGTCCCAGCCCCCTTCTCAATATCGTAAGACTGGGCAATTAAACAACCGCGCTCAGACCAAAACTGATGCAACGTAGCTATGACTGATTGAAAATTCATGCTTTACCCTCCCTTACTCAGCAAAATGTCTACACCATTGTTGCCTGAAAAGCGGTTGAGTGGGGAGTTTTGCAGAGACGAAAAAATATTTTCCAAGAATTTTGCCAAAACAGTTGACAGTCCCTTGTAGGTTAGCTATATTGAATAAGTGCCTGAGAGGCGGACGCGGAAAAGCGACGCTTCGGAGGGAGCCGAACCTTGAAAATATTATAGTTTGAAAGCTAGTATACAACAATAGCC
>DATNQO010000219.1:0-12607 GCA_036704005.1 Leptolyngbyaceae cyanobacterium | reverse complement strand
ATATCTTTCCAAGAGATGTTGGTAAAATATCCACTGTCAACGTTGTAGAAAACATTCACAACGTTAAATACTTATACCTTCAACGTTGTGGACATTGTGGTTTAGATAAACGAAGGGTGAGTGTGGGCTTCTCAACGACTCCTAATCCGGACATTAATTGAGCTTTAAGACCGTGCGTCCCACGGTTCTTTATGTTTATAGCCGCGTTCAAGTCCCTGCAAATACTTGTATGACAAACAGGGCAATTGTGTATTCTCTGGGATAGCGGCTTTTTAACTATGTGACCACAGCTAGAGCATTCTTGGCTAGTACCATTTGGCTTAACAGCTATTACCTTCAAACCAGCATTTTCGGCTTTGGAGCGAAAGTATTGTTATGAACTGTCCCCATCCAGCGTCATTGACACTTTTAGCCAGCCTTGTTTTAGCAAGTCCTTTGATATTTAGTTTTTCAACAGCAACAACATCATACTTATCAAGTAGTGATTTGGCTGTTTTAAAGTGAAAATCCCTACGAGTATCAGCAACTTTTTTATGCTGTTTACCCAATTTTTGAATAGCTTTTTTACGACGATTAGAACCTTTTTTGCGTCTTGACACCCTACGCTGTGCTGACTTTAATCTACGTTCAGCTTTGCGTAAATGCTTTGGTGCAGCAATTCTAGAACCATCCGACGCTACATAAAAATCAATTAAACCAACATCAATACCAACAATATTGTCAAAAGAGGCAGGGGAGCGGGGAGCAGGGAGCAGGGGGAGCAATCCCTGTCCCGAAGCCGTGAAGCGGAGCGGAACATGGGTATCAAGCCCCGCCCTTCTAGGGCGTTCTCAATTGGTCGGAGTACAAGATCCGTTACTACATCCCCCCTGCTCCCTGCTCCCCGCTCCCCTGCCTCTTTTGACGAAAACTGCCAAATTGTCAAAGCCCAATGGTTGGGTGAAAATTGGCTTGTAGAATGTAGCGATGGTAGCCAGCATGATTGTGATTATATTTGGCTCTCGACTGGTACTAAATTTGATGTCACAACTGAACCCTTATTAAAAGATATTCTAGAAGCTTACCCTACCCCCATCATTAACGGTTTGCCAGTCTTAGATACTTGTCTGCGTTGGCCTGGTTGTGAATTATTCATTATGGGTGGTTTAGCCGCCTTGCAAGTAGGGCCGACAGCCAGAAATTTATCAGGTGCAAGGATGGCTTGCGAAAAAATCGTCCCCGCCATTGCCAAACCGAGTGTAGCCTTTTCCCCCAGCGTTATGGGAGTGCAAGCAAGTTAAACTTTCAGGACTAACCCATCAAAGGTGTACGGGTGTAGGTGTTAAAAACCCTTATACCCCTAGACCCTTACCCCCTTACACCCAGTCTTAACAAACAATCTTGCCAAAGCAGAGCGTTTTTAGTTAATATGATAACGATTCTCATTCCTTTCTCGGTTTGAGAGATGAATATATATACACCTATTCAGCAAAGGAATTGATTGAGATGAATACTATCGCTGCACCAGATAACGACATAATTGCTGAAGTTCCTAAGCGAGGAATGCCTGTGACCATTATCACAGGATTTCTGGGCAGTGGTAAAACTACACTACTTAACCAAATTCTCAAAAATAAGCAAGATTTAAAAGTAGCTGTTTTAGTAAATGAATTTGGCGATATTAATATTGATAGCCAACTGTTAGTTTCTATAGACCAAGATATGCTCGAATTGAGCAATGGCTGTATATGCTGTACTATTAATGATGGTCTGGTCGATGCTGTTTATCGGGTTTTAGAAAGAGAAGAACGTATTGACTATTTGGTAATTGAAACTACTGGTGTAGCAGATCCACTGCCGATTATTTTAACTTTCTTGGGTACAGAACTGCGAGATTTAACCAATCTTGACTCAATTATTACTTTGGTAGATGCTGAAGCTTTTACCCCTAACCATTTTGAGAGTGAAGCAGCATTAAAACAAATTACCTATAGTGATATTATTCTCCTGAATAAAACAGACCTGGCTCCTCCAGAAAAAATCAAAGAAGTAGAAGAATATATTCATAGTGTAAAAGAGGGTGCGAGAATTTTACATACTCAATATGGTCAGGTGGCACTACCATTAATTTTAGGACTAGAGTTAACGCCAACAGATAAATATACTGCTGAGGATGTAGATCATCACCACGTAGATGAACACCATCATCACGACCACGACCACGACCATGAACATCATCATGAGCATCACTCCCATCATTTAGAAAATGATGGATTTATATCAGTTTCTTTCCAAGCTGATAGACCCTTTGATGTTCATAAGTTTGAAACTTTTCTCACGGAAGAAATGCCAAATAATGTTTTCCGAGCGAAGGGTATTTTATGGTTTAGTGATAGTGATTTACGTCATATTTTCCAATTAAGTGGCCCTCGCTATCACTTATATGCTGATGAATGGCGTACTCTCCCTAAAAATCAAGTAGTTTTTATTGGCAGAAAATTAAATATGCAACAAATATACACACAGCTTAACAATTGTTTGGTATGATTAAGTAGAGTTAAATCATTAACCAATTTAGTTAATAGACATCAAAGAATAACTCAGCTATTTGGAGATAAAATTCAGATGTACCTGTTGGCATCTGACAGATAAATGTGTAAATTTATCATATTTGTTAATTTAGAAGCAATTATTAGCAAATATTTAAACTCCATTTTTTAATAGTGAATTAGATATTTTTTGAACTATTAACTAATTCATCATCCCTACCAATTAAACAAACGAAATGACCTTATCGACTCGTCCCGACATTAATTCTGCGGCTCAGATGGTTTCGTCTTTATCTACTCAGCAACTACCAACTGTCACAGAAGCAGAAATGGTGCAGGCTGTGCGAACATTGCTAATTGGACTAGGAGAAAATCCTGACCGAGAAGGGTTAGTTGATACTCCCAAGCGAGTTGTTAAAGCTCTGCAATTTCTCACCAAGGGGTATCATGAATCTTTAGATGAACTGCTGAACGGAGCAGTTTTTACAGAAGATGCCAATGAAATGGTATTAGTTCGGGACATCGATCTTTTTAGCTCTTGTGAGCATCATATTTTACCGATTATCGGCCGCGCTCATGTTGCCTATATTCCTAACGGTAAGGTGATAGGGTTATCGAAAATAGCTCGTATTTGTGAAATGTACGCTCGGCGTTTACAAGTGCAAGAACGTCTTACACTGCAAATTGCGGATGCGTTACAAGGTTTGCTCAAACCGCAAGGAGTTGCAGTTGTCATAGAAGCAACTCATATGTGTATGGTGATGCGTGGTGTGCAGAAACCCGGTTCTTGGACTGTTACTAGTGCAATGCGTGGTGTGTTTGCTGAAGATGCGCGGACTCGTGAGGAGTTTATGAATTTGGTACGACACAACGCTCATTTTCACTCTTAAGTTTCGGCTGAAGTAGACGTTGATTTTTTATGTAGAGACAAGAAATGTCTTGTCTCTACATTATTTATTAGCAAATATCTCCCCCAGCTTAAATTTTAAAATTTTTGATTATGTCTACACCAAATATTACCGTGATTGCAGGCACATCTGGGTCGGGAAAAACTACCTGGGTTTGCCAACAGCTAACAAACATGAAGGTTGTTGATAAAATAATTTATTTGAGTCTAGGAACTGGTACTGTTCCTATTGACCAAACCCGCATAGCAACTGAATTTCCAGGGTTGCAGGTCTTTGGCGATGGTCAGGAAGTGGAATTGCTAGAGCAAATACGCCAAGCACAAGCGGTTTACATTGAATTAGGGTTTTACTTTGATCTGGAAGTGATACCTTCGGCGATCGCACAAATATTAGATAATCTAACTTACCATACTGTTGTCGTCTTACCCCCAGACCTGAAAAACTCTGAATACCATGCTTGGGCAAAAGAGATTGTACCTGGCGCACCAGCCCAAATCAATACTGCTGAAGCTGTATGGCGGGTAGCCTGCAATGGTCAAGTGATTGATGAAAATAGTTTAGAGGAATTTTGGTATGAAATCACCCACGGGGCTTACGGCAAAGTCACCCGCGCCAAGGCAATTTTTGATGTTAACGATGGTCGCTCACTTTACTGTGATTTCGTCGCTGGCGTTCCCCAAACGGATTTTCTAGAATTAGACCTACCACGTTACTTAGATGGTAGACCTCAGCGTTTCAGTGGCTTAGAAGTGGTGGGTAAAAACTTAGATGAAACCGCTTTAAAACAAACCTTATCAGATTGTTGTTTATCTGATGCTGCAATTATGCAATACCAACAAGAAGTCAAAAAGATTTTAAGTGAAACAACTTAAATAATGTTTGTAGTAAGGACTTTAGTCCTTCTTTTAAACTCAATCAAAACAACTTTTATTCTCAAATATTTACCTATTCCAAGGAGAACAAACATGAAAATAGCCGTCATCTCATGTATTCATGGCAATTACGCAGCTTTAGATGCTGTATTACTAGATATCGATGAGCAAAAAGTAGAAAAGATTTTCTGTGTTGGTGATTTAGTAGGATATGGGCCGTATCCCAACGCAGTCATTAGCCAAATTCGTGCTTTAGATATTCCCACCTGTGTCGGGTGTTGGGATGAAGATATTGTGGAAGGTTTAAACGCTTGTGAGTGTAGTTATCCTTCATTATTAGCAGAAAAAAGAGGCATCAAAGCTCATGAATGGACTAATAAAGAAATTCACCCAGAAAACCGGGAATTTCTCGCCCAATTACCCCATAGCCTGAAAGTAGAAAATTTAGCTTTTGTTCACGGTAGCCCTTATAGTAACCATGAGTATTTGTTACCGGAACTAGATGCTTTTGTCGCCATAGAGCGTGTACTTACCACAGATGCAGATGTGCTGTTTTGTGGTCATACTCATGTGCCTTATGTTCGGGATCTGGATGCTGGTCAACTACAAGTTAGTGTGAAAAAAGGAGAATTAACAGAGGAAAGGAATTTTATATCGCCTCTCAAAAGAATTGTGAATGTAGGTTCGGTGGGAGAACCAAGACATGGTAGACCCAATGCTACTTATGTAATTTATGACATGGAGACTCAAGAGATTAAGTTGCGGGAAGTACCTTATGATTACCAAAAAACCTGTGCAGCCATTATCGAAAAAGGTTTACCTGCGATTTTTGCTTGGCGTTTAGCACGTGGGTTAGAGTATGCAGAAAGAGCAGATGATCCGACTCATGTTTGTACAAGGTAATACCGAGTTGCAGCCAAAGATATTATGGCGGTTCTGTGTCTAGTGAAGTACAATTTTGACCTCTCTCCTTTTAGGAGAGAGGCTTTGAATTGTTCCCCTTTCCCGCTTCGGGAAGGAGGTTAGGTCTATTTGCATACCTGTACCTCACTAGATTGATAATGGCTATAACTTAGACTGGGAGTAGGGAATAGGGACTGTTATGTATGAGCGCAACTTAGTATTAATAACGGAAAATAAATATGAATAAATGGGCTATTTTAAGTGGAATTGAAGGAAATCTTGCTGCTTATGAAGCTGTCATGGTGGATATTAAGCGTCAGGGGAATGTAGAGGCTTTGTATATTTTGGGTGATGTGGTAGGGCCAAGACCAGAAACAGAAAAGTTGGTGGAACGGATACAGAACCCAAAAAGGGGAGAATTAGAACCGTTAATTTGTAAAGGTTGGTGGGAAGAACAGTGTTTAATTTTGCATGGTTTGGGTGCGACTGGAGAGGCTAATGAACTCATGGCTAAATACGGCGGTGATACTGTGAAAAAATTGTGGGACTCAGTTTCTCGCCAGACTGTACAATGGTTGCGATCGCTCGATTTTGGTTTTTTTGAATTAGATTGTTTATTAATCCACGGTTCAACGCTAGGTGTAGACGATGAACTCACCCCAGAAACTCCCCCCATTCAAATGCTTGATAGATTATCACGGATGCAGGCAAATAATTTATTTTGTGGGCGTTCTGGTTTAACTTTTCAGTATCAGTTGCAAGCTGGTTCTATTACAACTAAACTAACTACTCTTGATAGCCAAGTTTCCCCGCAAACCATCACCATTTCTCCGCGTCAAGTAATTGGAGTCGGTAACGTGGGACGCAATTTTGGACAAGCGACTTATACTCTCTACAATCCTAGTAACAATCAAGTATTATTCAAGACTATATCCTACGGCAATGGTAAAGGCTTTCAAAGCCAAGGCAAGGTGACAAAATATAGCAGGGGACAGGTAACAGGTGACAGGTGACAGGCTTCAAAGCGGCTGCTCATAAAGCTTTTACAATTTATCAATGTCCTAAGCTACGCGGCTATTGCTATAACTCCTCGATTCAGAGGTATAATCTTGATAACGATTCTCATTATTTTGAAGCAGGACAAACTGCGATCGCCGCAAATAAAAAAGGATAAATGGTGTGTCTGGTTTAAAAGCAAAGATACAAGGTGAGCTTGAGCAGTATTGGCAACAGATTTTGTCAGACTACGTGACAAATATCGCTTGGTCGCCACAAGGAAAAATTCTCGCCGCCAGTTCTGCGGCTGGTGAGGTAGCTTTGTATTCTACTCCAGACAAGCAAATAGTCAAATCCCTACAACCTGCTGATGGACAATCTGTAGACTGTCTAGTATTTTCTCAAGATGGGCAATTTTTAGCCGCAGGTGGACAAAATGGCGAGGTAAAAATTTGGCGGTTACAGTCTGAACCGGAACTTATCCGCATTCTCAAAAATGACCGTACTTGGATAGACCGTATGGTTTGGAGTCCCAGCAAAAACCTACTAGCTTTCAGTAGTGGTCGCGATGTGCAGGTATGGAATGCAGATAGAGACGAAATCGAAACTACTCTAAATTTTCAGACTTCCTCCGTACAAGACATTACTTGGCATCCCCAAGGGGAAAGTTTAGCAGTTGCTGGTTATCAAGAAATCAAGATTTGGATGGCGGAAAATTGGCAGGATGAACCCTATTTATTACCAGTTGACTCAGCTAGTTTGGTGATAGCTTGGTCGCCGGAGGGTAAATATATTGCCTCTGCTAATTTAGATCGTACTATCACCGTTTTGGAATGGAATAACCCCAATCCTTGGGTAATGAGAGGTTTTCCAGGCAAAATTCGTCATTTGGCATGGTCGGATACACCAACAAAATCAGGCGCTCCTCTGTTGGCAATTTCCAGTGTTGCAGCGATCGCAGTATGGGAAAAAAAGGATTTAGAATGGGATGTTAGAGTCTTAACAAGGCATGAAGATATTGTAGAATCCATCCAATTTCAACCAAAATCTCATCTGTTAGCTTCGGCTGGGGGAGATGGGTTAGTTTGCTTATGGAACCAAGGTAAGCGACTAACTCAAATTCTTGATGGAACCTCTGGGGGGTTTTCTTGCTTATCTTGGCATCCTCAAGATTATCAACTGGCTGCTGGAGGCAAAAACGGCGAATTAATCATCTGGTCAAAAGCAATGCGCGGACAAGGATTTGGTCGTCGTTAACGATTGAGTTCGTAGTCAGGACTTTAGTCCTTTTTTGAGGACTTGCCAGTATTATCCAAAAACAATGCAGGGTGAGCAATTTACTCACCCTGCAAAACTTGGTATGTATGATTTTATACCATGCCGCCAGCAGCTTGAAAACGAGCGCGAGCGCGTTTAAAGGCTTGATTGGCTTGGATTTGGGCTTGGCGATCGCCTGCGGGTACTTGATTCAGCTTAGTTTGCGCTTGGCTGTAAGCAGTACGTGCTTCTTCTAGGTTGATTGCATCGCCACGTTCTGCACCATTTACGAGGATGGTGACTTCATTTTCTTCAACTTCGGCAAAACCACCCAACAGGGCGATCGCTTGCCAGTTTTGGCTCTTGCTGGCGCGTACTCTGAGTACACCTGTATCCAGCGCGGTTAACAGTGGGGCGTGTCCACTCAGGATACCTAGCTGACCGGTAGTGCTGGGTAAAACCACTTCATCAGCTTCCGCATCCCACACTGTTTTATCTGGGGAAATTACACGGACAGTTAGGGTCATATTCTTAATTGGTAATTGGTGATTGGTGATTGGTAATTGGTAATGGGACAACCGATTACCCATTACCGATTACCTATTACCGATTAGCCTTTGAGTTTTTCAGCTTTGGCGATCGCTTCGTTGATGTCGCCTACCAAGTAGAAGGCTTGCTCTGGCAGATCATCCAATTCGCCAGAGAGAATCTTCTGGAACCCTTTGATGGTGTCTTCTAACTTCACGTACTTACCAGGAGAACCTGTGAATACTTCAGCTACGAAGAAGGGCTGAGACAAGAAGCGCTCAATCTTACGGGCGCGTGCTACGGTGAGACGGTCTTCTTCAGACAATTCGTCTAAACCCAAAATAGCGATGATGTCTTGTAATTCTTTGTAGCGTTGCAAGGTTGACTGGACAGCACGAGCAGTATTGTAGTGTTCGTCACCAACGATGTTTGGCTGCAACATGGTAGAAGTGGAACCCAGAGGATCTACCGCAGGATAAATACCCTTAGATGCCAAACCACGAGACAGTACAGTTGTACCATCTAAGTGTGCGAAGGTAGTAGCAGGTGCGGGGTCTGTTAAGTCGTCCGCAGGTACGTATACAGCTTGAATTGAGGTAATGGAACCTTCGGTGGTGGATGTGATGCGTTCTTGCAGTTCACCTACGTCAGTACCCAATGTAGGCTGATATCCTACCGCAGAAGGCATCCGACCCAACAGCGCGGATACTTCAGAACCTGCTTGTACGAAGCGGAAAATGTTGTCAATAAACAAAAGTACGTCTTGCTTGTTGACATCGCGGAAGTATTCAGCCATTGTCAAACCAGACAAACCTACCCGCATTCTTGCTCCGGGTGGTTCGTTCATCTGACCGTACACTAGCGCAATCTTCGATTCGTTGAGGTTCTCGTTGTTGATTACCCCAGATTCAATCATTTCGTTGTAGAGGTCATTCCCTTCACGGGTACGTTCTCCCACGCCAGCGAATACAGACACGCCGCCGTGTTGGGTGGCGATGTTGTTAATCAACTCCATCATGATTACGGTCTTGCCTACGCCTGCACCGCCGAACAGACCGATTTTACCACCGCGTCTGTAGGGGGTGAGGAGGTCAACAACCTTAATCCCTGTCTCAAACACAGAAGGCTTGGTTTCCAGGTCGGTGAGTTTGGGCGCTGAACGGTGGATGGGTAGAGTTTCTTCGTTATTGACTGGCCCTCTGTTGTCTACAGGTTCGCCAAGAACGTTGAAAATCCGACCGAGAGTCGCTTTACCAACGGGTACGCTGATAGGAGCGCCTGTATCAACAACTTCCAAACCACGGACTAAGCCATCGGTGGAACTCATAGCTACGGCGCGGATTTGGTTGTCGCCCAAAAGTTGCTGTACTTCGATAGTCAGGTTGATTTCTTGTCCTGCTTCGTTAGTACCTTTGATGGTCAGAGCGTTGTAGATTTGCGGTAGCTTACCGCCGGGGAATTTAACGTCTACAACCGGGCCGATGATTTGGGTAATGTAACCGATGTTTGTTTTTTCTGCGGTGGTGACCATGCTGCGCCTAATGATTGAAGCTATATTTCAGAATGGGTCGTCTAAGACCTTAGATCAAGCAATATCATCTATCAGGTTAGCATTGAACGACCCCTGTCTACCCCCTAAATTCTTTATTAAGACTGGTGTCTGGGATCAATTTTGCTGCTATGTCCTCAGAGCGCATAAAACAAACTGAAAAACGAAATTGCTATGTCCAGCCTCGACGGACATAGCAAGAGTTAAATTTCACAGTAAACAGTTATCAGTTATGGCAGGTGACAGGTTATGGGGGACTCTTGACAGGTGTAAAAGCTTCTTGCTAGAAGCTATATTATAATTTATCTATGTCTTGACCTATCTGGCTACTGCTATAAATACGAATGTAAAACACCACACCAATTGGTGAAAGCGTATTTTAGCGCTTCTTTATCCCCCACCATAGGCTGTCAAGACTGATAACTGATTTCAGTTAAGGATGGTTACGCTTTAACAATGGCTTTTTCTTGTTTGCTTTTACGCTGACAAGTAGCGCCAACAGCACCTAAAAATAAGAGACCCATGATAGCAGTCGGTTCGGGAACAGATGCTTGGTTGAGTGTAATTGTGTAATTACCGCTTGAAAAGCCGGGGTTTTTATCAAAAAACCCAGGTAAGGCAAAGTTGGGAGATGAGGAAATTCTCAAAAAGTAATTACCAGGGTCTAGATTTAAATTGAGAATTGATTGAAGCGAAATTGGAGGCTGTTGAGGTATAGGCTGTTCATCGTTATTCCACGCTAATATTACACCTGTTGAATCAAACAGTTGTAAAACTGTATCAAAATCTGCGCCACCAACGGTACTAGCTTTGAATAATCCGCCGCCCCAAGAGAACGAGAAGAGGTCAGCATCATTGTTAGAGCTAATAGAGCCTCGGATAACATTAACGTTAGAACCAATCTTTTGAGCAGTACCTAATGTTTGTCCGGCATCATTGGATTCAGTAAAAGTAGCAGCTTGTGCCGCACCAACTGCGCCTAAAATAGTAAATGCAGCGCTGATACCAGCGATTGATAAATTCTTCCACATATTTACAGTAGTCATCTCTTTATTTCTCCTGAAAACAGATACATTATTTGTCTGCTGAAAAAATTGTTCTCAGCCTTAATAGCACCCAAATCTGGCAGCAAAACTACGCAAAAACCTTCACATTGATAACTGAGAAGTTAGCTTTCTGTTGCGCTCGCATATCTACAAGTACATAAATAATTACCAGCGTCAGTATTTTTTTTGGGTTTTATTTAAATCTCTGCCAACGAATTTTTACTTGGTGTTTTTATTAACAAATAATTGCAGATGTAAATTAAATTTGTGAGTTATTAGCAGTGAAATAGTTTTACATAAAAAATGTACTTTTGATTACGCTAGTATATTGTTCAGAATCTAGACAGCATAAAGGTTGTGATGATTTTATTCATCTCAATATCTAGTTTGTCACAGTGCAATATTTCTGAATTTTCTGATATAAAATTTACAACCATCTATATATACTTAAATATAATAACTTAGTAACAATGATATGCTTTTAAGTATATGTAGTATTGAAAATTTCCAGGCTTAATAAAATATCTGATTTATAAGGAAACACTTGACGATTTGTGGAAAAAGCTATGTCTGAATTTCAGCGATCGCCATCTACATTTGTTAGTGTGAGTTCTACTGATTTAAAGATGATTTATAAAGTAAACCTTAAATTGTAGTGGACTGGCAAGGCTAAACTTGTGCATTAGCCAAAAACCCAACATCTTATACCAATTCCAAACATCTTGGCAACACATCCATTATCTGTAGGGGTGCAAAGCTCATCTGCGTTTATCTGCGTTTATCTGCGTTCAATTTTTTCAAATCTCTTGCCACACCACTACTTAATATTTACTTGATCAATGACCTCTTAGCACTCAATTATTGATAAATCCTACGTTCATACAGATTAAGCTGTTGATGTACAGATAATAAGGTACATTCCCAAACCAGACGGGGTTGGGCGTAGATAAGAAGATATTTACGGGCTTTCTCTAACTGATTAATCACGCTTGGTTGGTGCTGGTTTTTCCAGTAGGATTGCTGTAAATAGTCAACTAACCATAATTGCGCTTCCGTATCTAAATCTTTATCAATTTTTTTTGCTAATTCCAAAGCATGACGTTGAGATTTAGGGGCTGTGGTTAACTCTTGCAGTAGTTCTGGGGGGATGGCTTGTAATTGTTCGTAAGAGGCGATCGCATTTCCCGGACTGCCAGATGCTAAACTCAATACTGCCGGATGCTGGAAAATTTCTTGATTCCCTGTGTGTGTTAACACCTGAGTCAAAGACGTTGTATCTAAGCGATGAAACGGTATACGTTGACAACGTGAAACCAAAGTCGGCAATATCGACTCAGGGGAAGGCGCAATCAAAATTATCGTTGCTTGTCCCGGTTCTTCTAAAGTTTTCAACAAAGCATTTGCGGCTGGTTCCGCCATTGTCTGCGCTTCCTCCAGCACTACCACATTCCTTGGTGCTTCCAAAGGAGGGCGGCTGAGAAATTCAGTGATTTCGCGAATTTGTTCTAAGCGAATTACTGGTGGTGCTTTGCGCTTGACATTTTTCTCGGCTGCTTGGGCGGCTGTGAGTCTTTGTCCTTGATATTGGTAAGTAGGCTGTACCCAAAACAAATCAGGATGATTACCTTGACGCAAACGCTGTTTTAGAGATGGTATCAGCCGCATTTCTATAACGCTGGAAAATAACAACTCTACAAAGCACCGCGCCGCTAAACTCCGTCCTACACCATCCGCCCCCGCAAATAGATAAGCTGGGGCGACTCGCTTTTGTTTAACAGCTTGAGTTAATAATTCTACAGCTTGCTGTTGTCCTACCAGTGGTGCAAAGAAGTCATTTGTCATTATTTAATTGTAATTACCTTTGTTGACCGTTGACAGTTAAGTAGAGAGACTTAATAAAAGATAAGTTTGTAGTAAGGACTTTAGTCCTCTCAAACCCAGCAAAAGAGCGATAAATCGCTCTCTCCGTTCGCGTAGCGTGTCGTAGACAGACGCTACGCGAACACTACGAACAACAACA
>DATNQO010000218.1:0-95320 GCA_036704005.1 Leptolyngbyaceae cyanobacterium | reverse complement strand
CTGTGTTTACTCCCACATTTGTACAAGATGCGCGGATTCATACTACCTGTCTTTCCGGATCAGGAGCAGTCCGCTTGACCTACTTCGTCTTTTATTTGTGCGCTTTACCGCTATTAGTTATACTACCACAAAAGCCGCCCTTCTAGGGCGGGGCTTTAAACCCAGTTTTTCGGTAAAACAGATTAGCAGATTTGGGTGGTTTTGTTCTGATACCACAACCACCAAATTTTATAGACGGATAGACAACTTTGTTGATATCGGGCAAATAAAGCCCATAGAAATCAAAGTCATCCAAGTTGTATTTTTTCTCATGACAACCATTCTTATCTGCCCAATGACTCTTATTTTTGAGAACGCCCGTACTGCTGTATTTGGCTTGAATCCTATAAGATTTACCATTTTTATAGGCAATTAAATCAAAGGGAGCGTGTTCAGTTACTACTGGTACAAAAACTGAATATTCTTTCTCAACTAAATCGGCTATCACTTTAGCTGCTGCTAAATCACCCTTATCTTTTGTGTGGTGCATCTAATGATACTCAAAATTCCTAGCTTGTTGAGTAATATATCAGACCAAGACTTATATGTAAGAATAAATTCTTAGAGAACGAGCGCGGCAGGACTCGAACCTGCGACCAACGGATTAGAAATCCGTGGCTCTATCCACTGAGCTACGCGCCCAAGTTAAAACTTAGGCTCCTATAGGAGTCATCCAGATAATTATATCGTTTTCTTGAATAATATGCAATCAAAAAATTGCATATTTCCTAGTAGGAAGGCTAAGATGCTAGTCGCCAGTTAGTTGACGTAAATTAAAATGCAGCGTATTGGCTATGAATTAGCTATATTGTGTGGTCAATAGATGGTTATTTGCATTTTAAGTTGAAAGCTTACCGGATAAGTTATCTTTGGTAAATTATGCGACAACTACCAGCTAAACTTAACCTACAGTACGTAAGTAATCGCACTCTTGGCGATGCCGCTAAATCAGATTATAAATCGCTTATCTATAAAGCCCCTGTGAGGAGTTAGTTGCTAGTGCCATGTTTATTTTAAAACGGCAGGATGTTGAAATATCAAGCATTCAGCACCCAAAAAAGGATCAGCAAGTGCCGATCCTCCATTATCAGGGGCAGACTTTTCGCTTGATTAGTGTGTTTAAAGGTGGACAAGAAGAAGATGCTAGAGCCTTATGGAGAGAGTTAACCGACAACCGAGGAAAAGCTTGTGTCTTGCTGGAAGAACCGGAGCGCTTTAGTGTTTGGGGTAAGGTACGCTTAGACCAGCTAGGTATAGACCAGCCAGGTAATGATACTGGTAGTCACAATAAAAACGGGGTTTTTGTTCAAGCCAGTATTTTGCTGTTGCAAGCCGTCCACATGGATATTGAAGATTTCTTAGGGACAAAGCAGGCTGTACTCTTTGAAAAAGATATCGCTGAAGCCATGCGACAGCAGGAGTTTCCTGAAACTAGTTCAATTGAAGCTGTAAAGTATTGGGTAGCGACTAACCCCTTAGAAGCCCCTAAACTCCCCCCCTGGAAAGAAAACCACGTTTCTAGTTTCCTGCAAGAACTACATAAAATCGGCAAAGCCTATTTTGGTAACGCCAACTTCGCTCGACAAGTAGCTGATAAGTTACAAGATATGCCCGAAGGTGAGCGATCGCTTTTTATCTCTTGGCTAAATCAATCTTCACTGAGTAAACTGTGGCTGTAGCATAAAATTTGTATAAAAAAATGTACCTCTCGGCAGGTGCTAAATCAGTGGTGAGTGCTGGGAAAAGGTTTCTCCCTTTCCCGCTTCGCCTTTCACCTTTTACTCTCTTCCCAATCCCCAGTTCCAAATCTTACACAAAAAAGTGCATCTACTGAAAGCCTATGAATAGTTCTTACAAAAATTCGGCTCAAAATAGTAAATCAATTTTTACCACCCAGAACATCGTTTTAGCTAGTATTGGTTGGGGTGTACTGGCGCTGTTATACTTTTTGTTATTCAGTGCCAAAGTCCCTGGAGCAGATGGTGTGGCAAGTCGGGCTGAGTGGTATATGGTGGGTACAAGTGTTTTTGAAGCCGTCGCCTACCTCAGTGCCGGAATATTGTGCTTACGGAACTGGCGCAGTCCACAGATTATGAGCAGTCGTAATGTGTGGCTGGCGATCGCCATAGGTATGATTTCTTATTTCCTGGGGGGGATATTTTTTAGCTATACAGAAATAGTTTTAAAAGAAGAACCGGATGCGTCTATCGGTGACGTGTTTTTTGTATTAAGTTATATATCTCTAGGCGTGGGCATGATTTTAGCGGTAGCTGCTAGGCGAATTAATCTGGAAAAATGGCAATGGCTCATTGTTGTGGCAATTGGAGTATTTGGGAGCTTGTTAGCATGGTGGATTTCTATGCAGCAAACAACAAGCCAACAAGAAACGATAGTCACGATTTTGAACTTGTTTTACATAGTCAGCGACATTTTATTATTAATCATCGCCACCACCCTGTTATTGGCTTTTTGGGGCGGACGTGTTTCCCAATCTTGGAGAATGATTGCGGCGGCCGCCTTTTCGCTCTACATTGCAGATATGTGGTTTAAATATGCCGCTCAAAATCCTAACTATCAAAGTGGAGAAATATTAGAAGTGTTTTGGGTGTTTAGTGGAGTGTTATTTGGTATGGGCGCAGCCCTAGAATATGACGCATCATTAAGCCGAACTCGGCGGGAGCGCGGAAGAAAACGAGCATAGAAAAGATTGGTATCTACCGTGAGAAAACTAACAAACTCTGACAAACAAGAAATTCTCAAGCTATATCGAGAAACTGCTGAAACGACCTCAACCTTAGCAGAGCGCTATGACGTGAGTAACTCCACAATTAGCCGTCTGCTCAAAAGCACGTTACCGGAAGATGAGTATGAATACTTGGTTTCCTTGAAACGTGCTGCTAGAACTCCTGAAGGCAGAGCGCAGGTAAGTTATGATCAGATTCCTTTTTTGAATCCGTCAGAACCAGAAGCACCTGTTATCAGCAGTCAGCAGGTTGAGCCACAACAGCCAGTAACCCCACCGGAACCCTTACCGGAAGAGGAGAAGCCAACCCCAGTCATTAGAAGGACGCGGCAAACCGCCAAAGCTGAACCTTTACCTGTAGAGGAGGAAAAGCCGTCCCCAGTCATTAGAAAGGCACGGCAAACCGCTAAACCGGAACCTTTGCCGGAAGAGGAGAAGCCAACCCCAGTCATTAGAAGGGTGCGGCAAGCCAAAGCGGAACCTTTTGCGGAAATTGAGGAAAAGCCCAGCCCAGTCATCAGAAGAACTCGACAAGCACAACCAGAGTTCTTTGGTGAGGATGAGGAAAAGCCAACACCAACAATTAGAAGGGTCAGGCGGCGCTCTGCATCGGAGGAAGAAGATAGGGAGCCAGTAGCACGGCAATTGGAAATCCCCGTCGTTAAACCCCAGGAAATCGCCAGTATTTCCCATCCCTTGCTGGAAGATGAAACTTCCGAAGTCACAGCGATCGCCGAAATGCTAGGCGAAGACATATTAGACGAATCAGAGGAGTTGGATGATTTAGAGGAAGACTTAGATGATTTAGATGAAGAGGACTACGAGGACGAGGAAGACGACTTAGAGGAATCAAGACCTCTAGTTACCAGAAGGAGATTTGGGGAAGCGCCAGTCCAAGTTTTACCCCTATCTGTGGCATCTTTACCCAAGACTTGCTATCTGGTAATTGACCGTTCCTCAGAATTAATTACCCGACCCCTCAAAGACTTTGGTGATTTAGGGCAAATTCCTAGCTTGGAAACCCAGCAAAGAACACTGCCAATATTCGATAATCACCGTGTCGCCAAACGCTTTTCTACCAAGCGCGATCGCGTAATTAAAGTCCCCGACAGCAGAATGCTACACAAAGCCCGCACCCATCTACAAGCCAAAGGTATCACCCGCCTGTTAATTGATGGTCAGGTCTACTCTTTGTCTTTGGTGTAACGCAAAGGACACGGTTAGTCCGTGTCTTTTGTTTGGGGAAAGGGGAAAGGGGAAAATAACAACTGACAACTGACAACCCTTCTCTGCGAGACGCTCCGCGAACGGCTTCGCTCAGGGTAAACTGACAACTGTCAACTGTCAACTGTCAACTGTCAACTGCCTCAGCAAAACGATTAGCTAAGTTAATAATGTCTTGTCTACGGGCAATTTGCTTTACCCACTGTTGGGGGATACATTCTATTCCGTAGTAAATTCCGGCTAACCCACCTGTTACCGCAGCCGTTGTATCTGTATGTCCTCCCAAATTGACCGCTTTTAGCACAGCCTCAGAGTAAGACGAACTGTTTAATAAGCACCATAACGATGCTTCTAGGGTGTCAATCACATAACCGCCAGAATTTATCTCTGCTTCTGGTAACTGGGCAATTTTTCTACTGAACACTCGCTGAAAATGGGGCTGTTCTCGATGATATTCTTCAGCCGAATAAATTTTTTGGATATTTTCTAGCCCTTGTAAATAGGCTGTGGGCAAATCAGCCCCTTTGAGAATTTCAACGGCAATACTAGTGTAGATACCGCAAGCCATTTGTGAGCGACGATGAGCGTGAGTAATGGCAGATACTTCATGCACACGCTGAATTAACTCAGCGAAGGTTAAGGTTTTATAACAGTAAGCCATTGGCAAAATTCTCATGAGAGAACCGTTACCATTGCTCATTTCACTAATTCCCCCTGCGTGTAACGGGGAAATTCCTTGTTTGAGACGCATAATTACGGCATGAGTGCTTTCACCAATACCGAATATTTCTCCACGGGGTGTCCAGTAAGCGTGCTTGTACCAGCGCCAAAAAGAATTGGCGATCGCATCTAATGAATAGCCTCTACATAAACTCTCTGCTAGGCAAAACGTCAAGGAACTGTCATCAGACCAAGTTCCGGGAGGTTGATTCCATTTGCCATAACCTAGCATCTTTGTTACTGGAGATTTAGCTAGTTCGGCCCGGCTAGTGAACTCCACCGGCACACCCAACGCATCACCGACACATAAACCCATCAATCCAGATAAAGTTTTTGGAGCGGTTAGCATTATCTAATCTCCATATAGACCATCAAAAATTCACTTTATATTTTTTCTTAAAAGCTTGTTGCCATAGTTGTTACATCTGAAGTCAGTTGACAGTTGACAGTTATCAGTTATTATTTTCTCTTCTTCTGTTTCCCCTTTCCCCCTTCCCCTTTCCCCCTTCCCTACTCACAAATACAAAAAGCTGGTTTAATTAAGTGTAGAATCACTGAATAAGCCGGCTTTTTGCCGTGTTAAGATTGAGGTATTCTTCATAATTCCGACCGGATTATCGGGAAAATATCAGCCGAGAAAATGCTGCTGACTTGCTAGTTCGGCGATCGCCGAAGCCTTATTGAGAATCATATACAACTCTGATGGTTAAATCTGCTCCTGCTCCTACCACTAGCCGTAAGCCTTCCAAAGTCGAAGGACTTAAAGAAAACAGTAATTTTTTACGTGAACCTGTAGCAACGCAAATCCTTGAGGATACCACCCATTTTACAGAAGAGGCGGTACAAATCCTGAAGTTTCACGGTTCTTATCAACAGGATAACCGCGATAATCGTGTCAAAGGTCAGGAGAAAGATTACCAGTTTATGCTGCGGACAAAAAATCCAGGTGGACTTGTCCCGCCGCAGCTTTACCTGGCTTTAGACAAGCTAGCTGATGAATATGGCAACAATACTCTACGAGTGACAACTCGTCAAGGGTTCCAACTGCACGGGATTTTAAAGAAAAATCTCAAAGCAGCGATCGCTACAATTATCAAAAACTTGGGTTCAACTTTGGGCGCTTGCGGCGATATTAACCGCAACGTCATGGCTCCCCCTGTTCCCTTTAAAAATCGGGCTGAATATCAGTACGCTTGGGAATATGCCCAAAATATCGCTGACTTGCTCTCACCCCTAACTGGTGCTTATTACGAAATCTGGCTTGATGGGGAAAAAGCCATCAGCGCGGAAGAAAGTCCAGAAGTAAAAGCCGCCAGGGAACGTAATGGTAATGGGACAATCTTCCACAATAGTGAAGAACCCTTATACGGCACTTACTATATGCCGCGTAAGTTTAAAGTAAGTGTGACTGTACCAGGGGATAATTCCATTGATTTATATTCCCAAGACTTAACTTTAGTGGTTATCACCGATGCCCAAGACAACCTGGAAGGATTTAATATCTTTGCGGGTGGCGGTTTAGGACGGACACACAACAAAGAAGAAACCTTCGCTCGACTGGCTGATCCCATTGGCTATGTAGCTAAGGAAGATGTGTATGATGCGGTAAAAGCCATTGTCGCCACTCAACGAGATTATGGCGATCGCACTGACCGCCGTCACGCTCGGTTAAAATACTTAATCAATGATTGGGGTGTGGATAAGTTCCGCGCCAAGGTGGAAGAATATTTTGGCAAACCCCTGGAACCATTCAAACCATTACCAGCGTTTAAATATGACGATTTTCTGGGTTGGCATGAACAAGGCGATGGTAAGTTGTTCTTGGGCATTTCCATCGAAAACGGTCGGGTAAAAGATGAAGGTTCATTCCAACTGAGAACCGCCTTAAGGGAAATTGTCGAGCAATTTAACTTACCCATCCGCCTCACACCCCATCAAAACCTGATTATTTACGAAATCGCGCCAGAGAACAAACAAGCCATTCAAGACATTCTCAACCGTTGTGGTGTCGTCTCTGACCCCACCACTATCGACCCGCTAGTGCGCTATGCAATGGCTTGTCCAGCTTTGCCTACCTGCGGTCTAGCCATTACCGAATCAGAAAGAGCCATCCCTGGTATTTTGGAAAGAATCCGCGCTCTTTTAGATAAAGTGGGTTTACAAGATGAACAATTTGTGGTAAGGATGACAGGCTGTCCTAACGGTTGCGCTCGTCCTTACATGGCAGAATTAGGTTTTGTAGGTAGCGCCCCAGAAAGTTACCAAGTATGGCTGGGTGGTTCACCGAATCAGACACGCTTGGCACAACCTTATGTAGAGAAGTTGCACCATAACGACATCGAAAGCTTGTTAGAGCCGATTTTGGTCTACTTCAAGAAATCGCGGCAACCTGGAGAAAGCTTTGGTGATTTTTGCGATCGCGTCAGTTTTGATGCCATCCGCGAATTTGCCGCCCAGTATCAACCCCAAACAACACCAGTGACCATTGAACCAGAAGCGCCCCAGGCTGCATCTAAGCCCCGTAAAGCGCGGTATCGGGTCAGCCTACATGATGATTTGTACGCCAAGCTCAAGTCCACAGCTACAAGTCAAGGCAGGTCAATGACTGATTTGGTAAGAGATGCGTTAGAGGCTTACTTCCAAAACCAGCCGTAACTTGTGAAATTCACTCCTGGTATGGTCTATAGGCTATACCAGGAGCTTCTAAAAGCTAAAATAGATATCACAAGAGGAATCACAAGATTACGAAGTAGCATGAGCGAAGATAGGCTAGCCAGAATAGAAGCTGCATTAGATAATCAAGTAGCAGTAAATGCTGAATTACGCACCTCAACACAACAATTGAGGGCAACAGCTGAGGCGCTGCTTTCTACTGTCCAGATACACCAGCAAAACTTTGAGGTACTCACAGCACAGATTAATACTCTTGCTGAGAGCCAAATACAAAATAATGCCAGATTAGAAGAGTACCAACGCACTACTAATGCAAGGTTAGAAGAGTACCAGCGTAGTGCTAATGCCAGATTAGAAGAGTACCAGCGTACTACTAATGCAGCTTTAGAAAGAATTGATGCGATGTTGGATTATTTAATTAAACAGCAAAACAGTTGAGCATCCTTTAAGCAGAGAAAAATTGATGTCTCAATTGCAACGAATTACGATCGCACCCTCCCAACTCCAGCAAGAGCAAATTTCACTCACACCCCAACAACAACATTACCTAAAAAGAGTGTTGCGCTTGCGTGATGGCGATCGCTTTATCGTTATGGATGGACTGGGTAAATGGTGGTTAGCCCAAATTACAGGCGAACAAGCCCAGGTTTTAGAAGAATTAACTGTCAAAACAGAATTATCTGTAGCAATCACACTGTTAGTTGCTTTGCCTAAAGGCAGTGGATTTGATGAAGTTGTCCGCAGTTGTACGGAGTTAGGAGTAGCTTGTATTGCTCCTGTGTTGAGCGATCGCACTTTACTAAATCCCAGCCCCCAAAAGCTGGAACGTTGGCGACGCATTGCCGCAGAAGCCGCCGAACAATCAGAGCGTGCTTTTGTGCCGACAATTTTAGAGCCTGTAGGATTTAATGATGCTGTAACTAATACGACAGCAACTCATCGTTATATTTGCGAAGCCCGTGGTGAGTATCCCCATCTCAAAAATCTGATTACACAAATTTCTGGGGAGGTTGTAATTGCGATCGGCCCGGAGGGAGGATGGACAGACAAAGAACTAGAACAAGCACTAGCGTTTAACTTTCAACCAGTATCTTTAGGACGGCGAATCCTCCGCGCAGTCACAGCCCCATTAGTAGCATTATCTTTAATTACCGCAGCTTGTGAGGTATAGGTCAATACATTTTATATCAGGCTAAATTGCGTAGATACCCCGATTAAACATCCTGATTTATCGGCGTGTATCGGCGGTTAATTTTATCCTACGGAAAACACAACGCGAAAGCCGCATATCCTCAACCCGCCATCCGACTCGTTCCAACTGCGGCTGGCGCTACGACAGAGTTCGGCGCTAAAGTTCCAAGAACCGCCCCGCAACACCCGACGATAGATATCACCGCCTTCTGACCACACAGTACCATCGGTTGGTGCGCCATTATAGTTGATATGCCAAGGATCAGCGCACCATTCCCACACTAGCCCGTGCATATCATACAATCCAAAGGCGTTGGCTACGCGGAAACTACCGACATCTGTGGTTTCTTTGCGGTATCTGCTTTTGGCTTCGATATTTTGACTCTCAGCGTCGCTGAAGCTGGCTAAGTCAGAGGTGAGGGCTTCACCAAAATGGAATGATGTGGTAGTTCCAGCACGACAAGCATATTCCCATTCGGCTTCGCTGGGTAGACGATATTCCCGTCCAGTTTTCTGGGATAGTCTGGCACAAAATTCTAATACTTCATGCCAAGTAACGTTTTCTACTGGTCGATTTTGACCTTTATATTTTGAAGGGTAGGGATTTAAGGCTTGTTTGATTTTGGGTAAGCCAGCAACAGCACGCCATTGTGCTTGAGTTATTGGATATTTTCCCATGAAAAAGGGCGCGATCGCCACTTGATGTTGGGGGCGTTCGTCGGCATCTCCTTCAAAATTGGGTGAACCCATCAGGTATGCACCGCCGGGAATTGACACCATTTCCAGGGTGATGTCTTTATTTAATTCTTCTACCAGATATTGCGCTTGGCTGCGATCGCGGTTTACCACTCTCCCGCCTGTATCTACCGTCACCACTTCAAACTCAAAAGTTTGTAAGGGTGGTAAGGGTAGTTGAGTTTTCTGTATAACTGGTGCGGCTGGAATTAATGTTGGTTGAGTAGTTGGTATTTGGGTTTCTACAATAATATTTGTAGATACTTTTAAATCATGGAGAACTTCTGTGGCTGATTGATATCTTTCACTAGGTAAATGTTTCAGCAATTTATCTAAAATTCGACTTAAATCTTCGCTGACACTGACACCTTTTTGTTGTAAATGTTCTTGCCACAACCATTTACCATTCATGGGGTCATAAATCTGATCATCAAAATTTCCATAACTATTATGTTGTGGTAAACATTGCGTTAGCAACCTCACACAAGTTACACCCAAAGCATATAAATCACTAGCATGACAAGCAAACCCTGCCATTTGTTCTGTAGGTGCATAGCCAAGGGTATAAATAGCTGTTGCTTGTCTAGCCATACTCGTTTGCGTGACTTGTTTTGCTCCCCCAAAATCAATTAATACTAATTTGCCATCACTATCACGCCGGATAATATTTTCCGGTTTGATGTCACGGTGAATGACATTATTCTGATGAATAAAATCGAGAACTGGTAATAAGTCAATTAACAGTTGCCGGACTTTTGCTTCTGTGTAAGGTTCTTGCTGCACTTCTTGTAAAAGAGTTAATCCTTGAATAAACTCTTGCACAAGATATAAGCTAGAAGCTTGTTCAAAGTAAGCTAATAATCGCGGTATTTGACTGTGATTTTCTCCCAGTTCATACAAGCGAAAAGCTTCTTCTTTAAAAAATTCTGCGGCTTTAGAACGTTGTCCGGTTCCTTGAACCTGTGGGAAGAACTGCTTGATGACGCAAGGCGCATCTAGTCTATCAGCGTCTTCGGCGGCGTAGGTTTTGCTAAACCCACCTTCACCTAATAGTCCTAGTACGCGGTAGCGATTTCTTAGTAGTTTGCCGAAGTTGCTTTGTCCGCAACTCATGCAAAATCTATAGCCATCAGGATTGAATGGGTTTGAGCAATTGGGATTTTGGCAGATTTGCATAACGAAGGGATAATAGCATCTTGTCCAAACTTAGCCCCAATATTAACAAATTGAAAAGCGATATCTAGACAATTAAATATTAACTATTTTCATCTGTATGGATATTTCTAGGGCTGATACAGATGAAGTTATTTAGTAATTGTGTTACTCTTTAATTAAGGTATGGTTTGAATATGAAGTTTGTAGTGAGCTATTTATTGCTCAGGATAAAGATGTTTAGGACTAAAGTCCTTACTACAAACTTTTATTTACCTACTGGCTATGTAAGAGTTAACAGATATCCCTTACATAAATAATAATATAATTAAATGATTAGTTTTGTCAAGTTTGTTTAGATTTTGTTTATTTTCTTGCTCCTAGTGAACGAACTGATTCTGCTATTATGGCAATAATTGCTGATGTGAAAATTAACAATACACTCAGCGCATTAATATCAGGTTTTACGCCACTTCTAATCCGACTAAATATTTCCATTGGTAAGGTGTTGTAACCGCTACCTGATGTAAAACTGGCAATGAGAAAGTCATCTAGGCTGAGGACGAAGGCTAGTAGACAGCCTGCAATAATTCCCGGCATTAATTGGGGAAGCAATACTTGCATAAATGCTTGTATTGGTGTTGCACCTAAATCGAGTGCGGCTTCTTCTAAGTGGGGATCTAAATGTGTTAGTCGGGATGAGACGACTAAACCGATATAAGCTAGACAAAATACTACATGGGCTGCCACAATTGTCCATAAACTCAGGGGAATGGCGAAGGTAGCGAGGAAGACGAGGGTAGCAACTGCGATCGCAATATCAGGGATAATTAACGGTAGGTAAGCCACACCCTGGTACAGCTTCTTTCCAGGGAACCGATAACGTGCCAAACCTACCGCCATTAAGGTTCCCAAAACGGCGGAAATACTCACAGCACAAACAGCAACGAGCAAACTATTTTTCAAAGCTGATAAGATGCGATCGTCGCTTAATAATTTGTAATACCAATCAAGGGTGAAGCCTTGCCAAGTTGCGCTATATGGTGATTGATTGAAGCTATAAAATCCTAGTACCAAGATAGGTAGGTACATCAATAAAAATATGATTATGGAGAAAACCGCCTGCCATGAGAACAAGCGGTTTTTTTGCGGAGGAGAAATATTCACGTTTTTACTACTTATAGTATTAACAAGTATAAAATATATGCAACTAAATAGTAAACGTCAATACTAGAGTTGATTTATAAAGTAAAGCTTAAATTGTAGTGGCGTGGCAAGGCTAAAATAGGGCAATAAGTTTCCTCTCTAACCTCTGTGTCTCTGTGGTTAGCTAATGCTAAATTTTAGCCAAGCCAAGCCTGTAGCCCACCAAAACCATAATACGGTGGGCAATGCCCACCCTACGTATATAATACCAATTTGAAAAAAGAAGGCGACAAATACGTGGGTAGGGGCGCACAGATGTGCGCCCCTACAGATAATCGATTTGTTGCCCAGATTTTTTGAACCGATATAAGTAGGTCAGTGAGAATATGTATTGTTGGGATAAGGCTGGAGAGCCTCTGAGGTCAACCCAACAAACAATTGAGCTTTCATTAATTGAAGTTATCAAATTCAATAGAAAAAATGTTTGATTTTATCAATCAATTTCTTTAAATTGAGAAATCAAAGCAACAAAGCCGTCACAATCTTATGAAAAAATCAATTTCCCAAACTTTATCTAACTTGATATTAACTACAGTATGTATGGTACTTGTAGTAGCATTTTCTTTAGTTAGTCAATCCAGCGCTAGCGCTCAAACAGAGACACCATCCATAACTACACAACCTGCACCTGCTCCTATCACATCTGTAGCTGAGAACGTCAGACATTTACTAACAACTAACGAATGTGTAGGTTGTAATCTTATAGGAGCAGTCCTGAAAGATACTAATTTGACTGCTGCAAATTTAGAGAATGCTAACTTGCAAAATGCTGACTTAGAGAGAGCCATTTTACAAGGATCTAATCTACAAGGTGCGAACTTACAAGGTGCAGATTTAGGCAAAGCCAGCATTATAGGAGCTAATTTACAAGGAGCTAACCTCTTTGATGCAGACTTAGAGAAAGCTAATCTCACAGATGCAAATTTATTGGGAGCAAACCTCACTGGTGCAGATTTAGAAGACTCAATCAGCCCCCAAGGAATTATTCTTCAGTAGTATAGTAATGAACTGAATCAAAGGAAGATTCTTGTGAGATAGGCATCATAAGCGTTCTATAAATACAAGGAACCATGATGGCTATCTCACAAAACTATTAAAATCATCCTGTATTTATGCAATGCCTAATTTTTACTTTATAAAAACTTTCGCTATATTTTAGTTAACTGACATCTTGCGCCTTCGAGTGGAAGCTGGTGGCGATGCACTCCGCAACGCAGTGGCTCCTCTACAATCATACTATTATCGCACCTTTCACTTCAAAAATCCGCCGAGCTATTTTACCATCTCATGTATTTATTCCTGCTGGAGTAGGTGGATGAAGAGACCATTTATAAAGTAAATCTTAAGTAGTGGCGTGGCAAGACTAAACTTGTGCAATAAAATCCTTCCTTTATCTCTGTGTCTCTGTGCCTCTGTGGTTAACTAATCAACATCTTATTCATCTGCGTTTATCTGCGTTCATCTGCGTTCAATTTTTTCCAAATCTATTGCCACATTTTAGCCTAGACACGCCACTACAGTAATTTTATTTTTACTTTATAAATATCCTCTAAGCCAAAATTCTGTTGTACTTTGTGAACAGATTCGAGCCATTGATAAATCGAGAATTATCAAAGTTATTGGTCATTTGGCACAAGATTATCAAGAGCAATTGGAATTAGCCTTGTGTACTATTCTTAGCATCAAGACTAACGAAAATATTTAATTTCTTACTCCAACCCCTGTTCTTTGAACATTGTCATTAATTTGCGTTTACGGGCGTGGACTTCTATTAACTTTTCCCGGTATTTTAACCAATCTGCTTGTCTACCCGATTTGATGTAAGCAGCACGTACTTTTTTCAACCACTCTATGGCATCATTATAATATTCTGCCTTGCCTTCATCCATGATTCTTTCAGCACGGCGACGGGCGTTAGCTATGACCCAGTCTGGGTTATGAGATACAGCCGCTTCCATGACTCTGTGAATTAGGGCTGAATTATAAGAACTGAGTTCAGTAACAGTGGAAATAGCATCCTCAATTAGTCCTTCATGTAAAAATATATCCACTTTGGCTGATTCTACTCCCCAATTCTTAGAGGTGCGGATCATTCTTAACAACTCTATTTTGATACCTGCCCACTTTTCCCCGGCTAGTTCTGCTATCCTTTGGTAATCGACGAAGCAGGGTTTGACTTGAAAAGCTGCCATTAGTGCGGGTAAAGCGGCTTGAGGATGTCCTAACGCCTGGGCTAAATCGCTTGTCCAAATGCCTAATTCATACTGACAACTTCCTGGTAAACTAAATCCAGCCTGGGCTATCTCTAATGCTTCTGCCAATGAACCTTGTTCAGCTAGGGTTTTGGCTAAAGCAAAAGCATCTTCAATCGATTTCATCTGTGTTTGTGCTGCGGCTAAGGCTTCCTCTACCCTACCTAAGCGCCCCAACATGGTTAAATATTCTTGGGTTTGTCCTTCGGCTTGGGCTAAATACAGATATTCTTGGTAACGTTGTTGACGTTCGAGGATTTTTAGGCGAATTAATGCTAAATCATCGGCGTAGTTGGGTATTTCTTGCTCCCATACACCCATTTCGCTGATATTCCCTTGGAGGACTCGCAACAGTGGCGGATAGTCCCAACCTTGACGCAAAGCATCTAAGGTCATGCTGAAGTCAGCATTCCATTCATCTTGCCAAACTTCTAAACTCACTTGGATGTCAACTTTTTCTTCTGCTGTGAGTTCCGCACAAAGGATGACTTCACACCAAGCTAGATTTAATTCCCAGGCAATTTCATCATTGTCAGCACCATATTCTAATACCTCATCCCAATTTTGCACACAGGTAGAGGTAATGGCTTCCAGACTAGCGATCGCATTATCACTCTCGCCTTGTTGAGAAAATTCTACGGCCGTTTGCACCAAACTAAACAAATCTTCTGTAATCGGGTCTTCCTCGTATCCTTCCTCAAAATAACGCACTGCATCTCGCAAAATCTGCTTGACTTGTCCGCGAATGGCTGCTAAATCTACACTAACTTGTCTTCCTGGTTTTGTAGATATCGGTTTGGGTACAGGATTAGTCATCCAGCTAACGTGCTGATCAATCACATCAATTAGTTGGGGTTGTTCCGCTACTAATTCCTGTATCAGCCTTTGAGTCTGGAGATAATCCAGGCGATCTAGTAATTTTTCTAGGGTAGGACGCTGTTCAATAATTTCTGGCTGTCTTGTGGTCACAAGTATTGTGGCCACAATATGCTTACACCAACCATCTAAATTGTAAGCACAAGTACACTTGGCCGCAGTTATACCTTTGTCATCAAAATTTACAGTCACCCGATAAGGTAAGCGTTCATTACCCTCAACCTCTGCCTGTATCTGCTGACCACGTTGAGTAATTGTAGTCACAGCACCAGCTTCAAAATAAGCCTCTCCGCGTTGGAAAGATTTAGCGTTAGCGTAACGACGAACTGTAAATTCACTGATTTGGGGTAGAGACATTGAGCGATCGCCTGCAAAAATGCTATGCGTGGATTAATTTTAAATCAAGCTTAGGTGTTCTGTTCAATGAATGCAATTATTAGGGGAAAGCTTGCCCACTCCCTAGCCTCTAATCTCTCATCAACTACGTTTTATCAAGCTAGCGACGACTGTAGCCAATTCTGCGGGTTCGATAGGTTTAGGTAAATGTAGCTGGAATCCTGCTTGAATGGCTCTGGTTCTATCCTCGGCTCTAGCATAAGCTGTTAAGGCGGCGGCGGGAATATTTCCCCCTTGTTCTGTGGGTAAGGAGCGCAGTTGGCGAATTAAAGAGTAGCCATCTTCTTGGGGCATACCTATATCACTTACCAAAACATCTGGTTTCCACTGGGGAATGATTTGTAATGCTTCTCTTACTGTTGCTACTGCTTTGACTTCGGCTTGGCATTGGTTTAACACTGTGGCGATGAAATCACGAGAATCAGACTCATCATCTACCACAAGTACCCGCACCCCCGCCAATGAAGGACAAGAAGGTGGTGGGGTAGGATTTTCAGCTTGTTGACTGGTTGGCTCGATTGTAGCTACTTTATTTTCCCATAAGATTGGTAATTTGACGGTAAAAGTTGCACCTTCTCCTTCACCTTGACTATGTACATGGACAGTACCCCCATGTAACTCTACTAAATGACGCACAATTGCTAAACCTAAACCCAAACCTCCGTGGGATCTGGTGCTGGAACTATCAGCTTGGCGAAAGCGGTCAAAGACGTAAGGCAAAAAGCTAGGATTAATGCCAATACCTGTATCAATAACTTGGATTTGGGCGTAGCTATTGGCGATTGGTTGATTTTGTTCGTGAATCAAATTTTTTGTGAGCCTAACTTCTACTTTGCCACCAGAGGGTGTAAATTTAATGGCATTGGTGAGTAAATTCCAGATAATTTGCTGTAAGCGTTCTGGGTCGCCGGAAATTTGTAAAGGTGAGTTTTCTGTCAGAGGATTTTCTAAGGAAAATGTCAATTCAATGTCTTTAGCTTGGGCGGCTAGGCTAATATTTTCAATGGCTGTTTCAATAATAGGAATCAGGTTGCAAGTGCAGACATTAAGACGCAACTTGCCTCTAATCATCCGGGAAATATCTAGTAAATCTTCGATGAGTTTGGTTTGGGTTTTGGCGTTGCGTTCGATTGTCTCTAAGCCTTTGGCTATTTGCGCCTCATTCAGCTTGCGGGATTGCAGCAACTGCGCCCAGCCCAAGATGGCGTTGAGTGGCGATCGCAATTCATGGGATAAAATAGCCAAAAACTCGTCTTTCATGCGATTGGCTTGCGTTAATTGCTCGGTTTGCCGTTGCAGGGAATTAATTAGTTCCACCCGTTCCATGGCGATCGCAATTTGGTCGCAAACCGCCTGCATCATACCCTTTTGATTTTCGGTGAAATTGGCACGGCTGCGACTGCCAAAGGAAAGTGTCCCCAACAGTCTACCTTGAGCAATTAAGGGGTAACTATAATAAGCATTAATCCCCACAGAGCGAATTATTTCTGTGCTGGGATCGGTTGATTGTTGGACATTCTCTACAGCAATGGGACAACGATTTTGGGCAGCTTGACCACACACAGCTTGCCCAAAGCCTAACAACTTGATTTGTTGTGCTAGTTCTCTGGAAATACCTGCATAGGAAGCTAAACGCAATACCTGAGAATTGTCCTCTACCAGATAATTCAAATAAACATCAAGTCCAATCTGCAAGGCAAGTTTATGAAAGCAACTTTCAATTAGTGCTATTGGTTCTTGACTGGACAATAAATCATTAGCTGTACTAAATAGTAGTTTTAGCCTTTCATAACCCAAAGACAAGGCTTTTTCTGCCTGCTTGATTTGAGTTACATCTTGAAAAACTAATACACAGGTAGCCGGATAGCCGTGCATGGCTGGTAAGGTATCGGCAAAGATGAGTAAGGATAATACTTGATCTTGAGTATGCCAATCTACTTCCAATCCTTGTAGGCGTTCTCCCCTAGCCACCCGCACGCCGGGCATTTGGTCGTTGGGAATGCGGTTGCCGTTTGCATCTGTGAAATAATAAACTCTGTGATAATCTTCGGCTGATACACCCCTGGGAAATTTGCCGCCTGCTAATTCATCGGCGGCGCGATTAGCAAAGGTGACTTTTGCTGTTTCTGGTTCAATAAACAGCAGTGGTCTGGGCATGAGATTTAAGACATCTTCTAACCATTTTTGCTGGTTTCTCAGTAGTTCCTCTGCCTGTTTGCGTTCTGTAATATCTACAAATGCACCAATACATCCTCTGGTTTTGCCTTCTTCATCAAACAGTGGGCTGATATACTCCAACAACTTGATCGCTTGCCCATTTTCATAAACTATATCCACTTCACAATCTAAAATTTCCACGCCGTGAGCCGCCGAATACTGCATGGGCAATTCTGCTGGTAACAGTTCTCGACCATCACGCAAGACTTTAAATGTTGGTCTTTCTCCTTGGGGAGCGCTGAGGGAAGCATTCGCATCTGGGGAAATCTGCAATTGTTTAGCAAAAGCCGGGTTAACTTTAATACTTCTGCACTCTGGGTCTTCTGCTATGCCGATACCAATGGGGATGACTTCTAGTAGAGTTTGCAATTCCACAACACGACGCTGTAAATCTTTATTAAGTTGGAGGATTTTCTCTTGTGCTTGTTGGCGTTCGCTTAAGTCTAGGACAAAAGCAACGGCTTCTTCGCGTCTTTCTCCCAACAATACAAAACCGACTAATACCGGGATGCGAGTCCCATCTTGGCGGATGTATTCTTTTTGGTAGGGTGTACAAGCTCCTTGGGGATTTGCTTGAGCTTCGGCAATACTCTGTTCATCTAAGTAGAGATACTCTGGCGGTGTTAAATCGTTCCATCTCAGTTTCCCTGCTAGTAAGTCCGCTTGAGAATAACCCACCATCGCCAAAAATGCGTCGTTTGCTTGTTGGATACCCCCGTAAACATCGGCAAACATAATGCCAATAATGTTGGCATCGATGAGGGTTGTCAATTTTTCTTCATAGGCTCGCAATTTTTCCTGAGCGCGATCGCGTTGTTGGCTGAGGAGTTCAATGACTACTGCATTTTGCCAGATGATCACAAAAATGACAATTAAGACGAGTACAAATGCTGTTATTGTCCAAGCTGGGTCATATATTGCCACTGTTTGTGCTTGTGGTATTAACCAACCGAGTAACAGAGGTAAGGCGATCGCAGCTACTAGTAAGCGGCGTGCGATCGTACCCCCATAGCTATCGCTGAATACTATTTTCATTAGCTCTTGCTCTGCCTATCCAGACAAAATGCCAATACACAGCAATATAAATAATAATGCCCTCTGTTAGGTCATATATGTAGCATTGGCAATAATTGTGTAAAAAATTTTCACTTTGCAGCTTGCACCTTCTCTTTACAAATCTTGCGATTTCTTTTAAAAATTCCCACTAATCAAAACCTTAATTAAAATAATTTAACACCATGTTTTTAATTTACCTCAGTTATTGCTGCTAAAGAATTTTCTTGTAGAAATTGCTTGTATAAAAGTAAAAATTTAACCTGATTGATCATTGCCCAATAAAATCTTCATAATTTATACCTCGGAATTTACTATAAACCATAAGGTGATTCTGGTATAGTACAGGAGGTTATGATAAGGTATTACGCTCTTAAATTAGTCACTTACTCATCAACGTTAGTTCAGTGCTGAGGGTTAACCGTCAACAGCTAACAAGAAAGGATGTATAAGTTTAAATGGGGGATAGTTTAACATAATTGTTTATTTTTACACCAACAAATTAGGATGCAATATCAACAACAACGCAAATACCTACAGCACAGATTAGATAAAATATATACAATTTTAATAAATTGAAAACTTTGTTAAGTTTGATACAAAAAATTCTTAGTATTTAAGAGCAGTATTAGCCAATTTCCAGTTTTTTAGGTTTAGTCAAAACAATATCCAGTATTATCAAAAAAAACTGGTAGTGGGATGTGGTGTAAAAATCAACAGAGGAGTGAAAACATGGATTTACGTAGCGATGCCTTGCAAATCCTCAAAGAAACTAGTCGAACATTTTATATTCCCATTAGTATTTTACCCCCAGGATTACAAGAGGCGGTCGCATCAGCTTACTTGTGTATGCGTGCCATAGACGAAATTGAAGACCATCCTACCCTTGATAACCCCACGAAAGCAAAACTGCTGCGGGCGATTAGCTTGACGCTACAAGCTGGGGTTGATGGTTTTCCTGTTGATGCTTTCACATCTGGCTTTAGCGGTTACGAGAATACCTTAGAAGAAGTCACTCTGAGGATTCGAGAATGGTCACTGCTAGCGCCAGAAACAATTGCGCCGCGTATTTGGGATGCGACTGCGGCGATGTCAGACCGGATGGCTTATTGGGCAGTTAATAACTGGCAAGTGCAGACAGAATCTGACTTAGACCGTTATACCTTTGGGGTGGCTGGTGCAGTCGGTTTACTACTTTCAGATTTATGGACTTGGTACGATGGCACACAAACCAACCGCACTTTAGCAATTGGGTTTGGCAGAGGTTTACAAGCAGTCAATATCCTGCGTAACCATGTTGAAGATTTGGGACGTGGAGTCAGCTTTTTTCCTGAAGGTTGGAATACAGCCAATATGCAGGAGTATGCTTTGCGTAATCTTGCCCTAGCAGATGCCTACACCCAAGCGTTACCCGATGGCCCTGCACTCAACTTTTGTCAAATTCCTTTGACATTAGCACATGGTACTATCGACGCGATCGCCAACGGTAAAGAAAAACTCAGTCGTAGCGATGTTATGGCACTGCTGGAACAAATCAACGGTGTGAATTTGAAAGCTGGCTAAGGTAGGGGATGAGGGAGATGAGGGGGATGAGGGGGATGAGGGGGATGAGGGAGACATAGTAAGTAGACATTCTTCCCCATCTCCCCCCACTCCCCAGTCCCTACTCCCCAGTCCCCAGTCCCTTCTCCCCACTCTCTTGATAAGCAAGGTAAACAGCCTCTAAAAAGACATCAGCGCTAGTGGTTGGTAATTTTTCTAAGTGCAGAATTTCTTGAACTTGTTCGGCTAATTTGAGGGATAGGGTGCTGGTGGCTTTGGCTGACATGGCGCTGCGTCGCAGCAAATACTCACGAATTACAGCAAAATCATCGGGTAATAATACTGATAAATCAGTAATTTGTAGTAATTCCTCATGCAGTGACTTTGCAGCTTCAGAAATATTCAAACTTGATGAGACATTTGGGGTTTCGGCTTGAATCACAATTGTACCGGCGACGAAATCACCTAAACGCTTTTCTTGGCGACTAATCATAATTAAAAAAAAGCCGATAAACAAAAATTCATCGAAAGGTCGCAATAAAGCGCGGAGAGTGGCTTGCTGCATCCCAATTGGTCTGCCATCATCTCGCACTACGCGGATTTTAGCAAAGCTTTTACCTGGGGTTTGTCCTTGCCATAGAGTCTCAAAAAAGACGAAGTAGCCAGTGTAGATCACAAAGCTAACAATAAATGCGATCGCCACTAGCCAAACAGCCATCGCCGAACCGAAAGTTTGTGTCCACCAGTCTACCAACTGTGCAGAAATAACAGCCCAGGTGAGGAAAAACACCACCCAAGCCACCGCTAAAATCAGATAATCAATTACTAAAGCCAAAGCACGATTACCGATTCCAGCCAGGGTAAATTCTAACTCTACACTTTCTGGCGTGCGGTATTTGACTCGGTTAAACAGGTGCATAGGAAAAAGTGAAGACTAATGACTAATGACCAATGACTAATGACTAATAACTAAATTTCGTTGTCGCGCAATTTCAAACCTAACCCTTCCCGGCGACTACGCAAGTCGTAATAAATTACAGCTTTGATACTTTGCCAGAAGGGGATAAATACTGCACTTACTAATAATGCTATTATCAATGTCATTAAATATACTATAACGACAGTAGAAATCGCACTTATTGAACCATTGATCACATCTGGCATTGTTCTTGCATAGATTGCTTGGCTTGTGTTTTGAACTAATAACTGTATGATCAGTTGTATAGGTATTGTAATTAAACCAGCTACAAATATTATCAAAAGAATACGCCAAGCATTATTTTGACTTAGTTCCCAACTACGGCTAACTGTTGTAACTGGATCAAGGTTATCTTCAATTGCTATAAGAACATCAGCTATAAAAAACTTAGCCATAAACCATAAAACAACAGTTGAGAGCAAAAGTAACATAAGGATACTTATTATTAACCCAACTGGATTTACCGTTTCTACTCCCTGGGAAGCTAGGATAAAAGCGGAGAAAATACTCCAGAATAGAAACAAAATGAAGAAAATAATGAAGAAAATTACAAATAATAAAAGTGAAGTCAGTACAAATGTCCATAACCGAGATTTTACTTGAGCGCGAGCTGCTTGAACGGTTTCTAGTTGATCCACTAATTCGCCAAAGGCTAATCTGGAAATAATTGCCGAATTGACTAAATATTTGCCTAAAGCATACAAAGTAATTATGATTCCAATTACTACTAAAATCAGCCATACCAGAGGGGAATTAGCATTGAAGCGAATGTTCCAGACAGTTACTATTGCCGCAGGTATGAAAAACAAGATTGGTAAGAATGACCATAAAGATGCTACTAAAGCCAGTAAGAAATAAGGTTTTAGCCGAGAACGGTAAAGACGGACTCCCGCACTGACAACATTTCCTACACTCAGTGGTTGTATAGGATTGGGGGAACCAAAGTTTCCTGCCATAGATGCAACATTTCCTTGAAATTACGGGGGTGATTTTGAGGCTATCTTAGAGTACGTTAATTGCTAATATTCCCAAAATTTATGAATATTCAACGTTGGGTTGCAAGGCGAGAGTCAAATTGGCAGCGTTTAGATGCGTTACTACGACAGGTGGAAACAAAGGGACTAAAGTCTCTCAACGCCGCCCAAATTAGAGAGTTAGCTAGTTTATATCGTTCAGTAGCCGCAGATTTAGCCCGCGCCCAGACGCAGCAAGTCGGTAATATTTTGATACAAAATCTACAATCCTTAACAACTCGTGCTTATACACAGATTTACCAAGGTTCGAGAAGGCAGGAATGGCAAGCGGTAGTTGAATTTTACCGATGGGAACTGCCAAGGGTAATTCAGCAAACATTTGCCTATACTGCTATAGCTACCGCCTTGTTTGTTCTAGGGTTAATAGTTGCATGGTGGTATGCTTGGCAAGACCCGACATTCATGTCGTTAATCGTACCACAACGTTTAATTTCCCAGGTGCGAGATGAGCATAAATTGTGGATGGGGTCAATAGTGGGGATTGAACCTTTGGCTTCCAGTGGGATTATGATTAACAACCTCAAAGTGTCTTTTGGGGCGGTTGCTGGGGGGATTACAGCCGGGGTATTCACAGTTTATATTATGGTCTTTAATGGCTTACTCATCGGTGCGATCGCCACTTTGGTAGGGCAGAATAACCTAGCTTATCCCTTTTGGGCATTCGTTTTTCCCCACGGTGCTTTAGAATTACCCGCTATCTTTTTCGCTGGTGGGGCTGGTTTGTTATTAGCAAGAGCAATTTTGTTGCCGGGTGCATATCGTCGAGGAGATGCCTTAAAATTTTACGGTTCTCAAGCAGTGCAGTTGGTGTTTGGGATTGTGCCATTATTAGTTATTGCCGGGATTATTGAGGGATTTATCTCCCCTAATCCCCGGATTCCTGACCCTTTTAAGTATTTATTTGGCACAGTGTTATTTATCAGTTTATATACATATTGTAATCGGAAAAAAGCATCAGCTAAAAGATAGATTTAGGGCTAATTGTATGGGAGTACGGTAATTGCGATCGCCTATGTTCATAGAACCGAACCCACAGGGTTTTTGTCTTGTTCTACTCTTTAAGTAAAGAAGCTAGAGATTAAGCTTTTAAAACTCAAGATTAATTCGTAACTATAACTCTTCGTCCTCATCAAAGCTTAAATGGCTTCTGATAACTATATATTGCATTTTTGAGGTGATATTATGGCAATCATGCGCTGGGAACCATTCCGGGAAATTGAACGCTTAGAACCATTCCGCGAAATTGATACCTTGCAACGGCAAATTAACCGTCTGTTTGATAGATTAACGCCAACAGATGGCGGTGAAAGAATGGGATTTACATTTGTACCTGCGGCTGAAATCGAAGAATCTGAAGATGCTGTTTATTTGCGGCTAGAAATCCCTGGTTTAGAAGCAAATGATATCCATGTCGAAGCTAGTCCTGAGTCGGTTGCAATTAGCGGTGAACGTAAGTCGGAAACTAAGACGCAAGAAAATGGTATCACTCGTTCTGAGTTTAGATATGGTAAGTTTCAACGGGTAATTCCTTTGCCTACTCTGATTCAAAACAACAAGGTACAAGCTGAGTACAAAAATGGTATCCTTCGTCTTACTTTGCCTAAAGCAGAGTCAGAAAGAAATAAAGTTGTGAAGGTGAATATTGGTTAGAGGTGTAACTTAAATCTTGCGCCACTCTCTTATTGCTAGAATCACAGGTTAAAAAGCTAATTATTTTGTAGGGTGGGCAATGCCCACCACTTTTTTATGGAGAAGATGCAAAATCTTGGATAAGAGTAATTAACCGCCGATACACGCCGTACCCGTTGGGAACCGTTGGCGTAGCCTCTCGTAGAGAAGGAATGAACGCCGATGAATTAATATGTTTTATCAATTGCTCTTAGAGCGTGTTTGAAAAGTTGCTCATGATGTATCAAATATTTTTAGATCCCCCTAAATCCCCCTTTTTAAGGGGGACTTTGACTTAGTTTCCCCCCTCTTTCTAAGGGGGGCTAGGGGGGATCTTGATACAGTCTGGTACTTTTCAAACATCCTCTAACGGTAGAAACTTTATATATCAGTCTCTACATGGTTTATTGGGTAAAAAATTTCTAGACAATTAGTATAAATATCATACACAGGTTAGGAAATATTGGTGAGCATATCGCCTAAGTGCTTCTGAAAAGCCGTTAAACCACCTTGCTTATCCCAATGTTCATGAAACTGCCACATACTGTGTGAATCAGACAAGCTATGTGCTAAACCATCGAAAACAACGTAATCATAGCCAAAAAACTCTCTTTGATGAGGAAGCTTTTCCCAATCAAAATTATTTAGCGGCATCCAAACGGTTCTTACTATGCGATAAACATTCCATTCTTTATCCTCAATCTCATATACTTTATCGTCTACAAACTCTACGATGTGAGTCACCTTTGCTTTTTGTATCAGTAACATTAGCTCACCCTTGTGCGGTTTTTGAGCATTAGATTTACCTTCAACGTTCCGCCAGTGTAGGCGAAAAATCTTTGCTTCTGGAATAGGCATTTCATGAGGATCACTATAAGCCCAACCATCATCAGTTTTCACATTCTTCAACCACTTCAATTGTGATATATCCATAAATTCCTATCAATAGATATTCGCATTCGTCTAAGAAAGAAATGTACAAAATTATACATATTAATAAATTATTACCTCACGATCGCTGAAATGTCGAGAGGTATTTTCAGGTAGGTATTTTTACAAATCTTGACAATCAAAATTGGAAATTTGCTGTTGTAATACTACTTCTCAAGAAACTTCTGTTCCATTTGCAGAAATTGGGGAACGCCGACAAGGGTTTGAAAATCTTGAAAGTTAACTATATCTGTGAAATTAGCTGTAGTTCCCTGTTGTTTAATATGAGTTAAACAAGTGGTGAGAGTTTGGGTAACTGCTAATAAACCAGTGAGGGGGAAAAAGACGATTTTAAAGCCTAAATTTTGCAAATCGGCGGCGGAAATTTGCGGAGTTTTACCACCTTCTACGATGTTGGCTACTAGGGGTGTGTGAGGGAAAGCTGCGGCGATCGCTTCCAATTCTGCCACAGATTGGGGTGCTTCCACAAATAGTATATCTGCCCCTGCCTCGATGTAAGCATGACCACGGGCGATCGCTTCCTCTAAACCCAAAGGGCCACGGGCATCGGTACGGGCGATAATAACTAAACCACTCTCACCCCGCGCTTCCACGGCGGCGCGAATTTTCAAACTGTGTTCCGCTTTGGATATAACTCGTTTCCCTTCAAAATGACCGCACTTTTTCGGCCATTCTTGGTCTTCCAGCAACACACCCGCCACACCCAACTGTACAGCATCCTTGATAGTCCGCGTCACATTCAAAGCATTGCCATAACCAGTATCTAAATCGGCAATTAAGGGAACCGTCACAGACTGAGCAATCCGCCCTACACTATATAACATTTCTGTTGCTGTCAGAAAGCCGTAATCTGGCATACCTAAAGTGGATGCAGCAATACCAAAACCACTGGTAGCCACTACATCAAAACCTATATTTTCCGCTAATTTGGCACTTAAGCAATCATAAACACCGGGAATGACAATAATTTCAGGTTTTGCAAGTAACTGCCTTAGTTTTTGGCTGGAAGACATAAGATAATACAAATTAATTAATAGTTTCAGAATCTAACAACAGAATAATTCATAATTAATCAAATTCTTATATTATATGTTTTTATACCAAATGAATATAGAACTGCATAGAATAATTGAACGCAGATGCACGCAGATAAACGCAGATAAATAAATGGATTTTCTCATTATGTACAGCATTCAATATACAGCATATTTTGAGTAAATCAGATACCAGCGTAAAACCCAAAACCATGTAGAGAAGTTACATATAAAGTCTCTACAGTATTTCACGGATAGCGAAACCATCTCTACAGGAGATGTCATTGGGATACAAGTGAATTGACAGTTTTAGTCAGTTGACAGTTGACAGTTGACAGTTGTTTGTTATTCTCCCCTGCTCCCCTGCTCCTTTCCCCTCCTGGGAGGGGTTAGGGGTGGGTTACTCCCTCATCTCCCTCATCTCCCTCATCTCCCTCATCTCCCCATCCCCTTCCCCTACTCAAACCACCAAGGGTTACTAGTTGAGTTGGTTTTAATCAAAAATGCCTGTTTGCGTGTAAACCGTTTTAATGCTGCTGCACCCATGCGGGACGCACCCATCCCAGAGAAATTGAAGGCGTTTTTCTCTCCCTCGTGCATCAAGGCAGTCAGAGCTGCATCATTAATACTAATAGCACCTGCATTTAATTGTCGAGCAACGGCTAGGGCTTCTTCTGCTGTACCAGCGAACACCGCCGCACTCAACCCATATATCGAGTCATTAGCTAAATATATAGCTTCCTCAACCGTAGCAAAGGACATGACTGGCATAATGGGGCCGAAAGTCTCTTCAGTCATGACTTTCATTGAATGGTTAACATTAGTTAATACTGTCGGACGACACCACCAACCCCCACCTAAATCTTCTACTTTACCGCCGCAATGAATTACAGCGCCTTTTTCCACTGCTTCTAAAAGATGATCGTTAATAATACCTGCTTGTCTTTCGGCAATGATAGGGCCGATTTCGCCACTTTCTACGGTAGGGTGAGCTAGTTGCAGACGGTGAGCTTTTGCGACTAATTTATGGTAAAAATCTTCAAATATTGATTCCGCAACATAAATGCGTTCAATAGACAAACAAGATTGTCCAGTATTGACGACTGCACCCCATAAAATAGCTGAGGTGGCTAATTCTATATTGGCTGATTCTAAAACGATCGCTGGATCTTTGCCTCCTAATTCTAAATAAGCGGGAATAAACCGTCTAGCTGCTGCTTGGGCTACTTCTCGTCCCGTAGCCACACTACCTGTAAAACATACCAAATCGACATAATCAATCAAACTAGCCCCAGTTTCCCCGCCTCCCTCGACAAAGATGAGGACATCGCGCAACTCAAGAACTTCATTCAAGGCTATCAACAACGGCGCGACAAACCGGGGTGCAATTTCGCTAGGTTTGACAACCACAGCACAACCCGCCAGCAATGCCGGAATTGTATCAATCATTGATAACAATAGGGGAAAATTCCAGGGACTAATTACCCCGACTAGGGTGTAGGGAACAGTTGTTTGTTGTAAGGCGATAAAAGGGATACTAGTATTTTTGGCAGTTTCTTGTAGTAACTCCGGCGCTAAACCACACCAGCGATCGATACTGTTAACAAAGGAGTCAATTTCCAATACAGATATAGATAATCTACCCGTATCATTTACCAAAGCCTCTGTAAGTTGTTCACGCCTAGATAATATAGCTTGCTTCCATTGCTGTATTGCGGCAATTCTCCCTTCCACACCCAAATCTTGCCAACGAGACTGCGCCCGCCGCGCCCGGTTACATTGCTGCGCCAACAACCTCGGCGGCGGTGGTATAATTACATAATCAAATTTTCCCGTCCGTGGATTACGAATTTCTATTTTTTTGGTCATTAGTCATTAGTCATTAGTAAGTAGAGACGCGATTAATCGCGTCTGTACAAGAGTCCATAGTTATTCTCACTCCCTTATCTCCCTCATCTCCCCCCACTCCCTCATCTTCCCATTAAATAATCCCTAACTGCGTTAGGCGTTCAATGGTTTGCTGTTGTGTTTGGATGAAGTGTTTGCGGTCTACTTCTTTATTCAGCATAGTGTTTGCGGGGTAAAATTGTGCCTGGCTGTAGCTTTGGGCGTAGAGTGAAAATCTCTGGCGGGAAAGTATATTATTTAACCCTGGTCTGTTGCGATCGCGTCTTAATGCAGCTAGGTCTATTTCGGCAAAGGCTGCCATACTTTCGCCTGTAGTTGTCTCTGCTAAAACGATTCCCCGATGGTCGATGATTTTTGAGCCGCCATCAGCCGAGGATATGGGGATGGAAATATTAGCGATGCCAGCAGTATTAGCAGACACTACGTATGCCATATTTTCGACGGCGCGGGTAATTTTTGCCGCATCTTTGGGGGTGAGGTTTTTGCTGTAAATTTCTGAGGTAGAATGTAAAAAGATTTCTGCCCCGCGCATTGCCAAGCATCTTGCCACTTCTGGGTATAAAATTTCTTCTGATGCTAAGGCGGCTAAGTTCCCAATGGCAGTTTTCGCCACAGGAAAAACCCCTTCCAAGCCATAAATATCCAGGTATTTATCCCAAACATCCCCAGGTGTGGGCGCGAATAACGAATTTAACCGCCGATATCGTAAAATCACTGAGCCAGAAGGGTCAATGACAAAGCTGGTTTGAAAGTACAAACAGGGAAAATTAGGGTCAAGTTCGTAAGCGTTACCAGCTAAAAAAATTTGATGCTTCTGGGCAATTTTCCCCAAGGCTGCATATTCAGCACCGTTTATTTCTAAACAAGCCTTCTCAGCCCAAACTGGCAAAGCTTCCCCCATCGGAAAGCCTGTGAGAAAATATTCTGGCAGTACAATTAGGCGACAGTCAAACCCAATAAAAGCAATACTCGCCGCAATTTGTTGTGCTAAGCGGCTAATTGTATTTTGCATCATCAACGCCGCCTCTTGGCGATCGCTCGCTTGATTAACTGCATGACAGGTAACTTGCAGCGCCAAAGCCCGGAATGAGTTGAGTTTTTCAGAGTTTGTCATAGGTGAGGGGACTGGGGACTGGGGGGAGATGTGCTTCGACTTCTCTACGAGACGCTCCGCGAACGCTCAGCAACTAGGAGATGGGGGAGTGGGGGGAGATGAGGGAGATAATGTCCTTGAAAGGTTTTTAATAATGTGCTACTAGCTACGTTCCGTAGTTTAATTGTACCCTCATCACTGGCTGAGGCGATCGCATCACCTGCTGGGGAAAAGCTGACTAGTAGAGGGTTGAGTTTCGACTACGCGGTAATCGAGCGTAGTCGAGATTCAACTACCGCGTAGTCGAAACCCGATAATCTCAAGTTAGGTTTAATTTAGTCCTTTACTTATATTAATCTGAATTTTTGTTTTCAATGTTTAATACGCGCAAAATTCCGCCAAACTGGCTACATACACAAACAGGTCTTTGCTAAAGTAGGGAAAGTAAAGTGATTTTGGACTTAGCTTTCCTAGCTTTACTTTTTTTCAGGAGCATTCAAAGCAGACTCATCAATTTAGTCTGCTACTTCCTCAAATGTTATCGGATTTGTGATAGCGATCGCTTTGGTTGGGGCGAAGCTATCACAATACTTTCTCCTAATAGCAAACAGCCAAATTAAACTAATAAACCTTTGTTGATTTCCTCTGTTTTACCTTGTACATATTCATTATGTATGAGGTATTTTTATGATGCTTGTCCTGTGAGTTGTTATAGCAGGGGACAGGGGACAGGGCTGAAAGTCTTTGAAATAAAAGGTTTTAAGATTAGATAATGTCCTAATCTAAGTAGAACGGACTAAATAAATCAAGGTTTGTAGTAAGGACTTTAGTCCTTTTCCCCGGACTAAAGTCCTTACTACGAACTCAATTGTGATAACTTTACACTACTTAACATAGTTTGATTTATTTTCGACGACTTACTTATCAGGCGACTGCTATAGTTGTGGGGCATTTGGTGCAGCTTCATCTAGCCGGGAAATTAGATTTAAATTCTGTGGGTTAGTCCGAAAAGTCCGCCTTGATGATGCGAGTTAAATGTAGAATATCTGACTAGCTTTTCTTTCGCAAGTTGTATGAAATGGCGGCGCAATTTCATAGAGCTAGTTCCCAGGCAATAGGCTACACTAACACCAGTGACAACTGACGGACTCAAGAATAGTCTACATCCTTAAATAGGTTTGAAAACCTGGGATGATGACGTGCAACTTTAGTTTTAAATTTTTGGTAAGTATGTCATTTTTTTCTCTGACTGGTGGCTGATGTATCTAAGTAATTTAATTAGTTTCCTAGAGGAAAGAGGAGACAATAAATTATTGATTGATGTGTCTTAGTTCTGTCGCTAATTAGGGTAAAAATGTTTTATCACAATAAACGGTTGCAGTATTATAGACGACCAGAAAGACCTGATGCCGTCTACGCGATGAAAATTCAAGAACTCATCGGTGGAACTTTTGGTGAAATGACAGTAATGATGCAGTATCTGTTTCAAGGATGGAACTGTCGCGGCCCTGCCAAATATCGCGATATGCTGTTAGATATTGGTACTGAAGAAATCGGTCACGTTGAGATGTTGGCTACAATGATTGCCCATCTCTTAGATAAAGCACCCGCTACAGCCCAAGAAGAAGGTGCAAGAGATGCAGTAGTGGGTGCAGTGATGGGCGGTACTAGCCCACGCGATGTGATTATGAACGCAGCCATGAACCCCCAACACGCCATTGTTTCTGGTTTAGGCGCTACCCCATCTGATAGCGTTGGCTATCCTTGGAATGGTCGGTTCATCGTTGCTAGTGGAAACCTCTTAGCAGACTTCCGCTCAAATCTCCATGCTGAGAGTCAAGGACGCTTGCAAGCAGTACGGTTATTTGAAATGACCGATGACCCAGGTGTAAGAGATACCTTGAGTTTTATGATTGCTCGTGATACAATGCACCAAAACCAATGGTTAGCGGCAATTGAAGATTTAGAACAATCTGGTTTGGAAACTACACCAGTTCCTAGTTCGTTCCCATTGGAATTAGAAAAGCGTGAATTTGCCTATCAGTTCTGGAATCACTCAGAAGGCAATCAAAGTGAGCAAGGACGCTGGGCAAAAGGCCCCTCAATGGATGGTAAAGGTGAGTTTGAGTATGTTGCTAACCCCCAACCTTTAGGGCCAGAACCACATCCACCACAACCAGATCCAAAACTTCACAGTACAGGGGACGTTGGCCGTGGTCAACCAGGTAACGGTCATAGCGCACCACCCTTAGTTGAGCGCATTATTTAGTGGAAGAGGGGCTAGAGGTTATCGTTGCTACAGCGCCTGAGCATTTTCCAGTCAGTCTCTCGTGGCGAAAAAGCCGCAACTCTCAACTTGCACCTTCCTTGTGGAAGCTGGTGGGCAATGCCCACCCTACTAAATGCTTACTAAAGCCAAAACTAACAGGTTACACCTTTTTGGCTGACTGTGCGGTGAGAGCTATGACCCCTCATCCCGCTTTTAATTACACAGCTTAGAATGGGGAAAACGACCACAGTGTTTACCGTGATCGTAGACGAATTAACTATACGATATTGATTCTACTACAAACGTCTATTACCCTATCCCCCAAAAGGGGGTTTTTTTTGGGTAAATTTACCCGAAGAGGTTTTTAGCGTCATTAAAACGCAATCATTGTCAGGATGCAATGGGTGCAGCAATGTGACTGGCTCAGACTACTCACCAATCTTAACCCTGAAGTACATGATGCAAGGTGTTTAATAATTCCGGGGCGGTGAAAGGTTTGGGTAAAACTTGCTGTACACCAACTACTGCTGCTTGTGATAAGGTTTCTGTTGCATTGATGCCACTGCTAGCAATAATTCGCACATGAGAGTTCATTTTTCTTAAGGTGCGAATGGCTGTGACACCATCCATTTCTGGCATCATCATATCCATGAGAACAGCGTTGATCCGATATTTGTTTTGGGCATAAAGGGCGATCGCTTCGATACCATTAGCAGCTATGAGGGTATTGTAGTTATGATCTTCGAGAATCATCTTGGCAATTTCCCGAATCGGCGCTTCATCATCGACAATGAGAATCAATTCTCCATTGCCTTGTGGGGTTTCTATCTCTTGGGTGGGTAAATCTGGTATTGCGGGAATTGCTGGTAAGAACAGTTTAAATTTGCTACCTTGACCAACTTTACTGGAGACGGTGACAAAACCGCCATGACTTTTAATAATGCCTAGTACCGTTGACAGCCCTAAACCTGTACCTGCGCCTATGTCTTTTGTAGTGAAGAATGGCTCAAAAATTCTATCTAAAATTTCTGCCGACATTCCTACACCCGTATCCGCGACAGTTACTTTAATATAATTGCCGACTTTCGCCTCTATTACCATGCTGGAGTAGGTTTCGTCAATAACAATATTTTCGGCTGTGATGTTAATAATACCACCATCTGGCATGGCATCACGGGCATTGACGACGAGATTCATCAACACTTGATGCAATTGAGTGACATCTCCAGAAACAGCCCAAAGTTCTTCCGGGAAGCTACTGATAAATTCAATCGATTTAGGAAATGTCTGTTTACCAATCAGGATAATATCGGTAATTAAGTGCTTGAGTTGGACTGTGACCCGCTCTCCTTTAAAGCCCCGTGCAAAGGATAGCACCTGTTTGACTAAACCTGCGCCACGTTTGGCGTTATTTTCGAGAATCTCTAATAGGTATTGTGATGATGCTCCTTCTACTGTAAGCGATCGCTCTTGCTCGTTGGGCAATTTAACTTTCAACAGTTGGGCTGCTGCTAAGATTGGTGTTAAAATATTATTTAAGTCGTGAGCGATGCCACCTGCAAGTGTACCCAAGCTTTCTAATCTTTGAGCGCGAAAAAACTGTTCTTCTAGTTGTTTTTTCTGGGTAATATCGGTATCGACAATTAAAATTGATTTTGGTTCCCCTGCTGCATCACGCATCAGTGTCCAACGGCTTTCGACAAGAATTTCTTTGCCGTATTTGGTTACTTTCTGCAATTCACCTTGCCATATTCCTACCTGGGTGACAAAGTTAAAAGCTTGTTCATTGAGGTGAACGAAAGTTTCTGTATATAGTAATTCTTGAGCATTCTTGCCGATAGCTTCCTGTTTTGACCAACCATACAGACGTTCTGCACCTTGATTCCAAAATAGGATTTCGCTGTGTAAGTCTCTAACATAGATTGCATCGGTGGCAATTTCTAGTAAAGCTGCTTGCTCACGAATTTTTTGTTCTGCTTGTCGGCGTTCTTGCAGTGCGGCTTGTCGTTCGCTAATATCGGCAAAGGATGTAACTATAGCATAAGGGACTGTTTCATTTTCTCGATGCAACGGCTGAGTATTAATGGAAATCCAAGTTAATTGGTCGTTTGGCTTGTAAATGCCCAGAATCACATTAGCACAGGGTTTGCCTGTACGTAAAGTCACCATTGCTGGATACTCTTCACTAGGAAAGGGGGAACCGTCTTCACGAATGGTTAGCCAACGCTGGTCATCAATGGTGCGTTCTATGATTTGCTCTCGGCTCAACCCTAAAATTCTCTCTGCACTGGCGTTACAAGTGATCATTTTGCCATCAGCTTGCTGCAATATAATCCCCTCACTCATGGCTGTGACAACAAAGCGGTAGAACTCTTCACTTTCTTGTATGGCTAATTCTGATTGCGTGCGATCGCCTATTGTAGCTTGCTGTTCGCTAATATCTCTAGTTGTACCAATCATTCTGGACTCACTGTGTCGTAATGATTCTTCTACCTGTTTGCGGGTGATATCTTCAGCCATGCCACTATATGAGGTTACTTCTGCTTGTTGATCCTGTATCGTGGGGATAGCTTCATCGCACCATGCGCTCAGGCTACAAAATTTGTGGATTAAGGCTTGAAGGCTACAAAGTGTTTCCATCTGATTCAATGCTTGCAACAAGCTAGTCATAGTCACAATGCCAATTAATTGCTCACTATGATTCAAAATTGGCAGATGACGAATTTGATGTTGATGCAATAGCGATAAGACGGTAAAAATGTCTTGAAAATGTGAGATTTTCATGGTGATAACTGGTTGTGTCATCACCTCAGTTATCTTTAAATCCGCAAAATCAACTTTTGATGCAGCCAGTCTGACCAAATCTCGCTCTGTGAATATCCCTAACAGATGTCCTGACTCAATTACTAGAACATAACTAGTTTCTTGTAAATCACTATTTCTATAATTTGCCGATGAGTTTAAGCTAGTTGATGGCACAGTCTGGGGTCGTTTCTGATTCATCAAGCTAATAGCATCCATGACATAACTATCAGGGCTAACCGTCAAAGGATGACAATCAATAAAATGGTATAAATTCTTTAAATAAGTCGATTGCTCGTTGAATTGCATAGTTAATTCGTCAATTCTCATTATGTTATTGACCGCCGTACTAGTTAACCAAAGTGATAGTAAAATTATGATTGGTCAGATTAATTAGGACTTAATGGGATTTTAGGCTAATTTTTAATAAGAAATTGCTATCTAGTATTACTAGACAAAACATTTATTTTATGCACTTATGCTCAGCTTAGCTTGGATGTTGATATAATTTGGTTGCTCTTCAAAATTATTTTATTGGTAAATCACCAATAGATGATCTAGGATTTTAAAAAGATTATCTTAGTTAAGCCTTTAACTATGCCCAATCGTTGAGGTATAGAGACAAATTCATTTTTATAATGGTTAACTTGAATTTTATCTATGTATTTATTGATTCTACAAATTAAATGAATCTAAGATTGGTCATTAGTCCATAGCTATTTTTCCCCTGCTTCCCCAACTCCCATAGGCGATAGCGTCTGTCTACGAGACGTAGCGTCCCGTAGGAGACGTAATCAGTTCAAAATGCAAAATTATCAGGATGAGGGAGAATAACTATAAACTGTTGACTGTACAGACGCGATTAATCGCGTCTCTACTTACTAATGACCACTTTTCCAAGTTACCAAATCTGCTAGAGAGCGATCGCGGTAACGTCCGTAACGCTCCTGTTTATTCTTGATTTTCACACCCAAATCTGGCAAAATGCCAAAATTAGGCGGCATGGGTTGGAAATGTTTAGGCGAGGCGGAACTGATAAATTCTAATAATGCGCCTAACATTGTGGTGGGTGGTAAAGCCACAGGTTCCTTACCTAACGCCAGTCTTGCAGCGTTGGTTCCTGCTAACCAACCCCCGGCGGCGGCGGCTGTGTAGCCTTCAGTACCAATTAACTGTCCAGCCGCTAATAAGGTGGGACGTTGTTTAAATTGTAGGGTAGGTAGCATTAACTGGGGCGCATTGATAAAGGTGTTGCGGTGCATGACTCCCAACCGCACAAATTCCGCCTTCTCCAAACCGGGGATTAATTGAAATACTCGCTTTTGTTCACCCCAACGCAGGTTAGTTTGAAATCCTACCATATTCCACAACTGACCGGCTTTATCTTCTTGGCGCAACTGTACCACTGCATAGGGACGTTCCCCTGTGCGACTGTCAGACAAACCGACAGGCTTGAGGGGGCCATAGCGCATGGTATCTTCTCCCCGTTGCGCTAGTTCTTCGATGGGGAGACAGGCTTCAAAAAATTTGGCTGTTTCTCGTTCAAAATCTTTCAGTTCTGTTTGTTCGGCTTTGCACAGTTCCTGCCAAAACCGCAAATACTGTTCCTTATTCATGGGACAGTTGAGGTAGGCGGCTTCACCTTTGTCATAACGCGAAGCCATAAAGGCAATATCGCGGTTAATCGAATCACCCACAATGATAGGGCTAGCCGCATCAAAAAAGCTCATGTATTCCATACCGGTGAAGCGGTGCAAATCTTCAGCCAAGTCGGGACTAGTCAACGGCCCGGTTGCTAACACCACAATTCCTTCAGGAATGGCTGGAACTTCACCACGGCGAAATTCAATTAAGGGATGCTGCGCGAGGGTTTGGGTTAAATCTTGTCCAAATTGACCCCTATCTACTGCTAGTGCGCCACCTGCGGGGACGGCGTGTTCATCGGCTTTAGAGATGATTATAGAACCAAGTTGCCGCAATTCTTCGTGGAGTAATCCGGCGGCGCGATCGCTTGCCATTGCTCCAAAGGAGTTACTACACACCAACTCTGCCAAATGTTCTGTATGATGGGCAGGGCTGAACCGTTGAGGACGCATTTCATGTAAAATTACTGGCACTCCAGCCTGGGCAATTTGCCAAGCCGCCTCTGTTCCAGCTAGTCCACCTCCAATTACTTGTATCGGTTGTTGAGTCATAGTTAATTTTTAATACCTAATTAAATACACTTGCTCGCACTGTTCATATATCAACAATGATAAATGATTATTTCCACGAATACAGTAGTAGCGTGTCTAGACTAAAATGTGGCAATAGATTGGGAAAAAATCGAACGCAGATAAACGCAGATAAACGCAGATGAGTAAGATGACAGATTGTTGGCTAATACACTAAATTAGCTGAAACATTCCAGTAGGCTGATGCACTGCCTACTAAAAACATGATGTTATGTGCAATACCCACTGATTCTTTCAAAAATCAAATTGAATTTATAACAATTCACGTAATTTCTAAATCCTGTCATATTTCAACTATAAAACTCTCTCTAATATGAAAGTCAGCTTCTTTAGCTTGATGAACTAAAGCCCAGTAAGTTACTTGCCCATTTTTTTGCTTGACAACTGTAGTAATTGCCACATCAAGAGGTTGTTCTGAAGTAACAATTTTATCCAAATCCACTGTTAAAGAAAGCAATAAACTACCTGATTGATGTTCAACAATAAAAGGAAGCAAATTAAAAGCTATTTCTTCCTGCATTCCTTGACGGTAACTATCGAATCGATAAATATTCCAATGTCCAGCCGGGGAAAGATTAAATTCCCAGTAGCGCGGAGAGTTTTTCATCCCCAAAAAGAACTCAAAACAGGTATCTTTCCATAATTCATGCTGGCGTGCTGCGGTGTCTGCGGGTTGAGTAATGACAATTTCTTGTAAGTCACCGACAAGTTGATAATTAATAGTGAGTTGATTATCAACTCGGCTGATATTACCTGTAATTTGCACAGGTACAACTTCAGCCGAGGGAAAAGGTTGTAAGGAGATTTGCTGAATCATATCAAGTTTGCTTAGACACTTATCATATCGTGGGGGTTGGTAATTGGTGATGGTAGAAAACAATTACCGATTCGCTATTATCTATTACCAATTAAGTAGAACGGACTAAATAAATCAAAGTTTGTAGTAAGGACTTTAGTCCTTTTTTGAGGACTAAAGTCCTTACTACGAACTCAATCGTGATAACTTTATACTACTTAACATAGTTTGATTTATTTTCGACGGTTTACTTAGAGGTTGTTTGAAAAGTGGTTAGCTGTGATTTTAAGTACTTATTGATCCCCCCTAACCCCCCTTAAAAAGGGAAGCAAGCTTTCTCAAAGTCCCCCTTAAAAAGGGGGATTTAGGGGGATCTAACAATATCTGATACATCATTAAGGACTTTTAAAACATCCTCTTAAACCAACCATATCGTAAGTAATTAGCCAGACTGGATATCATTTCATATCTTGAATAATTTTTTGAATCTTGGCTGTTTGAGATTCAATACTTTCTGTGAGTTTAAATTGTACAAGCGCCCTAATTAAGTTATGTTCTGGGTACTTGATTTTAAAGTAAACATTCCCAGCTAAATAGTCAGCGAAGAAACGTAGCCCTAATTCAAAGGCGATGAGACGTATAGCATCATACATATATGCGTAATCGTTATTGGTAAGAAATTCCTTTGCTACCGACAAATAACCCTGTAAAATACCTTGGCATAAATCTGTGTCGAAATAAACGCTTTGCCAATGTTCTGTTTCTTCGCCAGCAGGGTTGCAACCCGATCGCAAGCAATCACCAATGTCATAATGTACTAAACCTGGTTTCACTGTGTCTAGGTCGATGACGCTAACGGCTTGGTGGGTTACGGTGTCAAACATGATATTGTTAATTTTCGGATCACCGTGCATCAAACGTAACGGTAATTTACCCGCAGCTTTCGCATCTTCTAGGATATGTGCGTAAGTTTGGCGATCGCTAACAAACTTTAAGCAATAATCTAATTCTGGGGATGGTTGCTGTGTACTTGTGGGTAACACCTGTTCGTAGTGGCGCAGATAAAGCGGCGTAATGTGGAAACCTACAAGAGTATCCGCCAGTTTTTCCGGTGCTAAGTCGCTAATCAAGTTGTGAAACATCCCCAAAGCATAGCCGATTTCTTGGGCTTGTGCTAAATCCTGCATAGTGTCGAAAGATTGCGACTTTTCGATAAAGCTAATCGCCCGCCAAAAATCGCCCTTAACATCCATGCAATAATCATGATTATCCTGGGTGGAGAGTACGCGCGGAAATTCCCAGCGACGGTTTAAGGGTGTGTGTTGTAAGCGCTGATGAACATGATCACTGAAGATTCGCATATTTTGCATGATCAGTTCAGGTTGGCGAAAAACTTGGGTGTTGATGCGTTGCAGTATAAAATGCTGTTCTTCTAAAGAATCAACCGTTACCAAAAAAGTGTCATTGATATTGCCACTACCAAAGTTCTGCACATTGGTCACTTTACCCTGAAGCGTAAATTTATTGGCAATATCAGCTAAATTAATCACAGACTCTGTACTTCTAACTTCTGTCATAGCTTATGTTCTACTACTCCCCACAATAACTGCACAATGGCAATAGGAGACATAGTAACTCAAGTTTTACGCTGTGTCTGTGTAAAAGTGTTGCAATATGATCAGGAACGGTTGCACAATCCAAGTATGAATGATGCGATGCGATGCGATCGCCTCAGACCCATACTTCAGAATTACGCAGATTTAATTAGTAAGGCTATGGAGTTCACTACGTCACTATCTAGTATGATTACAGGCGACACTCTCAAGTCTTTTCAAGTAATTTAAACTGACATACTAATAAATTCAGAATTACTCACAGCCATGAAAACTTTTATTTTAAGTATTTCTTTCATATAAAAATCTGATTTGATTTGTGAAAAAAACTGAGCATCTGTAGTATCTTTAGGTGGGCATTGCCCACCCTACCAATAACTCATTTTTCTATTGCAACAAGTTTTAATTTATTGAAACTTCGATATTTTTTGATCAGTTTCATTATCAGCATTACACACCAAGAGTTTACCTAATAATGAATAGTTACATTTTTCCGGCATTGTTAATAATGCCTACCTTGTTCATGGGTTCATTTAACCTACAAAATACACCATCATTAACTAATAAACTCAGTTCTTCATCCACCGTTCAAAAAACCAAAATAGCTGGCAGAAAATTAATCGCCTCAACTACTGCAACAACTTATTATGTGAGTGGTACAGGCAGCGATAGCAATAATGGACTTACTTCTTCCACTGCCTTTAGAACAATACAAAAAGCAGCAGATTTAACTAAAGCAGGGGATACAGTCATGATTATGAATGGACTGTACACCAATGCCTATCCTAGTTATGTAGCCTATATAAATCGTTCCGGTACTGCTAACGCCTGGATCAAATTTCAAGCCTATCCAGGGCATACACCCAAAATTAAACACAATGGATGGCATGGTATTAAGATTACTAATGGAGCATCCTACATCGAAATAAGTGGGTTAGAGGTTGAAGGCAACAATGCTAATATCACCCTTGATTATGCTAAAAGTCAGCAAAGTAACGGTAATAACCCACTAACAAGCGGAAATTGTATAAGTATTGATGGACGAAATACTAAACCTCCTCATCACATCCGTATCCTTAACAATAAAGTTCATGATTGTGGCGGAGTAGGTATTGGTACAGCACAAGCTGATTATGTAACTATAGATGGAAATGAAGTATATAATAATGCTTGGTATTCTGTCTATGCTAACAGTGGCATTTCCATATATCAGAGCTGGAATTTTGACAGCAATACCGGATATAAGATGATTGCAACTAATAACAAGGTCTACAATAATCGACAGTATATTCCTTGGATTACTACTGGCACAATTACTGACGGTAATGGCATCATTATTGACGATTCTAGAAATACCCAAAATCGCTCAACTTTAGGTGCATATAAAGGGCGCACCTTGGTTGCTAACAATATTACATATAACAATGGTGGTTCAGGGATTCATAGCTATTTTAGTGATAATGTTGATATTGTTAACAACACTGCTTATTTGAATGTCCAAAGTCCCCAACTTAACAATGGACAAATCTATGCTAGTAGTTCATCGAATGTACAGATTTTAAATAATATTATTTATGCTGCTTCTACCAAGCGAGTCAATAGTAATTGGGGTAATAAAAATATTGTCTATAACTATAATGTATACGCTAATAGCTCTTGGATAGAGGTTAAGGGAGCTAATGATATTGTTGCTGCTCCTCAGTTTATTAACCCCTCTATAGGTGACTTTCGGGTGAATGTAAATAGCCCTGCAATTAATCGGGGAACTACGTTTAATACGGTGAAAACAGATTTTATCAGGAATGCTCGTCCGTCAGCAGCAAATTACGATATCGGGGCTTACGAATATCAATTTTAGTTGGGGTGTATATAGCATTCCTACTCTATTTTTGAAACATACGTAGGGTGGGCAGTGCAGCGCCACAACCATGATATGGCGCTGCACTGCCCACCCTACAGATACCTAGATTTTTTCAAAGTTCAAATAGGATTTCTATAAATGAATTTTGACACCTAACTCCTGACTTCTGAATTCTGTTTGATAAGTAGCAAATATATCATTTGTTGCCAGCAAATAATTTTATAGTTAAAGCTCAAAGTTTGGATAACATAAATGCTGGCAAACAATAAAGGTGTAGTCGTAATTACAGGAGCATCATCAGGAATTGGTGAAGCCTGTGCTTTGCTTTTAGACAAATTAGGATTTTGTGTCTTTGCTGGAGTACGTAAAGATATTGATGCTCAAAAACTTCAAGAGAAAGCCTCTCAAAGACTCATCCCTATTTTTTTAGATGTTACTGATGCTGATGCGATCGCATTTGCAGTTGAGACAGTAAAAAATACAGTTGGTGATGAAATTTTGGGTTTAGTAAATAATGCTGGAATTGCGGTTCCCGGCCCGCTAGAATTATTACCTATTGCTGAATTTCAACAACAACTACAAGTTAATGTAGTTGGACAACTAGCTGTGACACAAGCATTTCTTGGTTTGTTGCGCCAAGGTCGAGGACGAATTGTTAATATGGGTTCTATTAGTGGTAGAAGTGCTGCTCCGTTTCTTGGTGCTTACAATGCTTCAAAATTTGCACTTGAAGCGCTCACCGATGTGATGCGTATGGAATTACGACCTTGGGGAATTTCAGTTTCAATTATTGAACCTGGTGCAATTTCTACACCTATCTGGGAAAAGTCTTTCACTCAAGCCGATATAGCAAAGCAAAATTTGTCGCCATCTGCTGAAAAGCTCTACGGTTCTGCTATGACTGCTGTACGTAAACAAGTGGGAATTATAGCATCTAAGGGCATTTCATCGGATATTGTAGCTCATGCTGTTGTTCATGCACTCACGGCAAAAAAACCAAAGACACGCTATCTCATCGGTCAAGACGCAAAAATGGCAGTAATACTCAAGTCTCTTTTGCCTGATAAATTGTATGACCGGGTGATTTTATATTCAATGGGTTTATAGATATTGAACAATGTTTACTAATTTTATTAACAGCAGCAGACAGTAAGGTGGGCATTGCCCATCAAAACCATACTACTAAGTAGAACTGACTAAATAAATCAAGGTTTGTAGTAAGGACTTTAGTCCTTTTCCCCGGACTAAAGTCCTTACTACGAACTCAATTGTTTTTAATTGATTCATCTCTTGTTCGTTGCAACACTACATCTCTGCTCAATTCTTGAGGATGGAAATATTTGGAAGCATGGTAAAAATAATTGCTGGATTCGTTTTTATCAATGATGCCGTTGATTACTAAACCTAAGACGTTGTGATTTGCTCTGTCTAAAAGTTCACGCACAGCCGATGCACTTTTAGAATCAATAATTCCAGGTCTTACTACTAATAAAACTCCATCAGACATTTGACTTAAAGTTAGAGCATCGGCTGCAAGAAGTGCAGGAGGAGCATCGATAATTACATAATCATATTGAGATGAAAATTCATTAATTAATGATGCCATTCGTCTTGAATCTAATAAAGCCAAGGGGTTGGGAGGTCTTACCCCGGCGGTTAAGACATCAAGATGATCCATAACTCGATTGACAGCCACATGAAATTCAGACTGACCTACTAGCACTTCGCTTAAACCGGAGGCGTTGGTGAGTTCCCAGAGATGATGTTGGGAAGGAACTCGCATATCTGCGTCAATGAGTAAAACTCGCCGACCTAATTGTGCGATCGCCGTTGCTAAATTAGCCGAAACTGTAGACTTGCCTTCCCTGGGAACTGCACTAGTAACTACAATTGTTTTTAATACTTTATCAGAACTCAAAAATTTCAGATTAGCTTGAATCATCCGATATATTTCACTTGTTAGGGAATGAGGCGTATCCCTAACAGCAATTTCGGGAGTAATTATTTCTGCATCACGCTTACGCGATTGGTTTTTATTACCAGAAAGCGGAATGACACCTAATAAAGTATATGCGAATGCTTCTTTAACTTCTTTAAGGGTTTTGAGAGATTTATCTCTCATCTCTAACAACAGAACGGTAGTAGTAGATAAGAATGCGCCAAACAATACTCCTATGACCAAAACTATCAGTTTTTTACCTGATTCGGGTTTTTCAGGTAATAAAGCTTGAGCAATAATTCTCGCATTGGCTGTATTTCTATTTTCCGCCACTTGTAATTCTTGGACTTTTTTTAATAATGTTTGATAGGTTGATTGGGCAACTTCTATTTTCCTTTCCAGTTCGCGTTGGGTTTGGGCTAACTGGGGTATAACTTTCATCCGTTGTTCGTAAACAGAACGGGAATTATATAGAGAATTTAGTTTTTGATTCAAGCCAGAAGCTTGTAGTTCCAATTGCAGAAAACTTTGGGTGAGATTTTGTCTCAATTGCCCAATCTGCAACAATCTTCGGGGAATTTGGACTTGCTGTCCCAGAGTTTGTGTAGTTTCCTGTTGTAGTAACTTGGTTAAGTTAGCTTTTTTCGCTTCTAAACCCTGAATTATCGGAGTATCATCTGTAAAACGACTGCGTTCAATTGCTAACTGTCTTTCTACTTCTTGCAGTTGTGTCAACACTCCTTGAACTGCGGGGGATTGACTCAAAGCGGTGAGTGCGATCGCATCTTTTGAATTTGCCTCTAGTTTTTGACGCAATTCGCTACTTTGGGCGTTGACTTCAGCTAATTGAGACTTAACACTATTAATTTCATTATCTAAGTTAGCTATAATCCCTACGGATGTTCTTGTTTCTTCAGGCAAATCTGCAATATTATTCTGCTGTCTGAACATTCGTAGTGCTGCTTCTGCTCTATTCACAGCCGCCTGAGTGTTAGGTAGCTGCTTCGCCATAAATTGACGAGTTGTTTCCGCCTCAGCACGAGTTGTCAAAATATCATTTTCTAAATAATTATTCATGACTGCATTGACCACTGCTGCTGCTTCCTTGGGGTCATTACTGCTATAGCTAATCTGCAACACATCTGTACCACCAAGTATTTTTAGCTTTAGTTTCTTTTGCAGTTCTTCTACTGTTAGCGGTTCGCCTTTTTGGTCTTTCAGTTGTACCTCATCTATAACTTTTTGTAGTGAAGCGGGAGCAGTAATTACTTCTATTTGACTGCTGATAGGATTTTGTGTCGATACTAAGCTTTTTAAATCTCCTGCCTGATCACCCTCATTATTATTTGGTAAAAGATTATTGCCTACTACTTTAAAAGACGGCACTCTAAATAAAAGTTTCCCTTCTGCTTGATAGGAAGGTTTAAGTAAAGTTGTTGCCAAAACACTTAAAGCAATTGTTCCTAACATAATGCTAGCAACAGTCAGCCATCGTCTTTTTAAAATCATCAAGTAATGGCTAAAATCGACATCTATATATTCTCTATTTTCTGTACTATTTTTTGACATAAATATCTAAACCTGTTTGTTTTATATAGTAAATTAATTCTTATTAACTATGTTCAAAACAATACAACATCTACTAAAGGATAGAAATATTAAATCAAGGACTGGGGATTGGGAAAAATAACAACTGTCAACTGTGTCTAACGTTTGGGAGCATTATCAAAAGCGCGAGCGATCGCATTCCAAGCTAACTTGGGCTGCATCTGGTGATCAAAAGGGAGAGGACGCACAGAGGCTTTATCTGCTCTTGGTTGAAATTCGCTTAACCAAGTATAGCGATCGCTCAATCCCCAGGTAATTACAGCAATGACAGCCCGTTCATCCAAAGCGGTTGAAAGATAGTCTTCATAGGCGGCGGCGATGATGCGATCGCGCTTGACAATATCTACAGGCAAGTTTTTATCTGCCACATCCATTTCTGTAATCATAATTTTTAATCCTAAACTAGCTACATCTGCTAAAAATTGCCGTAGCTTTTGAGAATTAAATCGATGATTACCTGGTAACAAATGAGCTTGAATACCGAGTGCATGAATTGGAGTGCCTTTTGACTTTAAACGCTCCAACAACTTTAAAACAGCCGTCCTTTTTGCTTCATCATTAGGAGTGTCATAATCCAAACCGTAATCGTTGTAAACTAATAAAGCTTTGGGATCATACTTGGCTGCAAGACGAAATGCTAAATCAATATAATCAATCCCTAAAAGTTCCAGCCACGGAGTTCCTCGTAAACCATCATGTCTGTTATCGCTGGGATAAATAGCCTCATTAACAACATCCCAAGAATGGATTTTGCCACTATAACGCCCAACAACACTTTTAATATGTTTTTCCAAAAAATAATGAGCATTTTTGCTATTAACACTACTCTTAAACCAAGGCGGTAAAGACTCGTGCCACACTAAAGTATGCCCTCGTAAAAGCAAACCATTAGTTTTAGCAAAATTAACCATCCAATCAGCTCTACTAAAGTTAAAATTGTCTGGACTGGGGCGCAGAGGTTCTCCACCAACAGACCATTTTAACTCCCATTCTGGAACAAGCATTCTGCACTCACGTTTTACTTTGTTTGCTAGCTCCTGATCAGATGATAGTTGAGAGTATTGAATTGCTGCTCCATAAATTAATCCTTTAGCAGCAGCACGTTCTTTGAGACTAGCTTCTCCAGAAACAGGAAACTCTCTGTCAGAATTTTCCTGTGCTTGAATTGGATAATTAATATCAATCAATTTGGAAGTTGCTACAGCACCCACAGCAGCAGCAAGCATTCCACAAGTGAATTTCACAGCACTTCGTCTAGTCACGAATGAATGTTTATACATTAACTTTAACTCTGGATGGAAACTTCTTTAATAGACCTAATTTTTGCTTAATCACCAACCAAACAAACTGCGGATTACCAAGTATATAACGCTGCCAAAGGCGTTGCGGTTCTACCATCAAACGAAACAACCACTCTAGTCCGCTTTGCTGCATCCAAAGAGGCGCTCTTTTCACCATATCTGCAACAAGCTCAAAGCTGACACCAATACCAAGAGAAATTGGCACATTTAACTGTTGATAGTTGGCATATATCCATTTTTCCTGTTTGGGAGCGCCCAGCCCTACAAATAGGATATCTGGAGAGGCTACTGTAATTTTAGAATTTATCAGCGCTAGTTCTGCGGCGTTAGATTCAAACCCATAAGGAGGGCAATAAGTACCAACAATTTTTAAGCTTGGATGTCTAGCTTGAAGAATCTTTGCAGCCTGATCAGCCGCCCCAGGACGACCTCCCAGCAAAAAGACTGTTAGTCCTTTATTAGCAGCGACTTCACAAAGCTTTTCAAACAAATCTGTACCATTGACTCGACCATTTAATGGTGTGCCAAGAAATTTGGCTGCCCATAATAAAGGTACACCGTCAGGAACGCTAAGAAAAGCATGACGATAAATTTGTCGAAAGTCTGCATCTTTTTGTAGAAGTAAAATATGTTGTGCGTTTGGAGTAACAACATATTCGGGGTTTTTCTTCAGAAAAATATGCTTTGTAATCTCATCTAAAACTTGATTGAAACTATAACTATCAATCTCGATTCCAGCGATATTGACTCTCATTGATAAAACCTCTTAATAAATATAGGGAATGGGGGAGATGGGGGAGAATAACTATGGACTATTGACTGTACAGACGCGATTAATCGCGTCTCTACTTACCAATGACTAATGACTAATGACTATTGACTAATGACTATTGACTAAGAACCTCATTCAAAGTAGGCGTTACTTGGTGATAGATGTCAGTAAGGCGATCGCAATAATTTTCTACTTTAAAAGGCGCGACTGTTTCTCGTGCAAGCCTTCCCATCGATAACCTCAAAGACTCATCCTCAACCAATAACTGTATTGCTGCGGATAACTGTTGCACATCTCCAGGGTTAACTAACAAGCCATTTTTACCCGATATAATTACTTCAGGAATACCTCCAACTGGTGTAGTAACAATAGGTAGTTCCCATCCCATCGCCTCTAGTATGGCCATCGGTAAGCCTTCGTTGTAAGATGGCAGTAAGAATATATCGGAAATTTTGAGAACATCATCTCTTTGTTGTGAATTTATCCATCCTAAAAAAGTAATTTTTTCCTCTAGACCTAGTTCTTTAACTAAAGCTTTGCCTTTTTCAATTTCCCCATCACCAGCTATAAATAAGTGGCATTGTTCTTTGTGTTGGGATGAAAATTGTGCGAAAGCATTAATTAAGTCGAAAGTACCTTTACGTTGTCCAACTCGTCCAAAAAAAGCCAGATTGAGGTGCGTACAACCTGCTCGATTTGGAAGTTGAGTTGGCAATTCTACCGGATTAGATAAAACAAAAACCTTTGTAGCATCTAAACCTAAATGAGAAATATAAAAGTCTTGCCAAGTCTTTGATAAGACGATAAAAGCTGCACTTTGTTGAAAAATTCTTCCTATTATTTGACGCGCAAAAATAGGCAACTTAAAAAATGTTGAGTGAAATTCTGCACCATGTGCATGAATTAGCACAGGCTTATTAAAGATAGTAGCTATCAGCGTTAAAATAGCTTTTCTGAGAACGCTACCACCATCCGATAAATGAATGTGAACTATATCAACTTCATCTTTGAAGAGTTTAGCGAAAAATCTGGCGATCGCTCGCCCAAAAACTAAAATCCTATGGGCAATAGAGCCTTCATCATGAGTTGTAATATGATGGATTTGTATATGTTGTGGGCAATATTTTAAAATGTGTTTTTCAACTGTAGCAATGCCACCGTTTTGTTCTAAACTTGCACCTAACATTATCACCTTGATCAATGGCATAAATCAATCCTCAGAATATCGATAATACTTGTTATTTACTGAAGTAGAAAGTAAATAAGATAAAGATACATAAATCACCCAAAAGAAATCATTTTGCAGCATTAAACCGCTTTCACTATAATTAGAAATTCCTAGATAAGCTATTAACATAAAAGGTAAAACTACTTCCGGCGTACCGTATTTACGTATTAGTAGTAAAGAAATACCTAAATTTTTGATAAATCCAACTGCAAAAATAAATAATCCTATCAGACCGATATTAAGCCAAGTATCGATATAACCATTATGTGAATTTGGCGGTGTCCAAGCAAATGCTCTCCATACTTCTTCAGCACCACCATTTGCTGCCCAAAATGCACCATATCCATAACCCAACCAAGGACGACGCAGGGCTATTTCAGTGACAAATTCCCATAAATCTGTCCGACCAGTCAAGCTTGGATCTTTACCAAATAAACTAAATATTAAATCTCCATTATTTATAATCCATACAGTAACTATGGCGACTGCTAACATTATAAAAGTGATTACAGATGCCATTAATTCATATTGCAACCTCAAAACACCTAATAGGGAAAATATCAAAACTAAACCAAGCAAACTTATTAATGCAGCAGATGATTTTGCAAGCACTAGTGCGACAATAGATAAACCTAAAGCTATTAGCCAAAAAAATCGTTTTTTGTTAGCACCAGTAGACTGTAATAAAAAAACAATAGCGCTCACCGTCATCCACTTACCCAAAGCATTTTTGTGATAATAAATTCCCCGCCAAGCGCCAGCGTGAATACCGCCCATCACGCCATACTTACGCAACACCACAGCAAATAAAAGGCTTAAAACTAAAATTGTTATGAAAGTAAAACTGACTATTAATAAATGCTTCCTCAAACTGTGATAACGAACAGACAAGTAAATACCAAATAAAGTTGTGCCAACTAAGGCAAAAACCCTTGAGAACGTTCTAGCTGGATTAATAGACCATAGTAATGATAATATTGCTATCCCAACCAATAAAGCAATATTTTTACTATGACTAAGTACATATATAGTTTTTCTCCACCGAATAGCTAAGAGAAAAAAAGTCACCATGTAAATTACTATAAAAGCTAGTTGAATGAGGGGACTATCCCCAGGCATAAAATCTGCTTCCCCCTCACTTGCACCACCCTTAACGATAACAGTTAGTGGCCCTCCTGTATAAAGCATTAAGGATACCACTGTGAAACCTGTTTCCAGAAATTCAAGAAGTTTTTTCACGCCGCTTACCCTAACATTAATTCACCTAAGCTAGAGGGTACAACTGAAATTCAGCACGAATTTCATCTGTCAGCTTTTGTTCTTGAAATGGAGCGAGGAGAACTTTTTTAATACCACGAAAAGCTTCTTTAGGATTACGCTGTAATTTAGCGATCAGAGGTTCTTGTAAAGAAACACTCTCGCCTATCCTATCTCTGACATAAATCGTACCTAAAAAAGGTAATGGCTGAATTGGTGTTCCTCTCTCAGCTAAATCTCCCTTAGCAAGCGGATGTCCAGATAAAAATCTGTCATAGCCAGTTAAATTTCCGTAGGGTGGGACTTTCTCAGGTAGATTCAGCAAGCGATAATTAATAATGTTGCAAGTTCCACATACTTTATAAAAGTTCTCTTTTTTAACTATGATTTTGTTGCTTCCTTCCTCATATTCATATCCACTTTCCATATACCAACCATTGCTATGCTTATTTTGGCTCACAAAAGCTGCTAATTTGTTACTGATACAATCATCAGCATCAACAGACATAATGTGTGTTGGTTGGTAACTTTGAGCAGCTAATAGTCCGGCTGCTACTTTTTGCGCTCTATCTTCCATCTTTTCGGTATAGTCTGAGCTAGGAACAGGAAAATTAACCTGTAGATATTGAACTTGGGGATGGTGAAAATTAATCTGTGGTTTTTCGTGACAAACTACAATAACTTGAAATTCTGAAGATGTTTGATTGCAGACAGAGCGTAGAGTTCTTTCAAACATCCTAGATAATTCTGTCCATGACTTGGCTACTTTAGAACTCTTAATAGGGATAATAAATACTAACATCTTGCTAATATCTCCTTACTTAGTTGTGTGACATTAATAATAAAAAGCCAGGATTGAATTTTATGATGCGTTTCTGCTTTGCAACATATTGAACATCTGCTTAGAACGGTTATTCAGCGCCCGGAACTGTTGCCTTAAATCTTGAGGAACTAACCAAATTCCCATATATAACAAGTAATCTATAAGTCTAGGTCTGCCTAATTTAATCGCCTCTTGTAGCAACATCCAGAATGCTTTCCAGTCTCCTACTTTAGAAGCTTCATGGCTCACAATAATCATAATAAAACTTGAATAGGCTTTAGGTGTAACTAAATGCTTAATTGAGCGAATCCATTCTAGAGAGTATTGCCAATCACTAATATTACTCAATCGCTTACGACCAATATCTGAATGCCAATATGCTGTTGCTTCAGGTACAAATTCAACTTTTACATCCTCAAGGTTATTAACTTGCAGCAGCCATTCCCAATCTTCATGTTTGTATTTATTTTCTCTAAAAGGAACCTTTAATAAGAGTTCTTTTTTAGTAAACAATGTAGAAGTTTGGATGAATCCTTCTCCCCCAAATATAGAACTGCGTGCAAATAAATAATCACTGAGTGGTTCATCAGCAGCAAGTAGTCTTCTAGGCCATGTAAATTCACCTTTAGAAGTCAACGCAATAAAGCGACTGGAAACAACAGGAAATTTAAACTGTGATTTGTTTGCGGCTTCGAGTTGAAGTTCCAACTTCTGTGGTAGCCACTCATCATCATCATCTAAAAAAGCAATCCAGGTTCCTTGAGCTTGTTTAACGCCAATATTTCTCGCACTTGCTGGCCCTACATTTTTGGGTAAAGGTATAATTTTCAGGTTGGTGATGTTAAGTTTTTCTAGTTCTTTAACTGTGTTTTCATCAGGCCCATCTACGATAACTAATATCTCAATAGATGGGAGAGTTTGCTGAGACACACTCTGAACTGCTCGGCTCACTAATTGAGGGCGATCGCGTGTAGGAATTACCACGCTAACTAATGGTTCTGACATAATTTTACTCATTTTTACTTATAACTAACTTTGACGAATCCGTTTTAACTTTGAGATAATTTCACGAGGATTACCAATAATATACAGGCTTAATAATCCGATAATTATGCAGTAAGTGAAAGTTGAGATAGTCAGAATTTGAATAAAATTAGAGCTTGTCTTTTTCAAAATCACAAATACAATACCCATAATTACACTCACAACCAACGACCTGCGGAACAAATTCCACCATTGCAGTGAAAATATTCGAGAATAAACAGCTTCCACATACTGAACAAATGAAAGTAAATTCATAAACAAAAACATTACGGCTGCCCCAATTAATTGGTATTCAGATATCAGCCATATTCCTACTATTCCTCCAACAGTGGTCGTCACAATCAACTCACGCATATTCAACTTTTCAAAACCATTGGCTACAAGTATAAAACTCAATGGTCGATAAATTGGAAATAGAATTAAAAAACCTGCACTAATAGCTAGAGGAATATGTGCATTATCAAAACCTTTATCACCATAAACAAGCTTTAATAAATCTCCTCCAAAAAATACCAAGCCTACAAAAAATGGTAATGCTAAAATAAGTAACATTTCCATAATATTTTCTGCTAAATTTCTTTGCCGCTCTTTGCCTAAACTAGCGGTTTTTGACATAGCAGGAAATACCGCTACAACTACACTATTCGAGATGATTAAAAACGGCTGCATTAATTGTTGAATTGCACCGTAAACCCCTACTAATAATTCCCCACCAAAGATAGACAGAATTAAAATTTGTATTCTGCTATTGAGCGTAGCAATTCCTTCAATAGCAAAAAAGACTTTAGCATTCTTAATTGTTCGCCGTAGATAATCGCCCTGAATCTGCCATTTAATCTCAATTGTAGGTAACAGTAAAATCCATTGGGTTGCGAGGATTAACGCTTCTGATATCACCAGGATTGCAGAAATATAAGCAATTCCATAACCTAGATTCATTAGCCAAATCATGACTAACAGACGCAGGATATAGAAAGGTACACAGGAAATAGCAATTAGGTGCATTCTTTCCTGTGCTTGTAAGATTGCTTCTGTAACGTTGGAAAGAGCAAAGGGAATGACTGTCAAACCCATGATATAACAAGCTATTTTAGTGTCCGGGCCGTAGGGTAGTACAAACACTACGACAACTAAAGCAGCATAACCAAGAAGACTTAATAGGAACTGCAACAAAGTTCCGTTAGTCAGACAGATAGATGTCTCTTCAGGATTACGAGCAAGTTCTCGCGTAAATAAGACTTTTAAACCCTGCGAAACAACGTTGACAAACAGAAAGTAGTAACTAAAAGCCAACAAATATTGTCCCAGTTCTTGCGCCCCTAAAATTCGAGCGATCGCAGCAGTTAAGACAAATGCAGTAACGCTTTGTGCTAATCGTGTGATGAGTACAGCAAAAGAGTTGTTAATTAGTTTTAGCTTCCCTGCCATTGTGATGTCTCTCGCTCAATAGTAATAATTACTTGTGACTTATTAGCTAACTACCGTTGTTACTTTCCCAGAACCTATTTTATTTACCTGTTAGTATGCTCCTTCCTTCTTCAACACTACTTGGACAGTCCTCAACAAAATCTCAAAATCCAGCTTTAGCGACCAATTTTCGATGTAGTTCAGGTCAAGATTTATGACTTGTTCAAAATCTAAAATGTTAGAACGTCCTGACACTTGCCAAAGCCCAGTTACGCCGGGTAAAACTTCTTGGCGAATAAAATGACGTTCAGAAAACTTAGCCACATCTCTTGTTGGTAAAGGACGAGGCCCGACTAGGCTCATCTCTCCAAACAACACATTAAATAGCTGTGGTAACTCATCTAAGCTATAACGTCGGAGAAACTTACCTACACGGGTGACACGGGGATCATCTTTGATTTTGAAGAGTATGCCATCTTTAGTCTCGTTTAAAGCCTCTAATTCCTTTTGTAGCTTGTCTGCGTCGGTTCTCATTGTCCGAAATTTCCAAACCTTAAACTCTTGAGCGTGTAGTCCTATACGAGTCTGTTTGTAGAAGACTGGGCCTGGAGAGTCTAGTTTGATAGCTATAGCGATCGCTATATATACAGGAAAGAAAAACAGCAAGAACAAGATAGTAGCACAAAAATCAAAGCTCTTTTTTATCCAAAAGTCTTTACCCGTAATTATCGGACAATCAAAGCTCAGACAAGCCATCCCTCCTATTTGCTGCAATCTGACTTGTCTATGTATGGGCTTTAATTTCATCGGCAAAATATGTACTGCTATCCCAGAGGCTTGAAATAGCCAACATAAAAACATTCTGTTCTTGATAGCATCCCAAGCAATGAAGACTTCTGTTACACCCAATCTATTTAATTGGGCTAAAGTCTCTTGTCGATTATCCTTGTCTAATGAATTAGCGGCTGCACTTCCACAAATCAGGTAACGCTTTTCTTTTTTAAGTAAATCAATCGCCTGCTCCTCATTCTCTGCATCGCAAATTACGAAAACATGACTACGCCCAAATAATTCTTGTCGGCGCAGATACTTAAGATAGAAATTGACCAGAAATCTACCACCCCAGACAAAAGACACACTCATCAACCAAGATAAGATGAAGCAGCTGCGAGGAATATCTAGGATAGGTATATACAAAAAACAAATCACTAGTATCGCTCCATGAGCAAAAGTTAAAGTTTTAGCGATACTAATGTAGTCATAACGGTCTTTTCCAGAACGGTAATTCCCTTGAAGAAGCAGCGCCGCTATTTGGACAAGGACTAAACCTGGTATCTGACTATTCGATGTGTTCCAAAAAGGATTTATAGAGTGAGTATGATATTCAGATAGTAACCAAGCTCCTGATAAAACAAGCGCATCTACTGAAATCAGTGTAAGTAATCTTAACCACCATGTTCCTTTTCTCAGTTTTACAAATGCAGACGCACGTAAATCTAGAGGAACATTCTTGAAAGCATTCAATGATTTTTGATTGATAATACTTGGGTCATTCATAACTCAAGAAGCCTTGTTGATGTATCTAATGACACAAAATTTTTTAAGGAAGATAATAAAAGCTTCCCCCTGTCAAAAAAATATTAGATGTTAGAAGTTGTTTGAAAAGTTCTAGGCTGTGATTTTAGGCATTTATTAATACCCTCTAGCCCGCCTTAAAACAGTTATCAGTTATCAGTTATCAGTTATCAGTCCTGACGGCGGATGTTGGGGGATAAAGAAGCGCCAAAACACGCTTTCCACCAATTGGTGTGGTGTTTCACCAACCTATTTAACTGATAACTGTTTACTGTTGACTGTTCACTGTTAAACATGGGTGAGAGATATCTAGCCGTATCCAATACATCACTAAGTACTTTTAAAACATCCCCTAAACCGATTATTTAGGTAAAAAAGTAGAAGTTATAATCTGCTTTTCATAGCACATTATTGTTCTATCTCGGTACTAAAGGAAATATTTAGTTCAACCAAAGTATTAAGGTGTATTTAGTAGCGTTAAAAAAAAATGGAAATTTCTTGGGTGAAGGTACTACTCTTAACGACTACTAAATATAGTTTTTAAGGTGGAGAAATTTCTAATTTCATGATGTGTTCTACTCTCTAAAGACATCTGATCAAGTTTGTTGATGTTCACTTCAAGTATCTTACGACCTTGTAAAATTAATCAACTATACCTAGAGGCATAAAAAGACATACTTACGTAAAATTGAACTAAGTAATAGTTGATGTTAATATTTTTTCATAGAGAAAAAGTTAAGTTTACTATAGAAAAGTTTACACAATGATGATGCTGAGATAATAGTATTCTTTATGTCTTTACGTAAAAATTACATAACAGGCTATTTATGAAGTATTTTTAAAGATAAACTCACTTAATGCCTTACAGTGATTTTACATAAGCAGGTTTTTGTAAATTATATGTCGAGAAACTCAAATTATATACTAGTATCAGAATAAACATTAAACAAATGTATTTGAAGATACAGTATTATCAATAATGCCAGCTTACACGTTATATTAACCAAGCAATAGCTTCACAATATTAGATGATTTGCAAAAAGTATTATCCTATAAAAATTAACATATGGGAATCCGATTTGATTTCTGAAAAAATATCAGTAAGTAGAGACACTTAATTAAATATAAGTTTGTAGTAAGGACTTTAGTCCTTTCAAACCCAGCAATAGAGCGATAAATCGCTTACTACGAACAAAAACTCATTTTATATTTAATTATGTCTACCTACTTACCTGTAGGCATTGCCCACCACGTACTTTTTATGTAAGAACGCTCTGAACCACTTTTTTATTCTAACTTTGGTCACACAAGTAACCTACCTACTTGATTTATATCCTTTCACAAATTCACTAAAATCCCAAATTTTCGGGCTTTCTTTCCCAATAATTAAAGGTAAATTACCATTCCATTTTTCTATAGCTTGTTTTTGCAGCAACTCAGATGTTAATCCATCACGTAACAACCCATAAGCTTGCGCCTCACCTTTAGCGATATTAACTTTAGCTTCAGCCTCTTTTGTTGCCTTCAAAGCAATAAATTCCGCCCTTTTCGCCTCTTGTTCCGCAATCTGTTTTGCTTCCACCGCTTCGCCAAATCTTTCGGAAAAATGCACATGAACTAAAGAAATATCATCCACAGCAATATGATAACTACCAAGCCTTGTAGATAATGCCACATCTACATTTGCTTTAACTTCGCCTCTCTTAGTAATAATTTCTTCCGCCGTATATTGAGCCATCACAGCCTTAAGCACTTCTTCCACTGCTGGGTTAATAATTCGCTCAACTACATTTGGTAAATTGCCAATTTGCTGAAAAATCAGATTCACCTCTTCGGGGATAATATGCCAATTAAGAGCTACATCAGCAAATACATCTTGTAAATCTTTAGAAGATGCTTCCGCAGATATTTCTTGCTTTTGTACCCGCACACTTAACTTTTCGACTGTATTCACTAGAGGAATAATCATGTGCAATCCTTCATCAAGAATTGGCTGTTGAACTTTGCCAAACTCCATCAATACACCCCGTTCCCCTGCATTAACAATAACAAAAGGTGTCAGAAATATAGTTATTAAACATAAAAGTGCAGTGAGTTTACCAGCATTATTTAAAGTTTTACTTTTATTCATGGCTAGAGGTTAGAGGCTAGTATTTGTAGGGCGCTGCACTGCCCACCAAGACCATGATACGGTGGGCAGTGCAGCCCCTGAAATTACCTTCCGTAGTAAACCCTAGCATTACCAAATCCCATATTTCGCAGATAATTATTCCATTGTTCTGCTTGCGTCCGTTGAGCAAAAGGCCCGACTGCTACGTGTGGCCCTAGTGGTCTGCTTCTTTCCGCCACAAACCCATATCTACCGACAGCTGACCTAATTCGGTTAGCAATTACAGGAACCTCTTCTGCTTTTGCGGGAATGGTTACATAATATCTAGACCTGTCACTGCCAGAATAGTCCCCACCTGGGGAATTTGGTATTCCGTCCCCATCACCAGAACCACCAATTCTGGCTCCATAAATCCCAGAGTATTCTAGTTCTCTCACTCGCTGTTCGGCATTTGGCTGTCTAGAGAATACTCCTGCTTGGATGACAGAACGACCGTTATATCGCCGGATATAAGCACTAGGCTCAATACGTTTTACTCTTTGCAGCGTTTGGTAACTACTATTTTCAACATAGACAAAATAACGTTGAAAACTCTGTCCAGATTGATAGGGTTGATAGTTCTGCTGCTCTTGGTTAAATTCTATTCCCTGTGACTGGGAGTTAGGAGGTGGTGGTAAAGTTTCAAATACTCCTTGAGTGAGTAAAACCCTCTCATTGTTCTTGATTTGTCCATGCGCGGGACTAATGCTAGCAACTAATGTTAACCAACTGCCAATTAACAACGGCGTTAGAGGTAGTGCAATATATTTACCAGTTATCCTATTGGGCATACTAGGAACAGAATTTATAGATGATTGAATGGAAGAAATGTTTATCTTTAGCTAGATTATCGCACCAAGCACGAAACAAAATTTATCCCATCAATCAGCAACGCCGATGATAATTCTCTTTTAACTCTTTTGCTGGGTTGCAAATTTGATAAACTACCAGCCAAATGCTTCACTAATAAGGCTTTGAGGAATATGTGCTACAATTGAGCAGTTAAAAATTTACTAAATAGGTGGGTAGAAAGGAAAACTGGATGAAGTTGGTGTAAATCCTGTTGGGAAATAGCCAGAATCTACAGTTTGGTTATCTGCTAAATGAAAAAAGTAAAATTATTTGGAAATTCCGCGAAGCGGTATCTTGTGCAAAATCCAGAACTATGAAAAAAGTTGTCGTCGGTCTCTCTGGTGGCGTTGACAGTTCCACAGCCGCCGCTATTCTCCATCATCAGGGCTATGAAGTAATTGGTTTGACTCTTTGGCTAATGAAAGGCAAAGGTCAATGTTGTTCTGAAGGGATGATCGACGCGGCTTATATTTGTGAACAGTTGGGCATTCCCCATGAAGTTGTGGATATGCGGGATGTGTTTCAAACTAATATTGTCGATTATCTAGTCACTGGTTATGGTGCGGGGATCACGCCGTTACCTTGCTCTCAGTGCAATAAAACGGTGAAGTTCGGGCCAATGGTAGAATATGCCCGTGAAAAGTTGGGGTGCGATCGCATCGCCACTGGTCATTATGCCCGCATCAGCTACGACGAAGCAAGCGGACGTTACCAATTATTAAGGGCTGTTGACCGCAACAAAGACCAATCTTATTTCCTGTACGATTTGTCTCAAGATTTACTTGCAGCCTCCCTATTTCCTCTAGGGGAAATGGAAAAGGCTGATACCCGTCGCATCGCTGCTGAACACGGGCTGAAAACCGCCGATAAGCCAGAAAGTCAAGACCTCTGCTTAGTTGAAAGTAACGGTTCCATGCGGGCTTTCTTAGATAAGTACATCACCCCCAAAAAAGGCGATATTGTCGATACCACAGGGAAAGTTTTGGGACAGCATGATGGTGTCCATCATTACACCATTGGGCAACGCAAAGGCTTAGGTATTGCGGCGGCTGAACCACTGTATGTTATTGCCTTGGATGCAGTTAATAATAAAGTAGTTGTAGGCGATCGCACCAAAGCAACTCAAGCAGAATGTACAGTTAGCCGCGTCAATTGGGTTTCTATTGCTGAACCATCAACCCCCATTCGCGCCGCCGTACAAATTCGCTATCGTTCCGCACCCGAACCCGTGACAGTCATTCCCCTGGAAAACTCCCGCGTCCGCTTAGTATTTGATGAACCCCAGTTCAGCATCACCCCCGGACAAGCGGCGGTATGGTATGACGGCGATAAAGTTCTAGGCGGCGGAATTATTGACCAGTTTAGTTAAGTCCTATCTGATTGTAGTTTTTGCTAACTAATATCTCCCCTCTCTCCACAAGTGAGGGGATTTTTTTGCAATGTATGGGAAATCAACGTTGTCCGTCTCAATATTACTGTGCTAATATACACAGTTTTGTTCTATGCAAAATTTCTGCAAAAAACATTAATGCAATACTAAAATTCAAAAGCCATCTGAGCCATGTCATTTGACCTTACTCTTTTTAGTTACAAACTTAGAAAATACCGAGAACAATTTCAAAAATCTCTTTCACAAATAGCAATAGATACAGGTATTTCTGAAGACATTCTAGCCGCTCTAGAAAACGGTAAAAGACACCCAACGGGTGATGAGGTGTTGATATTTGCTGATTATTACCTATGTGATTATCAGTTCTTTATTTCCAATGAGCGAGTAGCACCTTTTGAACAGACAGAAACTTTATATCGAAGATATGGAGATGAGTTTTCAAAAGAAGACAGATGGGCTGTACAAGAATTTTTGTACTTATGTGAGTGTGAAGAATTTCTTTTGCAACTGCTTCCAAAATATATATATAAGCCTTTTAGTTTCATTAAGAGAGGTAACTATTATATAGGTCATGGAAAAGAAGCAGCAAAGGCACTGAGACAACATTTAGGATATGGCACTAATGAAATTCGCTGGGATATTTATGATGATTTCCGCTCTTTAGGTTTTCATATTTTTCGTCGTCATTTGGGTAATTCAAATATCTCTGGATTGTTTATTAAGCATCCCATCGCTGGTAAGTGCATTTTAGTCAATTATAGTGAGGATATTTATAGGCAGAGATTTACTGTAGCTCATGAATCTGCTCACGCAATTTTGGATGATGAGCAAGAAGTTGTTGTTTCTTTAAAAACGGACAAAAAAAATCTAGTTGAAAGACGATCTGATACTTTTGCATCTGATTACTTAATGCCTCCAGAATTTTTGAGTAAAATTCCAAATCCTAGAGTTTGGGATTCTGACAAAGCTATTGAGTGGGCAAACGAACTTAAAGTCAGTACAACTGCTTTAGCTATTGCTTTGAAAGATGCCAATCTTATATCTGAGGATGAGGAAAAGCAAATTAAAGCCGTGAGAGTACCAAGGGATTGGAAAGCTGATCCAGAACTCCCAGATGATCTGTCAGTTGGCTCACGTCAAAGAAGGGAGCAGCTACTCAAGCGAGGCTTGTCAAATTTTTACGTCGAACTTTGTTTTGATGTATATGAGCAAGGTTTCATTTCAGCAGGTCGATTAGCAGAAATGCTACTCACTAGTAAATACGAATTAATTGAAATAGCAAATATCTCCGGGAGAAATATTAAGTATGGCTATTAATCCATCCAGTTTTCATAAGTTAAACGTTATAGATACTTGTGCGATTTGGAATCTTCTTTCTTCTAATCTTTTATATATAACAGCCAATCAAGCTGGTTGCTTATTTTGTTGTACATATTTTGTTTATTACGAATGTCTACAAAAACCTCGTAAGAATCCAAAACAGGTAGAGAGAGAATTACAAAATCGTTTTCGTCAGGAGTATGAACGCGGTAAGTTTAAATACTACCATTTAACTATTGAAGACCTTCAAGATATAGACGTTATCCACGAAAGGAAAAAAGTAGATAAAGGAGAATTAGCATCTATTGCCTTTGCAAAAAAAACTCGTCAAGCTCTTCTAACAGATGACCAAGGCGCTAGAAAGCTAGCTGGTAGGGTTATTACGAGTCAAATGGTACAGACCACACCTCATTTATTAGGCTGGCTACTATTTATAAGCTATCTGAATGATAATGATCTACAAAAAATTATCAAGGAACACAAAGAAGTTGAAAGACCTCTAGAAAAATATTTTCTAGAAGTTTACCACATGGTTCTAAATTATAGATTGAAAGGTATCAACACGATTCAATAAATTCAAAAGTCAATTGCAGAAATTATCCCTTCCAACTCCTCCAACGCTTGCACAGTGCCAACTTGCCAAGCTCGTTCTACTGTATTAGGGATAATTTCTAGGAGTGGAATATTAGGAAATATGGGACTATTATCTGATTTGATATAACCTCCATCATTGAATAAGTAGATAGTCAGCTTGTCATTATAAACCCAGAGTTCGGGAGTAGCGATCGCAACATAAGCATCGAGAGTTGTTTGAGATGTTACATCTATTTCAATCGCCAAATCTGGGGGAGGATCACCCGCTTGTATTCTCCGCCGACCAATCATTCTCTGATAGTTTTGGATATAAAAGCAAGCATCCGGTTCTACCCCGGCAATATTTTCTTGCTTAAATGTCGTTGAACCAAAAGGTTCGTATTTTCTGCCTGTTTTTTTGAGTAAGATTTTGACAATATCAGAAATTATATCTTTCGGCTTTTCATGTTCAGGTAAAGGAACCATGATTTCTAACGTAGAATTACTGTAAGCCACCCGTAGCGATCGCTTTTCTCCCAGTTCTTGCAAAATAGACTCAAACTCATCCCAACTTACGCCCTCAATAGTTACTCTACTACCAGGCGCTAGACGCATTTGACTAATAGGTTTGACAACGGGGGATACAGCAGTCATAAATAATTTAAAATTTCAGGCTGAAATTTCAGGTCGCTTTAGTTTTAGCCTAACCCACGACAGAATTATCCAGCTAATCTCCAGGTTGATTAAACACCTCTAAAATGTGCCGACAAACTTGTTTAAGCTGATTACCAACTTGAGGAGAAGGTACAGACTCACCGACAAAACTCCAATTTTCCACAGTAGATAGTCGCCACACCTCACCGCGATGGTCAAAACCAGCCACCTCCAAACCGATCGCTCGACGCAATTTTGTCACCGGATCTTGGTAAAATCGGATTTGAATTAACACGCTGCGACTACGCCAAGATTTGCTAACACCAGGAAAATGAAAACCAATATCAATAGAATCTGGATCAACTAACTCCCTAGTTTCTGGATCATTATTCCAAGGTTTCAAATCTGACTTAGCATCAGGAAACTCAAACTTAAATAAATTTACTGCTGTAGCAATCTTGCTGGCGAGTTCAAGGTTGGTTGCTTGTTCAGCTGCGTTCACTAAAAAACACTCCTTTATTTTGTCAGTGTAGGTGAAGGTAACAACAAAAAACCGCCAGAAGGCTTATCATATTGGTGTTTTAGCTTATCAAGACTCCAGAAATTTAGCAACTCAATATCATGCTTTCCTCATAATGAGGATGAGGTATATTCAGTAACAACTGTTCGTTTTCACTGGAAATAGTATATTAAATCATATCGGGTAATTATACTCAAAAAAAGCTGTGACTGCATCCTCAGTAGGAAATACCAACTCAGCATATCTAAAAATTTTTCACAAAATCATTTCCTAGTGGGAACGATAAATTACCGTTGCGATCTAAAATTACACTGTGAATAGGCAAAACGAAACCAACCAATTTCAGTGTATGGCGCGTCAACGCTCAATTTTTTCATTAATACTGGTATTATTAGCCACTTTTCTCATTAGTTGTGGTAGCCCTACTACCGCAGTTGCACCCCCAACCTACACATCTGCACAACTTGAAAGGATTCAAGGATACGCACCAGATATTCAGGCTGTGCGCGATCGCGCGGACGAACTGAAAAAACTGATCCAAAGAAAAGAATGGATCAATGTAGGTAACTTTATTCATGGCCCCATTGCGGAAGCAAGGTTAACCATGACATATATCACACCCAACCTACTACCCAAAGACCAACCCACAGCCCGGCAAATCACCAAAGATTTGCTGAACCATTTGGTAAAAATCGATCAGGCCGCTAGTGCTGGCAATTCTCAACTTGCCTTGAATAACTATCAAGCTGCATTTGCAGATATTGATAAGTTCCTACAACTGCTACCTGAGACCAGCAGCCAGTCAGAGGCGGGCTAGACAGGGGAGAATAGGAGATGAGGATAAAGGGGAAAGGGGAAAGGGGAAAGGGTAAAGGCTTTTCCCTTTCCCCCTTCACCTTTCACCTTTTACCCTCTTGTTTCCCACTCCCTCTACTCTCTTCACAAGCAACACACATGAACGTAGCGATCATCGGTTGTGGCGTAGTTGGGGCGGCGATCGCCTACGAACTGTGCCAAGTACCTGGACTCAAAATCACCGTTTTTGACAAACAACCACCCGCACAAGCTTCCACAGGCGCAGCACTGGGCGTTTTAGTAGGCATCATCAGCCAAAAAGTCAAGGGCAAAGCTTGGCAGATGCGCCAAACAAGCATTCAACGTTATGAAACCTTGATTCCTGAACTCGAAGCCATCACAGGACGTAAAATCCCTTTCAACCGTCAAGGCATTCTCAGTCTGTGTTTGGCAGGAGAAAACACCCAAGACTGGGAAAAATTAGCAGCCATTCGTCACTCTCAAGGCTGGAAATTAGAAATTTGGGATACAACCAAACTTAAACATATCTGTCCCCAAGTCAATAATCCGCAAATTACAGGCGCAGTCTACTCTCCACAAGACCGCCAACTAGACCCCACCGCCTTAACATTAGCTTTAGTTGAGGCTTCCCAATACAATCGGGTAACGTTTAAATTCGGCGTAACTGTGTTAGGTGTTACCAATATAGAAGGTAACAAATGTACAACCGTGGAAACGACAGAGGGAAAAATCAGCGCTGACTGGATTATCATATCGGCGGGGTTAGGTTCCACACCCATCACAGCACAACTCAACCAAACAGTAGATATTCGCCCTGTCCTGGGACAAGCTTTGCAAGTGCGCTTAGGACATCCATTAGGAAATCCCGACTTTCAACCAGCAATTACAGGTAATGACGTGCATATCGTCCCTGTAGGTGCGGGAGACTATTGGATAGGTGCAACAGTAGAATTTCCCACAGACGGCAATGAAATTCCCCCTAATCAAGAATTACTGGAATCAGTCAGACAACAAGCAATTTCCTTCTGTCCAGAATTAGCCACAGCCCAAATCCTCCGTACTTGGTCAGGCTTACGCCCTCGTCCTGAAGGTCGCCCCGCACCAATAATTGAGGAATTACCAGGGTTTAGTAACGTCCTGTTAGCAACAGGACATTATCGCAACGGCGTTTTACTCGCACCCGCAACTGCTCAGGCAATTCGTGAGAAGATTTTTAAATAGGGACTGGAAACTGGGGATTGGGGACTGGGGAGAAAAACTATGGACAGTTGACAGTTGACTGTACAGACGCGATTAATCGCGTCTCTACTTACCAATGACCAATGACAATTAGGAAAAATCGTGTCAATAACAGAAAATAAAATAAGCGTAAATTCTTTAGAGTGGTTTTATCGGGAATCTGCACCCATTGGTAGGACTGACTTATTGCCTGTAGTATTACTACACGGCATACCGTCACAAAGTTACAGTTGGCGACATATTCTACCAGCATTAGGTAGCCAGGGAACAAGAGCGATCGCACCAGATTGGATCGGTTCAGGCTTTTCAGCCAAGCCGGAAAAACAAGACTTTGCCTACACCACCCAAGCATACATCACAGCATTAGCCCAGTTTATTCAAGCTTTAGAACTTGAACGTTTTTCTCTCGTTGTTCAAGGGTTTCTTGGGTCTGTCGGTCTACAATACGCCCTAAAATATCCCGAACAAATTGCCAACATAGCCATTTTAAATGCGCCCATCTCCACGACTGCTAAATTACCGTGGAAACTGCAACAAATGGGTTTACCTTTTGTCGGTGACATGATGACACAAGACCCATTATTAATTGATCGCACTTTAGAAGGTGGTAGTCGTTACCGTATCGAAGATAAAGACCTAGATATTTATCGTCAACCCTTCTTGAAAACCTCTGCTGTAGGAAGAGCGCTTTTAGCCACAATTCGCAATTTGCAACTCCCCGCAACCATGACAGAAATTGAGTCAGGTTTTCAACAATGGCAACAACCAATTTTAATTCAATGGGGCATGATTGACCCTTGGTTGCCTGTAGAAGTAGCCCAAAAGTTTGCCGATACCGTCCCCAATGCCGAATTAATCAAACTCAATAACGTCGGTCACTACCCCCAAGAACACTATCACAAAACAATCTTAGAAGACCTTTTGCCATTCGTGCGTCGTGCTAACAGTTGACAGTGATCAGTTATCAGTTATCAGTTATCAGTTATCAGTTATCAGCTTATTTCCACTGTCAACTGTCAACTGTCAACTGTCAACTGTCAACTGTCCCCATGATGACAACAGCCATCGCCAACTTCCGGTACAGGATCATAACCGCCTGGATGGAAGGGATGACAGCGCAAAATGCGGCGAATTGCCATCCAGCTACCACGGAAAGCGCCAAATCTTTCAATAGCTTGGATGGCGTACATTGAACAAGTGGGTTGAAAGCGACAGGTTGGGGGAAACAGTGGTGAAATAAACATTCTGTATCCCTTAATTAACCAAATAAATATTTGCTTCATGAGCGTCACCTAAATCTTATAAATTGAAAGAAAGGTCAAAACTGTCTATCTTGTATTATCTTTGTTAACTCTAGTTCCTGAATTAACCTCAAATCCGCCTTTGTGGCTGCAAATTACCATTGTTGCAGCTTGGGTATTTTTCATTCTAGCGATCGCTGGATTGGTAAATCGCTTTGCCACCAGCGACTCGGAAATCCTGCGGAAAATCGTCCATATAGGCGCAGGTCATGTTATTTTACTGGCTTGGTGGTTAGATATTCCTGCCAGCGTGGGTATTGGCGCTTCCATTATTGCCAGTATAGTCACTCTGTTATCCTATATCTTGCCTATTCTCCCCGGTATCAATAGCGTAGGACGACAAAGTTTAGGTACATTCTTTTATGCTGTCAGTGTCGGCGTTTTAGTTGGGTGGTTTTGGCATATACAACAGCCCCAGTATGCGGCGATCGGTATGATGGTAATGGCCTGGGGCGATGGATTAGCAGCCTTGATTGGACAGCGCTTTGGTAAGCATAAGTATACGCTGCTAGGTTCGCAAAAAAGCTGGGAAGGCTCCTTAACGATGGCTGCGGCAAGTTATCTGGTGTGTAGTTTAATTTTACTTGGCGTAATAGGCAACGTTTGGCAAACCTGGACAGTATCGCTAGCAGTTGCTTTCATCGCCACTAGCCTAGAAGCTTTTTCTTTCTTAGGCGTGGACAACTTAACCGTTCCTTTAGGTAGTGCTGCGATCGCCTATGCACTCATTCAGTTCTGGTTACTTTAAAAAGGGAGTGGTGAATGGAGGAGATGAGGGAGATGAGGAAGTCAGAGGAGCAGGGGGAGCAGGGGAGAACAAATGTCAACTGTCAACTGTCACCTGTCACCTGTCACCTGTCACCTGTCACCTGTCAACTCCCCCTCAATTCCAGAAATTTTTTTCAAAACACTTGACATTACCTATATACAGCCTGTTATATTAATAGAGTCGAAAGTTTTGGGGCGTCGCCAAGTGGTAAGGCATCGGGTTTTGGTCCCGACATCCCTAGGTTCGAATCCTAGCGCCCCAGTTAATTACCAAATGAACTTACCCTATCATTCAAGATAATTATCATCCTTTTATAGAGAAGGGATAGTGATAATATACAAATATTATTGTTATTATCGCCCGTGAATTTTTTCAAGTGAAGATAATAGGGTTTGGTAAATACTACTTTCGTATTGCCCAGTAAAAACTCACAAATACTGCTCTTTGGAAGGACAGTAAATTATTTATCTGGTGATTTTAAAGCTTGATCCAATATTTGCCTAGCTTGTTCCGCTTTGGCTCGTGCTTCTTGGTAGCGGAGATTTGCTTGAGCGAAATTTTTGAGAACTTTAAACCCTTCCTTGAGGCGAGTAATTTCTTCTTCTGTCACCGAGTCATCGGAGAAAAGAACATCAACAGCTTGGCGAATTTCCAAGGCTTCGGTACGTGATTCCTGTACTTTTAACTTAAGTGTAGCTAGATTACTGAGAACTTGGACAGCTTGTGTAATTGCATCTTCACCACTAGCAGCATCAGCAGATGGCTCTTTGACTTCAATCAATTGCTGAGGGCCGAATCCTTCTTCAAGTTCCGTAGGGAGCTTACCAGCATCAATCAGTTCCACCAACTGATCCATCGCTTTATCGCGAGCTTTGGCTGAATCTTTCCCAGGAACGGTAAGAATAATTTCTGGGCTTTGCGCTAGTGTGTACTGAACCATATACTGATTAACCAGTCCTAATAAGAATATTTTAACATTAAAGGGACTGGGGATTGGGGGAGATGAGGGAGTAGGGGAAGATGAGGGAGAAATTATTAACTCCAGCCTCCTGTCAACTGTCAACTGTCAACTGTCAACTAACAAATAACTATACTTAAGTATAGGCGAGAAGTTTTAACAGGAGGGGAGAGCAATGACTCCCAACCCCACAATTATGCAGGCTGTGGAAAAACTGGGCTACCGCGTTACTGTTGGTGATGTGGCTACTCAGTCGGGATTAAATCTAGCCGACGCTGGTCAAGGGTTGTTAGCTCTAGCCAGTGATGCGGGTGGACATTTGCAAGTAGCAGAAACGGGTGATATTGTTTATCTGTTTCCGCGAAACTTTCGTGATGTTTTAAGAAATAAATACCTAAAATTAAGATTACAAGAATCTTGGCAGAAGATATGGCGGATTCTGTTTTACCTAATTCGCATTTCATTTGCAATTTTTCTGATTGCTTCCATCGCTTTGATTACTATTGCCATAATTCTCATCATCACGGCGATGAACGCAAGTAGTAATAATGACGATCGCAACAATAATTATGGTGGTAGTTGGGGCTTTTTCTACTTCCCGGATTTATTTTGGTACTTCAGCCCCAACTATGGTTATTATTCACCAGAACGACGTAGTAGACGGGAAAGCAGTGACCTGAATTTCTTTGAAGCTGTATTTTCTTTTTTGTTTGGTGATGGTAATCCTAACGCCAATTTAGAAGAACGCCGTTGGCAAGAAATTGCTACTGTAATTCGCAGTAATCGCGGTGCAGTGGTAGCAGAACAAATTACCCCATACTTGGATGATATAGGTGAAGTTTATCAGCAAGAATACGAAGATTATATGTTGCCTGTGCTGTTGCGATTCAATGGGCAACCAAGCGTCAGTCCTGAAGGACAAATTGTCTATTATTTCCCAGAATTGCAGATAAGAGCAAGTAAAAAACAACAGCAACAAGTCTCAGTTTATTTAGAAGAATTTCCCTGGCGTTTTAGTGCTGCTAGTTCTGGGCAAGTTATGCTCAGTGCAGGGTTGGGTATAGCCAATTTAGTTGGTGCTGTGATATTGGGTAATTTATTGGCGGGGGGTACAGTTGCGGCTAAATTAGGGGGATTAGTCGCTTTTGTACAAGGAATTTACTGGGTGTTGTTGGGTTATGGAATCGGTTTTTTAGGCGTTCCTTTAGTACGTTATTTTTGGATCAAGTGGCGTAATGGGAAAATTGCTGCACGTAACCGCGATCGCCAAACTCGCGCCAGAATATTAGCCAGTCCCGATCCAGCCCTACATCAAAAAATCGTCTACGCCAGTCAATTTGCCCAAGAGAAAGTCATCAGCAATGAAGACTTAGTATATTCTACCGAAACCGACCTCCTCGACCAAGAAATTGAGCGATCGGCTCAAATTGAGGCGGAATGGCAGAGGAGGTTAGGGAGTAGGGAGTAGGGGAGATGTGGTTCTCCTACGGAGACGCTAACGCGAACGACTACGCGGTAGTTGAGCGTAGTCGAAACTCACCAACCGGGAGATGAGGGGGATGAGGGGGATGAGGGAGATGAGGGAGATGAGGGAGCAGGGGAGCTAGTCTTTCCCCTTTCCCCCTTCCCCCTTCCCCTTTCCCCCTTCCCCTTTCCCCAATCACTTCGCCTTAATTGGTGTAAGGGAGACACCACGATAATAATGTCCTAGTATTTGCAGGTGGTTAGCGCCGCGTAAAGCTAAATTATAAGCGCCCCATTGGCTCATGCCTAAGCCATGACCAAAACCTGCACCTTGCAGGGTAAAGCTACCATCTGCGCCTCTAGAGACGTTAAAGCGTGTACTTCTCAGTCTCAAGGCGGTACGTACTTCTTCGCCTCGCAGGACTTTTGTACCTCTATCACCCACAACTCTTAAAGCTTTCACACTGCGGAATGGTGAGAAAGATTCGGGAACTATTTCTCTGACATTACCTACACCAGAAATTCTGGCGCTGATTTCTGCTGGGGTGAAAGTTCTTTGCCAATTACATTCTTTAATATTTTGATCGTAATCCTGAACAGCACGGAGGTAAGGAAGGGGATTACTCCAAACATCTTCTACGTTTTCCGTGTGTCCACCAGAACAAGCATGAAAGACCGAAAGAATGAGATTATTGTTATAAGTTAATACTTGCCCGGCTGTAGCATCAACGGCGGCGTAGGTTTTAGGAGATTCGCTACTGACTCCTTTATAAATCTGCCAGCGATCTGGGGTATCACCTAAATCGTAGACTGGGTTATTGCGCTGTTGTTCTCGCTTGTATAGGGCATAGGTACGGGCGGCGATCGCTTGCGCTTTTAGGGCTTCCTCTGGCCAGTTAGAACTCATCTCTCCACCCACTACGCTGTAGAGATATTCTTCTAAATCCACCCAGTTAACCACATCTATACCTTTTTGAGTGGGAACTACTAGAGTTCTGCCACGAAACCAGCGATCGCCAATATAAACATATCCTTTACCTGATGGTTCAATCCAAAATAAACCAGACTGCCATTTATCTAAAGCCACCCCCCCTGGAACAGCTTGCGCGTAAAAGGCACTCATAGCTGGCAATTGTCCCAAAGTACGCCCCGTACTATCTTTGACAATTGCCGTTGTGGAACTGCCAACTTTAGCCTGATTAACTCCCCTCTCAATTGCCACGCGCAGGATGACAGAGGCTTGAGCTGGGGCAACCAAAGCGATCCACAATAAGATACCTAGCCACCAATGACGGACTTTAATCTGGGATAATAAAGAGCCTAACAACAGTTGAAATTTCATGCTGATTATCTAGTCCTAGTATCTGTTTCCAGCTCTGGACTATTAAGTCCACAACTCAAGATAAGACACCTCTGTTAAGTTAGAGGTTGCTACTTCCTAACAATTATGCAACTTGTTTTGAGGATTGGGGATTGGGGAAAGGGGAAGGGGGAAAGGAGACTGTTGACTAATGACTAATGACTAATTTGAACGATAGGCAACTCGGAGACTTTGCACGAGAATAATCAAGGATGCGATCGCCATCAATCCACCCCAAAACCAGTAAGGTAATAATAAATATCTTTGCATCTGGGCTGTATCCGATAATCCCAAGCCGCCAGCCGTATAACTAAATAAATAATCTAATTGATGGTAGGTACTGACGCAGGCTTGTACACCCAAAAATTGAATAGCAAATCCCTGTATCCATCGGCTAGCTTTGAGGGAAATTAAGAGGATAATTAAACCTAACAGGGGAATAGCCACCAATCCAAATAAGGAACGTACCCAAATTAATGTAGAAATTAGTAAAAAACTCCCCAAGATTTTTAGACTGAGGGAGGCGGCGGTGAAACTACGGGAGGCTAAAATCAAAGCCGCACCAGCAAGCGGCGGCCCCATCGGCCCGGCGGCGGCGACTAACCCATGTCCGATAGGGCCTAATGATGTCCTTATGGCATAACTTGCTACACCTGAACCATTACTAAAAATTTGTAATTTCTGAAATTGACCACCTAACAGCAATGCCATTAAGCCGTGACCCATTTCGTGAAACCAAGTAGCAAGGATAGTAAAGGGGTATAAAATATAATCACCACCTGGAATCTGCCATAGTAGGGCTGTAGCGATCGCAGCTCCTACCAACCAAGTTAACCCCATACGCTCCACTTCTGGCGGGGCTTCCCGGTGAAGCAAGGTGTCAAAATCATTCCCTGGCTGACTCATAGTTATCAATTAAAAATTAAAAATTCCAGACATTTTGACTACAGCAGGCTATGCCGTAATTATTTCTATTTTGTACTGTATATCAAGATGTAAGGGTGTAGGATTTGGAACACTTAAACCCTTACACCCTTACAGGCCTATACCCTTAGTTAAGCGAGTTTAAACAAGAATGTGACTAAATCGCCTTTACCGAGACTGATGCGATCGCCTGGTCTGAGGCGGTGTCTGTTACCTGGTAATAAGGGCAAATTGTTAATGTAAGTGCCATTAGAACTACCCACATCTTCTATATAGTGTGCGTCACCCTCAACGCGAATATCGGCGTGTACCCGTGAGACAATTTCGGAGTTGGCAAAGCCGGAAACATCTATATCTGGAGGGATGCGATCGTTAGGCTTACCGATATGAACCACAGACAAGCTGGGGGGTAATTCTATTTCGCGATCGCTTTGAACGTGAACTAACCGCGCTGTAATCTGCTGTAGTTGTGTTCTAGCGGGAGAGGGAGGCGGGGCTACAGGTGCGGGTGGTGGGGGTGCTACTACTTGAACAGGTTCAGGTGCTGGTTCAGGTGGTGCTGGTGGCGGGGGAGTGGGAATACTTGGTGGAGGTGTTACAAGTTCAGCCTCAACAACTGGTGGCGGTGCAGCAGGTGTAATTTCTACTACTGCTGGGGGTGGCGCTGAGGGCGCTGGTTGAGGTGGTGCTGGTGGTGCAGCCACTGCTGTTGGTGGAACTAGTGAAGGCGCAGGTTGATTCTGATTAGCAACCGGATCAAGACCCAAAGCATTGGGTTGTAATAATTCTAAAAGTGGGTCAGGAGTAACTAAAGGTGGTACTTCCACAGGAACATCAGGGGCGACAGTAGCGGCGACAGTAGCAGGTGCGGCGGTTGAGTGCAGGTTAAAGCCACACTGACCACAAAAAGCAGCATCAGATTGTACAGTTGCTCCACAGTTGGGACAGTTGCTAGTAGCAGGTAACGGCGTGTAACAAGCTTCACATTGGACAGCGCCATCTGGGTTAGGGTGATTGCAATTTGGGCAAACGATCATTGATTTAAGCCTTTGTTCAAGAGCATCCTAAAATATAGTGCTAACAAAAAAACTAACCGATTCAGGACTCATACCAGTTCAAAATTCAGAAAACCGGATTTTACAAGGGTTTCTGAGTTTGGGTTTATTGCTGAATTTTAGAGTTGGTATTTGGCAACGAAAGTTTTCGCTTTTGAGGGTGTAAAAGTGTGATTATATTAAATACCTACACCCCCACACCCTGACATTTCCTACTCAAACTTCGATTTTCCATCTTCATCAGGTCTTGCTTGGGCGAAACACCCAAGGTTAGGCTTGTCTTCATTAGGGCTTACGCCACGAGATTTGCTGTTTTGGGAGGTGTAAGGGGATAAGGGTAGAGGAATGTAAGGCTTTGGAACACCTACACCCCAACAGCCTCATACCCCTACACCCTTGGCAAACCCGGTGATTTATCGTTTTCCAGCGTAAATCCTATCTATGAAAAATGCAGCAAGTGGTGACTCTAGCTTCCGATTTTAACAATTACTCGTGATGGGAAAATCAAGCTGAGAGTTCCGCACCTGCGGCTGCATCTAGTAGCCACAAAAGTTCACCCTGGGGTTGAATTAAACGGGATGGATAAGCTAAGTCATCTGCACTGGGTGCAAAAACTTGAGCTAGGGCTGGTCGCTTGTTAGCACCTGCAACCACAAACATGACACTCTTAGCGGCGTTAATGAATGGGTAGGTGAAGGTGATGCGGGGGTTCCCGTCTTTATTACCCACAGTAATTAAGCGATCGCGCACTTGTAAAGCTGCTGTGTGAGGAAATAAAGATGCAGTATGGGCATCATCACCCATTCCCAGCAATACCACATCCAAAGCGGGAAACTCCCCCGGTGCAGAGTGAAAAAATCCTTGCAGATGCTGTTCGTACTTCGCCGCCGACACAGCCGGGTCATTATCTAAGGTAGGGACAGCGTGAATATTCGTATTCGGAATATCAACGCGGTCTAGCCATGCAAGACGCGCCATCCGTTCATTACTATCGGGATGATCTGGTGGAACATAACGTTCATCTCCCCAGAAAACATGAATTTTATCCCAAGGTAACTTTTGGTTGGCGATCGCTTCATACAACGGCTTAGGTGTGCTACCGCCAGATAAGGCGATCGTAAATCGCCCCTGTTGTTTAATGGCAGTATCTAACTTTGTCAGGATCAAATCAAGCGATCGCGCAATTAGCGCTGTTTGATCCGGTAGGACTTCAACCGTTTTTTTCATGGCTTTATCATCACATTGCCTTTTTCAGCAATACCATACCTAACTTCTGACAACCCTCCTTTTTAACTTTTGAAACTCTTAACATCAGCAATTGGGAGGGTATAAGTCAATTTGATCTATCCTTAACATTTTCTATGGATGCTGTCAGTAGTCAGTTGTACTAATGGGGGAATTGGGGACTGGGGACTGGGGAAGGGGAAAGGGGACTAATGACCAATGACTAATGACTAAAAAAAATAGGGAGTGTTGAGATACTCCCTTGTTAGTATGTAGTGAGGACTTTAGTCCTCTTGTGAATGAGGGCTGAAGCCCCCACTACGAACAAATGTTTAGGCGATCGCAGCTGATAATGAATGGCTAACGGCTTGCTTCAAGAAATCCGCCTTATCGGTACGTTCCCAGGGTAAATCTAGGTCGTTCCGTCCCAAGTGACCGTAAGCCGCGATGTCCTGATAAAAACGTCCGCCTCTTTCACTTGGTAAATTGCGTAAGTTGAAGCTATGGATAATCCCTGCTGGACGCAGTTCAAAGTTGGCTTTGACTAGTTCCAACAAAATCTCATCATCTACTTTGCCAGTACCGAAAGTATCAAGGAAAATACTTACTGGTCTTGCTACACCGATCGCATAGCTTAACTGGACTTCACATTTCTCCGCCAACCCAGCAGCAACGATATTTTTCGCTACATAACGAGCCGCATAAGCCGCAGAACGGTCTACCTTGGTGGGGTCTTTACCAGAGAAAGCACCGCCGCCATGTCGGGAGTAACCACCGTAGGTATCAACGATAATTTTCCGTCCTGTCAAACCAGAATCGCCTTGAGGCCCACCAATCACGAACTTACCCGTGGGGTTAACTAAAAAGCGTGTGTCTTGGTCTGGTTTGATTTCCAGGTCGCCAAACACAGGTTCAACTACAGCAGCCCACAAATCTTGTTTAATTTTGGCTTGTACTGCCGCTTCATCGGTAATATCATCGATGGTAGCTGTGTGTTGGGTGGAAATGAGAATTGTATCAATACCCACAGGGCGACCGTCTTCGTAAATAACGGTAACTTGAGTCTTGCCATCAGGACGCAGGTATGATAATTCGCCTGTTTTGCGGACTGCTGCCAAGCGGCGGGCGATGCGATGAGCCAAGCAAATGGGCAGGGGCATCAATTCCGGGGTTTCGTTACAAGCGAAACCGAACATGATACCTTGATCACCAGCACCAATTTTATCGAAAGCCTCATCACTATCCTGCTCGCGGGTTTCTTGAGCAGTGTTCACACCTTGGGCAATATCTGGTGATTGTTCGTCTAAAGCGACAATCACGCTGGTGCTATTGGCAGAAAAGCCGTTATCAGCATTGATATAACCAATTTCCGCGATTTTTTTGCGGGCAATATTGGCATAGTTAACATTGGCTTTGGTTGTGATTTCACCTGTGATTAACACTAAGCCAGTATTGACGACAACTTCAGCTGCAACTCGGCTGGTAGGGTCTTGTGCCAGTAAAGTATCCAAAATCGTATCAGAAATCTGATCGCAGATTTTATCAGGATGACCTTCTGTAACAGACTCAGAGGTAAATAGATAACGTTTAGACAAAGAGTATTCCTCCTATAGTAGTATTTTCGCTGGCTAAATATTTAACTTATTTAGGCAAGCTATTGACACTCACCGCCCTAAAAGTGCGGTGATTCTTGGGCTGATCACTGCCTCCACTAAGCAAGCTTAATATTGGTCTTACAAGATCATGTCTAGTCCGACTACACCTTGCGGCAAGCACTCTGATGGACTACTCCCCTTCGCGCTAGCGTCTCGAAGAGAAGCGTTAACTTTCCTTGTGTCCCACGGTAGTTTATTTGATTGTTGTTTTCTCCCACCTATGCCATATTTTTAGAGGGCAGTGAGGTATTGGGGCAACCCGTTTTAGGTTGGTGACATTAGCCTTTATACAGCGTGTAAGTTCGTATGCCACGACTACATCTTCGTTCCCGCTTATGTTCAACTTTATCAGAAAGCCGTCGTAGAACGACGGGTTTTTAGACCCAGTTTTTCGATAATCATCTTGACACATTCTACAGAGAGTATGTCTGTTTGTGAAAAAAATAACTTTATGTTTAAGTAATTTTGGCAAAAATTCAATTTACGGAAATTATCAATAACTAAAATATGTTTTCATCGACACAAAAAAAAGGGGTACTCGAAAGTACCCCAGGAGTTTTGACACAAACACTGCTGTATTAAACCTGAACTGCTAGCTTGGCTTCCTTTGCTGTCAAGCGTTCGTAAGTAGCACGCATCTTCAAACCTGTCAATACTTGGAAAAAACCAGTTCCGTTATTAGAACCTGGATACTCACGGTGTTGGAGTAGCAACTGAGTCAACTCACCTTGGTACTTGGTGGATGTATTGCTGAGGTGGGTTTCGATGTAAATTACTTCTTCGAGGTTGTCAAATTGACCATCTACTTCGAGAACGGATACATAGCGACCGTAGTAAACATCGGAACCGTAGTACAACTGCATTCCAGGGTAAGAACAGGTGAGTTTGCGTCCACAAGGAGTCCAGTTGATCGTTGAACCTTCATCAAACAAGTAAGCTGGTTCAAAACCTTCTTTACCTTCCCGTTGTAGCATCCGCACCCGTAGCACTTTGCGGTCTGTATCGTCCTTAATCAAGTTTGTGGGCAATACTTGCAGCACTACATCGGCAAATTCTCTTTGGGGTTCGATATACTTTTGGAAATCTGGCTTACGAGAATTGATCGCAGCGAGAACATCTTCGTAGCGATGACCCCTTTCTGCCATATCGCGTTGGATTTTCCAAGCAATTTTGACTTCATCACTGATGTCAAAGTAGACGCTGAAATCGAGGAGACCTCGCACCCGTTCATCATATAAAGGATGCAGACCCTCAACCACTACAATATGATTTGGCTTGACTATTTCAGGTGGGTCAATCATGCCGGTTTCGTGGTTGTAAATCGGCTTGTTAATTTCGTGACCTTCTTTAAGCGCTTTGATTTGCTCATACATCAGGTCAAAATTGTTGGCCCTGGGGTCAAGTGCAGTGATTCCAGTTTCTTTACGTTGTTTGCGATCTAAGGAATGATAGTCATCTAAACAGATGACTGTCATAAACTCTTCACCAAATAAATCAATCAAACGACGCAAAAACGTAGATTTACCGCACCCGGAGTCTCCGGCTACTCCAATCAATACCACGCGTTCCGGCTTAGTTGTCATAAATCTCCTCAAATACTAAATGTGTCAATCAATAAGTTTTCACACAGCAGAATGTGAAGCCAGGAGTTACCCCATAGGTTTGTCCTGCGTTCTTGCTACTCAGCAGCATTAAAGATTTACCAGACAGGTGTAAAACCAAAATTACTGGCTGTAACCCTCTGAATATCCTTGATTTATAGCTGGTAAGTATTTAATCCTAGTGGTATAGTTGATTTTAACAGAATGGGGTATCCCATACAATATTGATTGTCAAGAGAATCGAGTTAGTTGACCAAACATACTGATGATGTAATTAGGATTTTGAAAATTGCCCTCATCACTACCCGTAATTCGTGTAGCGAATCCGTCTATTGGTTTGTATGTTTATATAATTCAGTTTATAAGGTATAAATTCTTTTAGCAGCGAGTTTAGGAAAATTTGCGCCAATTTTTTATTTATACCCCCAACCTAGCGGAAAATATTACCGACTGAATCTATCCCCAGAGTGAACCTGTAATGAGGACAAAAAGTTTTGGGGATCACATTATATAGACGGATAACTTTAAATATACACACGATCGCCAGATGGGAATAGAGGTTGACAGATGCTACACATCAAGTAAAACTTAAGTTATGTATCTACTTGTAACAAGTCTCCTTGAAAGTGTTAATGGCTGCTGACTGTACTTGCATCCAAGACTCAGGACTCAGTATGTGGATAAAATTTCTGCTACTGTTAACAGCACGTATTACTCTTTCCACGCAGGAGTATAAGTTTACGAAGAAATGATTAAATTGACTCATTATTAACATTCTCTAGGAGACTTATCTTCTAACTTAGAAGGTGAATAGGTGTGTTTCTTACCATACCTGCACGTCTTGAGGAGAGTGTTGCAAGCGAGGCATTAATTGATAATGCTAATTTCTCGGAACCCTAGTTTTGGTAACGAAAAATCCGATAAACTAAAGCTGGTTTGTGACGAGAAAAATTTTTTTGAGAAACTGTTAAGTTAAAGATCGGAGTGGTAGAAGGAATGTCTAATCAAGGTGCTTTTGAGAGTGCTGCCAACATAGAATCAGGTAGCCGCATCTTCGTTTACGAAGTGGTGGGTCTACGTCAGAACGAAGAAACTGATCAAACTAACTACCCAATTCGTAAAAGTGGCAGTGTGTTCATCAGAGTGCCTTACAAGCGCATGAATCAAGAAATGCAACGTATCACTCGACTAGGCGGCAAAATTGTTAACATTCACCCGGCAAGCATACTAGAACAACTCAATGGTAAAGCTACCAGTGAAACTGCTAACACTGAGGCTAATGGTAAAGCCACACCTGTAAAAGCGGATAGTGAAGCTCAAAGCCTCGCTAAACCACCAGCTGAACAAAAGTCTAATAAAAAAGACAACAAAGGCAACACCATGACTCAAGCGAAAGCTAAACACGCTGATGTTCCTGTGAATATTTACCGTCCCAATGCTCCCTTCATTGGTAGAGTAATCTCTAACGAGCCATTGGTAAAGGAAGGCGGGATTGGTATTGTACAACATATCAAATTCGACCTGACTGGCGGAGACTTGAAATATATTGAAGGTCAAAGTATCGGTATTATTCCCCCAGGTCTAGATAAAAACGGTAAGCCCGAAAAACTGAGATTGTACTCCATCGCCTCAACTCGTCACGGCGATGATGTTGATGATAAAACCATCTCGTTATGCGTGCGTCAATTAGAGTACAAGCACCCAGAAAGCGGCGAAACAGTTTACGGTGTTTGCTCAACATACCTGACTCACATTGAACCAGGTGCGGAAGTGAAAATCACTGGGCCTGTGGGTAAAGAAATGCTATTACCCGATGACCCCGAAGCCAATGTGATTATGTTGGCAACAGGAACTGGTATTGCGCCTATGCGGACTTACCTGTGGCGGATGTTCAAGGATGCAGAAAGAGCTGCTAACCCAGAATACCAATTTAAAGGGTTCTCTTGGTTAATCTTCGGCGTTCCTACAACTCCTAATATCCTTTATAAAGAAGAATTGGAAGAAATTCAAGAGAAATATCCTGATAACTTCCGCCTCACCTACGCTATCAGCCGGGAACAAAAGAATCCCCAAGGTGGCAGAATGTACATCCAAGACCGTGTGGCAGAACACGCTGATGAATTGTGGGCGTTAATCAAGAATGAGAAAACCCACACCTACATCTGTGGTTTGCGCGGTATGGAAGATGGTATTGATGCTGCTTTAACTGCTGCTGCTGCTAAGGAAGGTGTAACTTGGAGTGATTACCAAAAAGACCTTAAGAAAGCTGGACGTTGGCACGTTGAAACATATTAATTTGGTCATTAGTCATTAGTCATTAGTCCATAGTTAAAGGACTAAGGCTATTGGTGAACAACTAACAAAATTAATGAATTTGTAGGGTGGGCAGTGCCGACCCTACAATTGTTTTGTATATAAATCGCTGAGGTAGGGGTGTACATCTGTACGCTCCTAAGAGGACTCAGCAGTTAAAACTAAATTTGGTAGAAAGTTTGTGGGTGTAAAGCTGGGAATCTTAGGATTAGGTACGGTAGGAACGGGGACGGTACAACTACTGCAAGATGCGGTTGGTCGTCACCCTTTGCTGCAAGAGATAGAAATATATCGGGTGGGAGTACGATCGCTTGATAAACCCCGCGAGGTACAATTACCCTCGGCAGTGATCACAACAGACTTAGAGTCAATTGTCAATGACCCAGAAGTAGATATTGTGGTGGAAGTGATGGGGGGTTTGGAACCGGCGCGATCGCTGATTCTCCAAGCCATCAAGAACGGGAAGCACGTAGTCACGGCCAATAAGGCGGCGATCGCGAGATTTGGGGCAGAAATTTTTACGGCTGCCAATGAAGTCGGGGTTTATGTGATGCTAGAAGCCGCCGTTGGTGGTGGTATTCCCGTGATTCAGCCATTGAAGCAGGCTTTGAGTGTCAACCGGATTCATACTGTTACGGGGATTGTCAACGGTACAACTAACTATATCCTCACCCGGATGCAGACGGAGGGTAGCGACTTCTCTGATGTGCTGGCTGATGCCCAACGCTTGGGTTATGCGGAAGCTGACCCTACGGCTGATGTGGACGGCTTAGATGCAGGAGATAAAATAGCGATTCTGGCCTCCTTGGCTTTTGATGGACGGATTAAGCTAGAGGATGTCTATTGTGAGGGGATTCGTCAAGTTAGTAAGACAGATATCGCCTATGCCGAAAAATTGGGATTTGTGATTAAATTATTAGCGATCGCTAACAATCAGGCTAACGATACCAGCAAACTATCGGTCAGGGTGCATCCGACCTTTGTACCCAAAGCCCATCCCCTAGCCAGCATTAACGGCGTATATAACGCCATTCTCGTAGAAGGCGAACCCATCGGTCAGGTAATGTTTTTTGGCCCTGGTGCGGGTGCGGGTGCAACCGCCAGCGCCGTCACCTCAGATATTTTGAGTCTGGTTGCAGCCCTAAAAAGCAATACCACAGCCCCCAATCCCCTGTTAACCTGTAGACACGAAGAGTACAGCCAAATTGCCCCCATCAGCGACCTTTTAACCCGATTTTACGCCCGATTTCTCACCAAAGACCAAGCCGGTGTCATTGGGCAATTGGGTACTTGTTTCGGGAATCATGGCGTGAGTATAGAGTCAATTGTCCAAACTGGTTTTCAGGGAGAACTAGCCGAGATTGTAGTTGTAACTCACGATGTCAGAGAAGGGGGATTTCGCCAAGCCCTGGCAGAAATTAAGAGTTTGTCAGCAATTGACAGTATTCCTAGCATTTTGCGGGTGTTATAGCAGGTGACAGGTGACAGCTTTCAAAGTTGCTTGGTAGAAGGATTTTATGATTTATCTACGTCCTCACGAACATGGCTACAGCTATAACTGAACAAGCACGGCGTAGAAAAAAAATGACCAAGCATGGTTTTGCTTGGTCATTTATCTTATGAGAAAAATATTAGTCGCTGGTTAATCAGATGTAGCTGTAGTTACATAAGTAGAGCGGCGTGAATAATTCAAGGTTTGTAGTGAGGACTTTAGTCCTCATTTTAGGGCTGAAGCCCTTACTACGAACTCATCTCAAGATTTTTTACATTACTTAATCTACTTTAATTTATTCTCGCCCACTTACTTAAAGCAACTACTTCTCTTTAATACTCAGCGCTCAGCACTATATTACACTTCTGTACCATCCTGACCAACGACTTGAGATTTGAGGGTGGTGATTTCTTCGGTTAGTTCTTGTCTGGTAGAAGCTTTCAATAGGTAGCGGTAAACAAACCAAGCCGAGTAACCGATACCAATCAATTCAAAAGTTGGTGCTACTAAAGGGATATCATTCAAAGAATCTAAAACTGCCAACAGTACTTTAACTGCGACAATTGCTCCCACAATTAAACCCACGCTGACTAAGGGTTGTTTGTAGTCGTTAAAAAAGTTGCCTACGTAGTCGGGGAGAGTGGCTAAGAAGTCAGAAACTTGTTCTCCGTATTTGCGCCATTGTTCTTGAGACTGCACAGGAGGCTGGAGTTTGGTAATAGTTCCTGCTTGAGTGTTGATGTCTGGCACTGTTGCCTCTTTGGGCTGGGTTTGAGTAAATTCTGGTTCTTGCATTTTCACTTCCATAAATTTGACAGTTGAGGTTCTATATCAGGACAATGACAACCAAAAGGCTGTTGATTGGGCAATGCAGGGGTGCATCAAACAGAGCAAAGGAAATAGAATTTAATGTCCTATAACCATACTTGTCCCACAACACTTACTGCATCAACTACAAGGTAGACAGTCAGTAGGAGGATAGAAGTCAGAAATTAGCAGAATGTACTACACTCTCCACCTTTCTAAATTCTGTTTTCGTGAATCAACTGCAATCTTCAGGTTGTTATTATCCCAAAAGGTGTCACTTGCTCCTAATCGTACTGATTCAAGTACAAATTACGCAAAAATCACTCTACCTCTCATTTATATAAGCATAAACGCCGATTTTATCGGAATATTAAAGCTATCTTAAACCGCATTGGTCTACGAGCGGCAAGGGGGCAGGAGTTATAAACCCTTGATACCCAATACCGATTCAAAAAATCTTGGCAACAAATCGATTATCTGTAGGGGCGCACAGATGTGCATTGGTGTCAACTTAAGCTCAAATGCTTGTTCCACATACGTTTTACCCCCCTTAATCCCCCCTTGTCAAGGGGGGAAACTAGAAATTCAGTTCCCTCACCTTTACATACGGGGAGGGTTAGGGTGGGGGAACGTGGTGAGTAACGGTAAGTAAATGAACTCAATATCTGCTTTTGACAAGGGTTTCACGTTAAGTTGACACCAATGACATCTGTGCGCCCCTACCCACGTATTTGTCGCATTGTTTTTTCAAGTTGGTATGAGATTAAATCTTGTTTTTTGTACCTCACTTACTTGGGAACTGCTGTATATTGACATTTACTAGACATTTAGCTTTTTTTGTGGTATTCACACCATTCTTAAATATTGTCTGTGAAGTTGCGGGCAATTAGGTCAAGAATCGGCATACTGAAATAAGGAGAGCTAATTAAATTAGTAAATTACCAGCAGTTATGAAGATTCTCTAAGATTCATAACTGGTAACTTATTACTATGAGGACTTTCGCATGAAAACGAAAAATCTGAGGTTTCGGCAAGGGTGCAGGGGTATGGGGGTGTAGGGGTATAGGCGTTAAAAAGTCTTACACCCCTATACCCTTACCCCCTTACACCCCTCCAAAACAGCAAATATCGTTGCGTAAGTCTTTACTATATAAGCTCTCTCAGCTTTTTCAGGCGTGAAGGTTATAAAGCAATAATGAGACGTAAATCTACTGGTAGAACAGCTACTCCACCTAAACCTCCTAATTCCCTATCCTCAATGTTTAACTTGTTCACCATTGCGATTTTAGGGGGTGTTTTTGTACTAGGAATTGGCATTGGCATTGCTTTTAGCTCCACAACCACATTATCGCCGTCCAATGTGGCTTCCCGTGAATTTATCGACACAAAAGCACCAAACCCAGAGATTTGCGTCCAGTATGGGGCGAGTGCAATGGTGATGGACGCTAGGCTGTTTGTGACTCTCAACCCATTTAATGTTTATGTTGCTCAACCCAGTATGCGCCCTGGATGTGTTCTGCGGCAAAATAACTGGGCGCTGTTGGAGCAACGTAAACTTGTGACATCCGATCAAGTCAGAGAATGTAAAAACCGCCTCAATACCTTTGGTTTTACTGGCAGTTTGGACAGTGAAAAACCTGATATTAGGTGTATTTATCAAAACGAAGCTGCACAAAATTTCTTTATGTCTCAACCAGGCGCAGTTGCACCTACTCAGGAAACGGATAGATTCTAGTAATCTCAGTTGCTGGTACTAAATCAGGAATTGGTAATCGGTAATGGGTGGACTTTGCTCTTAATTGGTAATACTTGTTACCGTTAACTGATGCTCAGGGCGCAAACCCATTACCATATCTAAATGCTACGACATCTATACTTTAAATAAATCAGCAAAAATAAATTATACAATCATAGCAATAAGTAACATAAAACTATAAAATCCAGTATATATACACTGGGCAATGCCCATGCTACGTATAGTTGTTATTTTAAGACTAACCACCCATCAATTATCTAGCAACAACTATGTCAAATCGTCGTTATCCTTCTCCATATTGGCGCTATCTCAGAGCTAGGTTATTAAATTTAGGTAAGCCTAGTTTTTGGGGGACAGCAATTTTTTTATGTGTGGTAGGGCTAGTTGTTCAGCAATACTGGAATAATCCAGAAGTAACGAACAATCCAAATACAGCAAATACTACTGCGGAGGACTCTGATCTCACACAGGAAGATAAAGCGATCGCAGCAGATATCGATAATTTACCATCTTTGTTTGCTGATACGGAACCAATCATTACACCAGCCACAACTCAATCTCCCAAGGATCAAAATAAAACACCCTCAACAAATACTAAACCACCATCTGTTAATAGTCCAAAACCAAACTCAGACTTAGGTTTAGCTAATCAATCACCTACACCTATAGATAAAAATATTTTTATATCAGAAGCAGAAAATTTACTGCGGTTTGGGGCGACTGATAATAATCAGTTGATGGGATACAAATCTGTAAATGGGACATCCCCAACTACAGGGGAAACGGCTAATTCCTCTCTATTAAGACCAGGATTAGTTAATCAAGTAAATAGAAGCCAGAATGTTAATTCTAATAACCAGTTACCAACAGGGCTTACCCCATCGACGAATCAAACGCCTAGTGTAAATAATAACCCTTCATCTATTATCAACTCTACAGGTTTGCCTACCTATGGTGGAGTGACCCAGGCTTTACCAAATAGCACCCAACCCAGTCAGACGTTTTCACCTAGCACAGGGTTAAATTCTGGTTTGGGTTACACACAACCGAGTTATACCAATAACTTAAATAACGTTCAGCCTTTACCAGTAAATACTAGAGTTAATTCCTCAACGGGTTACACTCAGCCAAATTATTACAATAACTTGAATAACAATCAGCCTATTGCGCCCAATACAGGATTTAATTCAGGTGTGGGTTACACTCAACCAACCATACCCAATCCTCCTAATAATTTAAATTACCCGCAAAATTTACCAAATCAAACTCAATCAACATCTACCGTCATTACTGGGACATCGCCAATTATTGGCCCCTACACAGTCCGTAGCCCAAGAACAAATGCAGGGTTTAATGGTGGTTCTAGAAATTCTATCTTGGCGCAACCAACTCAAACGCCTCAACCTATCTTCTCAAATAACAATTCTTATCAAGGGCAACCTGTCAATGGATACCCTAATAACCCTAATAATTACTCATATCCATAACGGCAATGCTCACAAAACTATGATATGGCGATGCACTGCCCACCCTACAGGTACTGAGATTTAATACATGAGGCCATATCACCAGATACTTATCTTGGAATGTGGAGAACCCCTAGTAGAGATTCCTCTGGAACTGTTTGCGGTGGAGTCTCCCCATCCTTATGCAAAGCTGGGGGCAATTTACGGAGACTATTCACCTTATTATCTGCGTCAGAGTGTAGTTAATAACCTCATTCAAGCCCAAAGTTATTTAGAGTCGCTGCGTCCTCACTGGCGGATTCAAATTTTTGATGGCTATCGCCCTGTAGCTGTACAGCAGTTTATGGTAGACTACAGCTTTGCTACGGCGATACAGGAACGCGGGTTGGTTGAGGCTGAGTTAACCCCGCAGCAACGCCAAGAAATTTGGCAAGCTGTTTACGAGATTTGGGCTGTACCAAGTTTGGATAAAAAAACGCCTCCTCCTCACAGTACAGGTGCAGCCGTGGATGTGACGTTGGTTGATGATAGGGGACGAGTTGTCAATATGGGTTCGCCGATTGATGAGTTGTCAGAGCGATCGCATCCCGATTACTATATCCATAATGAACAACCAGCCGCTCAACAATATCACACCCATCGTCAACTGTTGTGTGATGTGATGTTAAAAGCTGGCTTTCAACGCAACCCCAAGGAATGGTGGCATTTTTGTTACGGTGATCAAATGTGGGCTTGGCTGAGTAACCAACCCACAGCCATGTATGGACGTGTATAGTAGTGCTGATTGCTGAATTATAGCTGTCGCCTGACAATAAGAGGCTATCAAGCCTGTCCCCTGTCCCCTGCTTATGCGTCTTCGGGATTGAGTTGTCTTAATTCGTCGGTAGTGTATGTACCGATGGGACTCCAGAGTAAATAGGGAACGATTAATAGGGCGGCAATTACGGAGATGGGTAGTACGGCGATCGCTAATACAATACCTGCTATGAAGCCGCTTAAGCCAATCATTTCTCCCGTTTTGAGACTGCGGAATCTCAACATTAAAGGTATGTAGGTAACGGTAATTACTTCTACTAGGAGATATAAACCCATTAACAGCCATGTAACGATACCGCCTGGGTTACGTTCCCAAACAATATAGGCGGAAGCTGCACCGCAAATAAAGATTGTAGTCCAAATAAAGGGTATAAGTGGCTCAAAAACCAGCCATCGGGGACGGCTTAGTTGAGCAAACCATTTAATATCGCGGGGCGTAATAAAGAAACTACCAATTGCGACTAAGAAAGTAACAGCCCCGATCACCATCCAAGAGGGTATCATATTTTTTCTGTGCCTTATCTTTTGTCATGTCGTATACTGTCAGTTTGACAAGCGTGAATATGGGATTAATCAGTCGTTGGTAGTAACCTGAGTTGAGGTTTAGGGGTGTGGGGGTGTAGGGGTGTAGGGTTTTCTTATTTCCCAGTTCCCAGTCCCCAGTCCCCAGTCCCGGTTGGTGAGCGCAGTCGAACCACCAGTCCCCAGTCCCCAACCCTAAGCATCCTGCGGGTTGAGATGAACCATTTGCCAAGTTGTGTAAGTACCAATTGGACTCCACAGCAGGTAAGGAACTAGTAATAATGCTGCCCAGGCGGAAATAGAGAGGACGACCAGGGTTAAAATGATGCTGATAATTAAACCTGTACCGCCGACAATTGTACCTACCTGAAGACTACGCAGCCTAAACATTACAGGTGTATATGCAATAGTAACTATTTCTAATAGCAAATATAAACCCATGATGACCCAGGTTGTGTTGGTTCCAGGGTTCTTTTCCCACACAATATAAGCTGACCAAGCACCACAGATAAAAATTACAGTCCAGATAACGGGAATTGCGGCTTCAAATGTTAGCCATCTGGGTCTTTGTAGGCGTTTGAACCATTTGCGATCGCTAGGTGTAATGAAGTTAGCAGCCAAGGCTACTACAAAAGCCACACCTCCAATCACCATCCAAGATTTAATCATTTGTCTATTACTTAAATATCGTTTATTCTAGAGTTATTTTGGCAACTTAAATCTTCATTTTTCATCATTCTTGAGATTGATAATTTATCTTTATATGGGAAGGATTAATAAAATTTGTAGGGCGGGCATTGCCCACCATTAACTAAAGTTAACCGCCGATGAACGGTGATAAACCACGATAAATAATATATTTTCATCTAATTTTACTTGAAGTTATATGTTGATATTGGTGGGCAATGCCCACCCTACGTTAATTAGGTAGAAAGTCCTTATTCATTACGAATTAATCAATTTGTTTTAAAAGTTTTTGAACCAGTTCAACCGCCAGAGTTTTATATCCTACTTTGTCAAATAAAACAACCATCTTATCAGCTTCATAACGCATCACGCGCCCTGTGCCGAAGTGGGTATGAATGACGCAGCTATTAATTGAGAAAGGTTGAAAATCGCTATCTTCCGTTATAATACCTGCTTGGCAATTATCACAAAAACCGCACTTTTTATTTAAAGATTCGCCGAAGTAATTAAGTAAATACTCACGCCGACAATCTTGTAGTTCGGCGTAGTTGCGTATCATTTCTAGACGCGATCGCATAAATTTTTTTTGAGCAATTTCTTGTATTTGTTGAATGTTCTAGCGCTTTCTAGCCATGAGTAATACGAATTCCCCGTATTGCGATTTTATGCCCTCAGAATTGGAGGGTGTTCTGTCTGGAGGTGGGGGTTTATATACAAGGGGAGGAATATCTTAATAATTGGGGCATAAGCTAAGGAAAAGAATATGGAAGCGGAATCAGACATACGCACACCTACTGCGGAGCATACATCGTCATCACCAAAACTATACGGAATTGCTAATACAATTCGTCTTACGGGTTGGATCACCTTTTGGCTGCAATTGGGACTGACTGTAGTAACTAGCTTAACTTTACTATTTGCTTTCACTGGTCGCGCCTTTGCCGATCAACCAAATCCAGGGCTGGGAGTTGGTGTATTCTGGGCTGTCTGTGGTGCTATCGCTTTATTGTTTAGCGTGTATTGGGATTTTCGTTACACTCGCATCGGTAAGCGTTTAGCAAATCCTAATCCGTCTTTGCATCCTAGTAAGGCGGACACAACCCAAGCTATTAGGTTAGGGATAATCGTTAGCTTGGTGGGGATATTATTAACTTTGCTGGGTGCTGGTACAACCTTGAGTGTACTGATAGCAAAATCTATCTCTCAACCGCCAGGGGTGGCAATTACTGACCCCAACAAGATTATTCGGGCGCTGGATGTGTTTGTGATGGTGGCGAATATTAATGGTACTATTGCCCATTTCGTCGGTGCGATCGCTTCAATTTGGTTACTTGAACGAGTCCATCAGCATTAATTCGCTGGAAACGGACGAGCGATCGCCGCCTTACCTCTATAGGACTTACGCAACTGACACTTGGGGTAAGGTGCGTCAGATGTGAAAAATCCTTGAATTTGTACGAAATTATTGGGGCTGACGCAGCCTATAGTTAATTTGATTATGACACTTGCCTAAGTCCTACTCTATACAAAATTAGCCTAAACAACTCATGCGGCATTTCCTTGTTTAGCTACGTAATCTCTAGCTTCTAATTCTAAATACTCAATTTCTCTTTGCCAAAATTCCAGCTTCCTTTCACGTTCTCGTAGTTTATCTGCTGTAGGATTTCGAGAAAGTTGAGTATTTGGATTAGGCAAGATTCCATGATTTTCCAGCCAAGTAGGAGTAAATACTTGCCAAAGATAAACATGATCGTGTCTCTCACCACCTAGAGAGCGAATCAGTTTAACGCAAAGAGTTGTTTCACCAAATAGAATCTGTTGATTTCGGGGATTTTTAGGCAATAAACGCATTTCACTACCTCTTCCCCGGAAAAATTCCACTACAAACCACTCACCAAAATCGAATATACAGACCTCAGTGCGATCGCTACCATCATCTTTTAATAAATCAACATCACCTTGGATTTGATACCCTATAGCAATCTGTGATGTCTTAGGTAACAAAATGCGAAGCCGTTCAAAGCGGTTACTATAGTTAGCCCAAAAATCTCTGCGTCTACGTAGCTGATTTGACTCAAAGTCTTGTAAATTCAGTTTATGCAATAGGATATCAACTAACTTTTGGAAGTCACCATAATTTATCCCGCCAATCCATTCTCTCAGTCTTTGCCTTGCCGGATCTGAAAGTTTATACCAATTTTCGCCGTTTCTATAGTTATTTCGTAACCAATCTACTAATAATGAATGACGAGTTGCTATATCAGTAGAAACATTAGTTAGTAGATGGTTAACAGCTTTTACTTGATGAGTATTTGGCATCTCATCCAAACAACTTAACAGCCATTTGACTTGTTGAATGTTTGGGGATGTGATTGTTGAAAAATAAGGAACAACGTAATCTATAAATTCACTAAGTAAGGGAATCCAAGTAGGCAATATTCCTTGAATTTTATTGAGAAATCCAGTCTGATTAACCTGCTGTTTACAAGCAATTTTTACTAATTCTATTCCTGCTTGTTGACTGCGAAGCGCCCGAATAATTTGCACTGATAGCAAATTATTTGATAAGTTAGAATTAGCAAAGACATCAAAAGATGCAATGAAAGACTCTGCTAAAACCTGTTTTTCCTGACTACCATAATAAACAGCTAAACGAGATAATAGTTGATTTTGTAACCATGAATGAAGAATTGCTACTTGCCAAATAGCTGCTGAAGTTTTTTTAGCTTGATCAATATTCTGCTGATCCCATTGTGTTTTAGCATAAATACAATAAACCCAATCTAACTGAGTTACTTCATCCGCTTTACCCTGTGCGATAGCTTTTAATACTTTATCAACACTTGGTATTGATATTTTTGTATCTGGTAAATTAGCTGTGATTTGAATTAGTTGATAAGGTATACATTGAGTGATTTCTGGTAGTGAAGGAAAACGAAGCTTGGGATTCAAGGTTATTTACTCCTTTACAGAGATGTTTTACTAATATCTTTCTTCAATTCATCGCTGCGGAACTGAAAACGAAAAACTACCTTGCGATCGCCAGGATTATCACGTTGTTTATCTGATTCAATTTCTCCACGACCAGCAGCTAAAATTTTCTGACTTAGAGATGTCTTCGTGCGAAAATTCATCTCATAAAAAATGTATTTGTAAACTGATGCTGAACGTAATAGGCTTAGTTGTAGATTGACTTTATCATCGCCATCTGAGCTAGTGTGACCTTCTATAACTACGCGGCTAATTTCTTTCTCAAACTCTGGTTTTGAGAATATAACACCACTGTAAACAGGGATGAAGCGACGTAGAAAAGCCTTACCTTCTGGTTTCAGTTCTGTACTACCCTTGGCAAAGAGAATTGATTCTTGAATACTCACATCACCAGTATCTGGGTTAACCTTAACATCGATATTGTTGCTTTTCATCTGACCTACAACATTACCAATTACTACCCGTTTGGGTGTATCTTTTTGGGCCAGTTGGAGTAATGCAGTGATAAACAGCAAAGCAAAAAACATTAATAAGCCAGACATTAAATCCCCAATAGATAGGTAAATACTAGAGTCATCATCCTCAGTGATTTCTGCATTCTCAAATTCATCACTGATAAAATCGGTCATTGTCATTACTCCATTGATAACTTAGTATTTTTTATTGGCTGATACCAACACATCTGCTGTTCTCAGTAAATCTCCACAAACTTTAGACATAGCAGTATCAGCTTGTTGGAAAAAGCTTACCTGTAAGTCAACGGTTCTTTGCATGGAAACTTCAAGGTGACTCTGCCAAGATTGAAGGCTATCATCAAAATTTTGAGCCAGATTTCTATATGAATTGTCTACAATTCGCACTTGCTCACCAACATTACTGGCAAGCTTTTCTATTTGTATGAGTCGTTGTGCATCGTTTAAACCAGCAGCAATAACTAATTTATTAATTTGCTCGACAGATGCCTGAACTTTAGTCATACTTTGATCTACTTCTTGGGATAATTCACTACGTCTTTTAGATTCTTCCCGAAAGACTTGATCAAGATTATTCACAACCATAGATAAACCATCTCGTTGTTTGCCTAATGTCCCTTCAAGTAAATTATTTTGTTGTTGGAAAAACATCTGGAGATTGGTTTGATATTCTTCCCTAAATTTTGTTAAATCATCTTCTACTGTTTGGCGAGTTGCTGTCAGTGTTGTATCGATATTACCTAAAGTATTCAGCAGATTATTTCTTGCTTCATTCATCAATCCAGAAGCTTGCTCACCTACTGAGTTTAGAGTATTGGCTTGTTCACGGAAGCTTGTATTTGCTTGGGTGAGAATTTGGATAATTCCATTGCGAGTAGCTTGGAGTATTTGCTGTTCTACTGCGGCGCGTTCTTGTAGTGCTGTTTGTAATTCCTCTCTAATTCCTCGGAAGGTAGCAGCAGCTTGGACTGCACTTGCTTCAAAAGCACTTCGCTGGGCTGTCATTCCTTGAATACTTTGGTCTACGGCTTGATTGATTTCCTGTGCTGTTTGTTGTATGACTCCTGTAGTTTCAGTTTGGAATTGGCTCAAAACTTGTCCCATGTTGTGAGCAAATCCTTGAAGCATTTCCTGTTCTACTGCGGCGCGTTCTTGGAGTGCTGTTTGTAATTCCTCTCTAATTCCTCGGAAGGTAGCAGCAGCTTGGACTGCACTTGCTTCAAAAGCACTTCGTTGAGATGTCATTCCTTGAATACTCTGGTCTACGGCTCGATTAATTTCTTGTGCTGTTTGTTGTAAAACATCTTTTGTATCAGTTTGGAATTGATTGAGCGTTTCTCCTAGATGATTAGCGAATAATTTGAGTTCTGTCAAAGTTTCTTTTTGAAAGTCTTGAATTGTGAGGATGGAACCTGCCAAACTTTGAGATATACCACCTAATTCTTTATGTAGACTCAGCACAGCTTCGGAAGCTTGTTGGGTTAACTCTGCACTTTTATCTAATCTATCTGCAATAGGTTCGAGTACCTCAACTCGCATATCCTTGATGAGTTCTTCTAAAACCCTTTGACCTTGTTGTTCTTGAAGTTCTCGGAGTTGTTTTTGCTCATTGAAAATTGCTTCTAAAGCTGGGAATATCTGCTGACGGATAGCTATACCAATAGCTTGGGCTGATAGTTGATTTAACCCGGCGAACTGTTCTTTTATGCTTTTACCTACAGCTTGGCCGATGGCTTCTGCGTTTAGTTGATTTAGTCCGGTTAAGTTTTTTGATACAAGAGTAAGTGCTTGTACTAGTTCAGTGCTACCATTATCTGCCGTTTTTAAAGTTGCGATCGCCTTCAACATCTGACGCAAATTATTACGTCTTTTTTGTCGTAGCCACTCACATACGAACAAAACTAAAGTAAACAAGCTACCAGAACCTAGTCCCATCAAGGAAGTAGAAAAAGCTGTTTTCATTCCTTCTAGTAACTCTTTACTAGCAGTCATCAGTTCTTTAGGGTTTTCTGTAGACAAATTGATGTCTTGGAGTCCCTGTTGTATGCCGTAAAAGGTTCCTAAAACACCGATAGCAGTACATAAAGTTACCACAAAACGCAAGGAACTTCGAGGTATTGGCTGTGCTAAAACAGATGGATATTTTATAAGTAAAAATTTGCGTTCTTTTTGCCATTGTTGATTAATGATGCTGACATCATCAGTTCCTAAATACTCTTTTAACCATTCTCGAACTTTGTCTAGAACTTTTGCATTTTTACCTCTTTTTAAATTATTCAAAAATTTAATAGAGGCTTCAGTTGTGCCACAATCTGAGCGCCAATATTGCCATACTGTGTAAAATTCAGCAATGCTTGCAGCCACTAAAACAAAAGCAGTTGCCCAATGAAAATAATCATTATCCCAAATAATGCCCCAAATTTTTGCTATGTCCATGCTCAAATCCTTTTTATCTTAGTAATATCTTTTTAAATTGCTCTAACTCTTGATGTGCAAAAACTTCTTCAGCTACTCGTACTGGGAGATGTTCTGCATATCGACGTTCTCCTATCACTTGTCGCAAACACAAACTATAAAGGCGTTCACCTTCTGCTTCTTCATCCTCAATTAAATACACCTGTTCTGGTGCATAGCTTCGCAACAAACGAATCTGTAAATAAGTTTTTAAATCTCGCGCAGAAATAGATAAAGGGGAATTTTGCCCAAATAATTCACAAGCAACTTTCCAAGCATGGTTAACAGCTACAATCTCGTTAACCAATTTCTCTACAGTGGGATATAACAATTCGTCTATTCCATCAGTCAATGTTTTACCCTAGTTTTCTAAGCAGTTATTTCAACGCAGACGGTTACTCATGGATTTCTTGCAATTCTCCATGTGTTAGCTACTATTGCGGTTAAGGAAATAGTAATAATAGTTATAGAAATCCGATTTGATTTCTGTATCCCTTACGGGAGCGTAGCCATAAAAATTTCAATATCTGTAGGGTAGGCTTTGGTGGGCAATGCCCACCCTACAGGTACTGAGATTTGTTCAAAATTCAAATAGGATTCCTATATGCTCAATACTGTTAAGCAATCGTTGAGTTACTAAGTGCATACTACTTGTAGACGATGGGAGAACACCCATCCATGAAAATTTAATACGTCAAGCTTAACAGTAATATTTATTAGTTGCCAATATTACCTGAATTTGTATATACGCCACTGGATCTAGATCACAAGCTGAGATAAATAATAGTTACATTTGATACAAAAAAACAAACAAGAGAAAATCATGCGATCGCTTCAATTTGGTTACTTGAACGAGTCCATCAACATTAATCCGTAATTAAAAGACTTAGTAGGGCGCTGCACTGCCCACCAAGCAAACGATGCGGTACAATACAGTTCAGTTAAGGTTAGATTAAACTGAACTAATTCTAAGCAATTAATTAAAAATCTGAATTTATCGGCGTTTATCGGCGTACCCTGCGGGAAGGGTGCGCCAATATCGGCGGTTAATTATTCTTTTTTCAACCCTATTAGGATATGGTGGGCAATGCCCACCCTACAAATACTTGTTTATCTACCTCAACTACTCGTTCATCCGCCTCAACTACTCGTTCATCTACCTCAACTACTCGTTCATCTAGTTCAGAGATAGATTCATCCACCTCAACTACTCGTTCATCTATCTCAACTACTCATTCATCCACCTCAACTACTCGTTCATCCACCTCAGAGATAAATTCATCCACCTCAACTACTCATTCATCTATCTCAAAGATAGATTTATCCACCTCAACTACTCAAAATAGTGACTTTTATTTCCTCTGCTCCCCTGCTCCTCTGCTCCTCTGCTCCTCTGCTCCCTACTCCCCACGCCCTACTTCAACAATTGCAAACACAACTGGCGGAAATGGTCGCCCCTGGCTTCAAAATTGGGGTATTGGTCAAAACTAGCGCAGGCTGGAGATAGCAGGACTACAGGCGCATGATGTTGTTTGGCTAATTCTTGCGATCGCACCACTGCTTTATCCATCGTCTCCACAATCTCATAATTGGTATAACCCACTTCTTGTAAACGTTGGGCAAATGCTGGTGCTGCTGCGCCAATTAATAACACGGCTGAGGTTTGCGTTTGAATTTTCGCCATCCAGCCTGTATCATCCCCTGGTTTGGCTTCACCACCAGCAATTAACACGGCTGGGCTTTTCACCGATGCTAGTCCGACTTCCGCCGCATCGTAGTTAGTGGCTTTGCTGTCGTTGATGAAGTCGATACCTTCCCAGGTGCAAATGTGTTCTAAACGATGGGCGACACCGGGAAATTCTCGCACCGCCTTGTCAATAGCATCGGGGGGAATATTTGCTAACCGGGCGGCGGCTACAGCCATGAGGAGATTTTGCTGGTTATGCGCCCCTACCATGCGTAAAGCGGAGGCTTCGACAATTTTTTGGGGTGGGGAGTCTGGTTGTAATTGTTCTACAACCCAGCCATCTTCAATATAAAAGCCTTTGTCACCAAGCAAGTGTGCTTTACCTTTGACACTTGTCCAATAAGCTTCTTGCCAATGACTTGCACCTACCTTATATAAGTAAGCATCATCCCCATTAAACACTTGTAATTGGGATTGCCGTAATAACTTGGCTTTGATGTCGTAATAATTTTCTAACGTCTTGTGACGGGCTAGGTGATCTGGGGTGAAGGTTGTCCAGACACTGATGCGGGGGGCGAGGGTGGAGGAAGATTCTATTTGATAGCTGCTAATTTCCCCGATTACCCAGTCGGGGGCTTTTTCGGCTAAGGCAACTTCACAAGCTGCATAACCAATGTTACCGCAGGCGGGGGCATCAAATCCGGCTGCTTGGAAGATGGCGGCGATTAAGGCGGTGGTGGTAGTTTTGCCGTTAGTTCCGGTAATGGCTACCCAAGGTAGGGACTTTAAGTGTCGCCATGCTAACTCCATTTCGCCGATAGTTTCTATACCCAATTCACGCGCCTTAACTAACGCGGGAATGTCCCAAGGAACACCCGGACTCACAACAATTAAATCGGGGAAATTACCTTCTACAAACTCTAGCGAAGACCCTAATTCAACTGTGATTTGTTCTTGTGCGAGTTCCTGTTGCTGCTGGAGGAGGGTTTCGGAGGTGTTGCGATCGCTCAGAACTACCTCCCAACCATCCCGTTTTAACAATCTCGCCGCAGCAACACCGGACTTTCCTAATCCAACTACATGAGCTTTGGACATAGACTGAGGCAGAGTTCCCTGGTTAAGCACTCATAATATTAGCGCTTAATGGGTAACAATTACACCACTTTTTATTGCTTTCTGCTACAGATTTTTCACGATCGCCCCAAAGTCAGCTAACACCCGCGCATGATTCCGCAGTAATCCTAGTAAGTTTAAGCGATTGCGCTTGATGTCTGGGTCGGGATCAATGACTAGCACACTTTCCGCCCCATCAAAAAACTTACTCACAGTAGGCGCAATATTTTCTAACCCTGCAACTAACAGTTGATAGTTGCGTGACTGTTGGGCTTGTTGAGTTTGCGGTACTAGCTGGACTAAAGCATCGTAGAAAGCAGACTCAGAAGGCTTTTGGAACAGTTGGGGATTGACTACCGAGGTGGGGTCTAACTGTGCGGTATCTAAATCGCCTTGGGCTGCTAGTCTGGTAGAACGGTTGACAGTTTCGTAGATTTTATCTAGTGTACCGTCGTGGCGGATTTGTTGCAGGTATAAGGCGCGATCGCGCACATCAAGTAAATCCTGTAACGCCCTTGCTTGATATTCTTCGTCATTCTCCCCCAACACCGCATTTACCAAGTCGTAATCGATTCGTTTTTCTTCTTGTAATAAGGTGCGGATGCGTTGTAAGAAGAACTCCTTCAAATTGCTAATTAATGACTCAGCATCTTTATTAAAAGTGCTTGAGAAATCTTTTGCTATTTGCTCTAATAGCTGAGATAAATTAATTTTGAATCCTCTTTCTTCCAAAACTATTCCATATCCAGTTAATTTTGCTTCCCAAATAATGCTAATTAAGCCATTTGCTGCCCTTCTCAAAGCAAAAGGATCGGAAGACCCTGTAGGTATTAGCCCTAAGCCAAATATACAGACTAATGTATCTAATCTGTCTGCTATAGCTACAATTTTACCTGTAAGAGTTGAAGGTAAAGCATCACCTGCTGCGGCTGGCAAGTAATGTTCACTAATAGCTCTTGCAACTTCATCATCTTCCCGACTTCCTAAAGCATATCTTTCTCCCATTCTTCCTTGCAATTCAGGAAACTCAAACACCATTTGAGTCACTAAATCTGCTTTACATAATAAAGCAGCCCTTTGTACTTTTTGGCGTTGTTCTTCTTCTAAACCCAATTGCTCACTGATTCTTTCAGCAATTTTGATTATTCTGTCTACTTTAGCACGAACAGAACCTAAATCCTCTTGGAAAGTGACTTTCTCTAATTGGGGTAAAAAGCTTTCTAGAGGTTTAGATAAATCAGACTTAAAAAAGAATTTTGCATCCGCTAATCTTGCACGAATTACCCTTTCATTTCCTACAGCAATAATATCTGATTTTTCTTTCTTGCCGTTAGAGATAGTGATAAAATACGGTAATGATTCACTTTGATAACCATCCTTATAAACAGGAAAGTATCGCTGATGAGTTACCATGACCTCAGTAATTACTTCACTAGGTAATTTCAAAAATTCTTCTTCAAATTTACCAACTACTACAGAAGGATACTCTACCAAGTTGACAACTTCTTCTAACAAGTCAGGGTAAAATACTGTAGAACCTCCTAACTTTTTCACTTCTCTTCGTACTTCTTCTTTGATGGTGTTTTCCCGTTCTTGTGGTGTAACTATGACATAACCAGAACGCAGCGTGTTAACATAATCGCTGGCTTGGGGAATGGTAAGTGGTGCTGGATGTAAAACACGATGACCGTAAGAGGTGCGATC